>NC_009379.1:1439660-2159490 GCF_000016345.1 Polynucleobacter asymbioticus QLW-P1DMWA-1 | reverse complement strand
AAGTTATCCACAAGGTAAAAAAACGTGGAAAAGCTGTGGATAACTTGTGAATAATGGGGAAAATTCCATATAAATTAGAGCTTTAACTAAAAATTACGCTCAAATAGATAAAAACACCTATATATTCGTTCAGATGGATTGACCTTTTGCTCCGCAACAAGGAAAATACTTGGTTTTCCAGGGATCTATCATGAAAAGAACTTACCAACCCTCAGTAACACGTCGTAAACGTACCCACGGCTTTCGTATTCGGATGAAAACCAAAAGCGGACGCGCAGTTTTGAATGCACGCCGTGCAAAAGGCCGCAAGCGTTTGGCTGTTTAATTTAGCCATTGAATAGCGCAAGGATTTCTGAATTACTTAAAACTCGCCCCAAGACAAGTTTGTACTGGGGCTTGTATTCTGTTGGCGCTCAAGAGGGCGCCAAACCAGACCTCGGAATTGCGGTTGCCAAAAAATTAGCCAAACGCGCTGTTGATCGAAATCGGTTGAAGCGAATGATTCGGGCAATGATTTGGACAGCACAAGCGACAACTCTTAACAGCGATGTTGTTGTGAAGCTTAAAAAACCAGTTGGTCGCAATACCCGCGGCAGGCTCAGGAAAAAAGAAAAAGAACTTCTTCGCTCTCAAATACAAGGGCTGATTTAAAGTGCGCATCTTCAATGCTGCTGCAGTCAAAGCACTTAAGCTCTATCAATTACTGTTGAGTCCTTATGTTGGCGCGCAATGTAAATATGTGCCCAGCTGTTCACAGTATGCGTGTGACTGCTTTAAGCATTATGGATTTTTAAAAAGCTCTGGCTTAACGGTTTGGCGTCTCTTGCGCTGTAACCCTTGGTCACGGGGTGGACATGATCCTGCGGTAAAACAAACATCTCATTAATTTAAGTGAATACAAATGGACTTTAAAAAAACGATTCTTTGGGCTGTGTTTTCGCTGTCAGGTCTCATGCTTTACAACAATTGGCAGGTTCATGAGGGCAAACCTTCTATGTTTGGGGGTGCTCCAGCCACTACAGCAAGTGCGCCAAATAAATCGGGCGCCCCTGCCAAGCTAGATACACCAGTAGCAATTTCAGGCATTCCTTCAGTCACGCAAACACCTACAGCAAATTCTGCTCCCGTAGAGAGCACCCAAAAATTTGTTTTAGAAAATGAACTACTCTCCGTTGAGATCAGCGCGGCTGGTGCAAATGTAGTTGACGCAAAACTGTTGAAGGAATTAACGGCCGATCAAAAGCCAGTTGAAATATTTCAACACACACCTACACATACTTATGTTGCGCGCTCTGGTTTAGTTGCGGTAGGCAATACAGATTTGCCAAATCACACCAGCCTATTCAAGTTAGATCGCTCCGGCAAAGATGGTTCTGGAAGACCATTTCTGGTTCTTTCTAGCGAGCGTAATGGCGTCAAGCTAGAAAAAACATTCCTCTTAAATCCTGGAAGCTATGACATCTATGTTGGTCATCGAGTAACTCAAGTTACTCCAAACGGCGCACCATTAATTCTTTATACCGAAATTGTTCGCGATGGATCGGAAGAGAAAAAAATTGGCCCTTTCGGTGGAGCCTTCTCAGCGAGCACCTTTACTGGCCCAGCAATTTATACCGATGGAGGCAAATATAAAAAAGTTTCATTTGCTGATATAGAAAAAAATAAATTTACTGCACCCTCACAAATTGCAGCAGGACAGCCTGGCTGGGTTGCCATGGTTCAGCATTATTTTGCTAGCGCTTGGATTCCAGACGATAAATTACCGCGTGATATTTATTCTGGAAAAATTGATAATGACCTGTATCGCGTGGGTATGCAAACCCAGCTTGGCACCATTGCTACTGGTACTACGGTAATGGCTAATGCCCAATTATTCGTTGGCCCACAAGAAGAGCGCATGCTGGAAACGATTGCGCCGGGGCTTGAGTTATTAAAAGATTACGGCTATCTCACTATTCTGGCTAAACCAATTTTTTGGTTGTTAGAGCATATTCACAACATTGTGGGTAATTGGGGTTGGTCAATCATCCTTCTTACTGTTTTGATTAAATTGGCGTTCTTCCCGCTTTCAGCAGCCAGTTATAAATCTATGGCGCGCATGAAAGAGGTTCAGCCTCGCTTGGCGGCCATGAAAGAGCAGTACAAGGGGGAGCCACAAAAACTCAACCAAGCAATGATGGAGATGTATCGCAAGGAAAAAATCAACCCACTAGGGGGTTGTTTGCCAGTAGTGATTCAGATCCCTGTGTTTATTTCTTTGTATTGGGTGCTGCTGTCGTCTGTAGAGATGCGTGGCGCACCATGGATTTTATGGATTCATGATTTATCAGTGCCAGACCCTTACTATATTTTGCCGGTGGTTATGGCGGTATCGATGTTTGTGCAAACCAAACTTAACCCGACACCACCTGATCCTGTTCAGGCCAAAGTCATGATGTACATGCCTATCGTTTTCTCGATCATGTTCTTCTTCTTCCCTGCGGGCTTGGTTTTATATTGGGTAACCAACAACCTGTTGTCTATTGCTCAGCAATGGCAAATCAACCGCTTGTTTGGAAAGAAGCCTGCCAAATAAGTAATTGACGGCATAGGGCTTAACAGAAAAAATACGGCAATGATGACCAGAAAGGTGCCCATCATTGCCGTAGCCACCGCCCCGGGTAAAGCCGGAGTGGGCGTTGTTCGCATTAGTGGACAAGGCCTAGGTGAGCTAGTCGAAACCCTTTTTCACAGATCTCTTGCGCCACGTCAGGCAACTCTGCTGACCTTCTGCGATGCAGACAATCAACCGATCGATCAACTTCTCGCTATTTATTTTGTTGGGCCCGCATCCTTTACTGGCGAGGATGTGCTTGAGTTGCAATGCCATGGAGGGCCGCAGCTTTTGGAGCTAGTGATGAAGCGCTGCCTAGAGCTAGGAAAAGCCCTTGGCTTAGTGATCGCTGAGCCCGGTGAGTTCACTTTGCGTGCATATCTAAACAACAAGGTTGATTTGGCTCAAGCAGAAGCAATAGCCGATCTCATTGACGCACAAAGTGAGGCTGCAGTTAGGGGTGCCGCACGTTCTTTACAGGGCAGTTTTTCTGAAGACATTAATGGACTCATTGAGGAAATCACTCAATTAAGAATCTTGGTTGAGTCGACCTTAGACTTTCCTGAAGAAGAAATTGAGTTTTTGGAAAACGCTCAAGCGCGTGAAAGGCTCGCTGCTGTTAAGAAAAAGCTCGAGGCGTTGCAGGCTGGGGCTAAGCAAGGAAAAATCTTACGCGATGGAATTCAGTTGGTTCTGGCGGGCGCACCCAATGTGGGAAAGAGTTCTTTGCTCAATAGGCTTGCTGGTGAAGAGGTGGCAATTGTTACTCCAATAGCAGGCACTACCCGAGATCGAGTCAAAGAAAGTATTCAAATCGAGGGTGTGCCGATGCACATTATCGATACCGCCGGGCTGAGGAAAACAGTAGATGAAGTTGAGGCCAAAGGCATCGAAAGAACCTGGGAGGCTATTCGTTTGGCTGATTTGGTTATCTTCCTGGGGGCGCCAAATGCAGAGCCGGGACACGAAAGCTTGCGGGAAGAAATTTTAGGGGCGCTACCAGCCAAGTGCCCTATTTTGGATGTTATCAATAAATCAGACCTGATTGAGGGTGGTTTGGCTGTTAGTTCGAGCAACGAAGCCTCCCCTCTTTTAATTTCAGCCAAAACAGGCGCTGGTATTGATGCCTTAAAACAAAAAATTCTTCATGTAGTTGGATGGAATGGCGCCCAGGAGGGGGCAATTGTGTCCCGCAGAAGGCATTTAGATTGTCTTGAGCGCGCGGCAGAACATATTGCTAAATCAGAGCAATTCGCCGCAAATGGCAACAATTCACTAGAATTATTCGCAGAAGAGCTCTTTTTGGCACAAAATCACCTTGGCCAGATTACCGGAAAGCTATTGCCGGACGACCTTTTAGGGAAAATCTTTAGCCAATTTTGTATTGGTAAATAAAGGGTTTGTTCTGTGTGGGCTAAGGGCAAAAAATATGTCCAAAATGTTAAAATCGTTTGATTAAAAAATTCAATTTTCATAGGGAAACATATGACTTCAACTACCAGCGGCCAGATCAATGTGAATGCGCCGGCTTATGTAAAAAACAAGCGTCTTATTGAGTGGGTGGCCGAGGTTGCTGCTTTAACCAAACCAGACAATATTCGCTGGTGTGATGGTTCCCAGTCTGAATATGACGAGCTCTGTGAATTGTTGGTTCAGGCAGGAGTGTTTAAGCGCCTAAACCCTGCAAAGCGTAAAAATTCATTCTTAGCCTTATCTGATCCGGAAGATGTGGCCCGTGTTGAAGACCGCACATTTATTTGTTCGGCAAAAAAAGAAGATGCTGGCCCGACTAATAATTGGGTAGAGCCAAGTGAAATGCGCGCAACACTTCAACCTTTATTTGATGGTTGCATGCGCGGTAGAACAATGTATGTAGTGCCATTCTCTATGGGCCCAATCGGCTCACCAATTGCTCATATTGGGGTTGAGTTGTCTGATAGCCCTTATGTTGCAATCAACATGCGCCTCATGACCCGTATGGGCAAAGCGGTGATTGATCAGCTTGGCGCTGACGGAGAGTTTGTGCCTTGTATCCATACTGTTGGCAAGCCCTTGGCTGCTGGCGAAAAAGATGTTGCATGGCCTAATAACAAAAACAAATACATCGTTCATTACCCAGAAACTCGCGAGATCTGGTCTTTTGGTTCTGGGTATGGCGGCAATGCATTGTTAGGTAAAAAATGCTTCGCTTTGCGTATCGCCTCTAACATGGGCCGCGATCAAGGCTGGCTTGCTGAGCATATGTTGATTCTTGGTGTGACCTCCCCTGAGGGCAAGAAGTATCACATTGCCGCTGCGTTCCCATCTGCCTGTGGCAAGACAAATTTCTCCATGATGATTCCCCCAAAAGGATTTGATGGCTGGAAGGTAACCACTATTGGTGATGACATTGCTTGGATTAAGCCACGCAAAGATCCCGTTACAGGCAAAACCCGCTTATTTGCAATTAACCCAGAATCTGGTTATTTCGGCGTTGCCCCTGGTACGAATCGTCAAACCAATCAAAACTGTATCGACTCATTAAACCAAGACGTGATCTTCACAAACGTTGGCTTAACGGATGACGGTGATGTTTGGTGGGAAGGTTTAACAGAAACACCGCCAGCCCATTTGATCGACTGGCAAGGTAAAGACTGGACTCCAGCAGATGGAGCTGCTGGTCGAAAAGCAGCACACCCTAATTCACGCTTTACAGTGGCAGCAACCAACAACCCTGCGGTTGATCCGAAGTGGGATGATCCAGAAGGCGTTCCTATTGATGCGTTCTTGTTTGGCGGTCGCCGCTCCAACACAGTTCCATTGGTAAGTGAAGCGCGTGATTGGGTAGAAGGCGTATATATGGCTGCTACATTGGGCTCCGAAACTACTGCTGCAATAACCGGTCAAATCGGAGTAGTTCGTCGTGACCCATTTGCAATGATTGCATTTGCTGGCTACAACATGAGCGACTACTTCCAGCATTGGCTCAATATTGGTAAGAAGCTAGAAGCTGAAGGCGCTGTATTACCAAAAATCTATTGTGTGAACTGGTTCCGCAAAGATGAGAACGGCAAATTTGTATGGCCAGGTTTTGGCGAAAATATGCGCGTTCTTTCTTGGATTCTGAATCGCGCTGAAGGCAAGGCCAGCGGTAAAGAGACTCCATTTGGTATTACCCCGGAATACGCTGATATGCATTGGGGTGGCCTCGATTATTCCGCAGAGAAGTTCCATCAAGCTATTACCGTTGGAGTAGATGATTGGAAAAATGAATTAAAACTTCATACCGAATTGTTTGATCACCTTGGCGAGCGTTTGCCTAAAGAATTAAAAGAGACGCGTGCCAAGATCGAGCAACGTTTGAACGCCTAATCACCAATACATTCAATCGTATTTCATAGATTTATTTAAATGACCCAACCCCAACACCATGACATCGTGGTGATTGGGGCAGGCATTTGTGGTGCAACCATTAGCAATGAGTTGCTTGAGCGGGGCAAATCCGTTTGCATTATCGATGCCTCCCCCTCTCCTGCAAGCGCTTGCTCTAGCCACGCTTACGCTATTGCGCACCCTCATATTGGTAAAGGCTCACCCAGACTATTGCGTTTGACTCGCCTTGCTTTTTTATTAGCAGAGGCCCGCTGGTCAAAGGTTTGGCAGCAGCATGGCATATTTCAGCCAACCAAAAAAGACAGGGTTTTTGACAGGGCCGAAGTATTGGCGCATCTCCAGTCGCTCGATCTTAAAGAGGATATTGCCGTTCCTTTAGATTCTGAAGAGGCCGAGAAAATTTGTGGCATTTCACAAAGTGGCGTTTGGCTTCCTCGCGGAGCTTGCCTAAATTTATACGAGACGAGCAAACAGCTCCTGCAAAAGCATGAGCGACTTACCTGTCTTTGGAATACAAACGTAGTGCGCCTGGAAAGTGTTGATGGAAGATGGCTGTTATTTAATAAAACTAATCAAGCAATTGTTTCTGCAAATAAGATTGTTATTTCAGCGGCGATGCAGTCAAAAGGGTTAATGGCTAGCGTTGGTATTCGCTTACCGTTAAAGCCGGTGCGTGGTCAGCTGAGCATTTTCAATATCAAGGCCGGCGACCCCTGGGTGAGTAAGCTGCCTGGGGTCGGTATCACGGGAGACGGGTACTGTTTGCCCGCGGAACAACTGGAAGATGGGAGCTATCGTTGGATAGTGGGTTCCAGTTTTGACGAGGGAGAGGACGACCTTCATTCAAGAGAAAGCAGCGTTGACTTTAATCGTGAACAAGCCAAAGGCCTTGTCGATTTTCCCGCTGGTGATCCAAGAGCTTTAGTTAAGGCTGGTGAATTTGTTGGCGTGCGTTGTGTGGCGGGCGATAGACTGCCGATGATCGGCCCCATCATTCAGCGACCAGGAATTTTCATGGCCACAGCCTTAGGCTCACGCGGTATTTTATGGTCGGCCCTAGCGGCCAAGCTAGTGACAGCTCAGCTACTAGAGGATGACTTTGCTTTACTTGCGCGCTTGGGTTTTGCTACAGACTTGGTTGCTGCACTAGCCCCTGCACGTTTCTTTGCGGGTGCTTTAGCCGCACCACCAGCTTTGGGCGCCTTAGCCTCAAATTCAAAGCCAATTTTTCCATCTGCACCTAAAGCCAAGTAAGCCTTAAAGCCTCGCCCAGTGCGGTTCGACTTAAAGTTGGTTAAAAGATCGGTCTTGCCTTCTTTCAATAACTTTTGAACCTGTTCCTGAGAAATTTCTTGCTGTAATACTACTTTGCCGGTTTTAAAGTCACATGATTTGTTGGGTCCAGTATTGCTTTCACAAACATAACGCATACCATCTTCATAAACAGCCCCAGAGCATTTAGGGCAGGCGCCTAAAGCCAACCTGCCGGTGAAATCAATGGCTTCAGTTTCATCATCTTGTGTATTGCCAAAATCAAACTCTAGCTTGAAACCTGCATTTGGATAGTCGGCATCATCTTCTGGAATTTCGCTGAGCTTAATAATGGCTGCAAATGGGCGACCCATTTTGCTGCGAAATCCTTGCAGTGGACCAATCGTTTTCTCTCGCAACAATTCTTCTACTTCTGGATATTCGAATGCTCGACCGCCCGGTGTTTTGCTAATGGTAAAGCCACATTTTTCACAAGCAAACCGGCGATAGTTTTCTTTCACTGGGCCCTTACAGTGCGGGCATGGGGTCGACATCGTTGCGTAATCACCGGGAATGGTATCGCTGTCATATTCTTTGGCGCGTTTGACAATGCGTTGCGTCATCTGGGCAATTTCTTGCATGAAGGTGTCCCGCTTCATCTTGCCTTGCTCGATGAGAGATAGCTTGTTTTCCCAGCTTCCAGTTAGATCAGGCCGCGTTAATTCTTCTACATCCAACCCGCGCAATAAGGTCATCAACTGAAAGGCTTTGGCTGTTGGGATGAGTTCACGGGCTTCACGAACCATATATTTTTCAGCTAGCAGGCCCTCAATGATCGCTGCCCGTGTGGCAGGGGTGCCAAGACCCTTTTCTGCCATCGCTTCCCGCATCTCATCATCATCAACCCACTTGCCGGCGCTTTCCATTGCGGAGAGCAAGGTGGCTTCTGTATATCGTGCTGGCGGTTTTGTTTTTAGGGGAATAGCAGCAATGGATTCCGTTTGAACTGTTTCGCCTTCTTTGACGGGAACCAGTTCATCATCTGCTTGATTAGATCTACCGTAAACCGTTAGCCAGCCGGGATTGACAAGGACTCGCCCCTCAGTTTTAAAGTGGTGTCCAGAAGCTTCTGTAATGCGAGTGGTGACTCTAAACTCAGCTGCAGGATAGAAGACCGCCAAGAAGCGACGAACTACCAAGTCGTAGAGTTTTGCTTCTGGCTCGCTCAAAGTCTTGGGCGTTTCTAGTGTTGGGATGATTGCAAAGTGATCAGAAATTTTTGAGTTATCAAAAATACGTTTGTTTGGCTTAATCCATCCATAACCCGCTTTTGTTTTTGGATCTTTAGGGTCACCCTGCAAAATTTGCTTAGCAAAAGAACGATATTCGGATGAATGCTCCGAAAGGTTTTCCATAGTTTGTTTAACCGTATCCAAATAATCTTCTGGAAGGGCTTTTGCATCGGTACGGGGATAAGTTAATACCTTGTGACGTTCATACAGCGCTTGGGCAAGACCTAAGGTATTTTTTGCAGAAAAACCAAAGCGAGCATTTGCCTCTCGTTGCAGGCTGGTTAAATCAAATAACTGCGGCGCTAGCTGTGTTGCGGGCTTAGCTTCTTCAGTAACGGTCGCCTTTTTTCCACGACAGGCGGCAACAATGCTTTGTGCGGCAGCCTCACTCCAAAGGCGGTTTTCGCGGGCATCAGGCTCGGTGACATCCTTTTTAAACTTGGGATCAAACCACCGTCCCTCATAGATTCCAGCCGAAGCAATAAATTCCGCCTTTACTTCCCAATAGTCTTTAGATACAAACTTACGAATGAGCTCTTCCCGCTCAACCACAATAGAAAGCGTTGGTGTTTGTACACGGCCTACAGTGGTTAAAAAGAATCCACCGCTTTTGCTATTAAATGCTGTCATGGCACGAGTGCCATTAATACCCACCAACCAGTCGGCTTCTGAGCGGCAACGCGCAGCATCGGCAAGTGGTTGCATTTCATCATCGGTGCGCAAGTGAGTGAAGCCATCACGAATAGCTGCTGGGGTCATAGATTGCAGCCACAACCGTTTGACACTTTGCGAGGCTTTTGCATGTTGTGCAATCAAACGGAAAATCAGCTCACCCTCTCGTCCCGCGTCACAAGCATTGATAAGAGAGTTGATGTCCTTGCGCTTGATGAGTTTTTGTAAAACCTTTAAGCGTGCTTCTGTTTTTGCAATTGGTCGCAAATCAAAATATGGAGGTACTACAGGTAGGTTGGCAAAAGACCATTTGCCGCGTTTTACGTCATATTCTTCGGGGGCAGCAATTTCTAAAAGATGGCCAACTGCGGAGGAAATAACAAAATCATCGCTCTCAAAATAGTCCTCATGTTTGATAAAGCCGCCTAGAGCCTTGGCGATATCGTTGGCTACCGAGGGCTTCTCGGCAATGATGAGCGCCTTTGGGTTATCCACAGATGAGGTTTTTGAGCTGCTTTTGGTAGATGCTTTAGCCACGCGTTTGCCTAAATTTGAGCCTGAAATGAAGTTTTTAATACTGAAAAAGGATGATCAATTTAAACCAAATCAGGGTTTGGTCGATTGATAAGCCCTTTTTTATTATTAACCGATAAATATTGAAAAGTCCAAAAAAGCCCTTTTTTGCTACTCATGAGGCACTAAAAAAGTAAGATTTTTGGAAAAAACACCATTTAAAGTACATTAAAATGGGTTTTTAGGAATAATAAGCTCTTCTAAGACATCGTCTGGATTACGTGCCAATTTAGCTCCCTGTTGAATAAGTTGATGACATCCTCCAAAAAGGGGGTTGTAAATAGGGCCCGGAAGGGCAAATACCTCTCTTCCCAGCTCAGCAGCAAGGCGCGCTGTAATCAGGGAGCCCGATCTTTCGGCGGCTTCAATGACAACTACCCCCAAGGAGAGGGCAGCAATGATTCGGTTTCGTCGGGGAAAATGGTAAGGTTTTGGGCCGGTTCCGGCAGGGTATTCAGAGATTAAGAGTCCTTGATTGCCAATCGCATTGGCTAGGGCAGCGTGCTCCTTGGGATAGGCCATATCTAGCCCTGTGCCACATACTGCTGCTGTTTGGTAATCGGTTCCTAGACTCATCGCGCCAGTGTGTGCCGCACCATCAATGCCTCTAGCAAGCCCAGAAACAACGAGTAGGCCCGCTTTTGAAAGAGTTCTAGCAAATAGACGAGATACTTTTAGCCCTTCCATGCTGGCTTTACGGGAACCCACAATGGCAACCATGGGAGCGCTCAGGAGGTGAATATTCCCGTATATATAGAGGCATGACGGAGGGTCTGCCAGATCGTTAAGTCTAAGAGGGTAATTTTTGCTACCCCTCTGAATTTCCTGAATGGTTTTTGGGGTAATCGGGATATGCATCGCTCAATTTTGATCGCTGCATAAATGACTGCAATCAGGACAGACGGTTTGCTCTGTTGGATAATTCCCACATGGCTTTGTTAACTGTTCTTTGTTACCCCGATCAGCGCTTACATAAGGTTGCTAAACCAGTAGCGCAGGTAGACGCGCGCATTCAGAAAATCGTAGCTGATATGGCTGACACCATGTATGACGCCCCAGGGGTTGGTTTGGCAGCAACTCAGGTAGATATACATGAACGAATCGTGGTGATTGATGTATCTGATGACCAAAATGAATTAATGGTTTTTATTAATCCTGAAATTGTTTGGGCAAGCCCTGAGAAAAAATCCTGGCGAGAAGGATGCTTATCCGTGCCTGAGTTTTATGATGAAGTAGAAAGACCAGCGGAGATTAGAGTGAAGGCACTCAACCTTAAAGGAGAAGAGTTTGAGTTGGAGGCCGATGGCCTCTTGGCAGTTTGCCTGCAGCATGAGCTTGATCATCTTCAAGGGAAAGTATTTGTGGAGTACTTATCAATGCTCAAGCAAGTACGTATTTCACAAAAAATGAAAAAGCGCCTCAAAGAGTTGGCGGGTGAGCGCTAAGCGCCTTTAATGAAAATTGTTTTTGCCGGAACCCCAGAGTTTGCTGCGCAAGCAATGCGAGCTATACACGCTGCTGGCCATGAAATTGTTTTGGCGCTGACGCAACCAGACCGCCGTGCTGGCAGGGGGATGCACTTGCAAGCAAGCCCTGTTAAAGAGTTTGCGCTGGAAAAAAATATTCCTGTCTTACAGCCTGAGACTCTCAGGCGTAATAACAAGGATCCAGAGAAACAGCAACAAGCTGAAGATGCTTATCGGGCATTGATTAACACCAACTTCGATGCAATGGTCGTAGTTGCCTATGGATTGATATTGCCCCAAGAAATTTTAGATATTACTCAGCAAGCACCTCGATTTGGAAGCTTTAACATCCACGCCTCTTTGTTGCCTCGCTGGCGTGGTGCGGCACCAATTCAGCGAGCGATAGAGGCTGGTGATGCCAAAACAGGCGTCTGCATTATGCAGATGGAAGCAGGCTTAGATACTGGCGATGTTGTATTAACTGCTGATCTCGCGATTGCCTCAGATGAAACAAGTTCGTCATTGCATGATCGATTGGCAGCTTTGGGCGCAGGGCTGATTGTTGATGCCCTTTCGCTTTTGCAGGATGGGAAAGGTTTAAGTCGAACACCTCAGCCAGCTCTTGGTGTGACCTATGCGGAGAAAATATTAAAAGCTGAGGCTGATCTTGATTGGAGTTTGAGCGCGCGAGAAATTGATGCTCGTATTCGAGCCTTTAACCCCTTTCCTGGGGCTATCTCAAATTTGAATGCAGAGACGATAAAGCTCTGGAAATCACGCCTGGCCGATGAAGACGCATATAGTGAGGCTGGGCCCATCGGGGCGGTAATTGGATTTAGCGAGGATGGCGTGTTCGTGCGCTGTGGTGATGGTGTTATTGAAATACTAGAAGCCCAAAAGCCTGGTGGAAAAAAAATGAACGCAAAGACTTGCTTGCAGTCAGTAGATGCCCCAGAAAAATTATTGTGTTTTCAAACAAAGGCGTAAAAATTTTGTCCCAGAGTAAATTCGTTTGACCGACAATAAAAAAACACTCAGCCTTCCGCTCTCTGAAGCGATTACTATTGCGGCGCAAGCAATTAGCGAGGTAATGAGCGGCCGTTCGCTTACTGAAGTATTGGATGAGTTAGACGCTCATGAGCGACCAATTGTGCAAAGCTTAACTTTCGATGCTTTACGAAAGTGGGTACGCTCTCATGAACTTATTAAGCAATTTGTTCCCAAGACACCGCCGCCAGAAGTAGATCATTTACTGAGCGTTGCTATTGCATTGTTCATAAGAAATGATGCGGATGACAAAGGCTATGCAGTACATACAGTGGTTGATCAAGCGGTTAGAGCTTGTGGTGAGTATGACCAGACGTTGTATGCCAAGGGCCTGGTAAATGCTGTATTACGCAAGGTGAGCCTAGCTTTGCAGCCAGTAGCAGACAAGCCTTTTTACCCGCCTGACCCCATTGCCATGTTTGTGCCGCCCTGGTGGCGCGCTAGTTTGAAACGGAATTATTCAAAAGATTGGCAAGCCATTCTATTTGCCCAAGCAAAGCGGGCGCCCTTAATTTTGCGCGTGAACCAAAAACAATATTCACGAGATGAATATCGGGCTTTATTAACTGAGTCAGGAATTCAATCAAAGCCAATAAATGCCATAGCAGGAATTTCATTGCCCTCTGCACTGTTATTGCCTGATGCAGTGCCTGTATCAGATCTGCCTGGTTTTTATAGTGGTGCAGTATCCGTTCAGGACGCAGGAGCACAATTAGCGGCAACCTTATTAAATCCACAGGCAGATGAGTTGATATTAGATGCATGCGCTGCACCGGGCGGTAAAACTGCACATTTATTAGAGTTAGCCGATTGTCAAATGCGAGCCCTTGAGCTAGATGGCAAGCGCCTTGGAAAAATTGGGGGGAATTTAGATCGTCTGCGTTTACATTCTGAAAAAGCAAAGGTATTACGCGGCGACGCCTCTAAGTCTGCGTGGTGGGATGGCGTACCCTTTGACAAAATTTTGATAGATGCCCCTTGTTCTGCCTCGGGAATTGTTGCTCGACACCCAGACATTCCTTTTTTAAGGCGCGAATCGGATATTCCAGTGCTACAACAAAGACAGCGCGAGATTTTGACCCAGGCCTGGAAAATGCTGAAGTCTGGAGGCATTCTTTTATATGTAACCTGCTCTGTGTTTCCTGAGGAGGGTGAGGATCAGGCGGTTTGGTTTGCTCAGGAACATAGCAATGCGTTACGATTGGACGCTCCAGGACAGCTTTTGCCAACCGATGCAAATGATGGCTTTTATTATGCTTTGTTTAAGAAAAATGGGCCATGAGCCGAAGAATTAAGCAATTCATCCTTTTGTGTTTTATAGCGTTGGGTGTTTTATCGGGCACCGCGAACGCTGAGGGCATCAAAATTAAATCCTTCGAATTAGAAAGGGTTGAAAACGACTGGTTCTTAAGTGCCGCATTTCAAATTGAACTTTCACCAGGACTTGAAGATGCAGTTCACAAAGGGGTAGTTTTATATTTCCAAACAGAGTTCGATGTAACGCGTGGACGCTGGTATTGGTTTGATGAAAAACCTGCATTTGCACAAAGACAAACCCGCCTGTCCTATCAGCCGCTTACTCAGCAATACCGCATTGCTTCGGAGGGCTTTACTTTTTCAGCAAAAACAATTTCAGAAGCCTTGCAGGCTGTTGGCAGTATTGGTGGTTGGAGAGTCGTTGACAATGGTCAGCTCGATACCAGCAAGTCTTATGTTGCAGGTTTACGGATGACCTTAGATTTAAGTAAGCTCCCCAAGCCGTTTCAGGTCAATGCATTAAATAATCGCGATTGGAATGTATCTAGTGACTGGCTTCGCTTCCCCTTTTCTCCTTTGGGGCCCACCCCAATTAAGCAATGAAGGCCTCCGCGAACATTCTCAAAGCTAGTTTTTTCGACTCCAAGGTTTGGAGAAAAAAATTATTGCCGATTGCCTTGGGCTTAATTGGCGCGTTTGCTTTATTGCTTTTGGTTTTGCTTTCGATTGCATCTTCGAATACAGAGTTCTTTGATCGTTACTTTATTTGGCTATACGCAGCCAATATGGTCATCGGCGTATGCTTAATTCTGGTTATTTTGACTCTAGTGATTGTGATTGCAGTGCGCTGGCATCGCGGCCATTTTGGAACGCGCTTAATTGCCAAATTAGCAATGATTTTTGCTTTGGTAGGAGTTGTTCCTGGCTTAATTTTGTATGGAGTCTCCCTTCAGTTCGTATCTCGAAGCATTGAAACTTGGTTTGATGTACAGGTAGAGTCAGCCTTAAATTCCGGGCTTGAGTTGGGGCGCGTGACATTACGAGTAGCCCAAGAAGAGATTTTGGCTGAAGGGAATTTTATTGCTGAACAGGTTGCGCAGGCGCCGTCTGGCACTAGCACCGATCAGATGGGTGCGATGGTGATGAAGATCCGCAACCAATTCGGAATCCAAGAAGTAAGTCTTTTTAATATGCAGCGCAATTTGATCTTAACCAGCGAATTAAGGCCCAAAAAATACTTTCCCGCCCCTAGCGCTGATGTCATTGCAGAGGCATTTAAAAAGAAAGGCCTTACCTTTTTAGACCCGATCGAGATGGAGGGGGGTCAGCGCGGCTATCGCGTTCGGGCGCTTATTCCTATCGTGCGAAAAAAAACTAGCCAAAGTAAGGCGGACTCCAATAAAGAGGTTGAAGATAAATATTTCTTGCAATTAGTGCGCTTCATTCCAGCACCATTAGCCAAAAATATTTATGCGGTTGAAACTGCCTACACTGAATATCAAGAGAAGGCACTAGGTCGTACCGGCTTGCGCAAGATGTTTGTTGGCACCTTAACCTTGACACTCTTTTTTGCGTTATTTGTTGCAGTGATTTTGGCTTTGTTATTGGGGCGCCAATTAGCTCGACCATTATTGATGTTGTTGAAGGGTACTCAGGCGGTTGCACAAGGCGATTTATCGCCAAAACCAGAGTTGGATACGGGCGATGAGCTAGGAATGCTCACGCGCCAATTTAACGTGATGACTAGACAGCTTGCTGACACACGTACCTCCCTACAAGAATCTAAGGCCTTCTTGGAAAAGGTTCTGGGCAGCTTAACGGCTGGTGTTTGCATCTTCGATAAAAACTACAACATAGTTTCTAGCAACTCCGGTGCAGATCGTATTTTTTCTCAGGACCTCACGTTGTTGGACGGTAAGCCCTTGAGCAGTAATCCAGCGCTTTCCGAATTTGAGGCGGCCATCAAAGACGGCTTTGCAACTATGAAGCTTGCTGTTGTGAATGAGGTGGCTGGCGTTCCAATGAAGGATGGTCAACAGGCTACTCCAATCTGGCAAAAACAAATTCAGCTCCATGCTACCAATGAGTTTGATAGTGAATTAGGCGTTACTTTATTTGTACGCGGTACCCAATTAACTCCAGAATTACGTATGGTGGTGTTCGACGACATTACTGATGTGGTTAGTGCGCAAAGATCAATTGCTTGGAGTGAGGTTGCAAGACGTCTTGCTCATGAGATTAAAAATCCCCTTACCCCAATTCAGCTTTCTGCGGAGCGCTTGCAGCACAAGTTAGCCGGTAAGCTCACTCCTGAGCAGGAAGAGATGATCAATCGCAGCACGGAAACCATTATTGGTCAGGTTCAGGCGATGAAAGAGATGGTGAATGACTTTAGAGATTTTGCTAAGACGCCGACCCCACAACTACGCCCAGTGTCCATTAATACGCTCACCAAAGAAATCTTAGGGCTCTACGAAGGAAGTCATTTGCGTACTCAACTTGATCCAAATTGTCCTGAGATCATGGGAGACTCTACTCAGCTCAGGCAAGTCATACACAATTTGCTACAAAACGCGCAAGATGCCACCTTAGAAGCCAGCCATCAGTCTGAGCCAGTGGAGGTAAAAACCGAATTGGTGCCCTATGGAGAGCAAAGCGGTATTGCACAAAATGCAGTACGTTTAACAATAAGTGATAACGGTATTGGATTTCCAGCTAAGATATTGGCAAGGGCATTCGAACCTTATGTAACAACTAAGAGCAAGGGAACAGGTTTAGGTTTGGCGGTAGTTAAAAAAATTATTGATGATCATGGCGCCAAAATCGAAATCCGCAACCGTATGCACGGGGAAGAAGTAGTCGGTGCGCAAGTATCAATTTTGTTTATGAATTTAGCAAAAGAGGCAGCCTAAGTATGGCTAGTATTTTGGTCGTTGATGATGAGATGGGCATTCGTGAGCTTCTCAATGAGATCCTGACGGATGAAGGTCATACCGTGTATGCCGCTGAAAGCGCTGCACAAGCGCGTACTATTCGCGAGCAAATGAGACCGGATCTTGTCTTGTTGGATATTTGGATGCCTGAGACAGATGGAATCACTTTGCTCAAAGAGTGGTCCAAGACTGGCCAATTAACAATGCCAGTAGTGATGATGTCTGGACATGCCACGATTGACACGGCTGTGGAAGCAACGCGTATTGGTGCCCTCAACTTTTTAGAAAAACCAATCGCCTTACAAAAGCTGCTCAAGACGGTTACTAAAGCCTTAGAGAGTTCTCCAAAATATGTGGAGCCGGTTGAAGAGCGGGTAGTTCAATCAGGCGCCTCTATCAATGTTGCTCCAAAGCATTTAAATGTTGAGCCTGCTGTGGCCCAGCCCGAAGGGGAATATATAAGCGGTATTGCCAAAACCTACTTTGATCTGCCTTTAAGAGAGGCCAGGGATCTTTTCGAAAAAGCATATTTTGAGCATCAGATGCAGATTATGGGTGGAAGCATGACCAAGATTTCTGAATACACTGGTCTAGAGAGAACCCACCTGTATCGAAAACTCAAAGCTTTAGGCATCGATACCTCCCGCAACAAAGGCGAGCAATAGGCTTATCAGAAAAGCCTTTGCCATAAGCATCGGGCAATGTATTCTCTGCTATCCCCATGGAAATTAAAGTCAACTTTCTCGATAAGCTACGCCTTGAAGCGAAGTTTGATGATTTCACAGTAATTGCTGATCAACCCATTCGATACAAAGGAGATGGTTCGGCGCCAGGCCCCTTTGATTATTTTTTGGCTTCATCGGCCTTGTGCGCAGCGTATTTTGTAAAGCTCTATTGCGAGACTCGCAACATTTCAACTGACAATATTCGCCTATCGCAGAATAATATTGTTGATCCAGACAATCGCTATCAGCAAATTTTTAAGATTCAGGTTGAATTGCCAGCTGATATCTCTGCCAATGATCGTCAGGGAATTTTGCGCTCCATCGAGCGCTGTACAGTTAAAAAAGTAGTGCAAGCTGGGCCAGAGTTTGTCATCGAAGTAGTGGAGAACCTGGACTCCGACGCACAGAGCCTATTAGCCTTGAAGCCCGCTGCTGATGCCAGTACTTTTATAGCAGGCAAAGATCTACCCTTGGAACAAACGATTGCCAATATGTCGGGCGTTTTGGGCAATCTTGGGATTAAGATCGAGATTGCTTCGTGGCGAAATATTATCCCCAATGTATGGTCACTACACATTCGTGATGCGCATTCACCAATGTGTTTTACGAATGGCAAAGGCTCAACGAAAGAAAGCGCTTTAGCATCGGCCTTAGGTGAATATATAGAGCGCCTCAGTAACAACCATTTTTATGCGGGCACTTTTTGGGGTGAAGACATTGGCAATGCAGAATTTGTGCATTACCCAAGTGAGCGCTGGTTTCAGCCTGGCCCGAATGACACACTACCAACAGAAATCCTAGACGACTACTGTCGAACAATTTATGACCCCGACGGAGAGCTGCGCGCAATACATCTGATTGATACCAATTCTGGCAATGTAGACCGTGGCATCTGCTCATTGCCATACATTCGTCAGTCTGATGGGAGGGTAGTTTATTTTCCTTCCAACTTAATTGAGAACCTCTTTGTCAGTAATGGCATGAGTGCTGGTAATACACTGGCTGAGGCGCAAGTGCAATGCTTGTCAGAGATTTTCGAACGCGCCGTCAAGCGTGAAATTCTGGAAGGCGAAATTGCTTTGCCAGATGTGCCGCAGGAGGTAATAGCTAAGTACCCAAGGATTCTTGCCGGCATTCAGGGCCTAGAGGAACAGGGCTTCCCAGTATTGGTAAAAGATGCATCGCTGGGCGGCATTTATCCGGTAATGTGCGTCACTTTAATGAATCCTCGAACAGGTGGCGTGTTTGCCTCATTCGGCGCTCATCCAAGCTTAGAGGTTGCACTAGAGCGGAGCTTGACTGAGCTACTACAAGGGCGAAGTTTAGAGGGCTTAAACGACTTACCACCACCTACTTTTGCAAGCGAAGCGGTAACCGAGCCAAATAACTTTGTAGAGCATTTCATTGATTCGAGTGGGATTGTTTCATGGCGCTTTTTCAGCGCAAAACCAGATTATGAGTTTGTTCAGTGGGACTTCTCTAGCCATGGTGAAAACTCGAATGCCGATGAAGCTGCAACATTGTTTGGCATTCTTAAAGCCATGGGCAAAGAATCTTATGTGGCCGTGTATGACGAGCTTGGTGCAATTGCCTGTCGCATCTTAGTGCCTGGTTATTCTGAGGTGTATCCAGTAGAGGATCTGATTTGGGATAACACCAATAAAGCGCTATTGTTCCGCAACGATATTTTGAATTTATCTCGCTTGGATAATGTCGGTCTTGAAGGATTGCTTGAGCGCTTAGAAAACAATGAGCTTGATGAGTATGGTGACATTGCTACGTTAATCGGTGTTGAGTTTGATGAGAATACGGTTTGGGGTCAGCTAACTGTTCTTGAGCTCAAGCTACTCATCCATCTTGCTTTGAGGCAACTAGATGAAGCACATGAATTGGTCGGGGCTTTTCTTCAATACAACGACAACACTATCGATCGAAAGCTTTTTTACCAAGCCTTAGATGCAGTGCTTGAGGTAAAGTTAAATGAGGATTTAAAGCTTGAGGACTATATTGCCAACTTCCGCCGCATGTTTGGTAATCCTAGAATGGATGCTGTAGTAGGCTCCGTGGAAGGCGGCATCCGGTTCTTTGGTTTAACACCAACCAGTACAAAGCTGGAAGGCCTCGATAGACATCACAAGATGATCGATAGTTATAGAAAATTGCATGCGGCACGAGCCAAAGCTTCTGCCAGTGGGCAATGAATGGTTGTTGCGGCATAGCGTTATTTAATATCTAGTCAGCACAAAAATACCAACAAACCAACAGAGTTACCCCTGGTGGGAACATTTTTCAAGCCAGAATGCACTTTCATTTATAATTCCTAGTCTTGGCCTGGTAGCTCAGTCGGTAGAGCAGAGGATTGAAAATCCTTGTGTCGGTGGTTCGATTCCGCCCCGGGCCACCAAGAAGCACAATAGCCCACTTGTTGGGCTATTTTCTTTTATGGCTTAGAATTGATCGTTAATTTTCAGCCCCTGCTATGGAGTACCAATGAAGCGTTTAATTTCCCTGCTCTTTATTCTGTTTTCAGTGGGAGCTCTAGCGCAATCAACCGATAGCCAAAAGAAATCCTTTGAAGGGTTTTATGCTCAAGCAGGAGTTGGCTATCAAACAACTAACATCACTTATTCTGGAGTGGTTCCTGGCGCACCAAGTTATATAAGTCTTTCGCCTGGGTCCAGCCCTTCTCACGGCATTACCGGCAATGTTGGTGCCGGTTATACCTATTCTATAAACGATCGATTTTCAATTGGAGCAGGCGCTGAATACTACCCTGTTGTGGGCCCTCCAGGTAACTACACATTAACCTCTTGTACACCAGGATGCTCTACTGGAAATGGAAGTTATCACACGCAAAATATGTACAACCTCTTCGTTACCCCCGGAATATCAGTTGGAAATGATGGCTTAGCCTATTTAAAGGCTGGTTATACCCGCACTTCAGTTAAAACTATGGTTCAAGGGGCGCTCCCAATTGCCGGAACAGTTTCTAATCCATCAGGCCCGTCTTTTGGTATTGGCTATAAGCAATACATTGCTGGAAATATTTATGGCTTTGCGGAATATAACTATCAAATTTATCAAAAGACTACGACCATATTTCAGGGCGCTAGTGGGCTACTTCTGTACAACTCCAATCAGTCTTCTGTACAAAATTTGTTGGTTGGTCTCGGCTACAAGTTCTAGTTAATCCTATCTCGAGTTAGGATCTGCCGTCCTCAGTCCTGGTCGATTCCGCCCCGGGCCACCAAGAAATACCAAAACCACCTTCGGGTGGTTTTTTATTGCCCATTCACCTCTAAAGTGATTGATGGTTCAGCCACCTAAATCCAGCGTTTAAATCTTGCTCAGAGTGCCAACTCTTCGGGTGGGGATTGATAATCCTGCGGGATCGTTCTTGCTATGTTTCCTCGTGTCATCAAATGTCTTTTAAAAGGACATTACTCAATCAAGTTTTCTCTACCCAACCTGCCCTTAACAAGATCAATACTATATTTGATTACCGCTACAAATAAGATTGAGCCAGCAACATCTCCGCAGAACATAGCTATGAAGTGATTCCAGCTTCCCGAATCTAAGCCCCTCGCCGCAAACCATAATTGATGTAGCCCTGAGCTTAGTAATGAGTAAGCAAGAATGATCAATAAAAGTTGCTTTAATGAAAGGTTGCTTAAATCAGCCTGAACTTTTAGGTTGTGGATCACAAAATGCCTACCCAGCAGTGGTGCTACGCCACAAATAACGGCAATACCCAAAGCTGAAGTGAAATCTAATTCATAAAAGCCAATGTAATTAATCAATAAAGAGGCGATTGCTAAACCTAAAGCACCAGAGTAATCCAATATCAGCGTAATAAAAATGCGAATGCCAGCGGGTAGAAAAATCCAATTAACACCCTTAGCGTCTTCAAGCGGAAGGGTAATGTATTGGTTGAGGTAAAAGAAAGCCATGTAAAGGCCGGCACTAATGACAACTTCAACGAGAAATTGGCCTAAGGCCTTGAAAATGCTCATCAAATAATTATGAATTTTAAAAAGGCCAAGCATACTGGTGTTTACCCTGCCGTGGGGAGTAAAATTATTAACATGAAAGCTATTAAACCTTCGGCTTATATTCGGTTCCTAAACGCTATAGACAGCCTGGATCGCATTAATCCGATTAAGAAGTTGGACTCAACAGAAGAGCAACTGCTTAATAAGATTACTCTGGCCGCTACGCAAGGTCACAATTTATTGGTGGGCGACTTAATCTCACTTAGTGAGCTTGGTTCGCAGGCTACACTTCATGGACGCATTAAGAACTTAGTCGTCATGGGCTATGTAAAGCTCAATGAAGATAAGTCCGATGGCCGCAAGAAATCAGTTACGCCTACAGCTAAAGCCTTAAAGCACTACGAGAATTTATCTGTCTGTTTAGAAAAAGCACTTAGAGGTAATTAAGTTTTGGTTAACTTCTGATTTTCTTGATTTGGTCTTTTATAAAACAAACCACCTTCGGGTGGTTTTTTGCTCTGTAAAACCCGACTAATTCATTAAAGGCCAAATTTATCTATCTAGTTCACAGGTAAGGGCGTAGAGTAAATCCTAGATAAGGAGGATGCTATGGGCGATACAAAGACAAGCTCTTATACACAAGGGTTGATGGATACGATAATCGCATTAAGCAGGGAAGTCGCTAACTTGCGACAAGCCTATGACATCATTCATCAACGCATACAGGCTATGTCCGCACTTGCCGACAAAACTACCGCCGACGCTGTAAAAGAAACCATTGATGCGGAAGAGTTGGCGAGACTGTCTTTAGTTGCCGCAAATGTTGCCAATGAGGCGGCCCTTGTATTGGGTAACGGAGCTTTAATTGATGCTACTCAAGCAAGTGTATTGACTGCTGAAAAAGCACATAAGTTAGCTCTTATCTCTACAGTTACTAATGCCAATAGGCAAACGGGGGGGGATCACTAAAAACTGATCAGAGGTAGTCTACGAGCATTGATCTATTAAAGATTTGGAGTGTTTAGATTATGAAAATCGAATTTATTGGTCCAGCAACCATTGCTGAGGATGGCGGTATTAATTACCCCGCCAAAATAGATGGCAGAGATCTCATATGTCACTTTAGTTATGAAGTATTGGAAGACATAGATCCTGAAGCCTTCTTAGGTAATTCTTTGGAGCACTTTGCCAAACATCAGTTGGCACTTTTATCTATTGCAGAGCAAAAGATCTTGGGCGGTCATGCCCATTCCAGCAAGTTACAAATCTTTAGCAATGATCTTCCGTCGGGCTGGGAGCATGAAGAGCGTTAAAAAAGATCAAGCGTCCTTTAAAAAGACGTTTCTTGTTCAGGTTGTCCAAGCAAAAGTCTGAAAATAAAATAGCTGTATGACAACAGCTATCTGCCCACAAAGTGACTAAGGTAATCAAAGTACCCGAAAGTCACCTAGAAGTAATCTCCTCACCTCAGCAAGAATCCCAGCCTTCAGCACTCAGCCAACTCAAATACGCAGAGCCTACAGAGCTTTACCTGCGTGATGGCGAAGTCGTTATTCACCGCAGACCTGAAAGTCCGCTTTGGCATTGCCGTTTTAAGTTACAAGATGGCTCATGGCATCGGCAAACAACTAAGCAAGCATCAATTGAGCATGCCGTAAGAACAGCTTGCGATCTTTATGATGAAACCAGATTTCGCCAAAGACTGGGGCTTGCACAAAAGTCGCCCACGTTTGCAGAAATTGCACACGCTACTCTCTACTCAATGCGGCAGGACTTGGATGTGGGTATAGGCAAGAGTGTCTACGGTAGCTACATCACTTGTATTGAGAAATACTTTCTACCTTACTTTCAGGATAAAAGACTGGAAGAAATAACCTACACAGACGTGCATGAGTTTGAAGTTTGGCGAAATAGGCAGATGAATAGAGTTCCTCGTGTCAGTACGCTCAATAATTTTGCTAGTGCATGGACTAAGTTACAAATTACAGCTATTAATAAAGGGTGGATAAGCGATCGTGTGGCTATCCCAAAATTAACTGCTAGAGGGCTGAAGGGTAAAACTCGTCCTGCCTTTACGCGTGAAGAGATTGATCACTTATTAGAATTTATGAAAGATTGGATTAATCATGGCAGATTAGAGATTGAGCAACTAACCCGTCCCTTACTTCGCGACTATGTGGAGATGCTTCTCTATACTGGCATGCGACATGGAACTGAAGCACTTAATATTTGCTGGAACAATATTGAGTGGCATACGCAAGGCGATAAGAAATACTTGCGGATATGGGTTAGCGGCAAGACGGGTGGCCGCTGGCTTATTGCTAAGCATAAGGCTGTAGATGTTCTTAAGCGATTACATAGCAGACAAGAGGTGGTATACGAAATCCCATTTGATCGCTTATTTGAGACTCGGTGTCCTGAGAAGATTTTTGTTTTTCCAAATGGCCATCAGCCCATGAGGATTGATGGCGCATTTAAGCGATTAATGCGAGACAGTGGTTTAGGGTTAAGTCACGACGGACAGATGCGCACTTTGTATTCACTTAGACATACTTACGCTACCTTAGAGCTACTAGAGAATAAGACAGATATTCATACGCTATCCAAGCAGATGGGAAATAGTGCCGCCATGATTGATCGTCATTACAGCAAGTTGACGGCAACGATGGCGGCAGATAGGTTGGCGTAAAAAAGCCCACCTCTAAGTGGGCTCAAATTTATTCATCCTCAAACGGTAAGTAGATTGATTTTATTTTCTCTGGCTCAACTTTATATATGAGGGAACTAGATGCAAGAAAATCATCATCCACACATTTCTTTGCAGATGCTTCATTATCAAAAATACCATTGACATGAAGACGGCCATCATCCACATCGGTAACAATGGCTAACCATATATCTTTCATCTCACCCTCCTTAATAAATTACATTAGGTGGTAGCTGTTGACTTTTACGTCTAGCCAAGCGCCCCACGTTATGAGACAGGTTTCTAAATGATCCATTGGCGGCCTGAATGGTTGGCAGTAGCTCATCATTAGATAAAGCTACCCCTGCTTCATCAGCAATGGATTTGGCAATATCCAAATAAGCATTCGGATTTGCCGCATTCATCTCAACTAAGATGCAACGATCTAACATGCCCTTGTCTAGTTGCGATACATTGTTTGTCGTCAATATGAATACACCACGAGTCGTATTCAAGGCCGACTTCAAACTTTGCTGAGCCTGCTTAGTCAAGTTGTCCACTTCATCAAGAATGATGTAGTGAAGCCCGCTAACGTTTAAAGAGCTTTTAGTCAAAATAGCGTCAATCCTTGCCATCACTTGAGGCCCATTAAAGCCTTGCTGACAAGCAATGAACTCTTCTGGCCAGACTAACTCTTCTTTAGTTTTGCCATATTCAATGTTGTTAGGTAGCATTTTGGCCAGTGTGGTTTTGCCTGTCCCAAAGACTCCGTATAAAAGAATGGCTGATTTGCCGCTGTAAGGTAATTCTTCGGCACCCGAGACAATATCTTCAATCCGCAATTTAGATTCATTATTTCCAAAGATGATGTCATCAATTGTTTTAGGCTCATGATTATTTCCTTTCGTAAACATTTGTATTCCTTTCAAATAAGAATGGGGAACGCTCATAACATTCCCCTTGATTAATTAAGCAGATTTAGCAACCGCGCCATCTGCATCATTTGCCGCTTTGATCTCTGCTTTGGCTTTGTCTTCAATCTCTTTGCCAAGTGCATACAAAGAGGTAAAGGCAGACTTAACCAATCCGTCTTGACGCAAAACTGCATAGACACCAAAACTGCCGTCAGCCTGTTGCTCCGCTAAAAGTACGCACATATCACCTAGGTACTGAGCATCAGCAACATGTGAGAGCAATTCAGACTTGGCATAGCCAATAGGTGTTTTGCCTTTTAGATTGTTTTTAGCAATCTCAGCTTTGTCCGCAGGCTTGATGTAAGTAGCGCTCTTACCAAGACTGATCTCTTGAACGCCGCCACGCTCTTCCACCCATGCTGAAAAGTCAGTTATCAAAACTTTCTCTTTCATTGCCTGACGAATAACCAAAGAGTAGGTGCTAATACGACGGCGATCTCTAGATCCAAAAACTGCACGTACTACACGTGTCGCTAATGGGAGATCCTTTTTATATGTGTAGCCACGATCTTTATAGAAAGACTCTAAAGATTCGCTACGTTGCTTAGCTTCTGGAAGTGTCAGGTCACCACAAAAAGCTAAGCAATCGCCTAATACTGCATATAAGGCTTGATTACTTGTTCTGTAGGCACCTTGTTCCCAGTTAATACGATTTGCTTCCATATTAGTAAGGGCAATGGTGGTACCAACAGCAACGTTAGCTACTTTGGTTGTGTCCTTTAAAAGGACGTTTGTTGTAACAGGGGTTGTATCTACTGCGTTTAATAATGCGTTCATTTTTAATACCTTTCATTTAGTTAAAAAATATGACTTGCGAGTAGTTAATTTGTTCTCACTTGCCATGTAATAACTTTATTCTTATTAACACTTTTAAGAAATTGACTGTTTATAGTGATTCTTAAGTGTTAATATATTTGTATGAAAAAGGCTCCAAAAACATCAAATCTAAACATCAGCCGAAACATGAAGGAATGGTCTAGCGTTGGAATTAAGGCTTACTTAATGCTTATGCTGGAATTTCTGAGGATTAGCCCGAGCTATGAGCTTGCTAGAAAGGCAAGAACAGAAGGCCTATCTAAAGAGGAGAAAAAATTACTGCCAAAGGATTTTGAATTGGTACTAAAAACCTACGATGATTTTGGTGATGTTTCTAGCATCAGATTTGATGAGTGGTGGTTGACTAAGGGTCTGTACATATATGGAACAGAGTTTGCAAAGCCAAGGACAAGGCTAATTGCTAATGTTGTAAAGGATGAAGAGATAGATCCAAACTTTCATCGCGCCTTAGACCACCACTTTGAAAAAATAAGACCGGAAGAGGGCAAAGGCCCAGCTTTAATACTTTCGGTTCCCCTTGGAATTAATAAGCGAACTGTTCTAGCTCAAATATCTAAGTTGATTGATCAAAGCAAAGTAGAAATTCCAGTAAAGGCAAAAAAGTCTGCAAGGCCGTTAGATGCCAAGAGGTTAAGAAAAGATCCACTGCTCATTGCAATTAATATTCTTTGGAATAAATCAAAAGATCCTGAAATAGACCTTTGGCGTTTAGGAGTTCTGGCAAAGGTTAGTCCAAAGCATATGGACGGCTTAGACGCTAAAGCTCAAAAGCTAACAAGCAAGACAACAGATCAAAGAATGAAGATGGGAATTCTTACAAGCCGCGCACTCAAGAAATCCAAACAAATATGTGAGCAGGCGGCTCGTGGAAAGTTTCCTAATTCAAGCCCAATAGAGTTACCTGAATTCGATTGGGGTGAGATCTATAAAAAAATAGTAAAGGCCCGCTTAACTAAAAAATAGCATTACCTATAACCGTCCTTCAAAAGGACAAATTAGACTAATTCAACAGCGGCCTTAAGCTGATCTGGACTGCTATAGAGATAGGTAGCAGTGGTGCTGATGTTGCGGTGCCCAGCCAAACTTTTCAATATATGAATCGCTGTGCCTTTGTTGGCAAGTCCAGTTAAGAATGAGCGTCTGCCACTATGGCTACTGGCCCCGGCGAGAGCACAGGCGCGATAAAGGTAAAAGAAGTATTGAGTAAGAGAATTGGCCGAGAACCCTGCTTGCTTCTGCGTGTAAAACAGGGGCTTTGATGCGTCTTTGATTTTGAGCATCTTGATGTACTGAGCCAGCTCCTTTTGCATCCGTTCATTTAAGTAAACAGTACGGGCGTGTTTGCCCTTGGTTTGATCGGGCATTAAGCGTACTTCACCCTTAATAGTGCTGTCGCCGTTTAAAACGTCGTTTATGCGTAGCGCCGCTACTTCAGCTACTCGCATACCCGCGTAGTGCGTAAGTAGCAACATAGCGCGATTACGTGCTGAATGCCTGCGTGTAGCAACGTGATCTAAAACTCTGCGTAGTTCTTGTGGATTTAAAACTCTTGCTTGTGACATACGTTCTCCCTGAAATGTATTAAATACAGAGTTACAGTATGTTTTCTTAGATTCGGTTTGGGCAACCGAAAATGGCTGAAAAAGAACCGCTTTTTTATCAATGAGTTAGGCAAAAATATAAGAGTAGTACTGTTCTCTTATATTTATCGTGGCATTTTGACAACAGCAATTAATAATCGCCAGTATTTAAATCGCCCTCTGTAAGTTCAGGGAAAAAAGATTGAAGTATTTGGAGTGATTGATTGATGGATTCTTGATGATTCTCATACTCTTTAATCATGTCCTTAATATCTTGAGCAGTAACACCGTCCTCATACCCATCAAGCTCATATAAACCTTCCTCATTAGGACTGCTTTCCAATGCGTCTTGGAGGTCATTAATAAAAGGAAGATGGTCTTGCTCAAAAAAAGCATAACTTAATGTCTGAAGGGAGCCTGTTAAGTCATCAGAAAAAAAATCTACGACATCATGCTCCGTAAAGTTTTGAATGTAGTTATTGCCTTCCGAGTCTTCCGGTAAATTTATTAAATCAATATTTTTATTAGAGGCAACATCTATACAAAATAAGCGGTTCTTTCTTCCAAGACCAACTGCAAGAATTTGTTTCGTATACAAATTAAGAATTAAAAAATTTGGATGATGAATATCATCCTTCAATATATTTTTTAATGGCGCGTATAGCGATATCAATAACTGCTTATCTTCATTGCTTAAAAGAGATACGCATAAGAACAATAAGTGATTGAGTGGAAATTTATTATCACCATAATCTTCACTTATGCCGCGCTCAACCTCTTCGATCATTTCAAATGGCTGTAAAAAGAAAGCAGGCCCATCCTGATTCTTATCAAAAAATTCTTTTGAATACAGATCAACTAAAGAGCCCTCGCTCTGAAGACGATCAAATAACTGTATTACTGTTGGCGTACCATTTTGTATTTGCACATTAAACTTTCTTAAAACATACCCATATAAAGTTTAATTGTAATTATTAAACAAGGGCGAATTACATTCGCCTGTGATTTCGCTTGTCGCTCATCACATTTCTTCATCTCTGATATTGATTTCAAGTTGTTTTATGAACTTTCGCTAGATTCAACCTACACTGAGCCTTAAGCAACAGGCTCAGTAATAGAAAAGGACTTTCGCTGAGTTCTTTACTACACCACTATTGGCACAACCAATTTGGGAAGGGCGGTTTCGCTATCTCCTTTTACGTGCGGCTTAAAACGCAACAATGACAAAAGCAATAAGTGGCTACCTTTGTCTTGTTCGAAAGTTGCTGTGTAAGCAGGGCTTTCTCGTGATCCATAGAGCTATGTTCTACGATCTTTGTGCTGAATTACATTCTTGAGTCAGTTGGGTAGCAACATCCAACGGCATCCTATTGGTTAGTGACTGCAAGTCTCTGCTACTGCCCAGAATTTCCATGACTGTGACTCTAAGTCCAGCTTTAGGGTGACATAACGACTGGGTGTCACTGCCCTTGTTTCAGTAGTAATAAGTGATGGCATACAAAACGTTCTTCTGCTTTGTCGTCATAGTTATTTAGTGAAACCTAATAAAAGGAGACAAGATCTGGTTCAAATAATTAGATCTTTGTGGCTTTTGGCAAAAAGAGGTTGTCCAGTCAAAAACTCTGACCATAAATTAAGTGTGCCCATTAACTTATAGGAGAAAAAGATGAGCACATTAAACAGTTTAAAAATGGTTAATTCAAAAAAGCCAACAGCAATACCACCGGTACTACATCGCAGGAATAAATTGGTAAACAAAGTCTGGGAGCAGATCCAGCTAGCTAAAGCAAGCAAAGAGGGCGGCACGTTTACAGTTAAGAAATTCAAAACAGTTAAAGACATCACTGGCGCACGTAAAACCATTGAACATGAAAAGCGTATTCGTCAGTGGTGGTTCGTTGCTATGGATGGCAAGGTTTGCCTGAACATTCGCTATGGCGCCAAGATTATTGAGTTCGCCAAAGGAAAGACTGCTATTGAGGTGGCAACAGCAGATGAGCTTATCAAAGCCCTTGAGATTATTAAGGGTGCCATTGAAGCAGGTGAACTTGATGCTCAGATTGAGGCCGCAAGTGGTGCTGTGCGTGCGGGTTTCGGTAAATGAAGAAATTTATTTTATGGGTGCGTTTGAATCAGCTACAAACGACCAATACGATAATCTTTGCCAATAATGCGTTAGAGGCTAAATGGTTGGGAGAGGCGCAGTATGGTTTCGGTAGCGTATTAAATTATCGGGAAGCAGACTGAAATGCCATGAGGGGCTTAAATACAGGTATGCGATTTTATGAAATCAAAATGATCAAACCTGTAAAGCCCCTCAATCCTGAGCAGGCACGTATTGCTTCACTTAAGAAGAGTGTTGAAGATGCTAAACGCCGTCTACAGATAGAAAGACAAAAAGTTATTAAACCTATCAAGCCGACTCACTTGGCTTAGTAAAAAATTCCCGCGCAATTTTTAATGCCACTCGAGATCTCGGCCACTGGTGATTTAATCTAACCCCACCTCGTATTCGTAATAATTCTTATTCTGAAAAATCAGGAGTTTTGATTCAAATTCCCAGTTTTTACCTGGAATTTATCAGCTCAATTGTTTTATCTGTATATAGGTGACAGGCATAGCGCAAATGAATTGTCGTTTTAAACGACATTGCGAGTAATGGAGGCTGGTGGCGGGCCCAAGATTTGAGCCAATTTTTGACCAATACATTTTTTAGATCGTACTCACAGTTGCTTCACGCTATCGTAACTTTCTGATTACGCTCAAAATTTTGACCGACGCATTATGTAAATTTTGCGCACGAAATGTCAGGGGTGGCGTAACCAGTTGATTTCATAGACGAAGCGGTCTATCGGAGGATATTTGAAAATCCTTGTGTCGGTGGTTCGATTCCGCCCCGGGCCACCAAGAAACACCAAAACCACCTTCGGGTGGTTTTTTCATATTAGCTCACGAGCCAATTATTCGAAGGCCTTACAATACCTAAAATTTCAATTCTTAGCCAATTAAAACTAAGTGGGTCAACATGAGTGGCGGCAATCTAGAGGAAATGAACAAGCTCAGGCGGGAATTGGAGCTAAAAGGCGTTCAGGTCTTAGCCTTTTCGGGCATAACAATAGCCACTTGGTATGTGTCTCCATCAAATTGGTTTCTGCTTCCTTTGACTGCCCTCATTGTGAGATGTGTTCAGACTATTATTTTTATAAGGAAATTTAAAAAATTTCTGAATAGTTAGCAATAGGATAAGAAATCCTCGACCCTGGTTGATTCCGCCCCGGGCCATCAAGAAACACCAAAACCACCTTCGGGTGGTTTTTTCATTTGGACTGACGAATGAGGTTCCGTTGTAATGAGGTCAAAAAAATGCCCGCATATCTCTGCGGGCAAAGATGGTTACTGCGAGAAAACTGTTCTTATCTTAATTTGAGCAAGCTTGATTTAGGTAAGTAATTACACCATCTTTAGTAAAACCAATCTTGGCCACATCCAATGTTGATGCGCTTACGACACCGACAAACAATCCAATAACAAACCCGACAACTAAATGTTTCATCCCCATTTTCTTCTCCCACAATTATGTTGTTAGCGGTGAGCCAATACTCTACTTGTGCGCATGAGAAAAACTTGTTCTAAGTCAATTTTCTTGCCAAGAGTAGGTAGTACTTTAGTTGTACTGATGATTTTTAGTACTAAAAAACGCTATGAGGATTTTTATTATTGCGGTGCGTTAAAGAATATTTTTAATATCGACTAAGGATTAGACACCCTTGGCCCTGGCCGATTCCGCCCCAGGCCACCAAGAGACACCAAAACGACCTTCGGGTGGTTTTTTCATTTGTGTGATCTGCTATAAATTGATTAATCATCAATGGAGTTGATATGACCCAATCTTCGCGCCGTAATTTCTTAAAAACATCAGCTATTAGTTCTGTGGCTATTGCTGGGAGCTCTGAGCTTGTTATTGGTTATGCTCAAGCACAGACAAAAACTTCAAAATCCAGCATTGATCAAAAAGCAGCAGAAATATCTAAAAAATTATTTTCTACTGATGGCCTAGCAATACCAATTGCCGACAAGCCCACTGTTTCAAAGCTAGCAAGGGGCTTAGATCGCACAATGGTGCTTGGTGGTGGCGGAGAATATTACATCGCTTGGTATTGTGGATTTTTTCATGGGCTATATGAGGCTGGATTGGATATGGCTCAAATACCAGAAATGGTTGTAGGTACCTCTGCCGGCTCCTACGTGGGATCATCGCTACTATCTGGTGAGTTTTATCGCCTGCGTAAAGAGTTTGATTTTTTTGGAAAGTTCCCGGAAATATTTTCTCAAATAGCGCCGTTGGCGACTCCCAATATTAGCCAGATGAGAGCCGATCAAATTAATATGAGTGCTACTGATGGCAGTATTGAGACACGCAAAATAATTGGTGCCGCCGCCTTAGCCGCTGACAATAAATTAAATAGTAATCACATCGAAAAATTAGCGGGACTATTAACAGGCGATAGCAAAACAAATTGGCCGGCTAGTAGGATGTTTACAACGGGGATAGATTGCTATTCAGGCGAGCGTTTGGTTGTAGGCCAGCAGACTGCCCAAAAAAATAATATTGCTTTAGCACATGGCGCGGCGGCAAGCAGTTCATTGCCAGGAGTTGCTGGACCAACATTATTGGGTCAGCGCTATGTCATGGATGGAGGTATTTGTTCTAATCCTGCCCATGTAGATTTGGTAGCTGGATCCAAGAGGGCACTAATAATTACATTGACAAACGGCTCTACAGGAGCAATTCTGACAACAATTCCACACCCAATTGCCCAAAATATTAAAGACGTTGAGAAAACGGGCACAAAGGTAAAGTGGATTATTGCGGGTACGCCTCCAGGCATCAATCTTCTTGATCCTAAGCAGATTGAAGGCGCGTTACGAACTGGGTATGAGCGCTCAAAAATTGAGGCCTCAGGTATTAAGGCATTTTGGGCGTAGGATTAGCACCCAAGATCCTGGTCCATTCCACCCCCAGGCACCAAGAAACACCAAAATCACCTTCGGGTGGTTTTTTCATTTGCGTCTTAGTGTTTCGAATGTGCTGAAAGACGCTATGGGTTAAGCTATTTCCATGGATAAAAATAATTTCATGACTACGCCTGTTAAGAGATCTTCAAGATCGTTGTTTTCAAATGCGTTTATAGATTTCTACCATTTAGTGGTGCGGATGACATGGCCTCGCTTTTTAGCTTCTTTCGTTGTTATATTTTTAGCAATCAATTTATTTTTTGGTTTTTTATATTCTCTTCAAAGCGACTCCATTGGCGGACTAAAGGGCATTGGGTTTCTAGAATATTTTTTCTTTAGCGTTCAAACCTTAGCGACTATTGGTTATGGAAGCATGTATCCCCAAACACTCTACGGACATATTTTGGTCACTATTGAGGCGATGATTGGGTTGTTAGGTGTCGGCATGTTTGCGGCTCTCGCATTTGCCCGAATTTCATTACCAAGGTCGCGAGTGATTTTTAGTAATACAGCTGTAATAAATAATTTTGAGGGTCAGCCCGCCCTCATGTTTAGAATGGCCAATGAGAGAAACAACCGCATCATTGGCGCTGAAGTAGAGTTGAGTCTGTTCATACAGGAGACCACCAAAGAAGGCCAAAGTATGAGGCGGATATATGACTTAAGTCTAGCCCGTAACCATACGCCTATGCTGGCTCTAACATGGCTTGTGATTCACCCGATTGATGAGAAGAGCCCTTTATCAAAGCTGTCTCAAGAGAATCTATCTAAAGCAGACTTTGCTTTTGTCGCAACCGTGAAGGGTTTGGATGAGACAGTTTCACAAACAATTCATTCCAACCACACCTATACATTTGAAGATATTCGGTGGAATCATCGCTTTGTGGATTTGTATCGTAAAAATGAGTCGGGCAAGAAAGTTCTTATTGATCAGACTTTGATTCACAATACGATAGAAGAAGCAAGATAGCCTAATCTCAATTGATGAGTCAAACCCTCGCCAAGCTCGTTAAAGAAATTCGTTCCTGTAGTTTATGCGCTGATCATCTGCCTTTAGGCCCCAGACCCATTATTCAGGTTGGTAGTTCAGCGAAGATTCTTATTGTTGGCCAAGCCCCTGGTAGCCGAGTTCATGAAACAGGAATTCCATTTAATGATCCTAGTGGCGATAGATTAAGAGAATGGATGGGCATTGATAAAGAAGTGTTTTATGACGAAAAGAAGATTGCTTTAGTTCCCATGGGCTTTTGTTTTCCCGGAACGGGCAAGTCAGGCGATCTGCCGCCCAGGCCAGAATGTGCGGACACATGGCGAGTCAAACTATTAGAGCAATTACCCAATATCAAGCTAACCATCATTGTTGGGCAATATGCTCAAGCATGGCATTTAGACAAAGGCAATAAAGACAATTTGACTGAAACAGTTATGGCATGGAAGAGCTATTGGCCCAAGGCAATTCCTTTGCCACATCCAAGCCCCAGAAACAATATTTGGCTAAAGAATAATCCTTGGTTTGAGGAAGAGGTTTTACCCTCGCTCAGAAGGAAAGTGAAAGCTGTATTGAAGTAGGGTTGGGCATTCTCGGCTCTAGTCGATAGCCCACCTATTGGACTATTTTCTTTTGTAACATGGCGGGGTTGGGCCCGATTAATCTTTGATTTCCCCATCAAAAAGCGTCCTTTAAAACGACAAATCAATATTCAAGGATTGCAGCAATTACACCTTGATGGATCAGCAGATATCTGATTGGCAATTACTACTTCTTTTTTGCAGCCACACCTTACGCATGACCATATATTGGCGACTGGTAAATTTGTAGGCATTCCACAATGAGAGCAAGGCAATCCTTTCTTGGTCTCGGTTATTGCGAAGCCGGGAGATGCGCACTCTGGGCAAAGGCAAACCATTTTCTTGGCTAGATTTTGGGTTGCTTTCAAGATATTTGCCATACGAGTTGGATTAGTGTGTGCCCGTAAATCATTCTCCACAAATACATCACCTTTTTTAGAGAGATTGGTTGCCCAGTCGTATGCCTCTCTCAGCATTTCAATTGTGCCAATTCCTTTGCGGCACTCAAGATGGTATTCATCATCAGGCCTAATTACCAATTGATGACTAGGAAATTGGGCTTCAGATAAGAAGGCAGTAATCTCATCCCAGCTCGATATTTGCTTGCTCGCACTCTGCGCCTCTCCTCCATAAAAACCAGCAATTTCTAGATTGCGAGTGTCATCAACCAAAAGGACTAATTCATAATTCCAAGGAAGTAGTCCTGTGTATGGATCATTTGCAAATGCCCCTTCACTGGCAATGCCTATCTTGGTGTCCGAGAGTTCCATGCCAACTCTGGCCTTCTTTCTTGCGGCATCTAGTTGCGAACCCTGTCTGGGAATATCGCGTGCAAAGGTTCCCAGTCTATCTGTGTCATAGCCTGTGACATGAATGACTTCTAGGCTATTAGTATGCAGTAGTTCGGGACAAACAACAGACTCTTTGCCGTGTTGTGTCAGTAGGCTCGCTTTTAATCCGGCATAGGGCTTGAGATAGTTTGACATATTGAATTTGTAATCCTTTAAGCAAAATAGTTGGCAATCGCACTATAGATGGGAATTCCTAAAATGATGTTCAGGGGAAAGGTGATGCCTAGCGACATTCCCATATACAAAGCAGGATTAACCTCAGGCATGGCATGACGCAGAACCGCCGGTACTGCAATATAAGAGGCGCTTGCCGCAAGAATCATTAATAGAATCGTGTCACCGAGCGGTACATGAAACAGGTGGCACAAACCAAGAGCAATCAGGGCGTGAGTGGGTGGCGCTATGAAGGCATATGCCAGTGTGATGGGGGGCTTTCCTTTGAGTTCGCCAATGCTTCTAGCGGCAACTAAGCCCATGTCTAATAAAAAGAATGCCAATAACCCTTTGAATAAATCAATCGAGAATGGGGCCATGACTTTGTGGCCTGAATCGCCAGATATCAGCCCTACCATCAACGATCCCAGCAGTAGAAGCTGTCCGCCATCGGTAAACGATTCATGAAGCACTTTCGCTAAAGATGTCTGCGAAGCTGTGGTTCCTGAGCGATGTTGCCGAATCCGATTCGCAAGAACAATTGCAATGATGATTGCAGGCGACTCCATCAGAGCCATTGCCGCGGCCATGTGTCCGCCATAGCTAATGCCGCTTTGATCTAATACTTGGGTAGTAGTAATAAAAGTTACCGCACTAATAGATCCATAGGTCGCGGCAATTGCGGCAGCATCCAGTTTATCGAGTTTGTGTTTTAGTAAGTTGTAGCCAAGCAGTGGAATGGCTATAGCTAAAGAGATTGCCAACCCAAGACTAATCGCAATCTCAGGAGTAAATCCTGATTTGTTTAAAGCAAACCCACCCTTTAATCCCAGTGCCATCAGCAGGTACAAGGATAAAAAACGAGAGATTGGTTGGGGGATTTCTAGGTTGGATTTAACGAGTCCAGCAAATATGCCGAAGATAAAAAATAGAATCGAAGGGTCTAGTAAGTTAGTCATGCGCTTTCCTTTAAATTTGATTCTAGGAAAATTAATATATAAAGTAAAATCGGAAATAAGACATTTATATATAGATAAAAACCTATGAATATTACTTTTAGACAATTACGCCTTTTTATGGCTTTAGCGGAGACTGGAAGCGTCAGTGCGGCCGCCCGTAAAGTTCATGTAACCCAACCAACGGCTTCGATGGGGTTGAAGGAGATAAGTGATGTCATTGGGGTGCCCCTCTATGAGGTGGTAGCCAGGAAAGTACATTTAACTCAAATGGGTCACGAGTTAGCCAAAACAGCTAGAGCGATTTCTGGCGAATGGGAATCTTTTGAACAGCAGGTGAATAGCGTCAAAGGATTAACCCGGGGAAAATTAAAAGTAGCCGTGGTGAGCACTGCCAAATATTTCATTCCCAGAATATTAGGTGCCTTTTGTGCGAAGTATCCACAAATAGATATTTCTTTGGAAATCCTCAATCGCGATGGCGTGGTGAAAAGATTGGAAGAGAACTTAGATGATCTTTGCATCATGTCTCAGCCCCCACTTCATATGGATATAGATGACGAAGTGTTTATGCCAAACCCTTTGTTATTGGTTGCCTCAAAAGATCACGTGCTTGCCAAAAAAAAGAATTTTGATATCAGTCTATTAAAGAATGAAAAGTTTATTTTTAGAGAAAAGGGCTCTGGTACCCGAATGACAACAGATGCTCACTTTAAAAGACTGAAGTACAGGCCAGATGTCAGGCTGGAGCTTGGAAGTAACGAGGCAATTAAACAGGCTGTTTTAGGCGGTCTCGGTATAGCCGTTCTTTCTAAGCATTGTTTGGGTGATAAATCTGAAGAAGAGGCTGCCATCTTGAAATGTAAAGAATTTCCCATTGAATCAAGCTGGCATATTGTGAGCCCTAAAGGCAAAAAGCTATCTCCGATAGCTACGATATTTAAGAAGCATTTATCTCAACAGGCTAAAGACTGGAAATAGAGCTGGGCATTCAAGGCCCTGGTAGATTCGGCCTTGGACCACCAAGAGCCTCAGAAACCCACTTTTTTAGACTATTTTTTAATTTAACCAATCAGCCTAATTGTGATAGCCTGAACCTAGAACTAAACCAATAGGAGATGCAAATGAAGATAGCTCATGTTTTGGCAAAAGTTGTTTTGGGATTGTGTGTTGGCGTTGCTTCATTAGCCGCTTCAGCACAGTCAATGAAGGTAACTCTTATTGGCTCTCAAGAGGTGCCTCCAGTGATGACCTCAGCTTCTGGGGTAGGCGCAATCATGGTTGCTCCAGACGGTGCGGTGTCGGGAACCATCACAACGACAGGTATTGAGGGAACCATGGCGCATATTCATGAGGCACCGATGGGTCAAAATGGTCCAGTTATTGTTCCGTTTGCCAAGACTTCAGATAATGTTTGGACTGCCCCCGCTGGTGCCAAATTAACGGATGCCCAGCTCCAAAGCTTGAAAAGCGGCAATCTTTACCTCAATGTTCATAGCGCCACTAATAAATCTGGTGAAATCAGAGCTCAGCTAAAGCCGTAAATATTGAGGCACTAAAAATATGAACCGCGCCAAACTTGGCATTTTTCTTTTCACCGTTCTTTTATCCGGTGGTGGGTTTGCAGAAGAGTCAGTTACCGCCGATCAAGTGGTGACTGGCATTGAGCATCAGTTTGGGGTTACCCCAGGGCAAAGACGAAACCATATCAATGGAGTTTGCGTCGCGGGAAGCTTTGTTGGGAATAAAGCGGTTCAGCCTTATTCCATGTCGCCATTATTTTCAGGGAAAGTCATTCCAGTCCTTGGCCGATTTTCTTTAGCTGGAGGCAGCCTCAAGATTCCGGATACCGCTAAAAACCCTCGTGGAATGGCTTTGGAGTTTAGGCTACCTGATGGGCAAGTTCAGCACTTTACGATGCTTAATGTCCCGGTATTTGGCGCCGCTACACCCGAATCTTTTTATGATGGCGTGGTCGCGAATACTCCTGATCCGGCAACTGGCAAACCAGACCCTGAAAAGATGGCTGCTTATAAAGCTAGTCACCCCGATGCTAAAGCTTTAGGTGAATACTTGGGCAAAAATAATCCTATTGCAAGTTATGCCAATAGTGATTTTTATAGCGTGCACACTTTTAAATTCATTAATAAAAATAATAAGAGTACTTTGGTTCGCTGGCGTTTTGTACCGCAAGATGGCGTGAAGAGATTAAGTGACGAAGAACTTAAAACAGCACCAACTCGTTTTTTAGACCAAGACATTATGAACAAGACCCAAGCAGGCGTGGTCCGTTGGGATATGGTGCTGGTAATTGGTGATCCCATGGATGAGCAAACTAATCCAACAATTTACTGGCCAGTCGATCGTAAAGAAATTAAAGCAGGTGTTTTGGCTTTGACCTCGGCATCACCTCAACAAGGTGGGGCTTGCGAGAAGATTAATTTTGATCCTTTGGCGATGACATCCGGTATTGCACCAACTAATGATCCTGTACTTTTATTCAGATCTCCTGCATATGCCAATTCCTATGCCAAACGATTAACTGGACAGTAATCGCTCACAATAGGCACCCAATACCTCGAGCGCCCCTTAACTCGAGATGTCGTATAAAGCGACAAAATCCATAAGCCCCTAAAATCTATTAATGAAATGGATGTTCACGCTCGTCTTAACCTTCTTTTTCTTTATCTCTCAAAGCTTTGCACAAGAGAATTCCAACCCTTTTGATGTTCAAGTAGGCGTGACGCCTATTGATGGGCGGTTTCATGTCCAGGCAAGCTATTCTGTGCCAATGAATATTTGTAGCGCCTATACTTTTATTACGGACTATGAGGGCTCAAAAAATATCCCAGGAATAGTTGAGGCAAAAGTTATTTCAAGGGTGGGCAATAAGGTACGCGTGTATAGAGTGATAGAAGAGCAAATTCTCTTTTTCCCTATTGAGATGAAATCTACAGTGGAATATACAGAGCTGCCTAATAGATCATTAACTTTTGAGCAGATTAGTGGCGATACCAGATCTTACAAAGGCACCTGGAAATTAGTCGAGGAAAAAGAAAAGACACTATTTAAATACGACGCTCAAATAGAGCCCAACTCAATCATTCCCTCAGCCATCATTGAATATTTTATAAAAAACAGTATGCGAGGCCGATTTGAATCCATGGCACAAAGAGCCAGTGAATATAAACCTATTCAAACTGTAGCCTGTAAATAGTGGGCACACTTTCAGTAAGTATTGGGAAGCCTATTTTTATCTTGTTCTGATTTTTTGAGTTGCCTCGGCAGGCATTGTCACGATACAAAAAAAGGGGGGAATGAAAATTTGGCGATTACTGGCTGTAAGTTAGAAAGCAGAAAAACTTCTTACTTATCGCATCCTCTTATGTCTGCTTGACCATCCCTTCAACTACTTTATAGGATTCATTTCAAAACTAATGTTCTGCAGCACACATGCTCCTTTATTCATGGAGCCTGATGGTTGAGGTTAAGACCTCAATTCTGCTCCCTCCATGCCACAAAGAAGTAAGAAAGCTAACTTTGGGTGTTTTTTTCATAAAGCGACGATCAATATATCGGCAAATAAAGCTCAGTCGTAGAATGTAGCTTCAATGCCAATTCAGTTCATTCAACTTTTAACCAGCACACATAGGTCTCATAAGACCAATATTCAATTGGGCGCCTATATGGCATTCGTTGCTGGTGCGGTAAATGCGGGTGGATTTCTGGCGATTGCTCGTTACACCTCTCACATGAGTGGCATCATTTCTGCGATAGGTGATGATCTAGCTCTCAATGACTTGATTTCTGTTTTGGGCGGCATATCACTTTTGCTTTCATTTCTATTTGGGGCGGCAACTACTGCCATCATCGTTAACTGGGGGCATCGAAGAAAAATTCATAGTGAATTTGCTTTACCCTTATTGGTCGAAGCCATCTTGCTCTTGGTGTTCGGTTTGGTTGGGGCCAACTTGAATCTGTATTTGCCTTTAACTGTTCCAGCAATTGCCCTTCTTCTATGTTTTGTTATGGGCTTACAAAACGCTATTGTGACCAAGGCTTCTAGAGCTGAAATTAGAACTACGCATATGACAGGCGTAATTACCGATATTGGTATCGAGCTGGGTAAATTGATTTATTGGAATAAATCACAAGAGGCCAATCAGGTTAGGTATGTCAAAGCCAACAGGGAGAAACTAACATCCCATCTATTTATTTTTGGCATGTTTTTGATTGGTGGAATTATTGGGGCTGTTAGCTTTAAGAAAGTTGGCTATATTTCAGTAGTGCCCCTGTCCTTTTCTCTTATATTAATAGCGGGCCTACAGATTTATCGAGATATTAGAGTTATCTTGAAAGATCGGATATCTTAGGCGCTGGATGATTCCACCCCGAGACCAAAAGAATTCATAGGACATTAAAAAAGTTAGTCAAGACTGCAATATATTCAGTATCCTCCAGATATATTCATAAAAAGAGAGACAGAATGAAACCAGCCATCATGAGATTGATCCAGATTTGCGCCTTCACTTTAGGAATGGCATCTCTTACTATGGCGCAAACGCCACCCACTCCGGGTGAGCCAAAGCGTTTTCCGCAAATTACCTTAGAGCAACTTCCGCCAGATGCGCGACCTTTGGGCGAAGAAATTATTGCTATCTCAAGCGTTGGATTGGGTGGCCCGTATAACGTGATGCTTAGAAGCCCAGTTTTCGCAGATCGCATGAAACGTTTATTAGATTATTTACGCTTCAATACCTCCCTGCCGACCCGTTTGAACGAGTTTGCCATTCTGATTCAAGGTAAGGTATGGAGTTCTCAGGTGGAATGGTACGCTCATTACCCATTGGCATTAAAAGCAGGCTTGCCTCAGCAGGTGGCTGATGATCTCAAGTCAGGTATTCGCCCAAGAGATATGAAGCCCGATGAGGCAGTGGTGTATGACGTTTCCATGGAAATGATTCAAAATCATCAGATCAGCGATGCATTGTTCCAAAAGTCTAAAGCGATTCTGGGTGAGCAACAGTTGGTAGATCTGGTGGCAGTGAGCGGCACTTATGTCACGGTGGCAATGCTGCTGGCCCTTGGCCAAGAAATGCCGCCCGCAGGCAAACCATTGCCCTTTCCACCGAAGTAAATTAAAAGCATTATTCGTTCCGTCAAAGGTCGCATAGGATCAAATGGGCGTTAGCTAAGCAAAGTGAATAAGCTACTCATTTTTTGTCTTGTGCTTTTTTTGAGCGCCTGTACTAGCCACCAACCTGTGGAGCAAAGCAGAATAGGTGCCCAGGGTGACAAGTTTTGGACTTTAGATTTTTTTCACTTTTATATGGGTAAACAAACCCATACAGAGCGCTTCCAATTTACCAAGAGAAGAGATTGTTTTGATACTTTGTATCAAATGCAGGTCGACTCTAAAAAACAAATCTTTCACAGCGGCGCAGGAATATGTACAAAGCTTTTTGTCGAGGGACAAAAGCGAACCTCAGATGACGTATTGGGATATAGATAGAGCAGCCTTGAGGGTAGGGCTACCCTCTAAGTCCCGGTTGAGTCTGCCTCAGAGCGCTAAGAAGCTCTAAAACTACCTTCTGCCGGTTTTTCATTTGTCTTGCTCGCATAACCGGAGTAAGCTTTAGTTTGCAATATTGCTAATTCCATAATCATTTTATGGACTTCAACAAATGGAGAAGTTATATGACAAGTATTCGCAAGTTCCTTTCCCTGCTAATTTTGGGATTAGCTGTTTTAAGTTTTGGCGCTAGCGCTGCAGACGCCCCTAAAAAGCCATCGGGCACCGTCAGCATTAATGAAACTCAATTTGCTTTAATTGTTGGTGGTAGTACTGGCGGTGGCGTTCTGACTTATCAAGGCAAGAAATATCCATTTAAGATTGGTGGAATGAGTCTTGGGGCTAATGTGGGTGCGTCTAAATTAGCAGCAACTGGTGAGGTATATGACCTAACTGACGTATCTAAATTTCCCGGTACCTTTACCAAGTTAGAGAGCAGTATTACTTTAGGTGGTGGAGTTGGCGGAACTGTTTTGAAGAATGAAAATGGCGTCATCATGCGTCTCACTAGCACTTCTGAAGGTCTGCAATTTAACCTCAGCGCAAGTGGAGTTACCGTAAAGCTTGATAAGTAGTATAGGCGAACCAACCCGGTGGCTTCAACGCTGGGCTGGTGGTAGACACCTAAACCACCTTCGGGTGGTTTTTTCATTTAGATTGGCATAACTCATTAAGATGGGTCTATGCCTAATCCATCTAATTTCTTTGGCCCACTCTCCTTTATTGGACTTTTGGCTCTTTCCAATGTTTTTATGACATTTGCTTGGTATGCCCATCTCAAGAATTTATCTTCTAAGCCCTGGTGGGTTGCGGTGTTTGCAAGTTGGGCAATTGCTTTGCTTGAATATGCTTTTCAGGTCCCAGCAAATAGAATTGGTTATCAATATTTTTCGTTAGGACAACTTAAGATAACTCAAGAGGTTATTACGCTCACCGTATTTGTGCCGTTTGCTATTTTTTATATGGGCGAACCATTTAAGACGGATTACATATGGGCAGGACTTTGCTTATTGGGCGCAGTCTATTTTATGTTTAGAGCTTAATCTCATGTTTGATATAAAAAATGTTGATGAGCATATCGTATAAAAATTTACAAAAAAATTGGGAGACAGCATGTATAAACTCGTAGCCTTTGATGCCTATGGAACATTGTTTGACGTGTATTCCATGGGTCAGTTGGCAGATGAATTATTTCCGGGGCATGGCCAAGCTCTTGCTCTGATGTGGCGCGATCGCCAAATTGAATACACCCGCTTGGTAACTATGAGTGATCCTAATCCCAATGGTAGTAAGCACTACCTACCATTTTGGGAGCTAACCATTCGATCACTTCGATATGTGTGTAAACGAATGGACATAAATCTAACCCCCGATTACGAGAAGCGACTGATGGATCAGTATGCCAAGCTTACTGGTTTTGATGATAGCCTAAATGTGCTCAAGACAATTAAACAAAAAGGTATCTCTACCGCGATTCTTTCTAATGGCAGTAGAGAGATGTTGGCCACGGTAGTGGAAAGTAATGGCTTGAAGCCATACTTAGATAAGGTGGTCACTATTGAAGATGTGCGCCTATTTAAAACTGCGCCCCAAGCATATGAGCTTTTATTAAAAGCATTTCCGGTCAAGAAAGAGGAGATTCTGTTTGTATCCAGTAACGCATGGGATGCTCTAGCGGCCAAATGGTATGGCTTTGATGTGTTCTGGGTAAATCGACTTGGGCATCCATTTGAAGAAATTGGTGATAGCCCAAGCTATGAAGGCAATTCTTTAAGTAGAGTCTTAGAAGTTATCTAAGGAGAAATAAATGCTATTGATCACCTCAATCATCGCAGCCTTTTTAACCATTATTTTTGTAAAGCTTTCTTTTGCTGTGATTGGCCTTAGAAGAAAGAATCGGGTTGGCCTTGGAAGTGGTGGCAACGAAGATCTTGAGCGAGCGATACGAGCTCAGGGCAACTTTGCTGAATATGTTCCTTTTGGGCTGATATTGATAGCCTGCTTAGAGCTTAATGGGGCGCCATGGTGGTTGGTTGCCATCCCCGGCGCTACGCTGATTATTGGGCGCTTGATTCACGCTAAAGGAATGAATGTGCCTCCGCCTGATTTCAGTAAACGCGTATTGGGCATGATGTTTACTTTTGGAACGCTAATTACATTGGTTATTTTGAATTTGGGCTGGGCTGTTTACAAGCTCTTCTTTTAGGCTTCATATTTTTTATTCTTTGATTATTTCTAATCAAAATAAGAGGAGCGATAGCCCCTCTTATTAGCCAAACTAGTCACTAAATATTAATTAAATAAATCTGCATTCATTACTTTAGTCCAGGCAGCAATAAAGTCATTAACAAACTTTTCTTTATTGTCGTCTTGTGCATAAACTTCTGCATAAGCGCGCAAAATTGAGTTGGATCCAAATACGAGATCTGCTCGAGTGGCGGTCCACTTTGTCTTTTCTGTATTTCGCTCAACAATGTCATAACTATTTTGACCTGTTGGCTTCCAAAGGTAGTTCATATCCGTTAGATTGACAAAGAAATCATTGCTGAGCACGCCCTCTTTTTCGGTGAATACACCTTGTTTAGATCCGCCATAGTTTGTTCCCAGTACGCGCATGCCGCCTATAAGAACAGTCATCTCTTGTGCTGTGAGCCCCATCAGCTGGGTACGGTCTAAGAGCAGCTCTTCGGGCGTTACAACATAACTCTCTTTTAGCCAATTGCGAAAGCCATCCGCTAGCGGTTCAAGGACTTCAAAAGACTCTACATCTGTCATTGCTTGAATCGCATCACCGCGTCCTGATGTAAATGGCACCTTCACATCAAATCCACCAGCTTTAGCGGCTTGCTCAATCCCAATATTGCCACCAAGGATGATGGTGTCGGCAATACTAATACCGCACTCTTTACCAATTTTTTCGTAGACTGCAAGCACTCTTGCCAATCGTTCTGGCTCATTGCCCATCCAATCTTTTTGTGGTGCTAAACGTATGCGTGCGCCATTTGCTCCCCCGCGTTTATCTGATCCCCTGAAAGTGCGAGCGCTATCCCAAGCCGTTGTCACCATATCACTCATTGATAGTCCGCTAGCCTTGATCTTGGCTTTAACGGCATCAATGTCATAAGATTTTGGGCCAGAGGGTATGGGGTCTTGCCAGATCAGCTCTTCCTTTGGAACATCTGGGCCAAAGTATCTTGCCTTGGGGCCCATATCTCGATGGGTTAGCTTGAACCAAGCTTTAGCAAACGTTTCTGAGAAATACGCTTGGTCCTTAGAGAATCTTTCTGAGATCTTGCGGTATTCAGGATCCATCTTCAGGGCAATATCTGCATCCGTCATCATCGGCATACAACGGATGGAAGCATCTTCAACATCAACGGGCTTATCTTCTTCTTTAATGTTGATGGGCTCATACTGGTGCGCGCCTGCTGGGCTCTCTGTCAGTTTCCAATCGTAATTAAGAAGCAAATTAAAGTAACCGTTATCCCACTGTGTTGGATGTGTCGTCCAGGCGCCCTCGAGTCCGCTGGTAACGGCGTCTCTGCCAATGCCGCGCGTCTTATGATTCATCCAGCCAAGACCTTGCTCATCAATTGGGGCAGCCTCTGGGGCTGGCCCTAAGTTAGCAGCATTACCATTGCCATGTGCTTTGCCCACAGTATGGCCGCCGGCAGTAAGGGCAACGGTTTCTTCATCATTCATGGCCATGCGAGCGAAAGTCACCCGCATATCTTGAGCTGTTTTTAATGGGTCTGGTTTGCCGTCGACGCCTTCGGGGTTTACATAAATTAAGCCCATCATGACTGCCGCCAATGGATTGCTTAACTCGCGCTCACCCGAATAGCGAGAGCCTTTACCACCACTTTTTTGAAGCCATTCTTTTTCAGAGCCCCAGTAAATGTCTTTTTCTGGATGCCAGATGTCTTCGCGGCCGAATGAGAAGCCGAATGTTTTTAGGCCCATAGATTCATAAGCGATAGTGCCCGCTAAGATCATGAGGTCAGCCCAGCTAATTTTGTTACCGTATTTCTTTTTGATAGGCCACAACAGGCGACGTGCTTTATCTAGGTTGGCATTATCTGGCCAAGAATTGATTGGAGCAAACCGTTGATTGCCTGTACCCGCTCCGCCACGACCATCTGCAATTCTGTAGCTGCCTGCAGAATGCCAAGCCATCCTAATCATTAAGCCACCATAATGCCCCCAGTCTGCCGGCCACCAATCTTGACTATTGGTCAACAGATCTTTCATATCTTTTTTGAGTGCCCCAACATCCAGCTTTTTTAATTCATCTCGATAACTAAAAGAAGAGCCCATTGGGTTTGTCTTTGTATCTTGCTGATGAAGAATGTCCAGATTAAGCGCTTTTGGCCACCAGGCCATCGGGGTTTCGCTTGCTTCAGTATTGGCCCCGTGGGCAACGGGACACATTCCTTTTGACGTCATTTGGACCTCCTTTTAGGTAAAGCAATTTGTTTTGGTAGACCGACAGAATTAGCTTAACTGATAAACCCTTTGTTTGTCTGTGCTACCTTGAGGAGTTATTGTTTAGGGCTTGTAACGCCTATATCTTCAGCCCCAATTTTCTAATAGGCAATAGTAAGATGTGGCAATATAAAAAAATAATTAAAAGTACACAGGAGACATCATGAAAAGCACAACAAAGGTTTTAATGGCCCTAATCGCTTGTATTTCCTTTGGCCAAGCATATGCAGCTGGTCAGATTGAGATGAGTGAATATATGGTACAAAGCGATACCCCGGGAATCTCACTCTATGTTCGCAATAAACATTTAGGCGGGATGAATAAATTTACCGCTGAAAAAACCTTGCTATATGTGCACGGCTCTACTTATCCCGCCGAAACAGCATTTGACTTATCTTTAGGTGGCACATCTTGGATGGAGTACATGGCTGCAAGGGGCTACGATGTTTGGCTTGTAGACTTACGTGGCTATGGAAAATCAACGCGCCCACCAGAGATGGATCAGCCAGCAGACCAAAACCCACCGCTAGTACGAACAGATGTAGCAGTCAGGGACGTCTCTAGTGCAGTGAATTATATTTTGAAAAAGCGCAGCATTAATAAAATGAATTTGCTCGGTTGGTCTTGGGGCACAACCATTATGGGTAAATACACAACTGAGAATAATGAAAAAGTAAATAAGCTGGTTCTCTATGCTCCCCAATGGTTAAGACAAGGCGGCGCACCCCTCACCGACAAGGGTGGTCAATTGGGGGCCTATAGGGTTGCTTCCGTGGCTGATGCAAAAAATCGTTGGTTAACTGGCGTGCCTGAAAACGCAAAAGACAGTCTTATTCCTCAGGGGTGGTTTGAAAAATGGGCTGACGCTACTTTTGAAACAGACCCATGGGGAAAAACCCAGTCACCTAAAAAATTACGCGCACCCAATGGCACTGTTCAAGATGCGCGCGATTACTGGACCGCAGGTATTCCTCTTTATCAGCCCAAAGATATTCGTGTACCAGTGATGTTGGTGCATGCTGAGTGGGATGCTGATTTGCCTAGCTACATGATGTATGAGTACTTCACTAAGCTAGAAAATGCACCTTATAAAATTATGTTGCAAATTAGCGAGGGCACACACACTATCATTATGGAAAAAAATCGCATGCTGATGTTCGCTGGCGTACAAGAATTTTTAGATAGTAGTTTTAAGCCTGAAAAGTAATCAGGGTTAGCTGCACGTTAAAATGAGTATTGATAAGCTCGAAAGGTTCTTGAAATGAAAAGATTGGGATTAATAATTTCTATGGCTTTAGCCATGATGGCTTTGATGGGGTGTCTTGCCAGCACCAAATCTCCGGATGGTGTTGTATGTAAGTCAGGCATACCTGTTGAGAATGAAAACCCAGATTGCACTGGTGGCGGTTAAAGCTCTTGATTTTGGCCCATACTTCATCAGAATCGTGGCAGAATAAGAGACCAATAATGAATGTGCAGGAATATATGAAAAAACTATTTGCGCTTATTTCCGTGTTTGTATTGGCTTTAGGTTTAGCGGGATGTCTTGCAAGCACTACCTCTCCAATTGGATTAAATTGCGATTACAGCAAAGGAATACCAATTCCAGATATGCCGGTGGATTGCCAGGGCCACTAGTCTAGTTAAGACTCAATCAAAACCACCTTCGGGTGGTTTTTTGTTCTCAGAAATAATGGCTGGATATACTGACTGTATGCACAAAAGAAGAGGTGTTGGATGAGTAGATTTTTAAAAATAGCCTTTGCATTAATCGCCTTCATTAATTTTAATTGCGCAATCGCAGACAATGTCTGGCCTACTCACCCCATTAAATTTATTGTTGGGTTTGGTCCTGGCGGCGCAAATGATTTAGTAGCGAGAACAGTAGCGGAGGCTGCTTCAAAGCAGTTGGGACAACCCATCATTGTTGAGAACAAGCCTGGCGCTGGTTCTGTCTTGGGCGCAGACTTTGTAGCGAAAAGTCCACCTGACGGCTATACATTCTTTGTAAGCGCCGGAGGGATTGTGACCAATCCCATGATTAAGGCAAGCATGCCATACAAGGAAGGCGACTTAGTTCCGGTTAGCTTGTTGACTATTAGCCCATCGATTGTTGTGGTTTCTGCAGACTCCAAAATGAATAATCTCAAAGATCTTTTGGCGCTTGCACATGAGCCGAATGGTCTGAATTTTTCCACTGCAGGAACAGGCAGCACTCCACATTTCGTTGCCGAAATGCTCAAGGTAAAAGCTGGCGGAAAATATGAAATCATTCCCTATAAAAGTGGTTCAGAGGGAATGGTAGCAGTCATCTCCAATCAGGTTGATGCTACATCGGAGGCGAGTGTCGTAGTGATTCCACAAATCCAGGGTGGCAAATTAAAGGCGATTGCTTCGACTTGGAATAAGAGAATTGCTGCCTTACCCAATGTACCCACTACTAAGGAGCAAGGTTATCCTGAAGTGCTTATTGGTCACTGGGCTGGAGTCTTTGCTCCCAAGGGTACGCCGGATGCGATCCTGGATAAAATGAACAACGCCATCAATGCAGCCTTGAATAGTCCCAGCGTTCAAGCTCGGCTTACTCCGCAAGGCATTGAGCCTGCGCCAGGTAGCAGAGCATCTTTTTCTAAATTTTTAGCAGATGAAAAAGGACGCTTAAGCCCTATAGTTAAAAGAGCCAATATGAAAGAGGACTAACAAGATAACTTTTGGCATCTTGTTAATTCAGCTTACTTAAATCGATATGCCAGTGCGGCAAAGAGATTGTCTTGAAATGAGCGATTCATGACAGGGCTATTGTTAATGCCGCCGCCCATCCATTTGCGTTTTCCATAAATATTGAAATACCAGTTATCAACTACTGGGATTTCAATCATTAGGCCGGCAATGAGATTACTTGTCGCAGGGGCCGTGTAGGCACTGTAGCCAGTCTGCAATGAATCACTGCCACTAATTCCATAGTAGTAATTAGCATATTGACTCGACTGTCTTTCAACTCCGAGTTGCGGATATAGCGTTACTTTTTTATAAGTTTCGATTTCAGCAAAATAGAGCAACTCATAAAGTGCACCATGTGATTTTCCGAAGTCATGATACGCATTCACAAAAAATCCACCAACTGGCGTTTCTTGAAAGGTGCCTATGCCTAATGGGATGGGGTCGGTACGATTTAGTGTGGCTCCATTAATTGGGGACTTCACTTTATATGAATCTAAGTTTATTTTCCCAATCACTTCTAGATAACCATAACCCATCTTCAAAGTTTTTATACCCACTTCATCTATTCGAACGAAGGCTCGTTTGTAGTCAACAAAGGCATAGGGAAGGGGAAGCGTTTGCACGCCTTCTGTACCAATATGAAGGTTAGTTGTGTAGGTTGCGATTCCTACATCTCCTACCAAATGGTCAGGCAGGCCATCAGGCACATCTTCGTCCGCATATAGCGACGTTGATAGCAGCACAATAAAAAGGCAAACAAGGGTTTTCTGAAAAAGCTTCATGCGCTAATCATGGGTGATTGAGATTGGGCCATTATTAAAGGTCTAGATTATCTAGAGCGAGCCCTTCTAGATGGCTAACATCAGCCCAATTATCTACCTTCCAGGATTGCCCATCATGACTGATCCAGCTCAAAGAAGCATTGGGGACGGATATCGCTTTATCTGCATCTAAGGCTTGATTGCTGGCGATGCGATACATCATATCCAGCGCTCCGCCATGACTGACTAATAAAACAGTTTTGCCCGCATGTTTTAGGCAAATTTGCTCTAAGGCATCTTTGATCCTGTTGGCGAATTGAGCGATACTCTCACCGCCACGTAATTCCTCATGAAGTGATCTTCTCAGGTGCGTATTCCAAAGTTCTGGCTCTAAGTCTGGAGCTTCCTGCGTTGTGAGTCCTTGTAGGGCGCCTAGGTTCCGCTCTCGCAATGCTTTATGGGCAATTGCGGAGACGCCGAACACCTTTTCAATAGCCTGTGCGGTTTGAGCTGCACGTTGTAAATCGCTGGCATAGAGCACATCAAACTGAAGATCAATGGCTTGAAGAGCGCTTGCCATTTGGTTTGCCTGCCGCACTCCTTTTTCATTTAAAGGGATGTCTGTAAAACCTTGGAGACGACGCTCAACATTCCAATCGGTCTCACCATGGCGCACTAAGCAAAAACGGGTTGTAGTCATTTGCTAATGATATAGGGGCAATTATTTTTTATGCGTCCATGCTCTCGGATTGTGTTCAAAGCCAATGTGTTCGTAATATTCGTTTGCATTTGGTGCGGCGAGCAACACTGTCATGCATTCAGGCCCCAAGCGCAACTTTGTCTCAGCAATCAGATGCTTGCCAATGCCGTTTCGTTGATATTGTTGATCTACTGCTAAATCGGCTAAATAGGCCACATAAGCAAAATCAGTCAGCGTTCGTGCAATGCCAATGAGATTTTCACCATCCCAAGCGGTGATGGTAATGTCAGCATGTTTTAGCATTGCCTCAAAAGTATGTTTATTGTGAATGGGACGACGCTCACCAAGGGTTGAGCGCACGTAAAGCGCAATGGCTTCATCTGCAGATATATTCGCATCGTCGCGGTAACTAATCATCTGTTCCTTAAAAGCATGCTCTTGCTACATTCAAGTATTTACATCTTACCTGTACTCGATTAGTACACATTCTGACGGACATAAAAAAGCCCCGAAATATCGGGGCTTGGTATTTACGCCGGAACTTGTTGCTTGTTAAGCGCTCGTAGTATTTTGCCTTTTTCTTTTGCTTTAGTGCTCGTTTCCATGAGTTTGGTGAGCTGTGCAGTATTGAGGGGCCCTAGGCGTGTTTTGCCTGTTTTTGTGAGCATGGGATCGTTTTTGCGGTTTTTTTGATTTTGGCCTACAGCCATTAGTTTTCCTAGAGTGGTGGAATGATGAACCAAAGAGCCGTGCTCAAAAGATCCCCCTAAGTAGGGTGCAGAATAGCGATCACAGTTCAGAATAACAGCTAAAAAGACCAGGCGCTATGATTGAGGGATGATTAATCTTCCGGGTTTTATTTTTTCTCTGGTGATGGGGTTTTTAATGTCCTTAAGCATCACTTTCGCAACCACCTTTGTGCGTGTTGGCAGAGCGGATACTTTCTTCTCTGTGTGGTTTGAAGTATGGTCTGTTGCCTATCCAGTAGCCATCATTTGTATCTTAATTTATCGGCCTATCGCCACCAGGGTAACAAATACATTGCTAGAGAAATTGAGCCGTAGTAATTGATCGCACTACTTCACCAAAAATAAAGGGCCATTAAATGAAAACACCATTACTGACAGTTCTTACGAGCGTGTTTTTAGGGGGATGCGCTGCAGTCTATACCGACGCCTCTGATGCTAACCAAGTTACCTTCTTAAATAGTAGTGGCGAGTCTATGGAGCAATTAACTCAGAAGGCGCAGAACTATTGCGCACAATACGGCAAAACAGCGACTTTCAGAAATGCAGACACCCAATTGGTTGTGGTGTTCGATTGCAAAGTACCACGGTAATAGGCGGTAATTAGCCTGCTAGGTCAGATTGGTATATGAGGCCAGCATGCTCTCTTAAAGCGTGAAATTGAATCGATTCCCAACGTTGCTGAGCAACATCCAATTCTGATTTGTGGGATGCCAAGAAAACTGAAGCGCCTACTACGTCTTCAGCCATGCGATGAATATTTTCTTGAATAAATTTTTTCAGAGCAACGGGATCTTCAGAGCTAACCCATCGAGCTAAGTTATATCGTGCTGGGAGCAAACGCACCTCCGCACCATATTCGGTTTGTAGGCGATGACTGACCACCTCAAATTGCAGTTGACCAAAAGCACCGAGCAGCATTGTTCCACCGGTCATAGGACGAAATACCTGAATAGCGCCCTCTTCCCCAAGCTGCATGAGGCCGGTTCTGAGTTGTTTTGTCCGCAATGGATCTGCTGACTCCACCATGCGGAAGATTTCTGGGGCGAAAAAAGGAAGCCCTGTAAATTGAAGCTGTTCACCTTCGGTGAGCGTATCACCAAGGCGTAACAGGCCATGATTGGGTAAGCCAATAATGTCACCCGGGAAGGCTTCATCCAAAATGTCACGTCTTTGCGATAAGAAAGATAGCGCATTATTGGTACGCGCTTCTTTGCCGTTACGACTAATTTTGAGTTTCATACCGCGCTGAAAATGTCCGGAACAAATTCTTAAAAATGCTACGCGGTCGCGGTGTGCAGGATCCATATTGGCCTGAATCTTAAAAACCACTGCAGAGAATTTATTTTCCGCGGGACTTACTTCGCGCTGCAAGGCCTTACGAGATCCTGGTGAAGGCGCAAGTTCAACCAGTGTATTCAAAATTTCACGTACACCAAAGTTGTTAATAGCTGAGCCAAAGAAAACAGGTGATTGACGCCCAGCCAAAAAGGCTTCGCGATCGAATGCTGGCATTGCCTCTTTAATGAGCTCTACTTCTGCCAGTGCATTTTCTAAATCGCTTCCCAAGCGCTCTTTTAGGGCTGGATCATTGATGTCAACCACAGCATGTGAATCTTCGGTCACGCGGTCTTCACCTGCTTTAAACATGCGCATCCGAGAGTTGGCTATATCAATAACGCCTGCAAAGGATTTGCCCATGCCAACTGGCCAAGTGAATGGCACCACTTCAATTCCTAATGCTGTTTCAATTTCATCCATTAATTCCATGGGCGGCTTTACTTCGCGATCCATCTTATTGATGAAGGTAACGATAGGTGTATTGCGCGCGCGACATACTTCGAGCAAGCGTAGGGTTTGTGATTCCACTCCGTTAGCAGCATCAATCACCATTAATGCAGAATCAACAGCCGTTAATACTCGGTAGGTGTCTTCAGAGAAATCTTGGTGGCCTGGGGTATCTAAAAGATTAATAATGCAGTCACGATATTCCATCTGCATTACTGAGCTAGCTACGGAGATTCCGCGTTGCTTTTCAATTTCCATCCAATCAGAAGTTGCATGCCTGCTCGCTTTACGCGCTTTAACGCTGCCTGCGATTTGAATTGCGCCCGCGTATAGCAGCAACTTTTCAGTGAGCGTTGTTTTACCGGCATCTGGGTGAGAGATGATGGCAAAGCTGCGACGTCTAAGAACTTCTGCGGCTGGAGTACTGGAGGTATTGGTATCGATGGTAATTCTGCGCTTATGAATATCTATTTTGAATGCAATTATAAGCGGGTAAGCCTACTTAGAATTGCTCTTCAGGCCTTACAAAACGCCATTGTCCTGGGGGAAGGGGGCCTAAAGAGATCCGACCTATCCTCACCCGTTTTAATCCTATGACCTTAAGGCCAACCATTTCGCACATGCGACGAATTTGACGCTTACGACCCTCTCGCAAAACAAAGCGCAACTGATCTTCATTTTGCCAGCTCACTTGTGCAGGCTTCAGAACAACGTCGTCAAGTGTGAGGCCATGTCTTAATTTATCTAGATCCTCAAACGAAAGCTTGCCTTCCACGCGCACTAAGTATTCTTTTTCAATCGGACTGTTTTCGCCAATGAGTAATTTAGCAATGCGCCCATCTTGAGTTAATACCAGCAAGCCTGTTGAGTCGATGTCTAAGCGCCCCGCAGGAGCCAAGCCTTTGGTATTAAAGCGTGGGTTTCTACCTTTATCTAGCGGACTAGCAAAGTAATTATCAGGAGTAATTAATGATGCGGCCGGCTGATATTCTTGCTCATCATCAAAATGAGAGATATAACCAACGGGCTTATTGAGGATCACAGTGATGCGTGAGGCTTGTTGCGCCTTTGCTCCAGATTGCAATTCGATTTTTTGATGGCGGTAGGCGCGTACGCCCAGTTCATTCACCACCTCGCCGTCCACGGTGACCAAGCCTTGCTCAATATAGGAGTCAGCTTCACGACGTGAGCAGAGGCCCAGTTCAGATAGTAATTTGGAAACGCGTACTTTTTCTTCCATGAGCCCATTATCGAGCATTAGGCTCATTTCTTGAGTTGGATTAATATCTAGGCTATTGATTCCACAGAGTGTCGAACAACTATTAAATAAAGGAAGACAACATGACTGCCACCTTGAAGAAGCCCCCAATTTATAAAGTCCTTTATTTTCAAGTACTTACGGCTGTTGTAATTGGGGTTTTGTTAGGCCATTTTTACCCTTCCTTGGGCGTAGATATGAAGCCTTTCGGGGATGCCTTTATTAAGGGCATCAAGATGTTAATTGCCCCGATCATTTTTTGTACGGTTGTTCTTGGCATTGCCGGCATGGAAGACATGAAAAAGGTTGGAAAAACAGGCGGCCTTGCGCTTTTGTACTTTGAGATTGTCAGCACAATTGCATTAATGGTCGGATTGGTTGTTGTGAATGTGTTGCAGCCTGGTGCGGGAATGAATATTGATCCAGCAAGCTTAGATACCAAAGGTATTGCCGCTTACACTGGCCCAGGAAAAATGGGGACTACCACTGAGTTCCTACTCAACATTATTCCAAGCAGTGCAGTCGATGCATTTGCTAAAGGTGAAATCTTACAAGTTCTCTTCATTGCAATATTGTTCGGTTTCGCATTACATAAGTTCGGTGGTCGCGGAACAATGGTGTTTGATTTAATTGAAAAAACATCCCATGTTCTTTTTGACATGATTGCCATCATCATGAAATTTGCGCCAATCGGCGCTTTTGGTGCAATGGCATTTACGATTGGAAAATATGGCATAGGCTCATTATTCTCATTGGGTAAATTAATGGGCTCGTTTTATTTAACTTGCTTGCTCTTCGTATTTATTGTTCTTGGGATCATCGCGCGACTCAATGGGTTTAATATTTTTAAATTCGTGCGCTACATTAAGGAAGAGCTTTTAATTGTGCTGGGCACCTCTTCTTCCGAGTCAGTTTTGCCACGCATGATGGAAAAGATGGAGCTTTTAGGTGCTAAGAAAGCCTGCGTTGGCTTGGTGATTCCAACTGGCTATTCATTTAATCTGGACGGCACTTCGATTTATTTAACAATGGCTGCAGTATTTATTGCGCAAGCTACAAATACGCCGATGACCCTCCTACAAGAAGTTACTCTCTTGGCAGTGTTATTGCTTACCTCTAAGGGAGCCGCCGGTGTAACTGGTAGTGGATTTATTGTGTTGGCAGCCACTCTTTCAGCGGTAGGAGACGTGCCAGTAGCAGGCTTGGCAATCATCTTAGGCATTGATCGCTTTATGTCAGAGGCGCGTGCATTGACTAACTTGGTCGGTAACGGAGTAGCTACTATTGTGGTTGCTAAGTGGACAGGTGAATTAGACCAAAAGCAATTAACTCGCGCATTAAATCGGGATGACTGGATTGAGGCTCAAGAGCCAGAAATGATCTTGGATCATCAACAAGACAAAATGCGCTGAGACGTATTAAGTTCTGACAATGTGAACGCTACAGGGGGCTTCTTCGACGATCTTTGTCATAGAAGTTCTCCAGGGCGTTACTTTGTTCGGCAGCTTATGTGATGCGCCAATCAAAATGAGCGAAGCATCGTTATCCTTGGCAAATTCGACGATGCGTGAGGCAGGATCAAGCGCCTCTAGCACGTGATACGAAATACTTTCTGGTGGTAGCTTGAGGGGTTTTGCCCACTCCATGAGCTGAACTAAATGTCCACGCACAATTCCGCTGGCTGTTTCACTTTCGTGATTGCCTTCATAGGTTGGTGTGCTGGCTATGGTGCTAATGCATACCAAGCGACTTTCTGGATAAGCTTGCAATAATTTTTTAGCAGTTTGCTGCATCCGTTCGCGTAAATCTTCGTCGGATTGACGTGTATCTATTGCCGCAATCATCAATGGGGCATCTTGATTGCCCATACTAGGGCGCGGGCTTGGAGAAGGCTCATAGCCGGCAGCCTTAAGCCATTTTTTAAAACTCTCCCAAAAGCTGGGGGGCTCAACTCGCTCACCGCGCTCAGTAATTCTGACTCCTTCGGGGTCACGTAATACCTGCCGAAGTTGAGTGGCGCTTTGGTAGCGATCAGCAGCTCTAGACTCTAGGCAACGCAACACAGCCTCTTGCAGCCAGCGAGGAATTTCTTTACGAATCGCCCGGGGCGGAAAGGGGTCTGCCCACATCCGTTTGCGCAGCCCGCTCATTGACTGGGGGTTGCCAAAGGGAAGCTCCCCAGTCAGCAACTCATACATGATGACGCCAATGGAAAAAATATCACTACGTGAATCAGAGCGAACACCAGCCACTTGTTCTGGAGAAATGTAGGGTGCAGAGCCAATTCCCTTGCGCATTTCTTCTGCTAACAAATCTGGATACCGTGCATGATGAGATAAGCCAAAATCAATCAAGGTCAACTTACCCTTGTCATCAATCAAAATATTCTCGGGTTTGATATCTAAGTGAATGGCATCTTGTGCATGAAGAGATTGAACTGCTTGCGCAAGATCGGCACCAATGCGCACCACCTCATCAATAGTAAATTGCTTGCCTTCTCTAATAAGGTCTTCTAAAGGTCTACCTTCAACCCTTTCCATTGCAATATAGGGGCGGGTAGCCATATTGCCAGAACCCAAATACTTAGGAACATATGGACTTTTAAGTGAACGTAAGATCGTGAGCTCGGTTTCAAACCCAATCAAACTTTCAACGGGTTGGTCTCGTCCAACGCGTGGGATCTTGAGCAAAATCGGAATGTCGATGCCATCTTTGGTTGCAGAGAATAAGCTAGCCATACCGCCTCGGTGCACTTCTTTTCCAAGGACAAAACCATCAACTACCTTGCCTTCTTGGAAGATGTCGTCAACAGCTTCTATATCGGTTTTAAGCACCATGGTTTAATTACTTGCCAGTAATTAAACGAGTGGCTAGATCTTCTGGCAACCCAGCGCGCCGCACTTTTTCGGCCGCGGTATAGTGATCATATGGTGTGCGATGAAACGTTAGCACTTCAGACTCTGGTTCAAACACAGCAAAGCATGCTTCGGGATTTCCATCGCGAGGTTGACCCAATGAGCCAACTACGCCTACCCATTGGCGATGGGGTAATACCGGAATTTCATCACCAGGGTGAGGTGCAAAGCGAATGAGCTTTCCAACCACACTTTGATAAAACAATGCTTGCTCATGTGCGTGCCCTACAAAGGTATAGTTTTTTCCAGAGCTTTGCGCACAACGCCAGGCACTCATACTTTCGGTTACATAATTCCAGTCAGGTGGGTTATATGCAGAGGCATGTACGTAACAAATTTTTTCTTCATTCACCATCAGAGGTAAATTCTTTAAAAATTCAACATGACTATTGTTGAGTTGTGTCTTGGTCCACTCGATTGCTGCATTCGCACTGGCATTCATCTTATTGCGGCTATCTTTAAAAACAGCCTCATCATGATTACCAAGAATTGCGATGGCCTTTTTATTCTCTACTAAAGCTGCTATTCGATCTATCAGTGCTACTGGGTCCGCGTTGTATCCCACTAGGTCCCCTAAAAAGACCATACGGGTAACGCCAAGCTCTTCAGCCTTATCCATGCAGGCATCAAAAGCTTCTAAATTACTATGAAGATCGGCAAATAGCCCAATACGCTCAGTCATCCTCTAATGATAGGACAAAAGTCTTTTAGATAGAAGGGTTATAGGGATTAGGCTCGTTATCTGGACGATTTTTGAAGCGTTTATGAACCCAATAATATTCAGCAGGACGCAAGCGAATTTCTTTTTCAAAGCATTGATTTAGGCGGGCGGTATCCGCCTTAGGGTCGCCACTTGGAAAGTTTTCTAAAGGCGCACTAATTTCACACAGATAACTAGACTCATCTGCCTTTAGGGTGGTTGTCATCATGCATACATCCGCGCCAGTGATTTTTGCTAAGCGCGAAATTGTGGTGATCGTATTTGTTTCGATATTAAAAAAAGGAACAAATTCTGAATCTTTTAGACCCAAGTCAATATCAGGTGCAATGATGATGAAGTCGCCATTACGAATTTCACGAATGATCGCCTTGGCATTTCCTTGTCGATCAATAGAGTTACCCCCAAACCGATTGCGCCATTCAACAATGCGTTTATTGAAGAAAGGATTTTTCATTCTTTGAAAAAATCCTGAGGTGCGAGGCCAGTCCATGCGCTTTGCAAGGGCGCTCAAAATAATGCTGCCCTCTATTCCTGTGAAGTGCATATTGACCAGAATGCGCGGTTTTTGACTAGAAAGATCTACGGCAGATTTAACTTCTATCATGTCATTCAATTGTTTTTCACTCCCAAACCAAATGACACTTTTTTCAACAAGACTACGCCCTAATAAACGCCAGTGTTGTTTGCTAAGACGCTCAACCTCTTCATGACTTAAATTCGGAAAGCAGAGCTCTAGATTTTTTTTGACGACTCGATTTCTATCACCAGGTATTCTTGCCGCAATAAAGCCTAAGCCATAGCCGATGGCGACGAGAAGCTTATATGGAAGTATTGAGAGTAGCTTTAGAAGGGCTACTCCTCCGAAATTCGCAATCGATTTGAACAATTAGCTCTACTCTGAATCGTAACGCTTAATTGATTTAGCGTAACGCTCCTTCATTTCTTCAGAGGAGCTGCTAGACATACCCAAATCATTTACGAGTCCAGTGTCCAGGCGATATGTCCATCCATGAACTGTTAAATCTTGGTCGCGCGCCCACGCGTCTTGAACAATGGTAGTTTCGCAAACGTTTACCACTTGTTCGATTACATTGAGTTCACATAAGCGATCTTGGCGTTTGGCAGTTGGCAACACGTCACCCAAATAGCGCTCATGTTTTTGGTGTACATCTTTTACATGACGTAACCAGTTATCAGCAAGCCCTACTCTTCGGTCGCTCAGCGCAGCATGAACACCCGCACATCCATAGTGACCAACCACTAAAATATGTTTTACCTTAAGAAGATCGATCGCAAACTGAATAACCGATAAACAGTTGAGGTCGGTGTGAACAACAACGTTTGCTACATTGCGGTGAACAAAGAGCTCACCAGGCAATAGATCAACGATCTCATTTGCTGGAACGCGACTATCTGCACAACCAATCCAAAGATATTCTGGCGCCTGTTGGTTAACAAGCCGTTTGAAGAAATCAGGGTCTTTAGCAATCATGCCTTCGGCCCATTCGCGATTGTTTGCGAAAAGGTGTTCTAGGGCTTGAGAATTTTTGTAGGGCATAGTTTAAGTTTAAAGTACTTTAATGATGCCCATTTGGTTAAAACAAACCCCCACCGGAATTACGTTAAATCTGCACTGCCAGCCAGGCGCTAAGGTGACGAAAGTCGTAGGCTTGCATGACGGCTGCCTAAAAATCTCTCTTCAGGCGCCAGCTATAGAAAATAAGGCCAATGAGCTTTTATTGGGGTGGCTTTCAAAGCAGTTAAAAATACCGCAAAAACAAATTCAGTTCATATCAGGACAAAACAGCCGCATAAAACGGGTTGAAATCTGGGGCTCAATTACCCCTGAACAAATTACCCAAATACTTCAACCTTAATTACATGATTTTGAGTTACCAAAAAATAGCCCACAAAATACCTAAAATTAGGACCCATTTTCCGATGTAGTAAACGCGGCGATGTTTTGCTTTCAGCTTTTTTGCCTGAGCTCGCAGATGATAGAAGTAGGTAAATAAGATATTTACAAAACCTACTTTTTCACCAGCTACATTTTGTGAAGCTGCCGCACTCATCACATAACGACCAAACCAACGGTTAATGCATTGCACCACTTTTGTATTTACGGGACGCTCCACATCGCAAAATAAAACAATGCGCTGCTGGTCTGTTTCGTTGGCTGCAAAGTGGATATAAGTCTCATCAAACATCACTGGTTCTCCATCTTTCCAAAAATAGCGCTCACCATCAACCTCAATAAAGCATTTGGGGTCATTTGGGGTCACTAGGCCAATGTGATAGCGTAGGGATCCGGCGTAGGGGTCGCGATGCCTTACCAGCGTTGCTCCTGGGGGCAGGGAGGCGAACATCGCTGCCTTAATCGAGGGAATCGATTTGAGTAAAGCGACCGTCTTTGGGCAGCTATTTTGAGCTGACGGAATGTCCTTTCCGTACCAATAGAGATAAAAACGCTTCCAACCTGTTCGAAAGAATGAATTAAAGCCAATATCGTTATAGCCTGTTGCTACAGTAATTCCGCCATCAGCATTTAATGCAAGCGCTTCTTGGCGAATAATTTCCCAGTTGTCTTGTATCGGCTGCATTTGAGGAAATTCACTTACAGGGATAAAAGCGCCAGCTTTTACTTTTGAAAATAAATAGAGCAATGTATTAATGGGAGCTAAAAGTACCTGATAGTCAGTAAGAGATCTAACTACCCCAAAACGTACCTTACCCCTGAAATACACATAAATTGCTGAGGCAATAAAGATAAAAAAGATGATGTGACGAGCTTGCATGGAATTTGCCATTCAAAAGTAATGCTTATATTTTAATTTGTAAGGAAGTTGCGAATAGACTATTTCTGTAGGATGGTTCCTCATATACTTGAGTGAGCGAATATAGGCACCCACTAAGGGTTTCTTTGGATATGAGACGAGGAAGATCGTATGAATAGCTTTATAAAGTGGCTCTTAAGCCTTGTTTTAATTGGCTTAGTGGGTCTTGCAGCTTATACCTGGGTAATGTTTACTTGGAGTTACGGCAGCGGAGAGCGTGCTGGTTATGTGCAGAAATTCTCCAATCGCGGTTATATCTGCAAAACTTGGGAAGGTGAGTTGGCGATGGTATCGATGCCCGGGACCATGTCTGAAAAATTCTTCTTTACGGTGCGCGAAGATGCTGTGGCGCAAAAAATAAATGCAAATTTAGGAAAAAAAGTGGCTCTTAAATACCAACAGCATATTGGTCTTCCAACTAGCTGTTTGGGAGATACCGAATATTTTGTTTACGATATTACCGTTTTGGATGAATAATCGGTAGGAGCAGTACAAAATTACTTTGTCTTAGCTTTATTTTTGTAATTTTTTGTGGTTAAAATCATGTAAGCGCAATGTGCGCCGACATCAATATTTATAAGGAGCTTCACTTGAACAAAGCCGAACTAATCGCAGCGATTGCTGACGACGCGGAGATCTCAAAAGCCAAAGCAGAATTTGCATTGAATTCAGCTATCGACACAATCATCAAAGCTGTTACTAAGGGTGACTCAGTACAACTGATCGGCTTTGGTACTTTTGCATCTGGTAAGCGTGCTGCACGTATGGGTCGTAACCCAAAAACTGGCGAGCCACTCAAAATTGCTGCTGCAAAAACTGTTAAGTTTTCTGCTGGTAAAGCATTTAAAGATTCAGTTAACAAGCGTAAGAAGTAATTCTTGCTTTGTTGATAAAAAAGCCCGGCATGCCGGGCTTTTTTATTGCTTAGGATTTGAAATAATTCCCCTGTATTAGCTTTGCACTAAACGGCGATGGCGATGAATGCTCATCAGAATGCCAGCCCCAAAACCTAATGTCACTAAAGCAGTTCCTCCATAGCTAATGAAGGGTAATGGGACCCCTACCACCGGTAGTAGGCCACTCACCATGCCGATATTTACAAATGCATAAGTAAAGAAAATTAATGTCACTGAAGCGCCTAAGAGGCGTGTAAATAAATTGGGTGCGCTTGCTGAAATCGCTAAACCTCTTTTGATAAGAGCATAGAACAGCGCAAGCAATATGAGATTTCCGAGAAGGCCAAACTCTTCTGAGAAAACGGCAAACACAAAGTCAGTGTGTTTCTCAGGAATAAATTCTAAGTGCGCTTGCGTTCCCTGGAACCAGCCTTTTCCAAAAAATCCACCCGAGCCAATTGCGATCATGGATTGAATTGTATGAAATCCTTTTCCTAGTGGATCACTACTTGGATCAAGCAAGGTACAGATGCGGTGCTTTTGATAATCATGTACAAATGGCCAAACTACATCATGTGCACAAATGGTTCCACCAAAAATGATGATGAGAAGAATTCCAATTACGCCGATAGCTACAAAAGGCAAAATCCACTTCCAAGGCAGTCCTGCCAAGATGATGACATATAGGCCGGCTGCAAATACAAGTAACGCAGTCCCAAGATCTGGCTGTCTAGCAATTAAGAAAACGGGAATTATCAAAATAATCACGGCTACTGCATAGTCCCAAGATTTTTTTAAGCCCTCACGCTTTTGAAAGTACCACGCCAACATCAGTGGCATTGCGATCTTCATGATTTCAGAGGGCTGAATAACAACCCCAATATTGAGCCAGCGACGTGCGCCTTTTTTAATTAAGCCAAACACCGCCACTGCCACTAATAAGGCTACACCAAGACTATAAATCCAAACGGCACCCATCTCCAACCACTTGGGTGGAATCCGCGAAACAAGCCACATCACTACAAATGACAAAGCAAGGTTGCGAAGTTCATCGGTAATTTGAACGGGAGTATTTTGACTTGCAGATAAGAATGTAAAAAATCCAACTGCCGCCAAGCCAAGAAGAATAAGGCCTAGCTGCCGATCAAGTCCTGAGAAGAGGCTGAAGAAAATAGATTGAATTTTTTTTACGGGGCTCTTTTCCATTCGGGAACCTCCTTAGGCCATTTGCCCTCTATGTAATAGTCCAATGCTTTACGTGCGATCGGTGCTGCATACTGCGCTCCAAATCCAGCATTCTCCACAACCATTGCAATCACGATTGTTGGCTTGTCTGCAGGAGCAAATGCAATATATAAAGCATGGTCACGCAAGAACTCTGCAGTCGCTCCATGTTTGTAATCTTTTGAGTTCAAGCTAAATACTTGTGCGGTACCGGTTTTGCCACCAGCTACATACCCCGCCCCCTGAAATGCTGCCGCAGATGTTCCGGAGCGATTTACTTCTACCATCGCTTTTTTAATAACCTCAATATTTTCGGGATTGAGTTCAATGCGATAGCTTTCTTTTGGGGTAGTAAGCGCCTTGTTGCGGGTAAATGGATCCTCAATAGCTTTGACTAAATGAGGTTTCATCACAACGCCATTGTTGGCGAGATTCGCCATTGCGTGCGCTAGCTGCAAAATCGTAAAGGAGTTGTAGCCCTGTCCAATTCCTAATGAAATGGTTTCTCCTTCATACCATTTCTGCTGCTCTGGTTTTTTAAAGGTATTTTGTTTCCATTCGGTCGAAGGCAAAACCCCCTTAGACTCGCCTTGCAAATCAATTCCAGTGATTTGGCCAAAGCCAAATGGCTTCATGAAGTTCGCAATCATGTTTACACCCATGTCGCGTGCAAGCATGTAGTAATAAGTATCACAAGACTCCACAATAGACTTTTGCATATCTACAGTGCCGTGACCACCTTTTTTATCATCTCGGAATGTGTGGTTACCAAAATCAAAATAACCTGGATCAAAAATAGTTTGTGTCGGCGTACGTTTTTTATTTTCTAAAGCGGCGAGCGCCATGAAAGGTTTGTAAGTGGAGCCCGGCGGATAAATGCCTTTGAGCGGGCGGTTATAGAGCGGTTTTTGCGGAGAGTCATTAAGCTCTTTCCAGGTAACGGCATCAATACCTTCAACGAAGTCATTAGGGTTAAAGTTTGGCTTAGATACAAAAGCCAAAACGTCACCAGTTTCTGGTTCGATCGCAACAAATGCTCCGCGGAAATTTCCATACAACTGCTCGACTAAGTATTGCAATTTAAAGTCGACTGACAGCACAATGTTTTTACCGGGAACTGAAGGTGAGCTGGAAAGAGTACGAACTGGTTTTCCGCCTGCAGTAATTTCAACTTGATCGTATCCGGGTATGCCACGCAAAACACTTTCATAGCTTTGTTCCAGACCAATTTTTCCAACATACTGAATGCCTGGCAAAAATGAAGTCTGCAGTGCGTCAGGATCATCTGCTTTGGAGTTCTCAATTTCAGCCTGCATGCGTTCCTTATCTTTCTGAGAAACGCGACCAATATAGCCAATTAAATGGGACCCCAATTCGTTATAGGGATACTCCCGAAAGCTCCTGGCACGTATTTCTACCCCTGGAAAGCGGTAGCGATTAGCCATAAAACGGGCAGTTTCAGTCTCATTAAGCATCGATCGCAGGGGGATGGTGCCCATATTGCGAGAATCTTCTAAGGAGCGCTTGAAGTTACGGCGATCTCTAGGGGAGATATCAATGATTTCTGAAAGATCATTAATTAACTGATCTACATTACCTTTTACTTCTTCGGCATTCACATCCAGGGTAAGTGCAGAATAATTCCTACCAATCACGATGCCGTTACGATCAATAATGAGGCCGCGGTTTGCTGGAGCAGGCACTAAAGCAATCCGATTACTCTCTGCCAGCAGGGCATATTTGCCATGGCTAACGAGCTGTAACCAAACAAGGCGAGTAATTAATAGCAAAAAACAGAATGTGACAAATAAAGTCGCAATATGAATGCGCTCTTGAAATGAGTCTAGGTCAGCCCTTTTAAAAGAAACCATACAGCTTCTTATAGGGGGCGATTATGGTCAACGTCAATGGGTCGACGTTGCGGGGCTAGCAGAATGCGCGTAGCAAGCGGCCAAAGCATGGCTTCAATAAAAGCTTGAACTGCGCCCGTTAAGGCCCACCAATACAGTTCACCGCTGAGCGCCCAATGTACTAAGACTGGAAATAGCGCCACTAGCAGGAAGACGGGTAGCAAATGAACTGCTTGGGAAAGCACTGTTAGCGCCACAATTCGCCTATGCCAAGAGATGGCTACATACGCAACCAATGAATAGCTAAAGGCGTGCAAGCCTAGTAGATCGGAGTTGTGCACGTCCATCATTAGACCCAGTATGAAAGCGGTAATCACGCTCACATAACGATGTTGGTGAATATTCCAAAAGACCATGCAGATGATGAGCCAGTCGGGTACCCAACCATAGTTTCCAATGGGCAATAGATTTAAAAGCAGCGCACAGAATAAGCTGAAATAAATAAATACCGGATTGACCGGGCGCAGAATATAACCGCTTTGGAAATCGATCATTGCATTCCTCGCGCTCGCGTTTGGCGTCGGCCAGGATTGTTTGTTAAAGGTGCGCCAGTGGCAGACTTAGTATTATTGCTTGCTGCCTTTGCATCAAATTGCGGGTCATATAAAAGAGCTAAGGCTTGGCGGTAGCGATTGACTGCCGCTACAGGAACACAAAAAACATTGGAAGAATTTTTGTCGGCGTTACGCTCGATTTTGCTAATCACGGCCACCGCGAAACCAGGGGGATAAACTCCATCAATTCCAGAGGTTAGCAGGATGTCGCCCACTTCCAGATCGCTCGCAACTGGTAGATAACGAAGTTCCAGAGGGTTGCCGCGTCCTGCGCCAAACACGGCAGCACGCAAACCATTGCGAGCCACTTGCACTGGAACCGCAAAATCCCGATCTTCCAGCAAAGAAACCTCGGCAGAGCGCTCGTATAGGCGTACCACTTGACCCAAAATGCCTGAATCGTTGGCAATAGGGTTGCCTAGCTTAAGGCCATCATTGCTACCGCGGTTTATCACAATGCGTTGTGAAATTGGATTGGGTGGATTAAATAGAATTTCTACTGGCAAAGTTTTAAAAGGAACCTGTTTTTGAAGCGCCATAAGCTCGCGCAGATTTTGGTTTTCCACCATAAGAAATTCAGATTGATTTGCCAGCAAAGAAAGCTCTGCTTGACGAGCCTTCATCACTTGGTTTTCTTGATCAAGAGTTGAGCGCGTGGTGAAATAGTCTGAGCTTGCTTCAAATGCATTGCGCGGCGCCATCATGACATATTCAAGTGGACGCAAAATCCAATTCACATTGTTGCGGATAGGATCGAGTGCTTTGAAACGAAAATCGATCAGCATCAGAGCGATGCTGATCGACAGACAGACAATCAGTTTAAGTAAGGCTGGTATGCCCTGTCTGAAAAGTGGTGGAGCGCTATGTTGCAATTCCCTGGTCGACGTGTAGGTCGCTTACTCGTGCGAGAACACTCCGCCTAACTTATCCATACGCTCAAGAGCGATACCGCAACCGCGGGCAACGCAAGTCAACGGATCTTCTGCTACATGAATTGGCAAGCCAGTTTCTTCAAGCAAGAGGCGGTCTAGGTCGCGCAATAAGGCTCCGCCACCAGTAAGCATCATGCCGCGCTCGGCGATATCGGATGCTAGCTCTGGTGGGATTTGCTCGAGAGCAGCTTTTACAGCAGTCACGATTTGATTCAGTGGATCTGTCAATGCTTCCAAAACTTCATTGCTAGTTACAGTGAAGCTACGTGGAATACCTTCAGAAAGATTGCGGCCTTTAACTTCCATCTCGCGCACTTCTGCGCCTGGAAATGCAGAGCCAATTGTTTTCTTAATCAACTCAGCAGTTTGTTCACCAATCAACATGCCGTAGTTACGACGAATGTAATTAGTGATTGCTTCGTCAAACTTGTCACCACCAACGCGTACTGAGCCTTTGTAAACCATGCCACCTAAGGACATCACACCAACTTCAGTTGTACCGCCGCCGATATCGACAACCATCGAACCAGCTGCTTCAGAAACCGGCAAGCCAGAACCAATTGCCGCAGCCATCGGCTCTTCAATCAAAAATACTTGTGATGCACCAGCACCTAATGCAGATTCGCGAATCGCACGACGTTCAACTTGAGTGGAGCCGCAAGGAACGCAAATAATGATGCGTGGACTTGGCTTTAATAATTTGCTTTCATGCACAAGCTTGATAAATTGCTTGAGCATTTGTTCGGTAATAGTGAAATCGGCAATAACGCCGTCTTTCATAGGGCGAATCGCCTCAATATTCCCTGGAACGCGCCCCAACATGGCTTTTGCCTCTTTGCCGACGGCCAAAATAGTCTTTTTGCCGTTTGGACCACCTTCTTGGCGAATTGCCACCACGGAAGGTTCGTCGAGCACAATACCCCGCTCACGCATATAAATTAAGGTGTTGGCGGTTCCTAGGTCGATGGCTAGGTCATTGGAAAAGTAGCTGCGGAAAAAACCAAACATGATGTAGTGGGAAAATAGAAAGTGTTAATGAAAATATATAGGAATGATACTCTAGCGCCCCATGAAACTTGATGATGTCCAGCGCATTGCGCACCTATCTAGGCTTGAGTTAAATCAGGCAGAAGCTGAGGCAGTTTTGCCTCAATTGCAGGCCATCTTTTCCTTGGTAGAGGAAATGCAGGCTGTTGATACAACTGGTCTTGAGCCGTTGGCTCACCCAATCCTCTTTATACGGGATTTGGCACAGCCTATGCGTGCTGACCAAGTCACCGAAACTGACCACCGTTCCGAAAACATGCAGTCAGCCCCTGCTCAGCAGGAAGGCTACTTCCTAGTGCCAAAGGTGATCGAATGAGTTGGCACAACACCCCTATCGCCTTAATGGCAAAAGCACTTGCTGCAAAAGAGGTCTCTAGCACTGAGTTAACCCAGCACTTCTTGGGCCGCATTGAGGCCGGAAAGCGGTGGAATGCTTATCTTGATGTGAATGCTCACTTAAGCTTAGAACAAGCATCTAAAGCAGATCAGCTAATTTATTCCGGTAACGCCGGCAAGTTAACTGGCATTCCAGTGGCCCACAAAGATGTCTTTGTAACCCGTGGCTGGAAGTCAACGGCAGCATCCAAAATCTTGGTTGGATATCAGAGCCCTTTTGATGCCACCGTAGTTGCCAATCTGGGAATTCCAGATGAAAACAATCCCCATGGCGCTGGCATGGTTTGCTTGGGTAAAACCAATATGGACGAGTTTGCAATGGGCTCCTCCAATGAAAACTCTGCCTTTGGCCCAGTCTTAAACCCTTGGAATGCTGCTCACGTAGCAGGCGGCTCCTCGGGTGGCTCAGCCGCCGCTGTAGCGGCAGGATTGGCCCCAATTGCTACTGGTACTGATACCGGTGGCTCGATTCGCCAGCCAGCCGCATTTTGTGGTCTGACCGGAATTAAGCCTAGTTATGGGCGCGTGTCGCGCTACGGCATGATTGCCTATGCCTCTTCGCTCGATCAAGCGGGCCCTATGGGCAAGACTGCAGAAGATTGCGCCCTGCTGCTATCAGCGATGTCTTCGCATGATCCACGTGACTCCACTTCTTTGGCTGATTCTGGGGAGGACTACGGTCGTTACCTCAATCAATATTGGCAAGAGGGAAGTGCAAACCCTGCAAAACCATTAGAAGGTTTGCGCGTTGGCTTACCAAAAGAATTTTTTGCTGAAGGCTTAGCAAGTGATGTGGCCAAATCAGTGAATGAAGCAGCCAAACTTTTAGAAAATTTAGGTGCCACATTAGTTGAGGTGAGCTTGCCTAAAACCAAGTTATCAATTCCTGTGTATTACGTTTTAGCACCCGCAGAAGCATCTAGTAATTTGAGTCGTTTCGATGGTGTGCGTTATGGATATCGCGCCAAAGAATATCGTGATCTTGGCGACATGTATTCCAAGTCACGTACTGAGGGTTTTGGTGCAGAGGTAAAACGCCGCATCATGATTGGAACTTACGTTCTTTGTCATGGTTACTACGATGCGTACTATCTTCAAGCACAAAAAATCCGTCGCATTATTGCGGCAGATTTCCAGGCCGCATTTAATCAATGTGACGTCATCCTGGGGCCTGTAGCCCCTGATGTGGCCTGGCGTTTGGGTGAAAAATCAAAAGACCCAGTACAAATGTATTTAGAGGATATTTACACGCTTTCAACAAACTTAGCAGGCTTGCCAGCGATGAGCGTTCCCTGTGGGTTTAATGCAAACAACTTACCAATTGGCATGCAATTAATCGGCAACTATTTTTCCGAAGCGCGCCTATTACAGGTTGCCCATCAATATCAGCAAGCCAGCGATTGGCATTTGCGTTCAGCAAGTGAGGTGGCATGATGCAATGGGAAGTTGTTATTGGTCTAGAGACCCACGCACAGTTACAGACACAATCTAAGATTTTTAGTGGTGCGAGTACACGCTTTGGTGCCGAGCCAAATACTCAAGCATGCGCAGTTGATTTGGCGCTGCCTGGTGTACTGCCAGTCCTCAATCGTGAGGCTGTTGAGCATGCCATTCGTTTTGGTTTAGCAGTGAATGCAAAAATTTCGCCAGCGAGTATTTTTGCTCGCAAGAATTATTTCTATCCCGACTTACCTAAGGGTTATCAGATTAGTCAGATGGAAATCCCAGTAGTCGTTGGTGGCCATGTGGAAATTCTGGTTGGTGATGAAGTAAAAGTAGTCGAGCTGACTCGCGCCCATATGGAAGAGGATGCAGGTAAATCGGTCCATGAAGAGGACTTTACTGGCCCTTATGGTGAACCCTCTAGCGGTATTGATTTAAATCGCGCAGGAACACCTCTATTAGAGATCGTGACTGAGCCGGTAATGCGCAGCGCTGCCGAGGCGGTTGCCTATGCCAAGGCCCTGCATGGCTTGGTTGTGTGGCTAGGGGTATGTGACGGCAATATGCAAGAAGGCTCTTTCCGCTGCGATGCTAACGTTTCGGTGCGCCCAAAAGGTCAGGTTGAGTTTGGTACCCGTTGTGAAATCAAGAATTTGAATTCCTTCCGCTTTTTGGAAGAGGCCATTCAGTATGAGGTACGTCGTCAAATCGAATTGATTGAGGATGGTGGAACCGTTGTTCAAGAGACGCGTCTGTATGATCCCGATCGCGGGGAAACGCGCAGCATGCGCAGTAAAGAAGACGCCAATGACTATCGCTACTTCCCTGACCCAGATTTATTGCCAGTAGTGATTGATGATGCTTGGATTGAAGATGTGCGTAGCAAGATGCCCGCACTACCTGCGCAATTGCGTGAACAGTGGCAAAGCGAATTTGGCTTAAGCGCATACGATGCGCAATTGCTGACTCAAGACCGCGATACCGCAAAAGTATTTGAAGAGTTATTAGCAATCGTAGGCAAACCCTTGGCAAAAGCGGCCGCTAATTTAATTACTGGTGAATTCGCTTCTTCTTTAAATCGTGCTGGCATTGCTGCAGCAAATGCACCATTAAAAGCGGAGCATTTAGCGTCGCTTTTGACTCGTGTAGCAGATGGCACTATCTCCCATAAGATTGCCAAAGACATCTTTGCCATTCTGTGGGAAGAGGCTATTGCAGGCAAGGCTATTAGTACAGTTGATCAAGTGATTGAAGCTAAAGGCTTAAAGCAAATTAGCGATAGTGGCGCCATCGAGGCCATCATTGATCAAGTATTGGCGGTTAATCAGAAGTCAGTTGAAGAATTCCGCTCTGGTAAAGAGAAGGCCTTTAATGCGCTCGTAGGCCAGATCATGAAGGCTTCTCAAGGCAAGGCAAATCCCGGTCAAGTAAATGAACTGTTGCGTAAAAAGCTCGGTTAATTAAAGAACACATTTAGAAAGAAATTCATGAGCGCCATCGATCCAAAGCAAGCCGAGCAAGAAGAATTAGTTGCTGAATGGTTGCGCGTTACCCCAGGCTTCTTTGAGCGCTATGCCGATCTCTTTAATGAGATTCGCATTAAGCATCCGCACGAAGATCGTGCGATCTCTTTGCAAGAGCGTCAGATGACCGTATTGCGCACACAAAATCAAGAGCTCAATCGCCGTCTAAGCGAGATGTTGCATTTTGGCAGTCGTAACGATAAAACCCAACAAAGTTTGGTCGCCTGGTTACTGCGTTTAATGAAGGCAAATAACAAGGCCGATGTGGAAGCGGCAATTACCTCGGGCTTGTCAGAAGTTTTTGAGGTGGAGTCGGCACAATTACTATCCCCGAACTCAGCGTTTGGTCCATGGGTAGATACACCTTTATGCGGTTCAGCAAAAGAATTGGCCGCAGCCAGTGTAGATTTACTCGCCAGCCAAACCACGATTGATCCTGAGTGGCAAAGCATGGTGGCTATTGGCCTACCTCTAGGTAAAAGCCTTGACGCCTCTCAATCCCCGGCAGTGTTGTTGCTAGCAAGCAAGGATGAATCGCGCTTTACAGCCGATATGGGTGCTTTCTACTTACGTCAGATCGCTGAATTAACCGCTGCAGCTTTGGATCGTATCCAGGCTTATGAAATTAAAGGCAACTGATCTTCATCCACTCATGCAGGAGTATTTGCATGAGTTGCATGTGTTGCGTCAACTTTCGCCGCATACGCTTAAAGCGTATGGGATGGATCTAAGTGATCTACAAAATTTCGCCCTTGAAGATTCCGTTGAATTATTAAAGGTCAGCAATGGGCATGTGCGCCGATGGGCTGGCCGTTTGCATTCCAAAGGTAAATCCTCTAGAAGTATTGCAAGAGCGCTTTCTGCATGGCGCGGTTGGTATGACTGGCTTACTGAGAAAGATGCGAGACGTGATGCGCGTGCAGGCAAAGTAACCAATAACTTGATTGCTAATCCGGTTGATGACGTCAAGGCTCCAAAGCGTTTGAAGTCTTTGCCTAAAGCCTTATCGGTTGAGCAGGCGCTTGCCTTGGTAAACCAGGCGGTAAAAGAGGCTGAAGAAAAAAAGGATTTGGAATCGATTCGTGATGCCGCGATTATTGATTTGCTCTATTCGTCGGGCTTGCGTCTTTCAGAGTTATTGGGAATAGATGTGATGCAAAGCAAAGATCGCCAACATGAATCAGCTGGCTGGTTAGATTGGGATGCTGCAGAGGTCACCGTTTTGGGTAAGGGCGGCAAACGACGCTCTGTTCCTGTTGGTGTTCCTGCCATGAAATCTCTGGCAGTATGGCGTGAGCTACGAGATGCCGGCAGCTACTCTGAAGAGTCGATTGCTCTCTTTTTATCTGCTACGGGTAAGCGTCTATCGCCACGAACCGTGCAGGCTAGATTACGCACCCTGGCTATGCGAGCAGGCCTTCCTACCCATGTGCACCCTCATATGATGCGCCACAGCTTTGCGAGCCATGTCTTGCAATCCTCGCAAGATTTGCGCGCTGTTCAGGAGATGTTGGGGCACGCTAGTATCGCTAGTACCCAGATTTATACCTCCCTGGATTTTCAGCACCTTGCTCAGGCATACGATAAAGCGCATCCGCGTGCAAAGGCTGGTAAAGGCTGAGGAACTCGGTAAGATAGAAGGTTTCCCGCTTTGGGAACTTATGGCTTTTAGATTTTGATTGGATCATTCATGGCATTAATTCCGGTAACCATTTTGACGGGCTTCTTAGGAAGTGGCAAAACAACATTGCTCAAACACATTTTGACTGAAGAGCATGGTAAAAAAATTGCCGTGATTGAGAATGAGTTCGGCGAAGAAAATATTGACAACGATATTTTGGTTCAGGACAACCAAGAAAATATTGTGCAAATGAGCAATGGTTGTATTTGCTGCACTATTCGTGGCGATCTGGTAGATGCATTAAATGAGCTTTGGGAACAACGCAAAAATAAAAAGATCAGCTTTGATCGCGTTGTCATTGAAACCACTGGTGTTGCCAATCCAGGCCCGGTAGCCCAAACTTTCTTTATGGATGATGACGTTGCCGACCACTATGTTTTGGATGCTGTGGTGACTTTGGTGGATGCCAAACATGGCCAACAACAGCTTAATGAGCATGAAGAGGCTCAACGCCAAGTTGGCTTTGCAGATCAAATTTTTATTACCAAGACAGACTTGGTAACTCCTGCTGAAGTAGATGCATTGCGCAATCGCCTTATGCACATGAATCCTAGGGCACCTATTGCAGGCATTTCTAAGGGTATCGTGCCTTTGAATGCAGTTTTGGACCTCAAGGGCTTCAATCTGAATGCCAAGCTGGACATTGACCCTCATTTTCTCGAGCAAGATGACCACGATCATGCTGATTGTGGTCACGACCATAGTCACGATCACGATCACAGCACCTGCGGTCATGACCACAGTCATGACCACCATCATGGCCATGCAGGCCACACAGACCGCATCCAATCCTTCGTTTTTCGTAGTGATAAACCCTTTGACCACAAAAAGTTGGAAGACTTCTTGGGGGGCATTTTGGAGGTCTTTGGGGAGAAGATGTTGCGCTATAAAGGCGTGCTCTATGTAAAGGGAAGTAACCGAAAAGTCGTGTTCCAGGGCGTTCATCAGATGATGGGCAGCGATTTAGCTGGTCCATGGGGTACTGAGCGTAAGCAAACCCGAATGGTCTTTATCGGTATCGATTTACCTAAGGACACCCTACTGGCTGGGCTTGAGGGATGTTTGGCTTAGCTAGATTCGGGTACAATCCGCCGCCACGGGCAATATTGATGAATATTGATTAAGTGGTAGTAAAAGTTTGGCAGAATGAGGCAATAATGCTTCAAATCTAGGAAAGAATGAAATGACGGTAAAAACAGCAACAAAACCAGCAACTGCGGCAAAAGCTAGCAGCAAAGCTGCGAGCGCCAAAGCCGTAAAAGGTGCGCCACTCACTGAAGCAGAATTGCTCAAGATGTCTGATAAGGACTATATGAATGCTGCCCAGTTGGATTTTTTCCGTCAAAAATTACTCACCCTTAAAGATGACATCTTGAAGAATGCTTCCGAGACAACAGAGCATCTGCGTGAAAATATTTTGGTGCCTGATCCGGCAGATCGTGCAACGATTGAAGAAGAACATGCATTAGAATTGCGTACCCGCGATCGTGAACGCAAGCTGCTTAAAAAAGTAGAACAAGCATTAGCGCGCATTGAATCTAGTGACTACGGTTGGTGTGAAGAAACCGGTGAGCCCATTGGCTTAAACCGTTTAATTGCAAGGCCTACAGCCAATTTATCTCTTGAAGCTCAAGAGCGTCGTGAACTCCGTCAAAAATTATTTGGCGAATAAATTTTAAGTAGCGATGACTAAGCATTTACCAACTATTAGTGATATCTCCCCTTTATTAAAGGCGGAGATTCTTGCTGAAGCGCTGCCTTACATTCGCGCGTATCACGGCAAGACTATTGTGATTAAGTACGGCGGAAACGCGATGGTAGAAGAGCGCCTCAAAGAAAGTTTTGCGCGCGACGTTATCTTGTTAAAACTCGTCGGTATGAACCCTGTAGTGGTTCATGGCGGAGGCCCACAAATTGATGAGGCCTTGAAGAAGATTGGTAAGACCGGTACTTTTATCCAGGGTATGCGCGTAACCGATGAAGAAACCATGGAAGTAGTGGAATGGGTTCTAGGTGGTGAAGTGCAACAAGACATTGTGATGTTGATTAACCACTTTGGTGGCCAGGCTGTTGGCCTCACTGGTAAAGACGGTGGATTGATTCATGCTAAAAAAATGATGATTCCGAGTGATGCAGAGCCAGGTAAAAAAATAGACATCGGTTTTGTTGGTGAAATTGAGGCAATTAACCCTGCTGTTGTTAAGGCCCTCCAAGATGATGCATTTATCCCGGTGATTTCTCCTATCGGTTTTAGTGCAGAAGGTCAGGCTTACAACATCAATGCTGACTTAGTGGCTGGCAAGATGGCTGAAATTCTGCACGCAGAGAAGTTGGTCATGATGACCAATATTCCTGGCGTGATGGATAAAGACGGAAAGCTGCTGACAGATTTAACTGCGCGAGAAATTGATGCACTGTTTGCTGACGGTACGATCTCGGGCGGTATGTTGCCGAAAATTTCTTCTGCATTAGATGCGGCCAAGAGCGGTGTCAATTCAGTGCACATTATTGATGGCCGTATTGAGCATTCCTTATTGTTAGAAATTCTGACCGAGCAAGCTTTCGGTACGATGATTCGCTCTAGATAAGTAGGCATCTAAATAAGCATGCGTGAATCTTTAGATCCAGCAAACATCAACGACAGCAATGCTGACGCTGGTAAAGCTCGTAAGCGACCACGCCCAGGCGAACGCCGTCTTCAAATTCTGCAAGTGCTAGCAGAGATGTTGCAGAACCCTAAGGGTGAGCGGGTTACTACCGCAGCCTTAGCTGCCAAGATTGATGTTTCTGAAGCTGCCTTGTATCGGCATTTCGCTAGTAAAGCGCAAATGTTTGAGGGGCTGATTTCTTTTATTGAGCAAACTGTTTTCGGCTTGATTAATCAGATTAATCAAAAAGAAGAATCGGGTCTTGCGCAGGCACGAGGCATCTTGCAGATGCTCTTGTACTTTGCAGAAAAGAATCCAGGCATGACGCGTGTTTTATTGGGCGATGCTTTATTACAAGAAGACGATCGCTTGCAGGAGCGTATTACTCAAGTGCTGGATCGTGTTGAGGCTTCTCTTAAGCAGGCCCTGCGCATTGCTCAAACCCAAGGTGGTAACTGGGCGCAGCTGGGTCAAGAAGAGGTTAGTATTCGCGCTGCCATGTTGATGAGTTTTGTTTTAGGCCGTTGGCATCGTTTTGCGCGTAGCGGATTTAAGAAGCTCCCAACGGAAGCCTCCGATGTTAGTTTGCGCCTTCTATTGTCAGAATGAGCGAGTTACACCTCTCTAGAAATACCATTCATTTTGCTGAGCCCCTCCCTTTGCAGAGTGGCGCCATGTTGTCTGGCTATGACTTAGTCATCGAAACCTACGGCAAACTCAATGCGGATAAAAGCAATGCAGTTCTGATATGTCATGCATTAAATGCGTCTCATCATGTAGCAGGCCCTAGCCCTGATGATCCTGCTGATATTGGTTGGTGGGACAACATGATTGGGCCGGGCAAGCCTGTAGACACTGATCATTTTTTTGTCATTGGCATTAATAATTTAGGCTCTTGTTTTGGCTCTACTGGGCCAATGAGCATTAATCCGGGAACAGGCAAGCCTTACGGCGCTGATTTTCCGGTGGTGACGGTAGAGGATTGGGTGAATACCCAAGCCCGCCTTGCTGATAAATTAGGTATTCGTAAATTTGCTGCAGTGATGGGTGGAAGTCTTGGCGGCATGCAGGCTATGGCTTGGGCCATTCAATTCCCCAAGCGCATAGACCACTGTGTTGTGATCGCATCTACCCCTAAATTGAGTGCGCAAAACATCGCATTTAACGAAGTGGCACGCAATGCCATTTTGTCTGACCCTGATTTTCACGGGGGAAACTATTACGAGCATGGCGTTGTACCAAAACGTGGTTTGAGATTGGCGCGGATGGTTGGCCACATTACTTATTTATCAGATGACGATATGGCCGAGAAATTTGGCCGCGAATTGCAACGCCCTAATGGCGAGTCTAATGACTATCGTTTTAGTTTCGATGTGGAATTTGAGGTTGAAAGTTATTTGCGTCATCAAGGTGATAAATTCTCAACTTACTTTGATGCCAATACTTATCTACTTATTACTCGGGCCCTAGATTATTTTGATCCATCACGCCGTTATGAGGGCAGCCTCAATCGTGCCTTAGCTGAAGTGCAAGCTAAGTTTTTGGTTGTGAGCTTCTCAACAGATTGGCGCTTCCCGCCAAATCGTAGTCGTGAAATTGTGCAATCTTTGCTGAGCAATAAGAGCGAAGTCAGTTACGCTGAAATCGATGCACCACACGGTCATGATGCTTTCTTATTGGATGATGAGCGATATCACAATCTCGTCAGGGCATATTTCAAGCAAATGCGTGAGGTTCAATCGTGAGTAGCCTGAATAAACGCGCTGACTTTGCGGCTATTGCCAATTGGATTGCCCCCAATAGCCAGGTACTTGATTTGGGCTGTGGCGATGGCAGTTTTTTGGATTTCTTGCACAAACAAAAACCAGTACATGCCTACGGAGTAGAGATTGATGATGCACGCGTTTTATCGTGCGTACAAAAAGGCTTGAATGTCATTCAACAAAATCTTGAAGGCGGATTAGCGCTTTTTGAGGACAACAGTTTTGATACAGTGGTTTTGTCACAGACTTTACAGACTATCCATCAAACTGAAAAAATCTTGCGTGAAGTGGTGCGTGTGGGCAAAGAGTCTGTAGTGTCATTTCCAAACTTTGGCCACTGGTCTCATCGTTTAGCGGTAGGGCTTGGTCATATGCCGGTATCTAAAAGCCTGCCTTATCAGTGGTACAACACTCCTAATGTGCGCGTTCTTACTGTGGCTGATTTTGAAAAGTTAGCGTCTAGTCTTGGGCTAAAAATAGTGGATCAATGCATTTTGCATGAGGGTCGACAAGTCACTTTGCTGCCAAACCTTTTTGGTAGCCTAGCGCTATTCCGCGTACGCCGTGCTTAATAAAGCATTACTGGTGGTTCAATCGTATTTCAAAGACTTTCGGGTTTATCTCGAATGGCCTTGTTTACGCATGCTCTTTTTGGGTTTCTCTGCTGGCTTACCACTCTTATTAATTCTGGGAACTTTGAGCTTTTGGCTTAGAGAGGCGGGGATTGATCGGAGCACGATTGGCTATCTCACTTGGGTTGGATTGATTTATGCCTTTAAGTGGGTTTGGGCGCCTTTAGTTGATCGTTTAAAAATTCCTTTTCTCACCAAGCTCTTGGGTCGCAGAAGAAGTTGGTTGATCTTTGCCCAGGCCCTCATCATTTTGGGTTTGGTCAGTATGTCTACGATGGATCCAAAGTTGGCTCTCAACTCGGTGGTCTGGTGTGCCTTACTCGTTGCTTTTGGTTCTGCTACTCAAGACATTGCATTGGATGCTTTCCGAATCGAATCGGCCAATAGTGATCATCAAGCCGCTTTAGCCGCAACCTATCAAACAGGATATCGACTGGCTTTAATTTGGGCGGGTGCCGGTGTTTTATGGCTCGCCGCACGAGTTGAGACTGGCGGTGGTTACGATGCGAGTGCCTGGCAATTTGCTTATTTATGCATGGCTGGATCAATCGGGGTTGGGGTCTTAACAACCCTGTTTAGTAAAGAGCCAGTTCAATATGAGTTAGCAAAAGCGCGCAATGCCAAAGCATGGCTCTATCAAACATTGGTTGAGCCCTTCGCTGAATTTATTCAGCGCTACCGCTGGCACGCCGTTTTGATTTTGTCTTTGATTGCTATTTACCGAATTAGCGATGTGGTGATGGGCATTATGGCGAACCCGTTCTATGTAGACATGGGCTATACCAAGGATGAAGTCGCCGCAGTCAGCAAAGTATTTGGCGTGGTGATGACTTTAGTCGGAGCCTTTGTAGGTGGTGTACTTACTTTACGCTTTGGTGTATTAAGAATCTTATTTGTTGGCGCCATTCTTTCAGCGGTCAGCAATTTATTGTTTGCATGGCTAGCAACCCAGGGCCATGATTTACATGGTTTGATTTGGGTTATCTCTGCGGACAATCTCAGCTCAGGTATTGCTAGCGCAGCCTTTATAGCGTTCTTGTCATCTCTTACCAATATTCGGTATTCAGCAACGCAATATGCCTTGTTTAGCTCGATGATGTTGCTGTTGCCAAAATGGCTAGCGGGCTTCTCAGGGGTGTTCGTAGATAACTATGGTTATCAGACTTTTTTCTACGGTACAGCGATTATTGGCGCCCCCGTCTTGGTATTAATTTGGCTCACAATCCATTTCAAGATCGTTCAAATCAAGCAAGATTAAAGCTTCCAGTCGTAATCTACCGTGAGTGGTGCGTGATCTGAAAATTTCTCATCTTTGTAGACTGCTGTTTTTTTAGCGCTAGCTGCTATTGAAGGTGTGCTGATGTGATAGTCAATGCGCCACCCCACGTTTTTTGCATAAGCCTGGCCACGATTGCTCCACCAGGTATAGCAAGTTTCTGTTGCTTTAGGTTCTAGCTCGCGATATACGTCAACATATCCCACTTGATCGAAGAGATTGGTAAGCCATGCCCGCTCTTCTGGCAAGAAGCCGGAATTCTTGAGATTACCTTTCCAGTTCTTTAAATCAATTTCATGATGGGCAATATTGACGTCGCCACAGAGAACGATTTCTCGACCAGAATTTTTAAGTGCAATCAGGTGTGGCAAGAAGCTGTCGAGATAGCGATATTTGGCCTCTTGTCGTTCTGGTGAGCTTGAGCCAGAGGGCATGTATACCGAAATCACAGATAAGCCTTTAAAGCGTGCCTCTACATAGCGGCCCTCAGCATCAAACTCTTCATTGCCGTAGCCATATAAGACCTCATCAGGCTTATGGGGTGTATAGATGCCGCAGCCGCTATAGCCTTTTTTCTCGGCATGATGAAAGAAGCCATGGAGGCCATCTGGATTGAGGATGGCGTCCTCTAAATCATCGCGTTGCGCTTTGAGCTCTTGCATGCAGATAAAGTCTGCCTTTTGTTTAACTGCCCATGGCAAGAAGCCTTTTTTGACTGCTGAACGGATACCGTTGAGGTTCGCGGAAATGATGCGTAACATGTAGGCCTATGAGCTCAAATAATTCAAATCAAGATAACTTTATTCGTTTTGCCTTAGAGGCAAAGGTTTTGTCCTTCGGAGAGTTTAAAACTAAAGCAGGACGTCTCTCGCCTTATTTCTTTAATGCCGGTGGATTTAATGATGGTGCACGACTGAGCGCTTTGGGTCGCTACTACGCAAAAGCGTTGCAAGAGTCGAATATTCAGTTTGATATGTTGTACGGCCCCGCATATAAAGGCATCACCTTAGCTGCCGCGACAGTGATCGCATTGGCTGATGCTGGTCTCAATGTGCCTTATGCCTATAACCGCAAAGAAGCAAAAGATCATGGCGAAGGCGGTGTATTGGTAGGTGCGCCCGTTAAAGGCAAAGTGGTCATTATTGATGATGTGATTTCTGCAGGTACCTCAGTACGCGAGTCAGTAGATCTGATTCGTAAGGCTGGAGCTGAACCGACTGCTGTGTTAATTGCCTTAGATCGCATGGAGCGATCAGGGACCGCAGCGGAGATTGGCGCAAAGTCTGCAGTTCAAGCTGTTGAAGAAGAATTTGGGCTGCCGGTGATTTCGATTGCCAATCTCACGGGCGTAATGTCATTCTTAACTGCTTCGAGTGATGTCCAGCTCAGTAATTATTTGCCAGCGGTAAAAGCATATCGAGATAAATACGGCATCTGATTGCAAGATCCGCAGTTCTTAGATTTCAGTTTCGCCTTCGAAGACTGTAGTGGCTGGACCAGTCATGATGACGGGATGTGCCACTTCATCTATAACTCCGCCCCAAACGATCTGGAGATCACCACCACGGGTATGCACCTTCACTGGCGAATCTAATAGGCCTCTGCGGATTCCTGAAACAACGCCTGCACAAGCGCCTGTGCCGCACGCTAGCGTTTCTCCTGCGCCTCGCTCATAAACACGCAACTTGATTTCATTGCGATTGAGCACTTGCAAGTAGCCTACATTCACCTTGTTAGGAAACGCTGGATGTCTTTCAATCGCAGACCCCTCTTCTAAGACGGGCGCGCTATCTACATCTCCAACTACCTGGACTGCATGAGGATTGCCCATGGAGAGAACGCCAACCAGGCTGTCATGAGTTGCTGGCAGATCTATTGGAAGTGCATAAAGCATTTCATGAAACTCTTGCATGCTGGCTAAACCATTTGCATTAAATGGAATAAGGTTGTGATCAAAAATCGGCGCACCCATATCAACTTCTACCTGACCATCTGGATGAGATTTGAGGGTGAGAACGGTATGCGCTACTTCAACGCGTAATGGATTTTTAGATGACAAGCCTTGATCCAAGACGAAACGGACAAAACAACGCGAGCCATTACCACATTGCTCTACTTCCCCGCCATCAGCATTAAAAATACGATAGCGAAAATCAGCATCAGGGCGAGTTGCTTTTTCAACTAATAAGATTTGATCTGCACCAATCCCAAATTGGCGATGTGCTAAGGCTTGCCATTGCTCACGTGTAATTTCACTAAGGTCTTGATCGATGCCATTGAGCACAATGAAATCATTGCCAGCACCATGCATTTTGGTGAAGCGAAGTTTGCGTTTAGCGTTGCCTGTTTGTGTGCTCAAGAAATTCTCATTACTCGTAAAGATTGGGTTCGCCCGGAGGCCTGTGTTTAAAGCGCTTATGAACCCAATAGTACTCTGCGGGCCTTTCACGAACAAGCTCCTCGATGTATTGATTTAAGCGTGCGGTATCTTTTTCAACATCATCGCTTGGAAAGTTTGGCAAAGGTTCGCTAATACGACAGGTATAGCCCTTACGATCTGGGTTAAGTGTAGTGGTCATCAGGCACACCTCTGCCCCACTGAGTCTAGATAGGCGAGATACAGAGGTAATCGTATTGGTTTGAATGCCAAAGAAAGGTACAAATACAGAATCACGAGGACCTAGATCGATATCGGGGGCAATAAAAATAAAGTTACCGGTTTGAATTTCACGAATCAGATCTCGCAAGCGACTTTGCCGTTCAATTGATTTACCCCCAAAACGATTTCTCCACTCAATCATCTTTTGATTAAAGAACGGGTTCTTCATATTTTGATAAAGCCCAGCGCCACGTGGCCAGTCATATTGACTAGCTAAAACAGAAAGAGCCATAAAGCCACCTTCAAGCCCAACAAAGTGTGGGTTGATGAGAAGGCGTGGCTTACGATCGCCCAAGGTGATGGCTGATTCAATCGTCACGATATCAGTGATTTGTTTGCCGCTTCCTAGCCAGATACGGCTTCTTTCTAGAACGCTACGCCCAAATAATTTCCAGTGTTCAAGGGCTAATGCATCGATTTCTTTTTCGCTCAGATTGGGAAAGCACAAACGTAAATTGGTTTTGACTACATGCGTGCGACTATTCGGTATATGGGCAGCGAGCCAGCCTAAGCCGTAACCAACGTGAACAGTAATGGTGTACGGCAAGAAAGCAAATAAGCGCAAGAGATTGAGCGCAAGAAAATTGAAGAGGTTTTGTAACCAGGTCATTTCAAAAAAAGATCTCTTTATAAATTACTTGGAGGTAATTCTGCACCAGTTGGATGCTTGTAGCGGTTATAAGACCAAATAAACTGTTCAGGCGCCACTAACACTGCATTTTCAATAGCGACATTGAGCTCTGCAGCAGCGATAGTGGCATCTTCAGAAAGAGGTGCAAGACGGGTTGCTTGCATTAGCCAGCCTTGGCCAATTTTTTTGCGCTTTGCCGTGAACATCACTACCGGAGTGTTGTTCCGATTGGCGAGTCTTGCGGGCAGCGGTGTTGTATAAGCAGGGCGTCCAAAGAAGGGCACCCAAACACCTTCTCCACCACTGGGTACCTGATCTGGCAGGATCCCGATGGCCTCACCACGTGTCAGGGCCCTTGTCATTTGACGTACGCCATTGAGGTTGGTGGGTACGAAATGCATATTAGGATAGGCCCGACCTTCCTCCACGACTTCATTGAGCCATTCTTGACGTGATGGACGATACAAAATGGTGGCAGGAAAATGTTGAGCTAATACTCGCGGGATGATTTCAAAGCCACCGAGGTGAGGGGTGAGCATGACTAAGCCATGGCCCTCATTGATTGCAGACTCTACTAAATCCCAGTTTTGTACTTCTACTAAACAGAGTGCCTTAGCTGGATTGCGCCAAATCCATAGGCTGTCAGAAAACAGCATGCCTGATGCCCGAACTGCCTCCCAGAGTTTTAAAGGCAGGCAATAAGAAGTGATGACGGCCTCATATTGCGGTCTGAAGAGTGAGCGGTATTGCTTAGAGCCCACATAGGCTAAAAGCCCCAAAAAGGACCCAATGACCTGCACTAGAGCAAGGGGAAGAGCGGCAAGCGTATTGAGGCTGAGCTTGAGAATGAGTTTTCGCACCCCCCAATGATATTCAATGATGCCGAAGGGGCCAAATTTCAATCCAGCTTGATGAAATAGGCCTTTTTCAGATAAAATGGCCACATCGCTGAGTTAAGGCAACTTGCAGGGCGATTCATAAATTCTGCTAAAGCGTCGCCGTTGTGGTTCCTGGCACGTCGAGTTGTCCCAATGATCGTGTTAATTTTTAAAGGAATATGCAATGGCAAACGATTACTTCTTCACCTCAGAATCCGTTTCTGAAGGTCACCCCGATAAAGTAGCAGACCAAATTTCTGATGCAATCTTGGACGCCATCTTGGCCCAAGATCCTACTGCACGTGTTGCAGCAGAAACTTTATGTAATACCGGTTTAGTGGTTCTTGCTGGTGAAATTACTACCCACGCTAACGTTGATTACATTCAGGTAGCACGCAATACATTGCGTGAAATTGGTTACGACAATACAGATTACGGTATCGATTACAAAGGTTGCGCAGTGTTAGTTGCTTATGACAAGCAAAGCCCCGATATCGCACAAGGTGTTGATAAGGCTCATGATGATGGTCTTGACCAAGGCGCTGGCGACCAAGGCTTAATGTTTGGCTATGCATGCGACGAGACTTCTGAGCTCATGCCTATGCCAATTCATTTGTCACATCGCTTAGTAGAGCGTCAATCACAATTGCGCCGCGACGGCCGTTTGAACTGGTTGCGTCCTGATGCAAAGTCACAAGTGACATTGCGTTATGTGGATGGTAAGCCTGACTCAATCGATACAGTTGTTTTGTCAACTCAACACGATGAAGAGATTTCTCTCGAGAAATTGCGCGAAGCGGTTATTGAAGAAATCATCAAACCAGTATTGCCTAAGCATTTAATCAAAGGTGCGATCAATTTCTTGGTTAACCCAACGGGTCGTTTTGTTATCGGCGGCCCACAGGGTGATTGCGGTTTAACTGGCCGTAAGATTATTGTGGATACTTACGGCGGTGCAGCCCCTCACGGCGGCGGCGCTTTCTCTGGTAAAGATCCATCTAAGGTTGACCGTTCTGCTGCATACGCTGGACGTTATGTTGCAAAGAACGTAGTGGCTGCAGGTCTAGCAAGCAAGTGCTTGATTCAGATCTCTTACGCTATTGGTGTTGCTAAGCCAACTTCAGTGATGGTGAGTACATTCGGTACAGGCAAGATTTCGGATGAAAAGATTGCTCAATTGGTTTCAGAGAATTTTGACTTGCGTCCAAAAGGTATCGTGAAGATGCTGAACCTCTTGCGCCCTATCTATCGTAAGACTGCTGCTTATGGCCACTTTGGTCGTGAAGAGCCAGAATTTACTTGGGAGCAAACAGATAAAGCAGCTGCATTACGTGCGGCAGCAGGCCTGTAAGTAGGAAATACGCAGTTTGTAGGTGTATTGAGGCGAAATATGCCGTAATTGTTTACAATTACGGCATACCTTCAAGGAGCGTTGCAAGGATTGCTGAGACCCAGCACTTCCCCAGGCTTGAAGGGAGTGGGCTCCTAAACGGAGTTTGCTAATTGCAACCGCGCTCGCTAACCCATGATTCAATGGCTAGCGAGTTTCTACTCCAGCATTGGATCGTATTTAGCTGGAGCATTAATGAATACCGTATCTGATTTAAATAACTTTGTAGCAACTCGTTGCGCAATTGCTGATATTTCATTGTCCGATTTTGGTCGTAAAGAAATTGCGATTGCCGAGACTGAGATGCCGGGCTTGATCGCCATTCGTGATGAATTTGCTGCACAACAGCCATTACGTGGTGCACGCATTACTGGTTCATTGCATATGACCATTCAAACTGCGGTATTAATCGAGACGCTTGAGGCGCTTGGTGCTGAAGTGCAATGGGCTTCTTGCAATATTTTCTCTACACAAGACCACGCAGCGGCAGCCATTGCTGCTAACGGCACACCAGTATTCGCAATTAAAGGCGAAACCCTCGAGCAGTACTGGGACTTCACCCATCGTATTTTTGAGTGGGCTGATGGCGGTTACACCAATATGATTTTGGATGACGGTGGCGATGCTACTTTGTTATTGCACCTTGGTGCACGCGCTGAAAAAGATCAAGCTTGCTTGAATAATCCAACTAGCGAAGAAGAAACCATTTTGTTTGCAGCCATTAAGAAAAAATTGGCGCAAGATCCAACTTGGTATTCAACACGCTTAGAAAAAGTGAAGGGCGTGACTGAAGAAACTACTACCGGTGTACATCGCTTGTATCAAATGTTTGCCAAGGGCGAATTGAAGTTCCCCGCGATTAACGTCAATGACTCTGTGACTAAAAGTAAGTTCGATAATCTCTATGGTTGCCGTGAGTCCTTAGTTGATGCGATCAAGCGTGCAACAGACGTGATGGTTGCAGGTAAGGTTGCAGTAGTTTGCGGCTACGGCGATGTGGGTAAAGGCTCAGCCCAAGCATTGCGTGCACTATCTGCTCAAGTATGGGTTACTGAAGTAGATCCAATCTGCGCATTACAAGCTGCCATGGAAGGCTATCGTGTTGTAACAATGGATTACGCTGCTGATAAAGCTGACATCTTTGTTTCTGCAACTGGTAACTACCACGTGATTACACATGACCATATGGCCAAGATGAAGAATCAAGCCATCGTTTGTAATATCGGCCACTTCGATAATGAGATCGATGTTGCGGGCATTGAAAAATATAAATGGGAAGAGATCAAGCCACAAGTTGACCATGTGATTTTCCCGGCTGCCAATGGCAAGCCTGAAAAGCGCATCATCATTTTGGCCAAAGGTCGTTTGGTGAATCTAGGTTGCGGTACAGGACACCCTTCTTATGTCATGAGCTCTTCATTTGCAAACCAAGTGATTGCACAGATTGAATTGTGGAATGCAGTAGGTACAGATAAATACCCAATTGGTGTTTACACATTGCCTAAGCATTTGGATGAGAAGGTTGCCCGTTTACAGCTCAAAACTCTCAATGCAGAATTAACTGTGTTATCAGATCAGCAAGCTTCTTACATTGGTGTGACAAAGGAAGGCCCATACAAGGCTGACCACTATCGTTATTAATCTAATTACTGTTCAATAGATATCTAGGCCCAAAATCATGGAATTAAGCGTCGAATTCTTTCCTCCAAAAACACCTGAAGGTGAGAGTAAGCTGCATCTGGTGCGCGAGCGCTTTTCAGAAACGCTCAAGCCATCGTTTTATTCTGTGACCTTTGGTGCCGGTGGATCTACCCAGTCTGGCACATTAAAAGTGGTGAGCGACATTCATGCTGCCGGCGCAGCAGTTGCTCCTCACTTATCTTGTGTTGGTAGCTCACGTGAAAGCGTGCGTGAAATGCTCAAGCAATATCAGGCTTTAGGTGTGAAGCGCATTGTGGCTTTGCGCGGTGACTTGCCATCTGGCATGGGTCAGTATGGCGAGTTTCATCATGCCAATGAGTTGGTGGAATTTATTCGCGCAGAAACCGGTGATTGGTTTCATATTGATGTGGCTGCATATCCAGAAACTCACCCCCAAGCGAAGTCACCGGCAAGCGATGTCGATTTTTTTGTTCAGAAAATTAAAGCTGGTGCTAATTCTGCCGTGACTCAGTATTTTTACAATAGTGATGCGTATTTCCGCTTTGTAGATGAGGCTTATGATTTGGGTGTCACCCAGCCCATTATTGCGGGCATCATGCCCATTACCAATTGCACTCAGTTGTTGCGCTTCTCAGATACATGTGGTGCTGAAATACCACGTTGGATTCGCTTGCGTCTTCAGTCCTATGGCGATGACATTGCTTCCATTAAAGCCTTTGGCGAAGAAGTGGTTACCGACCTGTGCGATCAGCTCTTAACTGCTGGCGCTCCTGGTTTGCACTTTTACTCACTAAACCAAGCAGATGCTGTATTGGCTATTGCGGATAATTTAGATTTAACTAAATAAGTTAAATCAGATGATTTGTAAGGACTGCCTAGCCAAGCAGTCCGGTTTCAGTTAACAAGAGGTCCAGCGGCTCATCATGAGTTTGCGCCGCCCACTGATCATCATTCAGTTTTTGCCAATCAAAGCCCACTCCAATACAAATGAGCTGCGGCTGGTCTTTGCGTAACTGGGCTAGTGTTCTATCAAAATAACCTCCGCCGTAACCTAAGCGCCAGTAGTGGGTTTTGCCATTTAGCATGGAAGATGACCAGCCAACGCAGGGAATGAGGATGCAATCAGGCATGGCCTGTGGCCTTGAGGTGTTATCTGGGTTTGGCTCAGGCACTCCATGTTGGCTTGGAATCAATATATCCCCTTCAGCCCATTGATAAAAATCGAGATGCTTATCAGGGCGAGCATAGGGAAGGCTTATTTGGCGGCTGGAATCGCTATTTGCCCATGCCAGCAGCGTAGGACGTAAATCCACTTCATTTTGAATCGGCCAATAAGCAGCTATTGAACGCAAGGCTTGGCCCCGTGTTGCAAGAAAGTCATTTAGATGACCTATTAAGCAATCTTGTTTTTCACGGTAATTATGCTTAGCCGCAAATTCTTTGCGTTGTAATAGCAGTTCTTGGCGAAGAGTTTTTGGCGAATTACCGTGCATATCGTTCATTATCAGGCGAAAATTAGGAGATATAGTAAACAAATTAGCACCCAGTAAATACGCATAAGGTTAGATAGTGAAAAAGATGTTTCAAGCGCGGAAATACAATTTTTATCAGTGGGCTCAGTTTTTCATTTTGGGGCTGGCGCTGGCCATGCCCAGCGCCTTCGCTGAGAAATTAAAGAAACCAAGTTTGCCAAAGTCTTATGAGAGCAAAGCAGCTCCTGCCGAAATCACCGACACCGATCGGATGTTTATTGATTTACGGGAGGCCGCCAAAAAGAATGATATCTTTCGTACACAGCAGCTTTCTTCAAATTTGGCGAATTATCCATTTGATGACTATGTGGCTTATTTTCGAATTAAGCCGCAATTATTTGACAGTGGCGGTGCGGCACGTGGAGACTACAGTGCTGACTCACAAGTGATTGCCTTCTTAAATCAATATCAAGGTACTGCGTTGGCAGACCGAATGCGCAATGATTGGTTGCTAGTTTTAGGTAAGCGTAAAGATTGGTCGCGCTTTGATATTGAGTATGCCAAGTTTGTATTGGATGATGATACGCAAGTAAAGTGCTATTCACTTTTATCAAAATTGTCACAAGGCGAAAACCCAACTAAGCTAGGTATTGACGCTCGATCAGTGTTGTTGGATCCCAGCTATTTTGGCCAAGCCTGTCAGGAATTGGTACCTTCATTAGTGGCTGCTGGCGGTATGAATCCTAGCGAGGCCAAAGCAATTGGCCGTGCTGCTAGCGAAAAAGGATATGACACGATGGCTCGCCGTCTCGGCGGCGAAGATCCAATTGCAGATGTTGTGAAATCTGCTAAAGCCGATCCATCTAAAGCGTATAAAGATTTTTCACAGAATGCTTCTCGCTATAGCAAAGAGAACCAAGCTGTTGCTTGGGGAGTCATTGGACAATTTTTAGCAAAGAAATTAGATCCTAATGCGGATGACGCCTACCGTTTACAACAAGACCTTGGTTATAACGAGCTACTTTCTGTTGAATCACAGGAGTGGAAGGTGCGTGCCGGCTTACGTGCTAAAGATTGGGTCTTGGTAAAGAATGCCATTGATGGTATGAATCCCGCAGTACGAAGCAAAGATCCAGCATGGACCTATTGGTACGGACGCGCATTAAAAGCCGAGGGCCAAGAGGCTAAAGCGAGAGAGAACTTTGAACTCATTGATGAGCAATACAACTTTTATGGTCAACTTGCACGTGAAGAGTTAGGCAAGTCGAATCATGCGCCTGCACGAACTAAGGTCACTGACCAAGAGATTGATGTAATGGCTAGCCGTAAAGGATTTATTCGCAGTGAGCGTTTATACGCCATGAACCTGCGCTTTGAAGGTAACCGCGAATGGAATTGGGAGCTACGTAATATGTCGGATAAGCAATTGCTTGCCGCAGCGGAATATGCCAAGCGAATTAATTTGTATGACCGTGTTGTGAATACTGCCGATCGTACAAAACAAGAGCATGATTTCAGCTTGCGTTATCCAACGCCCTACCGTGATGAGCTTTCTCCAATTGCCAGGCAGATCGATTTAAACCTAGCTTGGGCTTATGGCTTGATTCGTCAGGAGTCCCGCTTCATTATGAATGCCTCTTCATCGGTGGGTGCTTCTGGTTTGATGCAAGTGATGCCAAGTACTGCTAAGTATGTTGCCAAGAAAATTGGGATGATCAATTACACCAACGATAAGTTAAGTGATACCAACACCAATCTCACTTTGGGTAGTAATTATCTTAATATGGTTTTGATTGATTTGGATGGCTCTTGGGTATTAGCATCTGCGGCATACAATGCTGGACCTGCACGTTCAAAAGCATGGCGAGAAAAATTAAATGGGCCTACTGAAGGCGCTATTTTTGCTGAGACCATTCCCTTTCCAGAGACGCGAGTCTACGTCAAGAACGTGTTATCAAATGCTAATTACTATTCATCTGTATTGAATGGACAGAGTCAATCTTTAAAACAGCGTTTAGGAGTTATTACGCCTAAGGCCGCTACTCCATCTGAATTACCCTAAGCGCTGATATACAGCGAGAAAAGCCCCCATGAAATATGACATTCTTCTGATTGGCGGTAATGGATTTGTGGGGCGCGTAATAGCGGCTCAGTTACAGGCAGCTGGTTATTCGGTATTAATCCCAACTAGCCATGTTGTTGCGGGTCGAGAGTTACGTCTGTTGCCGAAGGTACATCTCGAAGATGCGGATGTTCATGACTTTGATGAATTGCAAAATCTCTGTGGTCGCATTCAGCTAAGAGGGGCAGTCATTAATTTAGTAGGCGTGCTGCATGACAAGGAAGCTCAGCCTTATGGAAAAGTGTTTAAGGCTGCGCATGTAGATCTCCCTAAAAATATTATTACTGCGATGCAGTTGCATGGCCTTAAGCGTTATCTTCATATGAGCGCCTTAGGTGCGAACTCACAGGGGCCATCGATGTATCAGCGTAGCAAGGGCGATGGAGAGTTGGCTGTTAAAGCAAGTTCACTCGATTGGACAATTTTTAGGCCATCAGTCATTTTTGGTGCGCAAGATCAGTTTATTAATTTATTTTCCAAGCTTACTAAATTATTTCCAGCACTACCTTTGGCAAATTATCAGGCGCAATTTCAACCCGTTAGCGTAGATGATGTAGCTAGTGCATTTGTAGGTGCACTGACGATGCCACAAACGATTCATCAAGTCTATGACCTGGTTGGCCCGACTGTTTACAGCATGAAGGAGATTGTGGAATTGGCTGCACGCAAGGTACATACAAAATGCGTCATTATTCCTGTCCCCGCATTTGTTGGATATTTACAGGCATTGGCATTTGAGTTTTTGCCTGGTCCCACTTTGATGTCACGCGATAATATTGCATCAATGCAAGTTCCCAATGTTCTGCCCGTAAATGCAGTAGATGCATTACCTGATGTATTCAAGATAAGTCGACGCAGTCTAGAGGGCATGCGGTAATGAAGATCTATGCCGTCGGCGGCGCAATTCGCGACACCTTGATGAGTTTACCGGTTCACGATATTGACTATGTTGTTGTGGGCTCGAGTGTTGAGGAGATGGTTGCTAAAGGCTTTCGACCAGTTGGTAAAGATTTTCCTGTTTTTTTGCATCCAGACACACAGGCTGAATATGCCTTAGCCCGTACCGAAAGAAAAACAGGTAAAGGGTATAAAGGTTTTCATTTTTATGCTGATCCATCGGTAACTCTAGAGCAAGACCTAGAGCGTCGTGATTTAACCATCAATGCAATGGCGCAAGAAGTGGGGCTAGATGGAACATGGATTGGGCCGATCCTAGATCCCTATAACGGACAAGAGGATTTAGCTGCCAAAGTATTTAGACATGTATCAGATGCATTTGCAGAGGATCCATTGCGTCTTTTACGCATCGCACGCTTTGCTGCTCGCTTTCCAGAATTTAGCGTTGCCGATGAAACGATGATCGCTTTGAAAGCCATTGTTCAATCGGGTGAGTTAGCGGCTTTATCGGCAGAGCGTATTTGGCAAGAGTTAGCCAGGGGAATGACTGCGGCAAAGCCCATGCATATGTTTCAAGTCTTATTGAATACGGGCGCTGCAAAGACTTTCCTGCCGGCCACATTAACCAATCAACTTGCACAAGAAGTATTCCGTGAAGAGTTGATATCTCATTATGAGTTAGTTGGGAATTATTTAGAAGAGCGTTGTGCTGTAACGCTGATGAGGCTACCTTCAAGTGAGATTCGTTCATGGGCAGACTGTGTTCGCATGCCAACAGAGGTGCGTGATTTTTCCGAGATCTTTAGTGAGCTCAATACACTCATCCTGAAAACTACTGAGGGTAAATTTCAGGCTGTTGATGTTTTAGCTTGGTTCAATCGTGCCGATGTTTGGCGTAAGCCAGATCGTGGTCAAGCTTTATTAAGGTTGGCCGAACAATTAGGCCTACCTGTTTCCACCCTGATTCAATCAATGAGAAATGCTCAGGCTATCAATACGGCAGAGATCATTGCTACTGTGGCAGCAGAAGATCGCTCTAACGGTGATCGTATTGGGAGTGCTTTTTGGGCAGCAAGACTGGCAGCGATTTCTGCCGCGCTCCAGTCTTAGTTATTAAAGGCGATTTCTCCCACGCAGACCTGGAAGATCTTCCAGTGTGTAGCCTGGCAATAGAGAGTCTAGATTTTTTGAGAAGGCAAAAGCTTTAAATAATTCACCCATCTCTGCTTCCGACAATAATTTTTGTAATGAATTCGAAATCGGCAAAAAAGTCTCTGGATTGCTTGGGTCACCAATCTCTAAGGCAATATCACCAATGCCGGCATCCAGTAGATAAGCGGCTTGATTGGTGAGATAGACATCATCCGCATTTTCAGTCAGTGCGCTACGAGCAATTTGTGACCACTCCACGTGAGTGGTGATATCACATAAGCCTGGTAGATAAAACGGATCTTGAATTGCGTGATGACGGTGATGTGCCATGAGAGTGCCTTCCAGTCTTTGCGGGTGGTAATACTCGCCTTCAGGAAAGCCATAATCAAAAGTTAAAAACAAGCCAGAGTCTAAATTTCTCGCCACTTGACGCATCCAGTCATTCGCTGGCGCATGAAGTTCGGTGACGTAACTTTCTGAAAAGCTAGCGCTCAATAAACTCTCAGGTAGTAAATCCTGCTCTACCGGAGATCCCGTCTTCCAAATCAGCTTGCCATCATTTAGTGCCACTCCATACCAATACCAAAATCCATTTTGATAAACAATTGCGTCACAAGGAATCGCATCAATGACTTCGTTTGCAAGAATCACTCCCTTGAAATTCTGCGGCAATGCTTTCAACCAGTCACACTGAGTAGATGAGTTCAGTTGATCAACTGTTTTGCTAATGTGTTCTTTTTGACGCTGCGCCAAGTCAGGAGAGATTTCTAGGATGTCGTATCGATCCAGGCTGAAATCGAGGTCATGAAGGCGAGTCAGAATCGAGCTAGCCAATTTGCCCGTCCCTGCGCCAAACTCCAGAATTTGCGTAGGTAGACCCTGTGCTTTGAAGCCTTCCAGTACTGGTAGTAGGGTTGAACAAATCGCAGCCCCAAATAAGGGGCTTAGCTCGGGAGCCGTTGTGAAATCACCCCCTGATCCCAGCTTATGGGCCCCGGCGCTGTAATAGCCCATTGCAGGCTCATATAGGGCCATTTCCATAAAACGGGAAAAGGGTATCCAACCGCCCTCTGAGTTGATCTGAGAGCTTATTTTGGCCCTGAGGAGCTCGCTATGCTCCGTTTCTAGGCTGGTCAAGGTAATATCCATAGCTCGCTAGTCTAAGAGAATTTAATTGAACCCTCGTTCAAACACCCCATCCGAGTATCCAAGAGCGGTTTTAGTGACCGGCGCTGCTAAGCGCTTGGGTCGGGAAATCGCCTTGCAGTTTGCCCGCCAGGGTTGGGATGTAGCCATTCATTATGGGCGCTCTGAGCAGGAAGCTCAAAAAACACTGACTGATATTCAAGGTCTTGGGGTCAAGGTAGCCTTGTTTCAGGCAGACTTGGCCGACGAGGGGAATATTGAAAAGTTATTTTCTGCTGTCACCCAAGAATTTCCACATTTGCATTGCCTAGTAAATAGCGCCTCGATCTTCGAATACGATCGCTCTAATTCCGCTTCACCTCTGACTGCAAAAATCCTGCAGTCCCACATGCAAGTAAACCTGACTGCACCTATCTTATTGTCACAAAAAATGTTTGAGTTTCAAAAGGGTAGGACTGAGAAAAATCCGTCAGCAGATAGTGGCCTTCCTTCTGTCATTCAATTGCTTGATCAAAAGCTGATCAACCTCAATCCTGATTATTTGTCATATACCCTATCTAAGGCTGCGCTTCTGACCTCGGTTGAATTGCTTGCGGTGGATTTTGCTCCGCACCTCAGGGTAGTTGGGCTAGCACCCGGTATCTCTTTACCATCAGGCGATCAAACAGATGATGGTTTTTCTAAAGCGCATCAAATGACGCCGCTAGAAAAATCTTCGACGCCGCAAGATATTGCCAAAGCTGCAATATTTTTGGCTGATGCTAATGCCATTACAGGTACCACCTTATATGTCGACGGCGGACAACATTTACTTCCTTCATCACGTGATGTGATGTTCAAGACAAATTAGAACTAAAACCATACAAAGAAATTATTTATGCACGCAATTCTTTCTCATCCTGCTTTAATTGATTGTCGTCGTTTATTTTTGCGCGACTATGAAATCTATATCAATATTGGGGTGCATGATTTTGAGAAAAAAGCAGAGCAGCGCGTCATTCTGAATGTGGACTTATATATTCCCTTGGCCATGAATACGCCCATGCAAGATCAGCTAGATGAAGTCGTGGATTACGACTTTATGCGCGAAACTATCAAGGCCCGTGCTTCTCAAGGGCATATTCACTTGCAGGAAACCTTTTGTGATGACATAGCAACAGCCATGTTGGTTCACCCGAAGGTATTGGCTGCGCGGGTGAGTACAGCCAAGCCAGATGTGTATCCCGATTGCCATTCTGTCGGTGTTGAAGTGTTTCGCATTAAGCAAGCTTAAAACGCATTGAGAACAGATCAGAAAATAATTAGATAGTTATGGGTGATATTCGTAAAGTCGTCTTCGAAGAAAATAAGCTGGAGAAAAAACTCTGTCGCTTAGTGGGCCAGGCTATTGGTGACTTTGGCATGATTGAAGATGGCGATAAAGTGATGGTCTGCGTATCAGGCGGCAAAGATAGTTATGCCATGCTCGATATTTTGATGAAGTTGCGAGAGCGCGCACCAATTGATTTTGAGATTGTTGCTGTTAACTTGGATCAAAAACAACCAAATTTCCCTGCAGAGACTTTACCTAATTACCTAAGGAGCTTGGGCATTCCTTTTCATATTGAAGAGCAAGATACCTATAGTATTGTGAAGCGCGTAATCCCAGAGGGTAAAACGACTTGCGGCTTATGTTCTCGTTTGCGTCGCGGCATTTTGTATCGCGTGGCTGATGAGCTAGGCGCTACCAAGATTGCTTTAGGACATCACCGTGATGACATTCTTGAAACGCTCATGCTCAACATGTTTTATGCGGGTAAATTGAAGGGCATGCCACCCAAGCTGCGCTCCGATGATGGCAAACATATTGTTATTCGTCCTTTGGCCTACGTTCCTGAAAAATTACTTGAACGATACGCAATTGATATGAATTTCCCCATCATTCCTTGTGATCTATGCGGTAGCCAGCCCAATCTTCAGCGCCAAGTAATGAAAGAAATGTTGCGTGATTGGGAAAAGAAACACCCTGGTCGCGTAGAGAATCTCTTCCGGTCCATGCACCACATCGTGCCCTCACATTTGATGGATGGCGAGGCATTTGATTTCAAAAATCTAGAGATTTCTACTGAGCTATCCGGAATTGCCGCAAGATCGAGTGGCGATCGGGCTATCGATGAGGCAGATTTGGATGAATTGGCTTGTGGAACCATGATTCAGGGGACTTATAATCCCTCTTTATGAATATCGTCATATTGGCTGCTGGGCAAGGAAAGCGGATGAAATCCGCCCTGCCCAAAGTACTGCAAACTTTGGCAGGCAAACCCCTCTTACAACATGTACTCAATACTGCCCTCGCATTGCAGGGCCCAAAGGGTAAAACTGGACCCGTAGTAGTTGTGGGTCATGGTGCCGCTGATGTAAAAACATTCTTACTGAATGTCAGCAAAGAAGATTCTCGGTTTAGCAAAGTGACCACCGCGCTTCAGGCTGAACAAAAAGGTACGGGACATGCTTTATTGCAAGCCTTACCAAAACTAGACGTACAAGAGCCAACTCTAGTTCTCTATGGTGATGTACCGCTTACTAGCGTGAAGACGCTTGGTAAGTTAGCAAAATTAGCTGATGGTGTAAGGGGTCAAGATTCTGCATTGGCATTATTGACTCAAAACCTGAGCAACCCAATGGGATACGGCCGCATTGTGCGTGATGCTGATGGCTCAGTAAAAGCAATTGTTGAAGAGAAAGATGCAACGCCAGCACAGCAGGCCATTGAGGAAATCAATACCGGCATCATGGTGCTGCCTACTAATTCTTTAAAGAAGTGGTTGAAAGCTTTACGTTCAAGCAATGCTCAAGGTGAATACTATCTAACTGATGTGATAGCGATGGCTGTTAAGGATGGTGTTCCGATTCGCACTACACAAGCTGATCATGAGTTTGAAACCATTGGCGTCAATAGCCGTGATCAACTTGCCAGTTTGGAGCGCACACTTCAACTCAATGTTGCCGATCAATTAATGGATGCAGGGGTATCGCTTGCTGATCCGGCACGTATCGATGTGCGCGGCATTTTAGAGTGCGGCACTGATGTAGTGATTGATGTGGGCTGCATATTTGAAGGCTGCGTTACTTTGGCTTCAGGTACAAAAGTTGGGCCTTACTGCATCATTCGCAATAGCGTTATTGGCAAGGGCGTAACGATTCACCCATATAGCCATTTAGATAGCGCTAAGGTTGGTGATCAATCCGTGATTGGCCCCTATGCTCGCCTACGCCCAGGCGCTGACTTGTCCAACGATGTGCATATTGGTAACTTCGTGGAAGTGAAGAATAGCAAAATTGCTGCCAATAGCAAAGCAAACCATTTAGCTTATGTTGGCGATTCCATTGTGGGTTCACGCGTCAATATTGGCGCTGGCACTATTACATGCAATTACGATGGTGTTAATAAGCACCAGACCATTATTGAAGATGATGTTTTCATTGGTTCTGATACTCAGTTAGTAGCACCAGTACGTGTGGGGCGTGGCGCTACTTTAGGTGCGGGTACGACACTAACAAAAGATGCGCCTGCAAATCAATTGACTGTTTCTAGAGCAAAGCAAATTTCATTGCAATGGCAGCGTCCTGTAAAGCAAGAGAAAAAAGTGGCCACGAAAAAGGCGGTAGCTAAGAAGCTAGCCATTAAGAAAGTGACAAATAAGAAGCCTGCCGTTAAAAAATTCGCAGTAAAAAAATCCACAAAGGGTAAAAAATAATGTGCGGCATCGTCGGCGCAGCATCTCATCAAAATATTGTTGATGTATTGGTGGAGGGCTTGCGCCGCCTGGAGTACCGCGGCTATGACTCTTGCGGTTTTGCTGTAATCAATGGCAACGATGCCAAACACCCCATTGAAAGAGCTCGCACCACTGCTCGAGTATCAGAGCTGAGTGAGCAAGGTAAAGATTTTTTCGGCACTCTGGGAATTGCCCATACCCGCTGGGCAACACATGGTAAGCCGGATACACAAAATGCACATCCGCATATCTCCAATAATTTGATTGCAGTTGTTCACAACGGCATCATTGAAAATTATGAAGTTCTGCGCACTGAACTCAGTGCTGCTGGTTATATTTTTACTTCTGAAACCGATACCGAAGTAATCGCTCATTTGATTCATCAGCAATATATTGCTAGTGGTCAAAAGGATATTGCTCAATCCGTTAAGGCGGTGTTACCTAGATTGTTTGGGGCTTATGCCATTGGCGTCATTGCCCAAGATAATCCAAATACTTTGGTGGGCGCGCGCGTTGGCTCACCTCTAGTAGTAGCGCTAGGTGATAAAGAAAATTTCTTGGCATCAGATGCTTTAGCGTTGGCTGGCCGTGCTCACTCCATGATGTATTTGGAGGAGGGTGATGTTGTCGTTCTAAAGGCAGATAGCGTTCAGGTCATTCAACAATCAGGACAATCGGTTGAGCGTGAGCGTAAACCCATGCCTACTCAAGCCGAGTCAGTGGATCTAGGTCCATACCAGCATTACATGCAAAAAGAGATCTTTGAGCAGCCCGGAGCAGTAGGCGATACCCTAGCTAGCATTGCCTCCTTCGGTCCTGAATTATTCGGCGCAAGCCCTGAAGATTGGAGCGCCTTTGATCAGATATTGATCTTGGCTTGCGGAACAAGTTACTACTCTGCCTGCGTTGCTAAATATTGGCTTGAAGATATTGCAGGTATTCCAACACAAGTTGAAATTGCTAGTGAATACCGTTATCGCATCACAGTACCTAATCCTAAAGCTTTGATTGTGGTGGTTTCTCAATCCGGTGAAACTGCTGATACCTTGGCGGCATTGCGCCATGCTAAGAGCTTAGGTCATCGTTTTACTTTGGCTATTTGTAATGTTGCTAGTAGCGCTATGGTTCGAGAAACGGATTGGCATTTCTTGACTAAGGCGGGTGCTGAGATTGGTGTTGCTTCAACTAAGGCATTTACTACCCAACTGTTAGCCCTGTATCTCGTGGCGGTGTCTATAGCGAAACGTGCTGGAAGACTTACTGCAGATAAAGAAAAAGAAATTCTTCGTCAATTGCGTCATTTGCCAAAAGCACTCAATGCGGTGCTCGCACTAGAGCCGCAGATCATTGCTTGGAGTGATGCCTTTGCTAAGTGTGAGAATGCCTTGTTCTTGGGTCGGGGATTGCATTACCCGATTGCCCTTGAGGGCGCACTGAAGTTAAAAGAGATCTCCTATATTCATGCAGAGGCTTATCCAGCTGGTGAGTTAAAGCATGGACCGTTAGCATTGGTAACCGATAAGATGCCGGTGGTCACCGTTGCGCCGAACGATGTTTTATTGGAGAAGTTGAAATCCAATATGCAGGAAGTCAAAGCGCGCGGTGGAAAACTATATGTGTTTGCCGATCAAGATACTGAGATCGTTAATAGTGATGGCATCAATGTGATTCGATTGCCTGAGCACTATGGAAGCCTCTCACCCATTTTGCACGTAGTCCCCCTGCAGCTCTTGGCGTATCACACCGCATGCGCACGCGGCACAGATGTGGACAAGCCAAGAAACCTAGCAAAGAGCGTTACGGTCGAATAAAAATATACTTCAGTGCCGAGAGTTCATTGCGCTTGGCATATTATTTTTTTCATCTGTGGGTTTTACGTTTGACATTTTCATCAAGCTGTGGACAAAATTAGGTAGATAAATCAGGGCGTTACGAAGCCCCGATTGTATTTTTGTGTTCAAATAACTCCTGTAAAAGAGGATATTTGTTGCAATTCATGTTTTCGTCGAAAGCCCTTCTAATTTCTCGTAGCTATTTCTTTCCGTTGATTTGTGCGGGAGTACTTTCTGCGTGCGCGGTAGGGCCAGACTTCAAACAGCCTGACCCACCTAAGACGAGTACCTATACCGAGACCACCTTATCAAAGCAATTGGTTACTGCACCAGGCGTTCCAGGCGGATCTTCACAGGAATTTATTGAGGGTGCTGATATTGAAGCCCAGTGGTGGGAGTTGTATAAGTCACCCGAACTCGATGCTTTGATTAAGAAGGCGCTCGAGCAGAATCCAAACTTAGGCGCTGCAGATGCTGCTCTGCGCGTTGCCCAAGAAAACGTAAACGCACAAATTGGCGGACAGTATTTTCCTTCAGTGAGCGCGAGCGGTTCAGCCACTCGTCAATTGCAACCTTCTGCTATTTATGGATTGCCCTACGGCTCAGATACTTACAACCTATACAACACCTCAATTAATGTGACATATAAGTTGGATGTATTTGGTGGCGCACGTCGTGCAGTTGAAGGTGCAAGAGCACAAGCTGAAGTAGCGCAATATCAGCTAGAGGGCGCTTACCTTTCTTTAACAGCCAATGTAGTGACAGGCGCTGTTAAAGAAGCAGCTCTACGCGCACAGATGCAAGCTACAGAAGAAATTCTGAAAGCACAAACCAATCTGGCTGAGGTTACCGAGAAACAATTAACGATAGGCACAGTATCTAAAGTAGATGTGACATCACAAAGAACTTTGGTTTCTAACTCTCAAGTGGATTTATTCACTTACGAAAGAAACCTTGCATTCGCGCGCAATCAACTCGCCGTGCTCGTTGGTGAGCTGCCAAGCAATGCCAATATTGCAAAATTTGATTTATCCACTTTGCAATTGCCGCAAAAATTACCGCTGTCTGTGCCCTCTAGTTTAGTGCGTCAGCGTCCTGACGTTCGTGCTGCAGAGGCTCAACTGAAAGCGCAGAATGCCTTCGTAGGTGTTGCTACTGCTAACTTATTGCCGCAATTTAATATCACTGGATCGATTGGTTCTGCAGCACTTACTTCAGCTGCATTGTTTGGCCCTAACTCTGCCTTATGGGCAATTGGCGGTGGTATTTTGCAACCACTCTTTCAGGGTGGTCAACTCTTGGCACAACGTCGTGGTGCGATTGCTAGCTATGAGCAAGCTGCATATCAATATCAGGCAACTGTTTTAAATGCATTTCAAGAAGTTGCTAATGCATTACGCGCTCTGGAGACTGGAGCCCAAGCCTTAAAAGCCGCATCTGATGCAGAGCGCTATTCCTATGAAACATTGGACTTGGTTCAGCATCAATATAAATTAGGCACTGCCAGCTATCTAGCAGTTCTCTACTATCAAAATTTGTATCAGCAGGCGAAAGTGAAGTCTGTATCGGCACAAGCAACCCGTTTCTCGGACACGGCCGCCCTATTTGCAGCATTGGGGGGCGGTTGGTGGAATCGTGAGGGCCCTGCTTTCAAACCAAAAGACATAGCGAGCAAAGATCAAAATGAAACTTCTGGAAACAATTAAAAGCAAGCTGATTGCTGCTGTTCTTGCCGCATGGGCATGGACCAAGCTCAAGGCTGTGCAATGGAAATTGCGTGAGAAAGCGATTGCGCTTTGGGAAAAAGCAAAAGCGTTTTGGGCACGCAGGGAGCAGAAATGGCGCAGCTCGAAGGCATACGCAAAGCTCATGGCGATGGAGCCATTGCCACGTCGTATGACCATTATGTTGTGCGGTGTAGTGTTATTGCTTGGCTTAATTTTTTCTTTTAATCAATTGAAGACAATCATGATTAAGCATTTCATATCCGGAATGGGCTTGCCACCAGCAACTGTTTCAACGATGGTTATTGAAACTTCTGAGTGGCAGCCTAAGCTCACTAGCGTAGGTAATGTGCGCGCATTCCGGGGCGTGGAGTTGAGTACTGAAATTGGCGGATTAGTACAAACCGTTCCGATTAAATCAGGTCAAGATGTAAATGAAGGTGATTTACTCATTAAGTTAACTGATGCTTCTGATGTTGCACAACTCAACTCTTTAAAAGCCCTTGCCGATCTTGCAAAAGTCATTAATGAGCGCGATAAACAGCAGTTGGCCATTCAGGCAATTAGTAAAAACGTGTTTGATACCAGCAAAGCCGACGCTAAATCTAAGCAGGCTCAAGTCGAGCAGCAGATTGCTTTAGTCGCTAAGAAGAATTTAAAGGCGCCATTTAGCGGTCGCATCGGCATTGTTTCTATTAACCCGGGCCAATATGTAAATCCGGGCGACAAGCTGTTAACTCTGCAGACCTTAGATCCTATTTTTGTCGATTTCAACTTGCCACAAAATAATGCAGAGCAAATTCAGGTCGGGCAAGATGTGACTGTGACTACTGATGCATTTAAAGATGCGAGCTTTACTGGCAAGATTACTGCGGTAAGTCCCAAGGTTGATACCAATACTCGGAATATTCAAGTAGAAGCGCAGATTGCTAATCCTGATAAGAAAATTCTTCCAGGAATGTTTGCTAATGTAAATATTCAAATTGGTGGCCCCGTAAAACTGCTGACCCTGCCACAGACATCAGTGACCTATAACCCTTACGGCTCAACAGTATTCATTGCTAAGCCTACAGGTAAAAAAGATAAACAAGGTAACCCTGCATTAGAGGCTCAACAAGTATTTGTGACAACGGGTGCAACCCGTGGCGATCAAGTCTCGATTTTGAAGGGTGTTGATGAGGGCGCTACTGTCGTGACTAGCGGACAGTTAAAGTTGAAGAACGGTACTCCTTTGATTATCAATAACAAGGTGCAACCTGCTAACTCACCTAATCCTAAGCCACAGGAATAGTTAGCCCATGAAATGGACTGATCTATTTATTCGCAGGCCAGTGCTCTCGCTGGTGGTGAGTGCGCTTGTCCTGGTGTTTGGCTTGAAGGCGATTGGCTCATTGCCGGTCAATCAATATCCGCAGACGCAAAATGCGATTGTCACGATTACTACTGCCTATTATGGCGCAGATCCAGAGACGATTGCAGGCTTCATTACGCAACCTCTAGAGGCATCTATTGCGCAAGCACAGGGTATTGATTACTTGTCTTCAACTAGCGTGAGTGGTGTATCGACCATCATTGCTACCTTGAAGCTGAATTACGACTCCAATGCGGCATTGACTCAGATTCAGACGCAAATTAGCGCGGTGAAGAACCAACTGCCACCACAAGCACAACAACCTGTTCTTACAGTTCAGGTCGGTCAGTCCACTGCAGCGATGTATATGGGTTTCTACAGTGATGAGATTCCTAATAATGCGATTACCGATTACCTCTTAAGGGTCGTTAAGCCAAAGCTGGATTCAGTTGAGGGTGTGCAGAATGCGGAGATCACAGGAGGTCGTAAATTTGCATTACGCGCTTGGCTAGATCGCGAAAAAATGGCTGGTCTGGGTGTAGGGGCTGATGATGTCTTTAGCGCTATGTCTGCCAATAACTACTTATCTGCAGTGGGAAGCACCAAAGGCGATATGGTTTCTGTCGACTTAGTTGCAGGAACAGACTTACATACATTGGATGAGTTTCGTAAATTGGTCATCAAGAATGATGGCGTTAATATCGTCTACCTTGATCAGGTGGCGACAGTCACTTTAGGTTCGGAAGACTACAACACCAATGTGGCCTTTAGCGGCAAGAAATCGGTATTTATTGCGATCAAAGTTGCCCCACAAGCTAACTTATTGGATGTCGCGCAGCGGGTGCGTGATGTAGTCCCCAGCATTCAGAAGCAACTTCCTATCGGAATGACGGGAAAGATTGTTTATGACTCCACGATATTTATTACCAGCTCTATTGATGAGGTGGTCTCCACTTTGCTTGAAGCCTTATTTATTGTGACGGTGGTGATTTATCTCTTCTTGGGAAGCGTGCGTGCAGTAGCTGTTCCGGTAATAGCAATGCCCCTGTCATTAATTGGCACTTTCTTCTTAATGCAGATTTTGGGCTATTCCATTAATTTGCTTACCCTCTTGGCCTTGGTTCTCGCAATTGGTTTGGTGGTGGATGACGCCATTATTGTGGTGGAAAACGTTGACCGTCATATGAAGGAGGGCAAGTCTCCTTTAGAGGCGTCTTTGATTGCCGCACGAGAATTAGGCGGCCCAATTTTGGCGATGACAGTCGTCTTAATTGCTGTATATATTCCGATTGGATTTCAGGGTGGTTTAACAGGAGCCTTATTTACTGAGTTCGCCTTTACCTTGGCTAGTGCAGTTGCAGTATCGGGTTTGATTGCCTTAACGCTTTCCCCTATGATGTGCTCCCGCATCTTTACTGAAGAGCAAGAGGCCTCTCCGTTTGTGCAAAAGATCGATAAGATCTTTGATAAGGTACACCATAGCTACCAATCGACTCTGCGTGAATTGCTCAGTACCTGGCAAGTCATTATTGTGATGGGGGCAATTTTATTGGGTGGTGTTGCGTATCTCTATTCAACTGCTCGTTCAGAATTAGCGCCTACAGAGGATCAAGGCATTGTCTTGATGCAAGCCTCTGGCCCTCCCAATAGCACCGTGACTCAAATGCAAACGTATGCGGATCAGATTTATGCAATTGCTAGCGCTGAACCCGAATATGAACAGGCATTCCAAATTACCAGTCCAACGTCTAGCTTTGGCGGAATCTTGCTAAAAGACTGGAGCTCACGTAGTCGTAATGCAACCAAGTTCCAAGAAGATATGCAGCAAAAGTGGAATACGATTGCAGGCGCTAGGGTAGCTGCTTTCCAGTTTCCTGCATTACCAGGTGCTCAGGGCTTACCGGTGCAAGTAGTTATTAATACGACTGAGTCCTACGAGCAGCTTAATGAAGTATCTCAAGCTGTTTTAGATAAAGTACGACGGAGTGGCAACTTTTTCTTTGTGGATTCCGATTTAAAGATTGATAAGCCACAAGACGTATTAGTGATCGATCGAGAGAAGGTAGCCGCCTTAGGAATGACTCAGCAACAAGTGGGCTCCGCCCTCTCTGCAGCATTGGGTGGTGGGTATGTGAACTACTTCTCAGTAGCGGGCCGCTCTTATAAGGTAATCCCTCAAGTAAAACAGGTAGATCGCTTAAATCCAGATCAAATCTTGGATTACTACATTCGTACCCCTAGTGGCGCCATGGTTCAAGCGCGCACGATTGCCAGCATCAAACAAAAAGTAGTTCCACAATCGATTAACCACTTTCAGCAACTGAACTCAGCAACGATTTCTGGAGTAAGTACACCATTTATTTCGCAGGCTGACTTGCTGGAATATATGCGCCAGACCTTGAAAGAAGTTGCCCCTAACGGCTACAGCATGGACTACGCTGGACCCTCTCGTCAGTTCATGGCTGAGTCAGGCGGCTTCTTGGTAACGATGTTCTTCGCGATTTTGATTGTGTTCTTGGTGCTTGCTGCGCAGTTTGAAAGCTTCCGCGATCCTATCGTGATCTTGGTCTCTGTACCGATGGCTTTATTTGGCGCATTAATTTTTATTAATTTAGGTTTTACGACGCTTAACGTGTATACGCAGGTCGGTTTGGTAACGCTGATGGGCTTGATTAGTAAACACGGAATTTTGATTGTCGAATTTGCCAATGAATTACAAGAAGCTGGGCGCAGCAAATTAGATGCGATTGTGGAGGCTAGTAGCGTACGTTTGAGGCCTATTCTGATGACCACCGCAGCCATGGTATTGGGCGTCTTACCTTTGGTGATTGCTTCTGGGGCAGGTGCTGCAGGTCGACAGTCGATGGGCATTGTGATCTTTACCGGCTTATCTATTGGTACCCTGTTTACTTTATTCGTGGTGCCTGCGATGTATCTATTTATTGGCGCAGACCATCATCAAAAGAAATTTAAAGAGACTTGAGAAGGCTTTTAAGTTCACACCACTGAATGCGCGTCAACTTAAAACACTACACAACAATATTGAGTTCTTTGTCTGCAAACTCTAGGAAGTGAGTTTGTGTCTCTAGTTGTTTGAGCCAGCGGGTAACATTCTTAAGATCTGCTTTTGGCCCTGTTTTTTCCGGGAAAGCCTGGTGGAGTAAAACCCAGCGATGTACACATAAAGCAAGAGCAATGTCACCAATCTGAAAATGATTGCCCGCACTGAAATCTTGAGTAGCAAGCACTGCATCAAGCAATCCAAATAATTGATTTGCTTCTTGGTAACCCTTTTGAATTGCTTCGTAATTGCGCTCAGCTTCTGGTACGCGTGTCAGACCTAAAAAGGTAGTCCGCAAAGGAGGCCACATAGAGGCCAGTTGCCAATCAAGCCACTTTTCTGAGCTGTACTGACTTTTGACATCTGTTGGAAAGCGTTTCACTTTGTCATGCATACGCACCAGGTAACGCATGATGGTATTGGATTCCCAGAGAACCACATCGCCATCTTGAAGCGTGGGAACTAGGCCATTGGGATTGAGTTTTAGAAACTCAGGGGAGCGATTGATGCCAAATTGAAGGCCTGCATCGATACGTTCAAAATCTTGCCCTTCTTTAAGGCCAAGCTCTGCAAGACACCACAATACCTTTTGGACATTGATGGAACTTTTGCGACCCCATAAACGCATCATGGCATTTCCTTAAATAGATTGAGAGCTTTTAGCCGAATTGAAGTTCAGAAAAATCGAGGCCTAAGAATTTGCTACGTGCAAAGATGAGAGGTTCTTTTTCAGGATGATTTTTTAGATTAATAACTTTGGCAACAATGATGTTGTGATCACCGCCAACGTGGATAGAAACCGTTTCACATTCGTAGTAGGCAACGCAGCCCTCAATTTGAGTAAGGCCGCTGTTTGCTAATTGATGGGCTACACCCTGAAATTGATCTTGCTTCACAGTAGCAAAGTGCATCGCCAAATTTTCTTGGGAGCGTTCTAGTACATGGATCAAATGCTTTTTACCCACATCAACCCAAGGAGTTAAGCGGGAATGTTTTTTAAGGCTCCACAAAATAAGGGGCGGCTCTAGAGAGACTGTGTTGAATGAGCTAATGGTGATGCCATGGGCACTTTGCGCTTCATCCATACAAGTGATTACAGTGACCCCAGTTGCAAATGAAGCGAATCCTTTGCGAAGCTCTTGAGAGGTAAAAGGGGTCATTAGATTGAATTTACTTTGCTTGTGCTGTTGCTTCAGGCTCAATTACTGTTCCTGGAATAGGAATCAGCACTTCATTTTCTTCGGCTTGTACACATTTAAAGCGATATTCCTTGCCTGCCTTGGATATAAAGCTGGCGCCTTGGTAAAAATCATTCTTACAGACATTGGTTGCGTAGTTCATCACATCTTGAGGGGCGGCGCTGGAATTAATTAAGCGCATATTTCCCATAGACATACTGAGCTCTGTGGAATAGCACCCAACTAGTAATGAGCTAGAAATCGCAGTTAAGAGTAGAATTTTTTTCATGGAAACCTCCATAATTGTCAATGCTCGTTAGGATAAACCTATTAGGGAATCATTGTGGGGAAACCACCCCTATTTAAAGGAAGAGACATGTTTAAAGCGATATTAGTAAATAAGGATGAGCAAGGTTATCGGGCTGAGCTCTCGGAAGTAGATGAAGCCAGCCTGCCAGAAGGCGATGTTCGGGTCAAAGTGCTCTATTCCACCTTGAATTACAAGGATGGCCTGGCAATTACTGGTAAAGGACCTGTTGTTAGAAAGTTTCCCCTAGTCCCCGGTATTGATTTTGCTGGTGAGGTTCTGGAAAGCAGTAGTCCCGACTATAAAGTCGGGGATATGGTGCTTCTCAATGGCTGGGGTGTTGGAGAGGGTCATTGGGGTGGACTGGCTCAACAAGCGCGAGTGAAGTCTGAGTGGCTGATACCTTTACCTAAAGGACTTACAGCAAAACAAACCTTAGCAATTGGTACGGCGGGATATACCGCCATGCTTGCAGTAATGGCATTGCAAGGCCATGGTCTAAAGCCAAGCGATGGAGAGGTTCTTGTTACTGGCGCGGCAGGGGGAGTGGGAAGTTTTGCAATTACTTTGCTGCACAAATTGGGCTTTTCTGTGGTGGCCAGTACTGGGCGCGTATCCGAAGCTGAATATTTAAAGAAATTAGGCGCAGCTGAAGTCATTGACCGCGCAAGCTTGTCAGAGCCTGGAAAGCCCCTTGCTAAAGAGCGCTGGGCTGCCGTAATTGATAGCGTAGGTAGTCATACTTTGGCAAATGCGTGCGCACAAACCAAGAGTGATGGCGCTGTTGCCGCTTGCGGTCTTGCGCAAGGAATGGACTTTCCTTCAAGCGTGGCACCATTTATTTTGCGTGGTGTAACTTTGTATGGAATCAATAGCGTCACAGTCCCTCGCGCCAAACGCATTGCGGCGTATGAGCAACTCAGTAAATTATTGGACTTGAAAACTCTTGATGAGATTTCTCATGAAATTACATTAGAGGAGTCAATCAAGTATGCGAAAGAGTTGATGGCTGGAAATGTGCGCGGACGATTAATCGTTGACGTGAATCGATAAGTAAGTACCTATTGGGGAGCTTGGGGTTTGCGTTTAGACAGTTGCGACCAAACCGCAAGCTTTTCCATATTAGATAAATCAGACCAGTCTGCGATTTCATTGAGCGTGCGATAGCATCCTCGACAGTAACCATTTTCGGGATTCATGTCGCATAAGTTGATGCAAGGTGATGGAACTGAAGTCAAAGTAAATCCAAGCGATATATAAATAGATAAATAACGATGAACGCAAAAACACAATCCAGTACTGCGAGTGATATTCATTATCCCTTAGGCGAGAGTTTGCCTGAGATCGGCGCAACCATAGAGGTGGCACCTGGAGTTCGCTGGCTTAGAATGCGTCTGCCATTCGCTTTGGACCATATTAATTTATGGATGCTACGTGACCAAATTGATGGGGTAAATGGCTGGACCATTGTGGATTGCGGCATTGCAAATGATGAAACTAGGGCTGCTTGGGAAGCCATTTTTGCAACGCAATTAGACGGTATGCCAGTGCTCCGTGTGATTGTGACCCATATGCATCCTGATCATGTAGGCTTATCGCAATGGCTTTGTGAAAAATGGAAGGTGCCATTATGGATTTCAATGACGGACTACCTCACCGCTCAATGGCTTAGCTGCAAAGAGGGCGGTGCTGCGATTGGTGCGCGCGCTGGTGGCGGTGGTTCAGCAGACCATTTTCAAAGGCATGGTTTAACCACGCCAGAAGATTTAGAAAAAATTCGGGCGCGCTCGAATTACTACAGCAATATGGTTCCCGGAGTTCCACGCCAATATCGCCGTATTCTTGATGGTGAGTTGATTGAGATTGGCGGGCGAACATGGGAGGTCATCATGGGTTATGGCCACGCCCCGGAACACGCTTCGCTTTTTTGCAAAGAGTTAAATGTATTAATTTCTGGTGATATGTTATTGCCACGCATCTCTACTAACGTCAGTGTTTATGATGCCGATCCTGATGCAGACCCGCTAGGTTTGTATTTGCAATCACTCGACCGTTACTTGCCGTTACCTGACGATGCTTTGGTATTGCCTTCCCATGGCAAGCCTTTTACCGGCATGAAGCCGCGTATTGCCCAGTTAAAAGCCCATCATGATGAGCGTTTGGCAGAAGCGCTCGGCGCATGTAAAAAACCGGCGCATGCTCGAGAGATAGTGCCGGTTTTATTTAAGCGTGAATTAGATATTCATCAACTGACTTTCGCCATGGGCGAAGCTATTGCTCATCTGAATTACCTACTTCGTCAAGGAAAGTTGCGTCGCCAGCTTTGCGAGGACGGCGTGTTGCGGTTTTCCGTGGTTTAGCGCTCGTAGTCCTAGTTTTGGTGCTGGTTTCTTCGCTAGTGCCAGTGGCAGCAGCGCCTGCTGCAGAGACAGCATCACCAAAGGACTTTAGTGCCATCATGGTGGCATGCTGTACCTCTAGACCCTGAATGGTAGATTTCAGGATATTGAGGTTTAGATTTAGCCAATTCTCAACGCTTTTCAGGTCTTTAATGCGTTTTTCAAGTTCGTCTACATCTAGACCAGGAAATGCTGATGCAAAGCCTCCAGCGGCCTTAGAAGCGTCAGCAGTGAAGGGAAATTGCCCAGCCTGACCCGCTGCGCCTTGTCCCCACATGGTTTTAAACATTTCAAGGCTTTGATTGAATTCAGGAATGGTTCCAAACATAAGGGCTCCAGGGTAAATTTAAAGTGGCTTTTCCAATAGAATAAGGGATTCTAGAGATTATTCCCGGCTAACAATGCAATTTAATGGTTTATCCCAGCCCTACACCCGCGGTCAAGCGCTTCCTGAGCTCTTAAAGCAGCGCATCCTCATATTGGATGGCGCTATGGGGACCATGATTCAGCAATATAAATTAGGTGAGGCCGATTACCGCGGCTTACCCACCAATACTCGTTTTGCAGGCCATCCTGGCGATATCAAAGGCAATAACGAATTATTAGTTTTAACTCAGCCACAGATCATTAGCAAAATTCACGAGCAATATTTAGATGCTGGTGCTGACATTATTGAAACCAATACTTTTGGCGCCACATCTGTTGCTCAAGAGGATTACAAAATGGCCGGCTTAGCACGTGAGATGAATGAAGTCTCTGCAAAATTAGCCCGTGCTGCTTGTGAAAAATACAGCACTCCTGACAAGCCACGCTTTGCAGCGGGCGCAATTGGGCCCACACCAAAGACCGCCAGTATTTCCCCTGATGTAAATGATCCAGGCGCTCGTAATGTTACGTTTGATGCTTTGCGTGCCTCTTACCGCGAGCAGATTGAAGGCTTATTTGCAGGTGGTGTTGACTTATTTTTAGTGGAAACTATTTTTGATACGCTCAATGCTAAAGCGGCATTGTTTGCGCTCGATGAATTTTTTGAAGAAACCGGAGAGCGTTTACCAGTGATGATTTCCGGAACAGTAACCGATGCTTCTGGACGAATTCTTTCTGGTCAAACGGTAGAAGCGTTTTGGAATAGTTTGCGTCACATTAAACCCCTCACCTTTGGTTTAAATTGTGCGCTGGGTGCCGCTCTGATGCGTCCATATATTGCAGAGTTGTCCCGAATTTGCGATGCCGCAGTTTCTTGCTATCCCAATGCGGGCTTGCCTAATCCAATGAGTGATACTGGGTTTGATGAGACTCCTGATATCACCTCTAGTCTGGTCGATGGTTTTGCTAAAGACGGCTTAGTCAATTTAGTTGGCGGTTGCTGCGGCACTACTCCGGATCACATTCGTGCAATTGCTAATGCAGTTGCTAAGCGTAAGCCCCGTGCCTTCTATCGTGAAAATACAGAGGAGTCTGTATGAGTCAGATAGATAAAAAATCCGTGCCAGCTATGAAGCTCTCTGGACTTGAGCCATTCAATGTCACCCCAGCTGTTGGCTTTGTCAATATTGGTGAGCGCACCAACGTGACAGGATCTAAAGCATTTTCTCGCATGATTTTGAATAATCAATTTGATGAAGCACTTGCTGTCGCTCGTCAGCAGGTTGAAAACGGTGCTCAAGTCATTGATATTAATATGGATGAGGCAATGTTGGATTCAGAGGCAGCGATGACGCGCTTCTTAAATCTGATTGCTTCAGAGCCAGATATTGCTCGCGTTCCTATCATGATCGACTCCTCCAAGTGGAGTGTTATCGAAGCGGGATTAAAGTGTATTCAGGGCAAGCCAATCGTAAACTCCATCTCCTTGAAAGAAGGAGATGAGCCTTTCCGCAGGCAGGCGCGCCTTATCCGTCGTTACGGTGCAGCTTCCGTGGTAATGGCTTTTGATGAGGTAGGTCAGGCTGATACCTTTAAACGTAAAACTGAAATTTGCAAACGTTGCTATGACATCTTAGTCAATGAGATTGGCTTTCCTGCTGAAGATATTATTTTCGATCCCAATATCTTTGCAATTGCTACTGGTATTGAAGAGCATGACAACTATGCAGTCGACTTTATTAATGCCACGCGTTGGATTAAAGAAAACCTTCCTGGCGCAAAGGTAAGTGGTGGCGTATCGAATGTAAGCTTCTCCTTCCGCGGCAATGACCGTGTGCGTGAGGCTATTCATACAGTGTTCCTGTATCACGCCATCCAGGCGGGTATGGACATGGGTATTGTGAATGCTGGTCAGTTAGGTGTCTATGCCGATCTAGATCCTGAATTGCGCGAGCGCGTAGAGGATGTAGTGCTTAATCGCTTTAAAGAAAAAGATGGCAAGACGCCAACAGAGCGTCTGCTCGATATCGCTGATCAATTTAAAGGTGGTGGCGCAAAACAGGTTGAGAATTTGGTGTGGCGTGAAGCGCCTGTGCGTGAGCGGCTGACACATGCCTTAGTTCATGGGATCACTAATTTCATCGAAGGCGATACTGAAGAGCTGCGTGTAGAGATTATGAGTGCAGGTGGCAGACCTATTGAGGTCATTGAAGGCCCACTCATGGATGGTATGAACGTTGTCGGCGATCTATTTGGTGCCGGCAAAATGTTTTTGCCTCAGGTAGTGAAGAGTGCTCGTGTCATGAAACAAGCTGTTGCGATTTTAATTCCCTATATTGAGGAAGAAAAGCGTCAGCACGTTGCCGCAGGTGGTGAAGCAAAAGCCAAAGGCAAGATTGTGATGGCTACCGTGAAGGGCGACGTTCACGATATTGGAAAAAATATTGTGACGGTGGTGTTGCAATGTAATAACTTTGAAGTTGCCAATATGGGTGTGATGGTTCCTTGTGCTGAAATTCTGAAGCGCGCCAAAGAAGAGAAGGCAGATATTGTTGGTCTCTCAGGTTTGATTACCCCTTCTTTGGAAGAGATGACTTATGTTGCGCAAGAGATGCAACGTGATGACTATTTCCGTGAACGCCAAATTCCATTGATGATTGGTGGCGCAACAACCTCGCGCGTTCATACTGCTGTGAAGATTGCTCCGCACTATGACGGTCCAGTGGTCTATGTTCCTGATGCTTCACGTTCGGTATCTGTTGCCTCTAGCTTGCTTTCTGACGAAAGTGCCAAAAAATTTATTCAAGACTTACGCGATGACTATGTCCGCATTCGTGAGCAGCATGCCAATAAAAAAGCGGCGCCAACTATCTCTTTAGAGGCTGCACGCAAGAATCGAGAAATGATTGATTGGGCTGCTTATGTGCCCGAAAAGCCTAAATTTATTGGCCGTCGAGTCTTTAAGAATTTCGCCTTAAGCGACATAGCTAAATATATCGATTGGACACCATTTTTCCAGACCTGGGACTTGGCTGGCAAGTTTCCGGCAATCTTGGATGATGAGGTTGTTGGCGTTGAGGCACGCAAAGTATTTGAAGATGCACAGGCATTGTTAGATAAGTTAATTAAAGGCCAATGGTTGCAGGCGGATGCAGTAGTCGCTTTCTATCCTGCTAATACGATTGGCGACGATATCGTGTTGTATAGCGATGAAGCACGCCAACATCCTCTCTTTGTATGGCATAACTTGCGTCAACAGTCTGAGCGACCCATTGTGGATGGTGTTCGCAGACCTAATCGTTGCCTTGCTGATTATGTGGCACCAAAAGATTCGGGCGTGGCTGACTATTTAGGTTGTTTTGTAGTTACCACTGGTCACGGCGTAGAAAAGAAAGTTGCTGAATTTCAGGCAAAGCATGATGACTACAGTGCAATTATGTTGAAGGCTTTGGCTGATCGCCTAGCAGAGGCATTTGCTGAGTTGATGCACCATCGTGTGCGTACTGATCTCTGGGGTTATGCGACTGATGAGATTCTGACAAATGATCAAATGATTAATGAAGAGTACCGCGGTATTCGTCCAGCGCCTGGCTATCCTGCCTGCCCAGCCCATGAGGTAAAGCAAGATCTATTGCGAGTTATTGGTTCTGAAGATATTGGTATGACGTTAACTGAATCAATGGCCATGAATCCTGCATCCAGCGTGAGCGGGTTTTATTTGGCTCATCCTGATGCTCGGTATTTCAATGTTGGTAAGCTTTCAAACGATCAGGTGGAAGATCTTGCGAAGCGCCGGGGTCAATCAGTTGAAGATACGCGCCGTCAACTTGCGAGCTTATTGGATTAAACACCCCACATTACTGGTTCGTTTTTTGCTTTAGCTTGCTTCATGAGCTCAAGGAAAGGGTAGGCCCTTTGACCAAGTCGATCTGCTAATTTGGGTTTTTCAGCCAGCTCTTCATTTTCACCTTTTGCTTTGGAGCGCTCCTCAAGATCTTTTAGGATGGCTGTTTCTAGGGAGGTAATGAGTTCAGGCAGTTGCTCTACAGTAAGGATGCCTCTGGGTTCCAGTGGGCGTCCCAAAATATCAAAGATTCTCTTAGTCAGATCGGCCAGCATGATGACATCTGGACCAGCTTTAGAGCGGAATTGATAGATCATTTCGATAGCTTACCACCTGATAAACTCACTTATCTATGTTGCTGACTAATAAAAATCGTTTAATTGAAATGCTGAGTGCTGCCCTTCAGGGCTTGGCTCAGGAGCGTGGCCTGGATGAGGCGCCAACCCCCCGTTTAGAGCGCCCTAAGGCTGTAGATCACGGTGATGTCGCTTGTAATATTGCCCTCCAGCTCTCTAAGCCTTGGAAACTAAATCCGCGGGAGTTGGCCCAGTCTCTAGTCGAGCACTTACAAAAACAGCCTGGTTATGGGGAGCTCATTGCATCTTGTGAAATTGCTGGCCCTGGGTTTATTAATTTTCGTTTGAGCAATGCCGCTAAAACTGCAGTAGTAAGTGAAATTCTGGGTTCTGGAACCCATTTTGGCCAGCTGACACCAGCTTCAGGCCCCGCGGCAAGTGCCATGATCGAATTTGTTTCAGCCAATCCTACTGGACCGCTTCACGTGGGTCATGGGCGCCAAGCTGCTTTGGGTGATGCGTTAGCAAACTTATTGGCAACGCAAGGAACTAAAGTGCATCGTGAGTTTTATTACAACGATGCTGGTGTACAAATTGCCAATTTGGCTCTTTCTGTTCAAGCACGTTTGCAGGGCTTTAAACCAGGCGATCCGCAATGGCCTGAGCAAGCCTATAACGGCGAATACATTGCTGAAATTGCTGCCGCATTTAAAGTATCACCAGATTACAAAGATGATCTTGAGGCGATTCGTAAATTCGCAGTTACTTATTTGCGTAATGAGCAAGATATTGATTTAAAAACCTTCGGCGTTCAATTTGATTGCTATTACTTAGAGTCTTCCTTGTACACCGATGGCAGCGTAGCCCAGATTGTTCAAGATCTTCAGAGCATTGGCAAGACTTATGAAGCAGAAGGTGCTTTGTGGTTAAAGACGACAGATGATGGCGATGATAAAGATCGCGTGATGCGTAAGTCTGATGGTAGCTTTACTTATTTTGTACCAGATGTTGCTTATCATGCCAGCAAGTGGAATCGTGGTTTTCAGAAAGTGATTAATGTGCAGGGTAGTGACCATCATGGCACGATCGCCCGTGTGCGCTCTGGCTTGCAGGGCGTTGCTCAAAAGCGCGGTTGGGATATTCCGAAAACCTATCCCGATTATGTTTTGCACAAGATGGTTACTGTGATGCGTCATGGCGAAGAAGTGAAAATTTCTAAGCGTGCTGGCTCTTATGTGACTGTGCGCGACTTGGTTGAATGGTCTGGTGGCGTTACTTCAGAAATGACTCCAGAAGAGCGTGAGTTGGCATTGCAACGTGGTCGTGATGCTGTACGCTTTTTCTTAATTTCCAGAAAAGCAGATACAGAATTTGTATTTGATATTGATTTAGCATTGCAACAAAACGATGAGAACCCGGTGTTCTATGTGCAGTATGCTCATGCGCGTATCTCCTCTATCCTGCTGCAATGGGACGGAAAGCCTAGTGATTTAGCTGGTGCAGATTTGTCTCTCTTGCAAAGCAAAGCTTCAGATCATTTGTTAAGACGTCTGGCTGAATATCCTGAAGTATTGACGGATGCGGCTGCAGAATTAGCTCCACATGCGCTCGCTTTTTACTTACGTGATTTAGCAGGAGATTTCCATACCTTCTACAACGCAGATCGGGTATTAATAGATGATCCAGCATTGAAATTAGCGCGTCTTGCACTGCTATCTGCTACTCGGCAAGTGCTTCAAAATGGTCTAAGGGTATTAGGGGTCTCTGCACCCGCAAAGATGTAGTAGTAATGTATGAGGTGAAAATGTAAGATGAGGACATGATGAATAAACCGAATCAACAAACTGGCTTCATGAAGCAGGAACAAGACAAGATCCCTAGCGATGCACAATATGGCGGCACTATTTTGGGCTTTATCTTTGGCCTAGCAGTAGGTCTTGGCATTGCTTTCGTTATTGCGTTTTATCTTTCTAAAAATACACCTCAAGAGCGGCCTGGAGTGCGTGCACCGAATCTACCCCTCACCATTAAGCCTTCAGCCGCTCCCACTGAAGGAGAGCCTGCTGCACCAGTAGAACCATTGGACCTAAATAAACCTTTGCAAGGTAAAGCACCTGCCCCAGCTTCGTCGGATCCTATCGGCGATTTAGTAAATGGTAAAAAATCGGCTGATACTGCTGCTACCCCTACACCAAAGACGGAAGCTATTTACTTCTTGCAAGTAGGCGCATTTGCCAAGCGCGCTGATGCGGATGCACAAAAAGCGACGTTGGCAATTCAAGGAATTCAAACGCAATTGAGTGAACTGACCAGCGATGGCAACACTCTTTGGCGCGTACGTACAGGCCCATACAACAGTGTGGATGAGAGTAATGCTGTGCGCGATAAATTAAGTGGTATGGGTATTAAGCCAACCTTGATTAAAACTAGTAAATAAAAAATAATCCATCATGATCTCACTAAGCAAAAGAATTTTTGTTTTCACAACCTTTCTATTTTTAAGTGGCCTTGCAAACGCGCAAGGTCAAAAAATGGAAGAGGGCTTTGACTACCGTATCTTGCAAGCGCCTCAACCAGTAGAGGTCAAAGGGAAGGTCGAAGTTATTGAATTTTTTTGGTATGGATGCCCACATTGTTATGACTTTGAGCCTGACCTGAGTGCTTGGGTGAAGCGTCAACCAAAAGATGTTGTATTCCGCAGAGTGCCAGTGGCATTTCGGGATGATTTTTTGCCGCACAGCCAGTTGTTTTATGCGCTTGAGGCAATGGGCAAAGGTGAGGCAATGAATGAAAAAGTCATGTATGCCATGCATAAAGAAAACAAGCGCTTAATGACTGAGACAGAAATTGCTGATTGGGTTGCCTCACAAGGTATTGATAAGAATACTTTTTTAGCAACCTATCGTTCTTTTGCTGTGGTGTCTAAGGCACGCGCAGCAAAACAATTAACAGAGGCTTATCGCATTGAAGGTGTTCCTACGATTGTGATGCAGGGAAAATATGTCACCTCTCCCTCTATCGCTGGCAGCAAAGCGAAGGCCATTGCCGTAATGGATTATTTGGAAGAAAAAATTCGTAAAGATAAGTACAAGCAGTAAATCTTTACTGAGGAATGCGCTGCTTAGATTTTGACAAAGCGGCGCACAATCCAAAAATACACTGGGTAAGGCAGGATTCTGAGAAACTTCAAGAATCTTGAAAATCGTTTAGGGAAGTGAATATCAAATTCACCTTCTTGTATCCCCTTCAGTATTTCATTTGCAGCTTCTTCGGCACTTATTAAGGCAGGCATTTCAAAGTCATTTTGAGCGGTTGCCTCGGTAGCCACAAATCCAGGAGAAATCATATGAACGCTTACGCCTTCTGGCAGTAAGTCGTAATACAAATTCTCACAGAAATTAATGATGGCGGCTTTACTTGGCCCATAGGCAAGGGCTTTAGGCAGTCCGCTATAGCCTGCAACACTGCCAACGATGGCGATATGCCCACTATGTGCTTTGAGCATTTCAGGAAGTACAAGAGATACTGCGCGCATCGGACCAAGTAAATTGGCATCAATCGTTTGCTCGGCTATCTGGAAATCAAATTGATCAGCACGCAGAGGAACATACATGCCCGATACAAATAGCAAAATATCAATTCCACCCCAGCCATTCAGAATGCAATCGTAAGCTGCTTTTAATTGATCTGTTTGGGTGACGTCTAAGGGAAAAACTAAAGCCTGATTTGTGGAGGCGGATTGAGCAATGACATTTAATCGTTCTACTCGTCTGCTCGAAAGAGCTACCTTTGCACCTGCTTGGATGAGGGCTTTAGCGCAAGCTTCACCAATACCGCTGGAGGCGCCAATAATCCAAACCCGTTTGCTGGCAAACTGATCAACTCCTTTTTGCCTCATGCTTTGATCGCATCCCTAGATGCTGTGTTGGTCTGATGGCTTAATGTGAACTGCACCACATCAATATTACGCTCTGCAAACCCTGCGGCGCAATACATGAGATAAAAATTCCAGAGTCGAATGAAGGCTTCGTCAAATCCTAGTTGACGAACTTCTTGAACTTTTGAATTAAAGCTATCTCGCCATAAGCAGAGGGTTTTGGCATAGTCCACCCCAAATGCAAATTCATTCTCAATCTGAAGCCCGGCCTTTGCGGCACTTGCTTTAAAGCTAGCGCGCGAGGGCAGCATGCCTCCTGGAAATACATATTGCTGAATAAAGTCAGTATTGTGTCTATAGCGCTCGAAGAGTTCTTCAGCAATCACAATGGTTTGTACGCATGCTTTGCCGCCAGTCTTCAGGCATTTGGCAATCGTCTGAAAATATTCAGGCCAATGTTTTTCACCAACGGCCTCAAACATTTCTACTGATGCAATTCCATCAAACCGCTCTTGGCAATCTCGATAATCCTGAAGACGTACTTCGAAGTGTTTGGCATTGGATGTTTGTGAAGACACATTGGCAAGTCTTTTTTCCGCATAAGCTTTTTGCTCGGTTGAAAGAGTAAGCCCAGTAATCGCAGTCTCGTTACGTAGGGCTTCTTCCATTACACCGCCCCAGCCACAACCAATCTCTAAAATATGGTCACCGGGATTGGTATCAAGAGAGGTAAGAATACGTTTAATTTTGGCGCGTTGAGCTTCAGCCAAAGTTTGCTTGTCCCCATCTGAGAACCATGCGCTGGAGTAGCTCATTGTTGGATCAAGCCACAGACTATAAAAGGCGTTACCTAAATCGTAATGTGCATGAATATTCTTACGGCTACCTGCCTTTGAGTTATCACGTAGGCAATGTTTAAGGCGATACAGAATCGATCCAAGCCAACTTCCGTAGATTGCTTTCTCCAGAATGGTGCGATTACGAATCGCTAATTCCAGAATCGCTTTTAGGTTAGAAGTATTCCATTCGCCGCGAATATAGCTTTCGGCAAAGCCAATATCTCCATGGGATAAGAGTTGCTTAAAGAATGACCAGTCCAACACTTGAATGTCGGCGTGTAAAGCATCTGCTGTATTGCCAAATTTATTTACCTCGCCATTCGGTAAAGTAATTGTTAAATGACCACTACGTAGTTGAGACAAGATACCTAAGACAGTTTGTGCGCTAATGGGTACTTGGTTCGTTGAATGTGTTGATTTCTTTGGCCCTGAAAAGTTGAGCCGCGAGAGTAAGGTGTGTCCGGGACGATTCATTTACTGACTTCTAATTCAGGTGGATTTGGCTTTGAATGAAAGGGTACACCTTTTAGCCATAATTTCAATGCCTGCCAATGAATGCGGAAAATTACTCCCCAACTCATCAGGGGGTAGCGCATGAAGGCAAGCAATAAAGCGGATTGGCTTAGTGGGCGACTGGTACCGCTAATACTGGTATGGATGAGTGGGAGTTGGTCTTCATGTAGTTCAATGCGGTAAACAGCATTGTTTTTACTGAGACTATCTTGGGGAAAGAGGAAGCGAAAACGATACTCCCCTTGAACCTCGCAAAACGGAGACACGTGAAATACTTTTTTACTAGTGAGTGTTTCTCCTGAGCGGAGGGGCTCATTAGAATCTTTATGTAATAGATAACAGTGACGTTCTCCAAAAGTATTGTTCACTTCTGCTAGCACCGCAATCACTTGCCCATCTGTTTGAGTGCATACCCAAAAACTCACAGGATTAAATACATACCCCAGAACTTTAGGAAAAGTATGAAGCCAAATTTCACCATCGTCATGATGAATGCCATTGTCTTTTAAGATTTTTTCAATCCATGCCAAGCTATCTGAACCACCCAGCCCATGGTCTTTATCAAAAAAAGAGAATAGACCGCTACGGTTGTCTTTGAGGCCGCGCTCACTTAGAATTTCTGGATGTATTTTGCGAGTACGCATTGGTATAGACAGTGTAAAAACACCATAACCAAATGCATTCGAGGCCGGTCTAAAGCGACGATGTTTCACTACTCCAAAGTTAATCTTTGGCTGATTCATTTATTGCGTATCTTGCTTGGGGATGGATTGAATTGGCAAACGCATGCTCTCAATCAAGGCTTCTGCTACCAGTTCTCCAGAGCGCAATCCATCCTCATGAAAGCCAAATCCAGTCCATGCACCACAGTACCAAATCGAAGAGACGCCTTGAATGAGCGGTAGCTCTTTCTGTGCCTGTATAGCATGCATATCAAATACCGGATGTGAATAGAAAATTTCTTTGTGAACCAAGTTCGGGTCGGGGTCGGTAGAGGGATTTAAGCTCACAATAATTGGTGTATTTTGAAGCTCTTTTGGAAGGGGCTGCAAGCGATTGATTAAATAGTTCACACTGACGTGCTGTTTTGATGATGGCGCAATTCCAGATTTGGCTGTGTAATTCCACGCAGCCCAACAGCGCTTATTTTCTGGAAGAAAGCGGTTATCGGTGTGAAGAATGGCGCGATTTTTTTGATATGGAATTGCTGACAAAATATTTTTTGCTTGAGCGCTCATTCCATGCACAAGGTCTAATGTTTGATCGCTATGACAAGCCATTACTACTTCATCAAATAGGCTTGATCCTGAAGTGCTCACAATTTCGACGGGAGCACTTCCATCCTGGGTAACATTGATACGCAGCGCTGCTTCGCGTCTAATAGTGATGCGATGGTTTTCTAAGGCTTTGACAAGGCGTTTGACGTATTCGCGTGAACCGCCTTGTATCGTCAGCCATTGGGGTCTATTTTGAATCTGCAATAAACCGTGATTGTGGCAAAACCGAATCATGGTTTGGATTGGGAACTCCAGCATCTGCTCGACTGAGCAAGACCAAATAGCGCCAATCATTGGTAAAAAATAGTTTTCTTTAAAGCTTTGGCTAAAGCGATTTCTTTTCAGGAATTGTGCAATCGTTTCATCTGGTTTTGCGTATTGATGCCCCGCGTCTATTTGTTCCTGTGCTAATTTGGTTGCCAAGCGATTAAAGCGCAAGATGTCGTAAGCCATTCTCCAGAACGATGGGGATAGGAGATTGGATCTTTGTCCAAAGAAGGAGTTTAGGTCGTTACCGGCCCATTCAATATTCCGATGCCCATGAGTTTTCTCTGAGGCATCAATAGATACCGAGAAGGACATTTCAGAGGGTGATACTGGGGCCTGAATTTCTTCAAAAAGACGCACCAAGCGCGGATAGGTCTTACGATTAAATACTAGGAAGCCCGTATCAACTCCATGAATTACTTCTTTGCCATCGATAGTGCAAGTCAGGTCTACGGTGTTGCTATGCCCACCTATGTGATCACCCGCTTCATAAAGCGTGATTTCAATACCCGGATGTTGACGTAATGCATAAGCACAGCCTAAGCCAGAGATACCTGCGCCAACAATGGCAATCCGCTTTTTGCTCATTGCGGTTTTTCTTCTAACAATTTTTCAATTTCATTGGTGACGTTGGGGCTAGTAGGTTTCGTCATACTATTAAATGAGTTGACCACTTCGCCATTTCGATTGATGAGGTATTTGTAAAAATTCCACTTTGGCGTAGTGCCCGTCTTAGCGATCAACATTTTAAAAAGTGGGTTTGGATTATTTCCTGATACTACGCTTTTAGCGAACATGGGAAATTTGACGTCATACGTGTTTTTACAAAAGTCAGCAATTTCTTTATTGCTTCCAGGTTCTTGTTGTCCAAAGTCGTTTGAGGGGAATCCTAAAACGACAAAGCCTCGATCTTTATATTTAGCGTAAATTTTCTCGAGACCTTCATATTGGCTCGTAAATCCACAAAAGCTGGCTGTATTAACGACCAAAATGACTTTCCCTTGATATTGGCAAAGATTCTGTGGCGCTTCATCTTGTAGGCGCAAAAAAGTATGAGATAGCAGCGGGCTACAGGCCGGCGCAGCTATAGCGCCCTCCATTGCCACGCCTAGAATAAGAAAGGAGCAGGCAAAGTAAGCCAATTTGGCGAGTATTTTGCGGATCATATTGCCTTTTTTTGTTCGAATATTGAGTACCCAAGTCTAAGACATTATCGGTAATATCGCTTGCACCACACAATGCCATTAATATTGCGTAATGAGCTCTTTACTCCCACCCTCTTTTGAAACAAAAGTGTGTTCCCAGGAGCAGCTTGTGGAACGCATTGCTAAGCTACCAAGACCCCTTGTGTTTACTAATGGGGTTTTCGATATCTTGCATCGAGGTCATGCCAGTTATTTGGCTCAAGCACGTGCACTTGGAGCAAGCTTGGTCGTCGGAGTGAATTCAGATACATCAGTCAAGATGTTGGGTAAAGGCGATGATAGGCCTATTAACTCAGAGGCGGATCGTCAAGCACTATTGGCAGCCTTGGAAAGCGTTGATATGGCTGTTTTATTTACAGAACAAACTCCAGTCAATCTCATCGAAAAAATACGCCCCGATATTTACGTTAAGGGCGGTGATTATGAAATTGACACATTGGCAGAAACCCATTTGGTGAAGACCTGGGGTGGTAAAGCGATTGCGATTCCATTTTTATATGAGCGATCTACAACTACTTTGCTCGGCAAGATTCGCTCTTGATATTTTCTTTAGGGATTATTCAGAAGCCACGCCCAGAGACCTCTTAGCACCAATCCTTCTGAGGGCTCAATCGTGAGCGACTTGAGTTTCCCCAAGCGGTTTATTTCGCTTGCAATCACTTTAGAGTTTCCACCATCAAGCCAAATTCTTTCGACTGGATGATTCAGATCTTTAGCAACATCAATTGCAAATTGAATGGCGCCAAGTTGAGCGGCATCACATCCACCAATAATGGCATCATTTGTGGAACGCCCAAAGCCTAGTGGTGCATCCCCACGAACCGCTAGCGGTAATTGCGCTGTATTGGCTTCCAAGCTTTTTTGCATGAGTCCTAAGCCTGGTAGGATCCAGCCGCCATAGTGCAGGCCATTCGAGCCCAGTAAATCAATCGTAGTAGCGGTGCCGGCATTGATGATGAGAGTATTGCTCTTTGAAAGTGCGCGCGCTCCAATGACAGCAGCTAAACGGTCAGCCCCCAATTTACTAGGGTCTTGATATAACGTGCGTATCCCTTCATAACTACTGTCTCCGCGTAATTGTTTCCACTCGATATCCCCCCATTGTGGAAAAAGGGATTTGAGATTATCAATGGCATCTGCCCCGGCTACACAGCTAAATCCAATAGCATCTGGTTTCGGTAATGTTTTAGCGATGTAATCTGCTAGCTCGGCTTTGTGTTCCGGAGATTGCAGGGATTTGCTGCTAATAGAGCCTGAGTAAGCCCATAACTTTTTTTGTTGATCAGATGGCTTTTGAGAAGATTCAACAGCCGCCCATTTCAGACGGGTATTGCCAACGTCAAATAATAGATAGAGACTCATGGTTTGGCTCGCAAAGATACATCACCGGCATAAACACAGATTGTTTCATGTTCATTCTCTAATAGGAGAGCGCCATTCGCATCAACACCTTTGGCAGTTCCAATAATGGAGTCTTTCCCTGCGCCGGAGATGCAAACCACTTGTCCTGCGTATGCATCCCATCTAGACCATTGCGAATGAAATGATCCAAAGCCAGATTGGGCAAATTGCTTGAAATACCCCTGAAGGGACTCTAACAACTTGATCCACACATATTCCATATCAGGGGGTGTGATCGAACTTGGAAGGAGTTGATCTAGCGAGCCAATCTTTTGCCCCAGCCCCACTTCAATCTCTTTTGCGTTGCGCAAATTAATGCCGATACCCACAATCATCCAAGTGGGGTCGCCGGATTTAGCCTGACCCCCTTCAATCAAAATCCCGCCCAATTTGGCGTTATTAAGCAATAAATCATTGGGCCACTTTAGTCTCAGGCCCGCATCAAAAAATGTGGCCTCCGAAAGATTACAGGCTTGAGCGAGCCCTGAAATCACTGCTAGCCCAACCAATAAACTCAATCCTGAAAGTTCAGCAGGGCTCTGATGGAAGGGGAAGGCCAAAGAAAAGCAGATGGTGTCCTCAGGATTAGCCAGCCAAGTTCTTCCAGCCCTACCTTTGCCCGCAGTCTGTTTGTAAGCGATGCGTGCCACGGGGTCTATAAGGCTGCCAGCTCGCCAACGCTCTAATAGATCGTCGTTGGTTGATCGAGTCTCAGCTACACGCTCAAGAATGCAATTCACAGTCATTTCGCCATTGTAGAAAGGTCTGACCTAGAATTGTGGAATGCAACACAAAGCTCAGCGCCCTCGCAAATTAGTATGGCCTATGCAGGCTATGCCTTTAGCCAGAGTAATTAGTCTTAGTTATGCCTTGCTGATCCTCTATATCAGCCTCAATCCATTTGATTTCGACTTTCAGAATGGAATCGAGGTATGGGCATGGCTTGCCGCCCCATTGCCTCGATTTATCACCCTGTTTGATGTAACGGTCAATATATTGGCCTATATCCCCTTCGGCTTCCTATTGGTTTTTGCTGCCTATCCTCGTTGGCGCAATTTTCGGGCACTTAGCATTGCGTTGGCATTAAGTGCTCTATTAGCATTGGGTGTTGAAACACTCCAGTCATGGGTGCCATCCCGCGTTCCTAGTTTGATGGACTGGTGGGCAAATGTATCTGGCGGTCTATTGGGTGGTTTATTGGCGATTCCCTTGGGCCCGCAATGGTTGTCCGGAACCGCCATTCGGAGACGCTTTGATCAATGGTTTGGTTTGAATTGGGTTGCCTGCGCCTTGTTTCTGCTGTTTCCATGGTCGCAGATTTACCCCCAGAGTTCATGGCTGGGTACTGGTGTTTGGGGCCATGTCATCTTTGGCTCCATAGACTGGGGAACGACTGTAATTAACCAGGTAGCACAAGAAACCTTAATCACTGGCCTATGCTGGCTTGGGGCTGGCCTGTTACTTTCTTTAGGCATGCGTGCCAAGGCACCTCAATGGCAGATTTTGAATGGTTTACTTTACCTTACGGTGCTGCTCAAGACTTTATTTACCGCACTGCAGTTTGGAGTCGAATTCAGTTTTATTTGGTTAACGGCCGGTGCATTCTGGGGAATGCTTTTTGGAACGATTGCATTACGCTGGTCTTTACGTCTTAGCCAAAGAGCTAAGGCCGGCTTAGCTTTGCTATGCCTCATTATCGCTACGGTAGCAATTCATATCTTGCCTGATAATCCTTATTTCATTCTGACTCTGAGACACTGGCAACAAGGACGCTTATTGCATTTTAATGAGCTAATGCAGTGGGTTTCAGTCATTTGGCTGCCTTTAGCTTTTATTTGGATGATGCGCAATTCAGCGGATCTTCGGGTAAAACATTGATGAATATAATTTTTATATGAGCTTTTCACACCACCTATTTTTTTGCTTAAATCAACGAAGCAATGGCGAAGATTGTTGCGATCGACATAATGCATTTGCATTATTTGAATACGCTAAGAACAGAGTCAAAGAATTGGGACTTTCTGGTCCTGGCAAGATTCGCGTTAACAAAGCAGGTTGCCTTGATCGCTGTGCAGATGGTCCGGTGATGGTGGTTTATCCGCAGGGGGTTTGGTATACCTTGGTTGATCAAGATGACGTAGAAGAAATTATTCAATCGCATTTAATCAATGGTCGCCCGGTAGAGCGGCTACAGTTAACGTAGATATTCTTAGTTATTGTTGAAAGTATTCACATGAATAGCCGTACCAAAGTCATTCAGATTGATGGAGTTATTGGGTTAATGGAAATGTCCATTGATCTTCCAGATGAGCTCAAAGCCAACCCTGAGTTTGCTGTGCGTGGCTTAGCACTTGTAGCTCATCCACATCCGCTGATGGGTGGAACAATGGATAACAAAGTAGCACAGACAATGGCGCGTGCATTTAACCAATTGGGCTATGTTAGTGTGCGGCCTAACTTTCGTGGAGTGGGCGGTACTGCTGGTGTTCATGACAATGGTGTTGGCGAATTAGAGGATTTATTGCATGTCACTGATTGGATGCGTACTCCCTCTAGTTGGGCGCAATTCGAGGCCACTGCTAATCAGTCTTGGGTGGCTAATGCGAATACTTTGCCTCTAGTTGTTTCTGGTTTTTCCTTTGGAAGCTTCGTGGGAAGTCACTTAGTACAAAGACTTGCTGAGCTAGGGCGACCAGCAGAACGCTTGGTTATGATTGGTAGCGCAGCAGGTAAGTGGACGCTCGCTTCAGTTCCCGCAGATACCCTAGCAATTCATGGTGAGCTGGATGAAACGATCCCATTGACTGATGTTTTGGATTGGGCGCGACCACAAGAGCTGACTGTCCAAGTTGTACCAGGCGCTGATCATTTTTTCCATCGTCGCTTGCACTGTATTCGCAACATTATTACAAGCGCCTGGTTAGGTATGCCAGATCATCGAAAGAATTAAGAAGGCCCTGAAAAATTATGACCGAAGAAAAATCCCTGATTGAATACCCATCACTTTTTCCAATTAAAGTAATGGGCAAATCAAACCCAGAGTACTTGCCAGCAATTATTCACATTGCTAAACAGTTTGATCCTACATTTGATGAGAGCAAGGTTGAGCAAAGACCATCAAAAGATGGAAACTATTTGGGAATTACTTTGCCAATTACCGCTACTAGCCGTGAACAGTTAGACGAGTTGTATCGCACGCTCTCAACACATCCACTTGTGAGCGTCGTTCTTTAACTTTAGTTGATGACTGTATTGGTTAAACATCTAGGAGTAGTAGATTACGTATCAACGTATGAAGTGATGCGCGCATTCACAAAAGAGCGCAATAGCACTACACCAGATGAAATTTGGATTTTGGAGCATCCACCAGTATTTACATTGGGCCTTGCTGGTGATGCCGGTAATTTACATTCACCAAGCAATCAAATTCCGTTAGTGCAGGTGGATCGTGGTGGTGAGATTACCTATCATGGGCCAGGCCAAATCGTGGTCTATCTCTTGCTTGATTTGAAGCGGCTGGGGATTTTTGTAAAAGAGCTGGTCTCGCGCATAGAGCAAGCCCTAATTAATACTTTGGCTGATTTTGGTTTGGTGGCCGAAAGACGTTCTGGGGCGCCCGGCATCTATGTGTCTCTACAACCTGGTATATCACCCGAATGGATAGGGGCTAAAGTTGCCGCTTTGGGCCTTAAAGTCTCCAAAAGCTGCTCTTATCATGGCCTAGCCTTGAATGTAGCCACTGATTTAGAGGCTTTTGGGCGCATCCACCCTTGCGGGTATGAGGGCTTAAAGACGGTCGATATGCAAACTCTCGGGATCAAGGACAATATAGACACTATTAGCCAAAGGCTTTTGGAGCACCTACAAAAGCAACTCATGCCAACATGACTATCAATAAAACAGACCCCAACAATACTGCGCAAGAGCGTCAAGACATGCAATATGACGCCACTCGCAAACAAAAGTCGAGCGAGAAGACCGCGCGTATTCCAATCAAAATTGTTCCCCTGTCAGAGGTATTAAAAAAACCAGATTGGATTCGAGTTAAAGCGGCATCAGGTAATTCTCGTTTTGCTGAGATTAAAAAGATTTTGCGTGAAAACGAATTGGTAACAGTTTGTGAAGAAGCGAGCTGCCCAAATATTGGTGAATGCTTTGGTAAGGGCACTGCAACCTTCATGATCATGGGTGATAAGTGCACACGTCGTTGCCCATTTTGTGATGTAGGGCATGGCCGACCTGATCCGCTCGATACAAAAGAGCCCGCTAACTTAGCGCGGACTATTGCAGCGCTCAAATTAAATTATGTGGTGATCACCAGCGTTGATCGTGATGACTTGCGCGATGGTGGCGCAATGCATTATGTGGATTGCATCTCGCAATCACGTGGTCTCTCGCCTAGTACTCGGATAGAAGTTTTAGTGCCTGATTTTCGTGGTCGCTTAGATAAAGCTTTAGATATCTTTTCACAGCACGCACCAAAAGGTTTGCCAGATGTGATGAATCACAATTTGGAAACAGTTCCCCGTTTATATAAACAGGCGAGACCAGGGGCGGACTACCTACATTCTTTAAAGTTATTGAAGGATTTCAAAGAGCGCTTCCCTAATATTCCTACTAAGAGTGGATTGATGGTTGGGCTGGGCGAGACGGATGAAGAAATCCTCGAAGTAATGAAAGACATGCGTGACCACAATATCGACATGCTCACGATTGGTCAGTACCTTGCGCCTTCAGGACACCATTTACCGGTTCAGCGTTATGTGCATCCCGATGTATTTAAGATGTTTGAAGAGAAGGCATATGCCATGGGCTTCTCACATGCGGCAGTAGGTGCCATGGTGCGCTCTAGTTACCATGCCGATCAGCAAGCGCACGGAGCAGGTATTGTTTAAAAATGTTTTAAGAATTGGTTGTTTTGCGACACTTGTTTTTTTACTAGCCTGTAGTCCAAAACTTAACTGGCGCAATGTCCAAGCTCCAGACCAACACTACACCGCGCTCTTTCCTGGTAAACCAGAAAAGATGGAGCGTCAACTTCCTTATCAAAATCAAGAGCTCAAGCAATCGCTTGAGGCTATCAAAATTGATGATGATATTTATTCAATTAGCACCATCAAGCTGCCCGCAAATACAGCCTGGGAAGCCTCAAAAATAGTCTTCCAGTTGCAGAGCAATTTGCTTGATAGAGCAAAGGCCTCAGGGGGTATTGCTAATGTTGAAGAGACCACATATCAAACAGTTGATCATCAGAAATTCGCTAGTAAAGATTATTTCATTACATTTAAAGCGAATGAAAAAATCCAGCAAATGATGCGAGTTCGTTGGATTACTCGATTTTCTGGAAATGGTGATGTATGGATTTATCAGATATCAGTGCTGCATACCAATCCAAATTCGGACGATTCAAAAATACTTTTATCTAAAGAAGAATACGAAACTTTCTTTAATGAGTTTTATCCAGATTAAAGTCGAAGACTTCAAGGCGAAGTATTACTGACTTTTTTCTAGGGCCGCCACTTTGGCTTCAAGCGCCTCTAACTTTTCTCTTGTCTTGGCTAGCACTTTAGTTTGCAGTTCAAATTCTTCGCGGGTAACCAAGTCTAGCTTCTGAAAACCTTGGTTCATCATGGCCTTCACATTCTTTTCAATTTCTTGAGCTGGCGAATTTCGGATTGCGTCGCCCACTTTATTTTGCATATCGCTGGCAATGCGTTGGATTTGCTCGAGGATTTCACCTGGTTTTTGCATGATGGGGTTTTCTATTCCTTAGAGAGTTGTATAAAACACACACATTCATATTTTAAGTTGAGACCCAAAAAGTCTGTAAAAAGCCTAGAAATGGCTAAAAAGACCTTAAATTCCCTGATATGGTGCAATATAAAGCACTATAGAGGTGCATAAGCATTATTAAGGGGAATTGGCCGAAATCCTCATTTAGCGCTCCCTTCATGATCACCCCATGCAATTAAGCATTTAACCCATTTTTTATTACAACCAGTAAGGAGTAGTTCATGAAAACTTTACACAAGAAGGCAATGTCAGTAGCTGCAGTCGCATTGTTAAGTGGCTTGGCGTGTTCTTCAGTATTTGCAGAAGAAGCCGCAGCTGCAGCAGAAGCACCAGAAGTTAGCCCCATCACTGCTAACGTAACCGTAACTAATAACTATATCTATCGTGGTCTAACACAATCAGACTACAAGCCAGCCATTCAAGGTGGTTTTGACTACGCTCATGAAAGCGGTCTTTATATTGGTAACTGGAACTCCTCTATTAGCTGGGTTTCTGATCAAGGTCTTGCGAAGAGTGCACCTATTGAGATGGACTTCTACGGTGGTTTCAAAAAGGAGTTGATCGCAGAAGGTTTTGCTTCTGACTTCGGTGTTTTGCAATACTACTATCCAACTTCACAAATTACTGGGACCAACCCAAATACAACTGAGTTGTACATCGCACAAAACGCTACATTTGGCCCAGTAACTGGTTTTATTAAGTTCTCCTATGCCTTGAGCAATACTTTTGCTGCTCCATCTAGTACTGGTTCTAACTACTCTGACATAACAGCCAATTACGATACAGGCTTTTGGGGTATCACTTTAAATGGCCACTTTGGATATCAAAAGATTGCAGGTCAATATATACAAGCCGGACAAGCTTCAGCTAGTTACGCCGACTGGAAATTGGGTTTAACTAAAGACTTTGGCGGAGGTTTATCTGCCTCTGCGGCTTATGTTGGCACAAACGTTAAACAAGGAAGTGGAAATTATTCTGGTGTGTATGCTTATGCAACACCAACCGGCAGAAATATGGGCGGCCAAACAGGTCTAGTTTCTTTGACCAAAACTTTTTAATTATTTCCCTGAACGGAGAAACATATGAAATTAATTACCGCAATCATCAAGCCCTTCAAGCTTGACGAAGTGCGCGAGGCTCTCTCGGAAGTGGGAGTTTCGGGCATTACCGTCACTGAAGTTAAAGGCTTTGGTCGTCAAAAAGGTCACACCGAGTTGTATCGCGGTGCTGAGTATGTTGTTGATTTTTTACCTAAGGTAAAAATTGAAGCTGCTGTTGAAGATGGCATCTTGGAGCGTGCGATTGAAGCAATTGAAAAATCTGCACGTACTGGCAAGATTGGTGATGGCAAGATTTTTGTCTCCCCAGTTGAGCACGTCATTCGTATTCGTACCGGTGAAACCGGCGCGTCAGCACTTTAAAGAGAGGTTCAAAATGTTAACTTGGATGAAACGACTTGTTGCTGGTGGTGCGATGGCCTTGGCTATTGGCGCTACTGGTGTAATAGTGACTTCACCAGCGCATGCTGATGAAGTTAAAAAACCAGCAGTTACTGCTCCTGCCGCAACTCCAGCAGCCGCAGAACCTGCACCCGTTCTTTGCTCTGAAAAGTGCAATAAAGGTGATACTGCCTGGATGATGGTTTGTACAGCGTTAGTGTTGTTGATGACGCTTCCTGGCTTGGCTTTGTTCTACGGCGGCTTAACACGTAGCAAGAATATCTTGTCTATCTGTATGCAATGTTTCATGGTCTTTTCTATGATCACAGTGTTATGGGCTATCTATGGCTATAGCTTTGCGTTCACGGAAGGCGGAGCATTCGTTGGTGGATTAGATCGTCTGTTCTTGGGTGGTATGAATCCAGATTCAGTAGCAGCAACCTTTAGTAAAGGTGTTGTGATTCCTGAATACGTATTCATGGCTTTCCAAGCAGTGTTCGCAACCATCACTTGCTGTTTGATCATTGGTTCTTTTGCTGAGCGCGCTAAGTTCTCTGCAATCTTAGTATTCATGATCATTTGGTTCACATTTAGCTACTTGCCAATCGCTCACATGGTTTGGTTCTGGCCTGGTCCTGATGACATCAAAGATGCTGCATCACTCGAAGCAATTACTGCTCGTGCTGGTTGGTTGTGGCAAAAAGGTGTTCTCGACTTTGCTGGTGGTACTGTTGTGCATATCAATGCTGCGGTCGCTGGTTTGGTTGGCTCCTTTGTTATCGGCAAGCGTTTGGGCTACGGTAAAGAAGCAATGAAGCCACACAACTTAGTTTATGTAATGACTGGCGCTGCTCTCTTGTGGTTCGGCTGGTTTGGTTTCAATGCTGGTTCAGCACTCGAAGCAAACGGTAGCGCTGCATTGGCTTTCGTAAATACTTATTTAGCAACTGCTGCTGCTGTATTGGGCTGGTCTGTAGCTGAGTGGGTTCTCAAAGGCAAGCCTTCGATGTTGGGCGCTGCTTCTGGTTGCGTAGCTGGTTTGGTTGCTATTACTCCTGCAGCTGGTTTTGCTGGCCCAATGGGCTCAATCATTATTGGTTTAATCGCTGGTGTAGTTTGCCTCTGGGGTGTTACTGGTCTCAAGAAGATTTTGGGTTCAGACGATACTTTGGACGTATTCGGTGTTCACGGCGTAGGCGGTATTACTGGTGCATTGTTGACTGGTGTATTTGCTGATCCAGCATTGGGTGGCTCTGGCATTTGGGATTACGTAGCAAATGCAGTTGCTCCTGACTACTCTATTGCTAGCCAATTGTGGATTCAGGCGCAAGGCGTGATTACCACTGTTATTTGGTCAGGCGTAGTTTCTTTCGTAGCCTTCAAATTGATCGATATCGTGATCGGTTTGCGTGTAAAGGAAGAAGAAGAGCGCGAAGGCTTGGATATCAGCTCACATGGTGAGTCTGCTTACGAGTCTTAATCTGTAGATTTACCCCTCACTGGGCGGCTTTGGTTAGCTGCCTAGTTTTAAGCGCGGGATCCTAGGATCCCGCGTCTTTCTTTTAAAAAATCTTACAATGGTGGAATGGTTCCACATCTAATTACTGCCCTAAGTGGCCCTTTGCTCGAATTAGAGTCAAAGGTTCTTGAAGCAACCCCGACGATTGAGCGCTGGTTTAGGCTTGAATGGCAAGAACATACTCCGCCTTTCTATTGTTCGGTCGATCTCCGGAACTCTGGCTTTAAGCTAGCTCCTGTAGATACCAACCTTTTTCCTGGCGGCTTTAATAATTTATCGCCCCAAATGTTGCCTCTGGCGGTTCAAGCTGCAATGGCAGCGATTGAGAAGATCTGCCCAGAAGCCAAAAATTTACTGTTGATACCAGAGCGCCATACTCGCAATACTTTTTATTTGCAAAATATTGCTCGCTTATCTTCTATCCTGCGCCAAGCCGGACTCAATGTTCGACTAGGAACCTTTTCAGAAGAAATTAAAAAACCTACTTGGATTGAGTTGCCTGATGGCAACCGTTTGTTAATGGAGCCTTTGTCTCGCTTGGGTCTTAAGAACCAGCGCTTGGGCTTAAAAGATTTCGATCCTTGCTCTATTTTGCTCAACAATGATTTGTCTGCTGGGATTCCTCCTATCTTAGAAAACATTCATGAGCAGTACCTCTTGCCTGGGCTCCATGCCGGCTGGCATGTGCGTCGCAAGTCTAATCACTTTGCAGCTTATGAAGAGGTGGCAAAGAAGTTTGCTAAGGTGGTTGATATTGATCCATGGATGATTAATCCTTACTTTACAAGTTGCTCGAATATTAATTTCCATGAGCGCAAGGGTGAGGACGAGCTTCAAGCAGCTGTCGAGCAAGTGCTGAAAAAGACTGCAAAGAAATATCGAGAATATGGCATCAAAGACAAGCCGTATGTCGTAGTTAAAGCTGATGCAGGTACCTACGGTATGGGTGTGATGGTTGTTAACGACCCTGCACAACTCAAAGGCTTAAACCGCAAAGATCGTAACAAGATGAGCGTGGTTAAAGAAGGTCTTGAGGTAAGTGATGTATTGATTCAGGAGGGTGTATATACCTTTGAGAAGGTCAATGAAGCCGTTGCTGAGCCTGTGGTGTATATGATTGACCGCTATGTCATTGGCGGCTTCTACAGAGTGCATACAGACCGCGGTCCAGATGAAAATCTGAATGCCCCTGGTATGCATTTTGTTCCGCTCGCATTTGAACAGAACTCGATGCCCGACATGAGTGCTAAGCCAGGTAGTGCGGCGCCTAATCGCTTCTATTTGTATGGTGTTGTGGCCCGTTTAGCTTTATTGGCCTCATCCCTCGAGCTTGAGAGAACAGACCCCGATATGGAAGTTTCCTAAACAGCAGTTGTTACACCCGCTAAAGCCCATGAATCTTTTATTTATTGCCGATCCGCTTGAATCTTTCAAGATTAAAAAAGACTCCACTTTGGCAATGATGCGTGTTGCGCAAGAAGCGGGGCATCATCTGTGGTTTTGTGAAAGCCGCAATATTCTCTGGAAAGAAAATCTTGTAGTTGCCGATTGTCAATCATTGCTTATTAAACCGAGCTCTACTTCTTGGTTTGAGTTAGGAGCTTCAGAGGCGCGTGCATTAAATTCATTCTCTGCAATATTAATGAGAACAGACCCCCCTTTTGATATTGAGTATCTCAATACAACTTGGTTACTATCTGCCGCTGTAAGACAAGGCGCTAAAGTTTTCAATGAACCTGCGGCAGTTCGCGAGCATTCCGAAAAACTAGCTATTACAGAATTTCCTGATTTAATTCCACCAACATTAGTGACACGAGAGCTTGGTGCCGTTGAGGCGTTTCATAAAATTCATCAAGATATTGTGATTAAGCCCTTGGATGGCATGGGCGGCATGGGTGTTTTCCGAGTTGGTCCAGATGGGCTCAATTTAGCTAGCATTGTTGAAACACTTGGCGAGAATGGTGCTCGAACACTCATGATTCAGCGTTTCTTGCCAGAAATTGCACAAGGCGATAAACGGGTACTCCTGATTGGTGGAGAAGTGGTGCCATATGCATTGGCTCGCATTCCACAGGGCAGTGAAATTCGTGGCAACTTAGCCGCAGGTGGCAAAGGAGTTGCTATGCTGCTTACTGAAACAGAAAAACGTATTGCGGAAAAACTTGCTCCAATTCTTTATCAACGTGGTTTATTCTTGGTTGGACTAGATCTCATTGGTGGTTTCCTTACTGAAATTAATGTAACTAGCCCAACTTGTTTTGTTGAAATTACAGAACAAAGTAGCTTCGATGTCCCACAATTTTGGTTGAAAGCACTTGAGAAGGCAGTGTCATAACATGACTGGAATCGTAATCGTTGCACATACCCCCATTGCAAGTTCAATGTTGAATTTTGTAGAGCACACTTTTGGCTCTCTGCCGGAACGCGTTAGGGCGGTAGATATTCCGCCGCATGAAGATACTAAGGCAAGTTTCGATCGAGTGATGAAGGCAGCCTATGGCGTGAATAGCGGTAATGGCGTCCTTATTCTGACCGATGTAATGGGGGCAACCCCCGCAAATGTCGCGTCAAAGTTAGAGTCGCTTGGCCCCTTATCAGGATTAAATGCCCCAATTATTGTGCTCGCAGGACTAAATCTGCCAATGTTGATGCGCTGTATCTCGCATCGAGGTGAAGACTTAGAGGGGCTTGCGCAAAAGGCACTGGCTGGTGGCCAAAATGGAATATTGCGCCTTGGTACCAAGGTAAATCAAGATTAAAAGGAACGGTTAGAGAATGCCAGTTGCTGAAATTGAAATTATTAATAAATTAGGGCTTCATGCAAGAGCCTCGGCGAAGTTATCTCAACTGGCAGCCCAATTTCCTTGTGAAATATTGTTGTCACGTAATGGTCGTCAAATCAATGCCAAGAGCATTATGGGCGTCATGATGCTAGCCGCAGGTATTGGAAGCACGGTAACCCTTGAGACTGTCGGCGAGAAGGCAGATGAGGCGATGCAAGCTCTCACAGCATTAATTAATGACCGCTTCGGAGAGGGCGAATAAGAATGACTTTTGCGCTGCACGGAATTCCGGTATCGAAAGGCATTGCCATTGGCAAGGCTGTTTTGATATCGCGTGCAGCTTTAGAAGTTAGTCATTACTTAGTTGAAGTTGGAAAAGAAGAATCCGAAGTACAAAAATTATTGGATGCATTTGATCAAGTTCGTTTGGAACTAGAGCAGCTGCGCCAGGGATTACCTAAAGATGCCCCACAAGAGATGGCGGCTTTTTTAGATGTTCACGGTATGATTTTGGCTGACCCGGCCTTAGCCGAAAAGCCCATGAAGCTCATTCGTACACAACGTATGAATGCCGCCTGGGCTCTAACAACTGAGCTCAATGACCTGCTTGAGCAGTTTGCAGAAATTGAAGATCCCTATTTAAAAGAGCGAGCTAACGATATTCGTCAGGTGGCTGAGAGAGTCATTAAAGCGCTCAATGCCCAGAAAAAAGATTCTCTAGGTCACACGGATTCTTTCTCGCCAACAGATGTTGATGCTGATTCAATTATTGTGGCTCATGATATCGCGCCACACGACATGTTGCGCTTCAAAGAGCATGCATTTACCGGCTTTGTAACTGATCTAGGTGGCAAAACTTCGCATACTGCGATTGTTGCTAGAAGTATGGAGATTCCAGCGGTGGTTGGTGTTCGCCATGCGAGCGAAATGATTCGTCATGGCGATTGGTTAATCTTGGACGGTGAGCAAGGAGTTGTCGTGGTTGCTCCTGGTGAGCAGTTGCTTGCTGAGTATCGAAAGTTGCAAACACAGGGCTTAAAAGAGGTCCGCAAACTTCAGCAACTCAAGCATGCTCGTACCGAAACCTTGGATCGCGTAGATATTGAACTATTTGCGAATATTGAATTGCCTGAAGATGCAATTCAGGCACTTAAGCTTGGTGCTGTAGGGGTTGGGTTATTTCGCTCAGAATTTTTATTCATGGATCGTAATCAAGCTTTGCCTGATGAAGATCAACAATATCAAGAATATCGGCGTGTAGTCGATTTAATGCATGGGTTGCCAGTCAACATCCGAACTATTGATGTCGGCGCGGATAAGGCCTTAGGCGCAGGTGTCGATGTTTCTCAAACGGGGACATCGCCATTAGGCTTGCGTGCAATTCGTTGGTCGTTAACTGAACCAGAGATTTTCTTAACTCAGTTAAGAGCAATCTTGCGGGCCTCTGCGCATGGCCAAGCTCGCATCATGATTCCCATGTTGGCACATGCTAAAGAAATTGATGAAACGTTCCGCTTGATTGAAAAAGCGAAGCAGCAGTTACATCAACGTGGCCAAGCTTTTAATCCTAATATTCAAGTGGGCGCCATGATTGAGATTCCGGCTGCTGCTTTAGTTCTACCTTTGTTTATTAATCGTTTCGACTTTCTCTCGATTGGTACTAACGATTTAATTCAGTACACCCTGGCAATTGATCGGGCTGATCACGCAGTTGCGCACTTATATGATCCGCTTCATCCTGCGATTTTGAATCTATTAGCTAATATTATTGACCAGGCTAAACGAGCGAATATACCTATCGCTGTTTGTGGTGAGATGGCCGGTGATCCTGCTCTTACTAAATTGTTGCTTGCCTTGGGGTTAACTGATTTCTCAATGCACTTTAGTCAGCTACTGCTAGTGAAGCGGGAGATTTTGAAGGCAAATGTTGGGATGTTAAAAGCGCGCATACCAAGGGTCTTAAAGGCGTATGAGCCAGAGGCTCAAGCAAAAGCCTTGGAGCGTTTATTTTCTTAAAGCCTTAATGGGCTTTGCCGCATACTGAGCATTCAGTGTTGCGCGCAATCCGAATCTCATCAATATTGGTGGCCCGGGCATTCCAGAGCAGCATCCGGCCTACTAAAGGCTCTCCAAACCCAATCAGAACTTGCAGGGCTTGAGCGGCTTGAATCGAGCCAATGATGCCTACGAGTGGTGAAAAGATTCCCATACTAGAGCAGCTCACTTCTTCGAATGTTTCATCGGGAGAGAAGATACAGGCATAGCAAGGTGAAGCTGTGTTTCGCAGATCAAAGACGGTTATTTGACCATCAAAACGTAAGGCTGATCCTGAAACTAGAGGGATTTGATATTGCACGCAGCTTGCATTGATGAGGTGTCGTGTTTGAAAGTTATCAGTGCAATCTAAAACAATGTCTACGCTTGGTAATAAGTCATCCAATATCGACTTAGTGACTTTGGCTTGAACTGTTTGAATGCGAACACCAGAATTGAGTTGGCAAAGAAAGTGTTTCCCAGAATCCACCTTACTTTTTCCAATGCTACTTTCTGTATGCATTATTTGGCGCTGAAGATTGGTTATCTCTACCTCATCATGATCAATGAGGGTGATATGTCCAAGGCCAGCTGCAGCTAGATAGGGTGCTGCAGCACAGCCTAGACCGCCAGCACCAATGACTAGCGCGTGCGAATTAAGAAGCTTCTCTTGACCCTCAACATCAATATCCTCAAGGAGGAGATGTCTTGAGTAACGAAGCAGCTGCTCATCATTCATCGCTAAGCTCCAAATTCAGGAGGGGTTTACTCAAGCTTAGATGAAGAGCGTTTTACTGGCTGACCATTGATATAAGCGACAGCCTGGGTAAGCATGAAATCATCAGCGCTACCCAGTTCTGTTGGCTTCTTGTTTTTCTCTTTCTCTTTTTCTTCAGGAGTTTTCTTCGCATTTTTCTCTTCAATGCGTTGAAGCTCTTCAAGACGACGTTTTTCACGATCAGCAATTAACTTATCTTCTGCAGATTGTTTATTGCGCAAATGCTTTTCACTATCAATTTCACGGGTGATTAAGACATCATCGGGATCACCATCTTTATTTTGGTCAACTGGGATATCTGGCTTAATTCCATAGGCTTGAATCGATTTGCCGCTTGGTGTGTAGTAATAGGCGGTAGTAATTTTTAGTGCTGAATCACTGGTTAATGGGCGTACCGTTTGTACCGAGCCTTTACCAAAAGTAGTTTTGCCAATAATGGTTGCGCGTTTGTAATCTTGTAATGCGCCAGCAACAATCTCAGAAGCAGATGCTGAGTATGCATTGACTAGAACGACCATCGGTATCTTTTTAAACATTTCAGGCACGCCAGCGAGTGGATCACCCGCTTCACCAAGACGATACATGGCAGGAGTGGCATTAAACACCTGCTTAGAATCTGCTGATTGACCTTTAGTTGATACGATAACCGCATCTGCCGGCAAAAAGGCTGCTGCAACGCCAACTGCGCCTTGTAGCAGGCCACCACCGTTGTTACGGAGATCTAAAATAACGCCCTTGAGCTTTGGATCTTGCTTAGCAATTTCAGTTAATTTTTTAGCAAGGTCTGGAACAGTGCGTTCTTGAAAGCTGGTAATACGCACCCAAGCAATATCGTTGTCTAAAATTTTGGTCTTAACAGATTGCACTTTAATTTCTGCACGGGTAATCGTGACAGGAAAACTACGCTCTTCACTTTTACGATATACCGTAAGGGTAATTTTTGTTCCTGGTTCACCACGCATTGTACGAACTGCTTTATCCAAAGACATGCCGCGAACAGGTTTGTCATCAAGGCGGGTGATTAAGTCGCCTGCTTGCAATCCGGCGCGTGCAGCAGGGCTATCTTCAATAGGATTCAAAACTTTAACTACACCATCTTCTGAAGTAATTTCAATTCCTAGACCAGCAAACTTTCCGGATGTCATCTCTTGCATCTCAGCAAAATCTTTTTTATCCAAGAAGGTGGAGTGTGGATCCAAGCTGCTCACCATACCTTTGGTGGCTTCGGTGAGTAGTTTCTTATCGTCAACCGGCTCGACATATTCTTTTTGAATGTAACTGAGGACATTTGCTAAGGTGCGAGCTTCGTCTAGCGGCAACTGAGTACCTTGTTGGGCGGTAGCTGAAAGCTGTATGGTGGCTGTCACACCAGCAATAAGGCCAATAGTAATGAGGGCAAACTTCTTGAGAAATTGACGCATGTTTTCTTTTGCTTTAATCCAAGTAAAAGTGTTGAATAGGCTTGAGGTTGTCATCTAGCTCATAGACTAGTGGAATGCCATTGGGAACATTTACTTCCATAATGGCTTCATCAGACATTTGATCAAGATACTTAATTAATGAACGAATGCTATTACCATGTGCGACTAGTAATACTCTTTTATTTGCTTTGAGTGCAGGAGCGATAGATTCATTCCATAAAGGTAGTACGCGCTCCACGTTGTCTTTAAGACATTCACCAAGTGGAATATCGGATTCATTAAGTTTTGCATAACGGCTATCATTTTTTGGATTACGCTCATCATCTGCCTCAAGTAACGGAGGCCTAATATCGTATGAGCGACGCCAAATGTGAACTTGCTCGTCGCCATATTGAGCTGCCGTTTCTGCTTTATTAAGACCTGTTAGTGCGCCGTAATGACGCTCATTTAGTCTCCAACTGTGAACCACAGGAAGCCACATTAAATCCATAGCATCTTGTACATGCCAAAGTGTGCGAATAGCACGCCGCAAAACAGAGGTGTAAGCCACATCAAATTCATAGCCTGCTTTACGAAGATGTTCACCTGCAGCGAGCGCTTGTTCTGCGCCTTTTGGGGTTAAGTCAACGTCCGCCCAGCCAGTAAAGCGGTTTTCAAGGTTCCAGGCAGATTCGCCATGACGAATAAGGACAAGTTGTTTCATAGAGCCATTCTATAATCCAGTGATGAACTTTCTCACTCAAATTGATAATTTAGCGCTTATTGCCTTACTAGTGGTTTCCGGCATAGCGCTCTTCCTGCCTACATTATCTACGCTTATTCGCGGAAAAGGCTTAACAGCAACTGAAGCCACTATTTGGATAAATCGTCGCAAAGCCTATGTTTTGGATTTACGTCCAGAAGAGGCTTTTAAGGTGGGCCATTTGCCCGGGGCGAAATTGGCTAATGCATCCGCGATTGCGGCTGCAATTGAGGCATTGAAATTGGATCGTAAGCGCCCTGTAGTTTTGGTCTGTGAAACTGGTGCCCAGTCTCGCAAAGCGCTTTCTGAGGTACAAAAACTGGGTTTTCTGGAAGTTGGCGCCTTAGATGGTGGCGTGCAGGCTTGGAAGCTGGCTGCCCTCCCTTTGGTTAAGTGAGCCAATAACTATGCAACAGGTAACGATGTATAGCACTCAGGTTTGCCCATACTGTGTAATGGCTGAAAAACTGCTCCAGAAAAAAGGAGTTAACAATTTAGAGAAAATCTTAATTGACCTTGACCCTGCACAACGTGAAGTCATGATGACGCGTACTGGCCGACGCACAGTTCCCCAAATTTATATAGGTGAGACTCATGTCGGTGGATACGATGATTTAGTTGCTTTGGATCGCGCTGGAAAGCTTGATCCTTTATTGATGTAAAGAACTGATAAAAGAAAGATTGCGATGACTGAAACTACGTCTACAACACCAAAAAATACTGAAAAAGATAGCGCGCCTGAATTTCGTATTCAGCGCGTTTACCTTAAAGATCTGTCCTTAGAGCAACCGAATACCCCCCAGATTCTGCTTGTTGCTGAAGAGCCGCAAATTAAAGTGGAAATTGATATTTCAGTACTGCCTCTAACTGAAGGTCTTTTTGAGGTTGCCGTGATGGGCACCGTTACTGCTGAGGTTGATTCAAAAGTACTCTTTTTGGTAGAAGCCAAACAGGCTGGAATTTTTGAGTTTATTAATATTCCACCTGAGCAGGTAGACCCAATGTTGGGAATTACTTGCCCAACGATTTTGTATCCATACCTTCGCTCCAATATTGCTGATGTGATCAGTCGTGCGGGCTTCCAGCCAATCCATTTGAATGAAATTAATTTCCATGGAATGTACGAGCATCGATTGATGCAGGCTCAAGCTGATGCTGCTAAAACTAGCGGCGGTGCTGATGAAAGCAAAATCATCCTTCCTCATTAAGAGCAAAAGATAAGGTCACGCATCATGAAAGTGACAATCCTTGGTGCAGGTGCTTGGGGAACGGCAATTGCCTCCCAGGCAGCTCGCCAGCAAAGTGCAGGGGATGTTTCTTTATGGTCGCGTGATCCAAGCCAGCTGCTGGAGATTGAGAAAACTGGTGAAAACCAGGCCTATCTCCCAGGCATTAAGTTACCCAAAAGCATCAAGCTAGAAAATGATTTTTCTAATGCAATCCAAAGATTGTCTAGCAATGATCTTTTAGTGATTGCCACTCCAATGTCGGGTCTTTCGCAAACCATTGCTCAAGTTCTCAAGCTAGCAAAGCAGCCCCTCAATATCATTTGGTTGTGCAAGGGTCTAGAACCTAATACATCTTTATTGCCTCATCAGGTAGTTGAACGTGAAAACAGTTTGCATAACCATGGCATTAAACATGCCTATGGTGCGCTTTCAGGACCGAGCTTTGCTCACGAGGTGGGTGCAGGGATGCCCTGTGCATTAACGGTTGCTAGCACATCCACTTCTTTGTGTGAGATTGTGCAAGCTGCTTTCCATCATGGGAATATGCGCATTTATTCAAGCGACGATTTAATTGGCGTGGAATTAGGCGGCGCTGTAAAAAATGTTTTAGCAATTGCAGCTGGTATTGGCGATGGTTTAAACCTCGGTTTAAATGCACGTGCAGCAGTGCTTACTCGCGGACTTGCAGAAATGATGCGCCTCGTAAAGGCTGTTGGTGGAAAGTCTGAAACCTGTATGGGCCTTACTGGGGTGGGCGATTTGATATTGACTGCAACTGGAGACCTATCACGCAATCGAAGAGTCGGTCTGGAGTTAGCCGCTGGTAAATCCTTGCCTGAGATTTTGGCTAATCTTGGGCACGTTGCAGAGGGCGTTCTTTGTGCGGCAGCAGTTGGTGATTTAGCTAAGCGCCTTGATGTTGAAATGCCCATCACTGCAATGATGGGTGACGTTCTCTCTGGTCAACTCACTCCACAAGATGCTGTGAAAAAACTCATGGGCCGTGATCCGAAAATTGAAACTTAAGTTTCTGACGCCTACTTATTTACCACCAGCAAGTCCATTCTGACGCCAAGCTTCATAGACAACAATCGCCACAGTGTTTGATAAATTAAGGCTACGACTATTGTCTTGCATGGCTAAGCGCATTTGATTCATTTTAGGAATCGAGTTGCGCACTTCCTCGGTGATCCCTTTAGTTTCTGATCCAAAAACAAAATAATCATTCGGGGTGTATTTACCCTCATGGAACTTTCCAGAGCCTTTGGTGGTGAGCGTGAAAAGGTGTTGCGGGTCTGGCTTTTCAGTTTCAAGAAAGTGACCCCAATTGGGGTGCACCTTGATGCTGGCAAACTCGTGATAGTCCAGCCCAGCACGACGTAACTTGGCATCTTCCATCGGAAATCCCAAAGGTTCGATGAGATGTAATTTGGCCCCGGTATTTGCGCACAGGCGAATAATGTTGCCTGTATTCGGGGGAATCTCTGGCTCAAATAAAACGATATTAAACATACTAGGATTTTCGCATTATTAGATCTGCTTAGTGGTTCTTAGTAAAACCCAGTTGATGACACGCTTTACATCGCTTTCTTTCAGAATACGAGCGATCTCATTAAGGGTTGCTCCGCTCGTCATGACATCATCAAACACAACGACAGTTTTATCTTTAAGGAAATCCAGGTACTTTGTGTCAATAAAAAACATATTCTGGATTGAATCATGGCGTCCAATGAGAGTGCTCCCGGCTTGCTGTCCTATATTGTGATGTCGCCTTAATGCATAAGGCAATTTTTGAATTGTTTTCCGGGACTCCACCCTTCTGGCTAATTCCCAGCTTTGATTAAATCCGCGTATCTTTAATTTTTCATGACTAAGGGGAACGGGTAACAAGCAATCTGCATATTGCTCTTGTAGATGTGGAGAGAGGATTGCGTTCCAGGCATATGCAAGACCGTGCGCATTAGCTACTCTTTTTTGATACTTGAGGAGGTGTAACGCTGCTTGCAATCTTCCCTCATATCGATCTAGGCAGCAGGTAGCATCAAAATAGGGTGGCTTGATTACACAGTTGGTGCATAGTTGTTTTTGTACTTCTGAACTATGCAGTAAAAGACCGCATTGTTGGCAGCATTCAAAATTCAAGAGGCTTTCTATCCCCAATAGATCTAAGCATTTTTCGCAAATAGGATGTTGTTGATGGTGGCCACAACTAATGCATGCTGTTGGCAAAATCTGTGTTGCAATTGATTGAAAAATATTCTCTAGAAATCGCATGGGGCGCTGAGTATACTGAGCCAATGACCCAGCCCCTGAGATGGTTACAAGACGAAATTGCAGACCGTATGTTGCAAAAATTAGATATCGTTAAATTAAATGTGAAAGACGTGCTTATCGTTCCAGACTTTCCTGGAAAGCATCAAGCTGCTTTCGCAAAGCGTTTTCCTGGGGCGCGTATTTATAGTCTTCATGAAGAGGGTGCATCTCAATCTCAGTTATGGCGATCTAAGGCGTTTCGTTCTTGGAATAGCCTATTTCGCGGGGATGTCACAAGCTCAATGGCAACTTACTTAAAGACGGGCAATTTTGATCTTCCGAATAATTCTGTTGATTTAGTTTTCAGCAATCTACTTTTGCAGGACTTGCCCGATCCAAAACATTTTTTACAAGAGTGTTGGCGTGTATTGCGAGAGGGTGGCCTGATTGCTTTTAGCTATTTAGGTCCCGATACGGGTAAAGAGTTGCGGGCGATGGATTCTGGTGTCCTCAAGCTCAAGAATCTATTAAGTCCTTGGGATATGCACGATATGGGCGATGCCCTCATGGCTGAGCGATTTTCTGATCCCGTGATGGATATGGAATACCTCACTTTGGACTACGAAAAACCTCAGTTGCTACTAGCTGATATTTGCGCCTTGAAATTGACTCATTCTGCCCAGCTTGATCCTACAGAAATGGCAAATTTGCCTCAAAAATTGTCCTTAGAGCTTGTTTATGGACATGCTTGGGCACTAGGAAAGCACCTGGCTCAAGCTAAGGACCATGTTGCTTATATTGATCCAAATCAAATTGGGCGCAAGACTAGGCGAGATTCTGCTTAAGTGTAAGTGCTTACTATCATTTAAACCTCGACCAAGATTGGCTTAGGCTGGGTTATCCCGGTTTGTTGTTGAGCTTAATTAACCCTATAATCACGGCTGGATGTATTGGCTTGACACCGCTTTTTGGGCATTTTGTGGCGCTTTTGGCCACGATGCTCACGACAATAAACAGAGAATAAGATGAATTTATTTGGAAAAGTCACTAGGGCTTCGCTCTATTTAGTAGCAGCCTTTGGCGCTGCATTGGCACACGCATCTGAAAATATGCCGGGTGGCCCTGCTGTCAATCAGCTGAATTTCACGGCTCCAGCAACCAAAATCATGCAAGAAATCCATTGGTTACATTGGATGATGTTGGGGATCTGTGCATTGATTTTTATCGGTGTTTTTGGGGTGATGTTCTATTCCATTTTGAAGCATCGCAAATCACTCGGTCACAAGTCAGCCTCGTTTCATGAGAGCACTACTGTAGAAATTATCTGGACAGTAATTCCTCTGCTCATCGTGATTGGAATGGCTTTGCCTGCGACAAAAACAGTTGTGGCAATGAAAGATACAACCAATTCAGATATCACCATTAAGACTACTGGTTATCAGTGGAAATGGGGTTATGACTATATTAAGGGTGAGGGCGAAGGCATTAGCTTTTTGTCAACCTTAACAACATCTCGTGAGGCGATTAATAACTTAGCACCTAAATCAAATACGTATTTGATGGAAGTGGATAACGAATTGGTTGTACCCGTAGGCAAAAAAATTCGCTTGATTACTACTGCAAACGACGTGATTCACTCTTGGACTATCCCAGCATTTGGTGTGAAGCAAGATGCGATCCCAGGATTCGTTCGCGACACTTGGTTTAAGGCTGAAACTATCGGTACATTCCGCGGTCAGTGTTCTGAGCTATGTGGCGCAGAACATGCTTTCATGCCTATCGTAGTTAAAGTGGTCTCACAGGATGACTATACCGCTTGGGTTGCCGAGAAGAAGAAGGCAATGTCTGCTACTTCTGATGATCCTACTAAGGTTTACACACTGGAAGAGCAAAAAGAGCGTGGCGCAAAAGTATATGCAGCTAACTGCGCAGCTTGCCATCAGCCAAATGGTAAAGGCGCTGGTGCTTTCCCAGCATTGGATGGCAGCAAAGTGGTGAATGGTCCTAAAGCAGGTCAGATCACTATTTTGCTAAACGGTAAAAATGCAATGCCGAAGTGGGGTGGTGTTTTGTCTGATGCTGACATTGCAGCAGTCATAACCTATACCCGCAACTCATGGGGTAATAAAACGGGTGAAGTGATTCAGACTCAAGAAATTATTACCGCAAATGGCGGCAAGTAATCCATTAACCAATACAGATAAAACGAAACCGGAGTAATTCATGAGCACAGTCTCTACTACCCACGATCACGATCACACACACGCACACGATCACGCGCATGATGATCACACGCCACATGGTTGGCGTCGTTGGTTGTTCGCAACCAACCATAAAGACATCGGCACGATGTATTTGATCTTCTCGTTTATTAGTTTGTTGGCTGGCGGAACGATGGCCCTGGGAATCCGTTTGGAATTGTTCCAGCCAGGTTTGCAATTTTTCCGTCCAGAGTTTTTTAACCAATTAACTACCATGCATGGTTTGGTAATGGTGTTTGGCGCGATCATGCCAGCATTCGTTGGCTTTGCTAACTGGATGGTGCCTTTGCAAATCGGTGCGTCCGATATGGCATTTGCGCGTATGAATAACTTTAGTTTCTGGATCTTGCCGGTAGCAGCTACTTTATTGCTTAGTTCATTCTTAGCTCCTGGCGGCGCTCCATCAGGCGGTTGGACTATCTACGCTCCATTGACCTCACAAATGGGCCCTGGCTTGGATATGGGTATTTTTGCACTCCATTTGTTAGGCGCTTCTTCCATCATGGGTTCAATCAATATCATTGTGACCATCTTAAACATGCGCGCTCCTGGCATGACTTTGATGAAGATGCCAATGTTCTGCTGGACTTGGTTGATTACAGCTTACTTATTGATTGCAGTGATGCCTGTTTTGGCCGGTGCAATTACGATGGTTCTAACTGATCGTCACTTCGGCACTTCATTCTTCTCTGCTGTTGGTGGTGGCGACCCAATCATGTTCCAGCATATTTTCTGGTTCTTTGGTCACCCAGAGGTTTACATCATGATTCTTCCTGCGTTCGGAATCATCAGTGAAATCGTGCCAGCATTCTCCAGAAAAACATTGTTTGGCTACAGCTCTATGGTTTATGCAACATCGTCTATTGCGATTTTGTCATTCATCGTATGGGCACACCACATGTTTGCAACAGGTATGCCAGTTACTGGTCAACTGTTCTTCATGTACGCAACAATGTTGATTGCTGTTCCAACTGGCGTGAAGATTTTTAACTGGGTAGCAACAATGTGGCAAGGTTCAATGACCTTTGAAACACCAATGTTGTGGGCCGTTGGTTTTATTTTCGTATTTACTATGGGCGGCTTTACTGGTTTGATCCTAGCAATGGCGCCGATTGATATTGGCTTGCAGGATACCTATTACGTAGTAGCCCACTTTCACTATGTGCTGGTTGCCGGCTCTTTGTTTGCAATGTTTGCTGGCTTCTACTACTGGTGTCCAAAGTGGACTGGCTACATGGCAAATGAAACACGTGGCAAGATCCATTTCTGGGCTTCGATGATTTTCTTTAACATCACCTTCTTCCCAATGCACTTCTTGGGTCTTGCAGGTATGCCACGTCGTTACGCAGACTACCCAACTCAGTTTGCTGACTTCAACGCTATTGCATCCATTGGCGCCTTAGGTTTTGGTTTGTCGCAGGTGTATTTCTTGATATTTGTTGTGTTGCCAGCGTATCGTGGTCAAGGTGAAAAAGCACCTGCAAAACCATGGGATGGCGCAAAAGGTTTGGAGTGGACTATTCCATCGCCAGCACCTCATCACACATTCGAAACTCCACCAAGTGCAGAGCAGTTGCGTGAAGCAGGAATTTAATTCTTCGAAGCAGGCCCTTACTGCCAACAATCGTCGGTTGGGGCTGATTCTATTGAGTATCGCCATTGTGTTTTTTATTGGCATTGTGATGAAGAGAAGTTTGCTGGGTTAAGCCTGCTCGTTCACTATGACAACTCTTCATTCCAATAACCGTCAAATCATGCTCAAACTGCTCATTGCAGCAGTCATGATGTTTGGTTTTGGCTATGCATTAGTCCCCATGTACCAAGCCTTATGTAAGGTTACTGGCATCAATGTGCTTACTAGCAAGAATGATTATGGTGTCAGGGCAATAAGTCCCAATAGAATTGGCAATACTCAAGTCGATTATTCACGTAAAGTGACTATCGAATTTGATTCAAACAGCCGAGGCCCTTTTACATTCAAGCCAGTAAAAAACTTTTTAGAAGTGCACCCTGGCGAGATGACTGAGATTGTGTACGAGGTTACGAATAATTTAGGTCGTACGGTAGAAGCGCAAGCTATCCCTAGTTATGCGCCAAAGAGTGCAACTGAATTCTTTACCAAGTTAGAGTGCTTCTGTTTTCAACAGCAGACTTTGGCGCCTTATGAAATGAAGAGGATGCCAGTGGTTTTTGTGATTGATGCAGGTTTACCTGAGGATGTAAAAACCATTACCTTGTCGTATACCTTCTTTGAGATAGGTGTAGGTCAGCAACCTGCTGGCTCAACCACTCCTAAAACTTAGGGGGCATGATGCAAAAGAAAAAAAGTAGTTTTATGCAATCGATGAAAGCAGTGATGTGGGGCTTTCTAGGTGTGCGTAAAAAAGCAGGTTTGCAGGAAGATGTAGCTACATTAAGTTTTGTTCACATTATCATTGCAGGTGTAGTTGGTGCCCTGATTTTCATGGCTATTCTGCTCTTGATAGTGAAAGCAGTTGTGTCCCATTGATTATTTTTTGATTGAATAGAGAGAATAAGATGTCATCCAATTCAACCCCTTACTATTTCGTTCCTGGACTATCTAGGCATCCTGCTATGGCAGCCGCTGGCTTAGTTGCCTTTGGTTACGGTATGACTGGTTGGGTCAACCATACATCATGGGGTGGAGCTTTAGCCCTAGCCGGAGTGGCCTGGGTCCTGTTCGTTTTGTATCACTGGTTTGGCGACACGATTGCTGAATCTAATGCTGGTAAGAATGGTTTAAACGTCGATATTTCATATCGTTGGTCGATGGCTTGGTTCATCTTCTCAGAAATCATGTTCTTTGGTGCATTCTTTGCAGCTCTCTTTTATGCGCGCAATATTGCAATGCCTTGGATGGGTGATGTTGAGAGTAAGTTGATCTGGCCTAACTTCACTGCAGTTTGGCCAAATGATGGTCCTGCTGGTTTGGTCGAGAAATTTACCACTATGGGCCCATGGCCTGTTCCAACCATCAATACCTTCTTGTTGCTTAGCTCTGGCGTGACGATTACTTTTGCTCATCATGCTTTAGTTGAGAATCATATGAAGAAGGCCATTATTGGCTTAGCTGCTACTGTGGGCTTAGGATTCATCTTCTTATGCTTCCAGGGCTTTGAGTACTACCATGCTTACCATCAATTAAACCTAAAGTTAACCTCTGGTATCTATGGCTCAACTTTCTTCATGTTGACCGGTTTCCATGGCTTCCACGTATTTTTGGGCGGCACTATGTTAGCAATTGTGTTGCGCCGTATGATCCGTGGCGACTTCACTGCTGAGCATCACTTCGCTTTTGAAGGCGCTGCTTGGTACTGGCACTTTGTTGACGTCGTCTGGCTTGGTTTGTATATCGCTGTTTACTGGATGTAAGCAAAATAAAAATCGGGGCTTTAAGCCCCGATTCATTTTTTGGTGCTCTAAATTAGTTAGTTCCTACTTTAATGCCGGTTGATTCGATCAGGCCAAAGTAATGGGCAACAAGAATGCCAATAAATAATGCAATCGATAAGCCGATGCGTAGCATTAACGAATGAACCATTTTGGAGCTATTGCCCCGACCTTTCATCATGTAGTACAGTGCCGAGCCCAGGCTGGCAACAATGATTAGCAACACTACTGGAATAATCCACTTCATTTGATAGCCTTATTTTGAATCACGTAAATAGCCTCTTTACCAATCTAATAGCAAAGCGTCTAGTTGCTACTGTATCAGCCTTGCTGGTGATTGTGATTGGCTGTGCTGCTGGGGTATGGCAGTTAAATAGGGCTGAAACCAAAATTGCTTTGGCCGCTAACTTACTAGCACGCCAACAAATGCCCATCTTGAGTGCGAATACGCAATTCTGGAGTTTGGAGGAGGTACATGAACGTCGTATGACGGCCCGTGGTCACTACCTTCCTCATTCTGCAATTTGGCTTGATAACCGTCCAAGACCGATTCCTGCAGGCGGGGAAGGCAACACTGCCCAAGCAGGGTTTTATTTGTTAATGCCCTTTCAATTAGAAGGCAGGGATGAGGTGCTTTGGATCAACCGGGGTTGGGCACCTCGCAATAATGATCGGCGAGAGACGTTGCCGCCCATTAGCACCCCTCTCAATGTCATTTCTGTGGAAGGCATTGTCTTTGCCCACCCTGGAAAGGTTTATGAGCTCGGCGCAGACAGTAAAGTGCTTGATCCCAACCAGTCTCGGATAGCCCAAAATTTTGATTTAGAACGCGAAGCAAAGTTGCATGGATGGTTGCAGGCGCCTTTTATCTTGCGTCAGGAGGAGTCTGGAGCTCAGGATGGCCTACTGCGAGAATGGGCGCCCCTGACAACCGGAGTCAATCGCCATTATGCTTATGCATTCCAGTGGTTCGCTTTAGCGTTTTCTGGCTTCTTATTTTGGCTGATTAGTGGTCTGCGTCAATACTGGCGCCGTGATGTTGTGAATGGGGATTAAGGGTGAGTGATACAGAGTTGTTGATACCAGCTTCGCAAGCAGATGCTTCTGCGATCAATGCGCGGACCCGTCGCGGTCGCTTGCAAATGCTATTTTTATTGCTAGCGTGTGCAGCCCCAGTCATTGCCTCCTATTTGGCATATTACGTATTTAAGCCCGAAGGTGGAAAGACAAATTTTGGAACCCTCGTGCATCCTACTCAAGCTGCGAACTCTGCGTGGTTTAACGTTCCGCTTCAGGGCAAATGGACTTTGCTGATTGCTCGTCCTGCAGGCGAGTGCCAAATTAAAGATGAGAAATGTATTGAAGCTTTATTTTTGATGCGGCAAGTTAAAGTAGCTGTCGGCAGAGAGAGCGGCCGCGTTCAGTTGTTATGGGTCAATTTGGATGGTAAGCCCGTTGACCCGGAGGTCACTAAAGCTTATGACGAACAGGTAGCTGGATTTAAAGTAGTTCCCCTGCCTACCAGTCCAAAGTTGCAAGCAGAGTTTTTGGCATGGCTGAATAAAGAAGGTGCCGGCGAGCAAATTCAGTTACTTGATCCAAGCCCAGCGAAGATGATGTATTTCCCGGTGACCAATTCTCCAAAAGAATTTGGCGCTATCAAAAAAGATTTAGAAAAGTTACTGCGCTTGAATCATCAAGGCGAGAGCCTGTAATGTCTCAAGTGGCTTTATTCATTGAGCTAGCTGCAATCGCCCTTGTTTTTGCAGGAATACCGCTTGCGTATTTGTGGACGCGCCCAGGTTTCATTTTCTTTCAAAAACTCAATTGGGTCTTGGTCTTTATGACTTTTGATCTGATAGTTTTTGGAGCGTTTACTCGCTTAACGGATTCAGGGCTTGGCTGTCCTGATTGGCCCGGTTGCTATGGCACATCAAACCCTTTTCATGCCTTAAGTGATATTGCGCAAGCAGAACACGCTTTACCAGATGGGCCAGTAACCGTCATTAAAGCGTGGATAGAAATGATTCATCGCTATTTAGCAATGACTGTAGGGACTCTTATTTTGGTTCAAGTGGGACTGGCTTTTAGCAAGGTGAAGACCATGGGTAAGGCACCTCTGATTGGTAGCTTAGGACTTTTGATGTTGGTATGTATTCAGGGTGCATTTGGTGCATGGACTGTTACCCTCAAATTGCAGCCAATCATTGTCACCATTCACTTAATGCTTGCAATTACCTTATTGGCTTGCTTAACCGCTTACGCTCAGCAAGGATGGGTAGATAAAAGTGCAACGGTGCGAGTGATTCGTATACGCCCCCTACCAGCAACCTTATTGCTAGCAGGATTTGTTGTGCTCTTTAGTCAGATCTTTCTAGGGGCTTGGGTTAGTACTAACTACGCTGTATTGGCTTGCCCAGATTTTCCTACTTGTATAGGAGCCTTATGGCCCGATACCAATTGGTCGGAAGGCTTCACGCTATGGCGCCAGTTAGGTTTAAATGCGCAAGGAGACTTTATCTCCCCAGCCGCTTTGCAAACGATTCATTGGGCTCATCGCCTATTTGCTGTTCTAGTATTGATCGTCTTGGGTACATTGGGCTTGAAGGGTTTAAAGGTCACAACTGCAGCTACTCCGGATCTTGGGCGCATATCAAAACTCTTGCTGGGATTGCTCTTGTTGCAGTTAATAACCGGTATTTCTAATGTGGTATTTCAGTGGCCCTTATTGGCTGCTCTATTACATACCGCAGGCTCCGCTGCTTTGGTATTCTGCTTAGTCAGAATGAGTTATTGGGCATCTTGGAAGAGCCCCATTCAGATAAAAAAGACAAAGCCTTTATGAGCACATCCAACTCTTCAATACCTGCATCAATGCCACGGTGGCGTCAATACTGGGTGCTAACCAAACCTAGAGTGACGCAGCTTGCCGTTTTTTGTGCAGTGATTGGAATGTTCTTGGCTACACCCGGCATGGTTCCCTACCCAGTTTTATTTGGTGGAATTGCTGGCATCTGGTTGCTGGCGGGCGCGGCATTTGCAGTCAACTGTTTAATTGAACAAGCGGTAGATGCCAAGATGAAGCGAACTTCTTGGCGCCCCTCTGCGACTGGAGAGGTAACCCCTTTTCACATCATCATTTTTTCAATCATTCTCGGCTCTTTGGGAATGATTATTTTGTGGAATTTCTGTAACCCACTCACGATGTGGCTTACATTGGCAACCTTTGTTGGCTATGCAGTGATTTATACCTGGCTACTCAAGCCCGCCACGCCTCAAAATATTGTGATTGGTGGTCTTTCTGGCGCCATGCCTCCAGCCCTCGGTTGGGCCGCAGTTACCAATGGCTTATCCGCTGAAGCTTGGCTATTAGTTCTCATTATTTTTGTATGGACCCCGCCCCATTTTTGGGCTCTGGCCCTGTATCGTCGTGATGACTATGTGCAGTCGGGTTTGCCGATGTTGCCTGTGACTCACGGCGAACGCTTTACGCTGCTCAATATTTTGTTGTACACCCTAATTTTGATTGCTGCTACCTTACTGCCATACATCTACGGTATGAGTGGCATTATTTATTTAATCTCTGCAATTGTGTTGGGGTTGATGTTTTTGGCTTACGTCATCGCATTATTTGTTTCCTATAGCGATGCTCTTGCGAAGAAGACCTTTCGCTTTTCTATTACCTATCTGTCTTTACTATTCGCAGCTCTGCTCATTGATCACTACTTTCTCTAAGATGAATCTCCATTTTTTGCGTTTTTTTTGTGTTGCCATCATTTGTTGTGTATTGGCTGCCTGTAGCCCTAAACCAGAGTTCAAGAACATTGATATCACTGGCAGCACTTCCTTTGGCAAGGACTTCAGTCTGTTGGATCCCGATGGCAATGTCAGAACCTTGGCCGATTTCAAAGGCAAAGTGGTGGTGATGTTCTTTGGGTATACACAATGCCCTGATGTTTGCCCTACAACGCTTACTGAAATGCAGCAGGTGATGACTCTACTTGGCCCTCAATCAGATAAGGTGCAGGTGCTTTTTGTGACGGTTGATCCTGAACGAGATACCGCTGCTATTTTGAAGCAGTATGTCCCTTCGTTTGATCCACGTTTTTTAGGCTTGCGGCCAGCTGATGATGCGGCTTTAGAAAAAGTGACAAAAGACTTTAAGATTTACTACAAGAAAGTTCCAGGCTCGACTCCAGGTTCTTACACCATGGACCATACTGCTGGCAGTTATGCGTTTGACCCTGAAGGGCGCTTACGCTTGTATATTAAGCATGCCCAAGGACCAGAGACCTTGGCGCATGACTTAAAAGAATTGTTGAAATAAAGAAGAAGGGCAGCACTATTTTTAAGCTGCCTGAGCTTCTAAGAGGCCGCGCATCTTTTTAAGAGCGGCTGTCTCAATTTGGCGCACACGTTCTGCTGAAATGCCATATTCTGCGGCTAAATCATGAAGTGTTTTTGTTCCGTTACCTTCAGCATCCATGGCTAACCAGCGAGATTGCACAATGTTGCGACTACGCTCGTCTAGAGACATCAAGGCTTGATCCAATCTAGGGCCTTGTAGAGCATCCGCCTCTGCGCTGGCAATGCGCGCTGTGGGCTCTTGAGTGTTATCAGCTAGCCATTGAATGGGCGCATACGCGGATTCATCATCGCTGTCATCGCCCTCTAATGCAATGTCTCCACCAGCAAGCCGCATTTCCATTTCTTTAACATCCGAGCCTTTGACATCCAATGCCTTAGCTAGTGCATCTACCTCGCTAGGAGTAAGTGCGCTCAAGGTTGGCTTATTGCTACGTAAGTTAAAGAACAATTTGCGTTGTGCTTTGGTGGTTGCTGTCTTTACTAGGCGCCAATTTTTGAGAATGTACTCATGAATTTCTGCTTTGATCCAATGAATCGCGTAAGAAACAAGTCGTGCACCATTATTTGGGTCGTAGCGTTTGACTGCTTTCATTAGGCCGATATTGCCTTCTTGAATTAAGTCGGCATGAGGAATGCCATAGCCAAGATATTGACGCGCAACTGAAACAACGAGACGGAGATGCGAAAGCACCAATGTCTTCGCTGCATCTACATTTTCAGTGCGACGAAACTCCTGCGCAAGATGTAATTCTTCCGCAGCGCTGAGCATTGGTACGCGATTAACGTATGCAATGTATGAGTCGAGAGTGCCAACCCCAAGAGTCGGCAACATTGGAAATGCAGACGCCGTCGCAGCCTGCGCTACAGGCAGCCTTTGCATAGTCGGTTTGTCGAATTTCTTTTGTACCATTTTTCTTATAAATACGAGGAGTTAATAGAAGTCTATTTTAGCACTCTTGTCAAGAGAGTGCTAATGGTTTATTAATTCTATAAGTTATTGATTTAATTGAATAATTCAGATGAATACTGGTGGGCTGTGAAAGGCACTAAATCATCAATTCCTTCACCTTTGCCTAGGGCTAAAACAGCCGGTTTGGGTTCATCTTTCAGAGTGTGAGCAAGGGCGCAAATGACACCCCCTTTGGCGGTGCCATCTAACTTAGTAACAATGAGCCCTGTAAGTCCCAGGGCTGCATGAAAGGCCTTTACCTGGCTTAAACCATTCTGTCCTGTGTTGCCATCTAGTACCAGTAGGGTGTGGTGAGGGGCGCCAGGAAGCGCCTTGCCAATCACCCGCTTCACTTTTTTGAGCTCTTCCATGAGGTGATCTTGGGTAGCCAGTCGTCCCGCTGTATCAATAATTAAGATGTCACTCTTGCGAGAGTTGGCCGCATGAATTGCATCATGGGCTACGGCAGCTGCGTCACCACCATCTTGAGTGATGACATCCACTTGATTTCTGCCACCCCATTCTTGAAGTTGATTTCTAGCGGCCGCCCTAAAAGTGTCGCCAGCTGCCAGTAATACCGATTTACCTTGAGATTGAAAGAGCTTGCATAACTTGCCAATAGTGGTGGTTTTGCCTGCACCATTCACCCCTACTACCAACCAAACCTCGGGAATATGGATCTTCTGATCTGTAAATAATGGGTTTGGATTTGGTTCTAGTGAACCTAGTAAGGTACTCACTTCTTGTATGAGGAGTGCCTGGAGCTCTTCTGGGCTGGATGCTTTTTCAGATTTTGCAGCTTTACGTAATTTGATAATCAATTGTTCAGTTGTGGGGAGGCCCACATCACTTTGAATGAGTGACTCTTCTAAAGTATCAAACCAAGCTTCATCCGTCTTGCTGGTTTTGAATAGGGATCCGAGGGTTTTACGTAGGCCGAACATAATCGATACAATTTAAACCTTGCATCTTATCAATTTAATTTTTGGGAAATGGTGATTTAGCAGATGCGTTCCAATTTACTCCGAATTTCCTTTGTCCTTCTGTTTTTTGCCCAATTTTCTTGGGCTGCAGGCACTGAACCTGCCGATACCACTGAATACCAATTAAATAATGGTCTCAAATTAATTGTGCGAGAAGATCACCGGGCGCCAACGGTTGCTCACATGGTCTGGTATCGGGCTGGATCAATGGATGAAATCAATGGTCGGACTGGTGTGGCGCATGTGCTTGAGCACATGATGTTCAAGGGTACTGATAAGGTGAAGGCCGGTGAGTTTTCTCGTTTAGTTGCGGCGGTTGGTGGCCGTGAAAATGCCTTTACTAACCGTGACTATACTGCTTATTTTCAGCAGGTGGAAAAATCAAAATTAGATGATGTGATGAAGTTGGAAGCAGACCGCATGTCCAATTTGAACTTTGACGATGCTGAATTTTTAAAAGAAATTCAGGTAGTAATGGAAGAGCGTCGTTTGCGAACGGAAGATAACCCCAGCAGTCTTCTTAATGAATCTTTAATGGCAACTGCTTACATGAGTTCGCCTTATCGTCATCCAGTTGTTGGCTGGATGAATGATTTACAGAATATGAAAGCCTCTGATGCGCGTGACTGGTATAAAGGCTGGTATGCGCCTAATAATGCAACCGTCGTAGTTGCTGGCGATGTCGATCCAAAGCAAGTATTGGCTGCGGTAGAAAAATATTATGGCCCTATCTCCACACATGAGTTGCCGGTTCGTAAGCCACAAATTGAGCCACCTCAAAAAGGAATAAAGCAAGTTCAGGTGAAGGCCCCGGCTGATAACGCTCAGCTGACGATGGCTTGGAAGGTCCCAAGACTTGAGCCTGGCAAGCTAGATGAGGTTGACCCATATGCACTTGAGCTACTCACTGCCGTCCTTGATGGTTATGACAATGCACGCTTAAATCGCACGCTCGTTAAACAAGAAAAAGTAGTCAATGATGTCGGCGTAGATTACGACATGGTTTCTCGTGGACCAGAATTATTTGTAATTAGTACGACGATGGCTAAAGGAAAAACAGTAGAACAAGCTCAGAAAAGTATTCGCAATGCACTTGAGGATTTGAAGAAAGACGGAATATTAGAATCTGAGCTCAAAAGAATTAAAGTCCGCATTTTGTCAGAGCAAATCTATAAGCGAGACTCTATCTTTGGCCAGGCAATGGAAATTGGCAGTACTGAGATGGCAGGATTTTCCTGGAAAGACATCGACTACATGTTGGAAAAAATGCAGACCATTACACCTGCGCAAGTGCAGGCCGTTGCTAAGAAATATTTAGTTGATGAGGGTTTAACGATTGCGGTTTTAGATCCGCAGGCGCGTAAGGCAGCAGCAAGCAAGGAGGGCAAGTAATGATTGCTTCCTATAAAACTATTTCAGTCGTTCTCTTGGTCTTCGGTTTATTTGGCAAGGCTTATGCCATCTTGCCAATTGAACAATTAGATTCCTATAAGGGTGCTAAGGCCTATTTAGTGCAAACCAAGGCCTTACCTATGGTCGATATCGAAGTCAGCATTGATGCCGGGGATCGTTATGATCCTACTGGTAAAAGCGGCTTAGCTGATATGACTGCCGCTCTGATGAATTATGGGGCTCGAGACAATAAAGGCGTTTTAACTGAGGCGCAAATTGCCGATGAAATCGCTGACTTGGGCGCCAATATCGGCCTATCGGTTGGTGATGAGCGAGCAGTTTTACGTATTCGTAGTTTGAGTAGACAAGACTTGCGTGAGCGTGCAGTGCAATTGGCTGCCACCATGCTGAGCGCGCCAACTTACGATCCAAAAATTGTTGAGCGAGAAAAGCAAAGAACGATTACAAATTTACGTGAAGCAGAAACAAAGCCAGAGTTTGTCTTAGATAAACGATTCAAAAAATTAGTATATGGAAGCTACCCATTAGCCAATACGCCAACAGCAAAGTCAGTGGCCGCAGTAAGCGCTAACGATCTAGCGCAATTTCATAAACAGTTTTATCGTGGCGATCGTATGATCGTGAGCATTGTTGGTGATGTTGATCGGGCTCAAGCCAATCAAATTGTGCAGGCATTATTAAATCAAATTCCTGAATCAGGTGCGCCTATTACAAAGCTTCCAGAGTTGGATCGATCGCCTGTAGAGCCATTAGATCAAAGGGAAATTCAAATTCCCTTTGATTCCCAACAGGCCCACATCGCAATGGGTATGACTGCGGTGACTCGTAATAATCCCGATTACTTTCCATTAATGGTGGGGAATTATGTATTAGGCGGTGGCGGCTTTGTGTCACGCCTGATGACGGAGGTTCGTGAAAAGCGTGGCCTAGCCTACAGTGTCTTTAGTTATTTTGCTCCTGGAAAAAGTACCGGTATTTTTCAGGCGGGCTTGCAGACCAAGAGCGATCAGGGCTCTTTGGCTCTTGAAGTAATGAGCTCAACCATTGCACAATTTATTGCTGATGGCCCCACTCCATCTGAACTGGCAGCAGCTAAAGCAAACTTAATGAATGGCTATCCATTGCGGATTGATAACAATCGTAAATTGCTTGATAACGTTTCTTCTATTGCATGGAATGACTTACCACTCGACACAATGGAGGTTTGGACCAAACAAGTCGAGGCAGTCACTTTGGAGCAGGTCAAAGATGCCTTTCAAAAGTATCTTGCAATGGATCGCATGAAAATCGTCATGCTGGGGGCTCAAAATAAATAAGCCGACTAAAGCTCTGAGAGTGGAGTTGCCCAAGAAGATTCGCATTATTGGTGGCAACTGGAGAAGTCGTCTATTAACTGTTCTTGATATTCCCGGTCTGCGTCCAACAACAGATCGTATTCGCGAGACTTTATTTAATTGGCTGGGTCAAGATTTAAGTGGTCTGCGCTGTTTGGATTTGTTTGCAGGAACCGGCGCTTTGGGTTTTGAGGCAGCCTCGCGTGGGGCAAGCTTTGTTGCACTGCTCGAGAAGGATAAAAAAGCCCATGCAAACTTACGAACCAATTTTCAACTTTTGCAGTCTTCTCCTGCCGCTGGCATCGTTGAAATTCTGCATCGAGACAGTCTAGAGTATTTAAAACAACAGACTGATTATTCAAGCCATTTAATTTTTATTGACCCACCTTTTGGTGATGCCCACCTATTGGATTTGGCTGTAATAGAGGCTGCTAGGGTGTGTGATGACTCTGAGGGTGGGGGTATTTACGTGGAATTTCCCTCTAGCCGTCCTCGCCAAGAAATAGAGGCCCTCCTGCCAGGCTGGGATTGTGGAAAATACTTAGAGGCCGGTCAGGTAAAAGCCTGTCTATTTCGGAGTGGAAGAGGCTAAACTCTTGCCTGTAGCTGATAAAGCCTTAGGAGTGTTATGACTGTTGCTGTATACCCCGGAACATTTGATCCCTTTACCCGTGGGCATGAAGATTTAGTTCGTCGTGCTTCTAGTATTTTTAGTGAGCTGATCGTCGGTGTTGCCGATAGCCGCAGCAAGCGTCCTTTTTTCGGGCTGCAAGAGCGTATCGATATTGCTAAGGAAGTTTTAGGTCACTACCACAATGTCAAGGTCGTTGGTTTTTCAGGCTTGTTAAAAGATTTTGCCCGAGAGCACAATGCTCGCGTGATTGTGCGTGGTTTACGTGCCGTATCTGACTTTGAATATGAGTTCCAGATGGCCGGCATGAATCGTTATCTTTTGCCAGACGTTGAAACTTTATTTTTAACCCCATCTGATCAATACCAATTTATCTCGGGCACCTTTGTTCGTGAGATTGCTTCAATGGGTGGTGATGTGAGTAAATTTGTATTCCCATCGGTAGAAAAATGGCTCGTCCAAAAGATTGCCTCTGGCACTCAGCATTCTGAGTAGGGTCGGCGAGTAAAACAATGGCTTTATTGATTACTGACGAATGCATCAACTGTGATGTGTGCGAGCCAGAGTGTCCCAATGATGCAATTTATATGGGTTTAGAGATTTACGAGATCGACCCAGCGAAGTGCACTGAATGTGTCGGGCACTATGATGCACCTCAATGTCGTCAGGTCTGTCCAGTCGATTGCATTCCATTTCATCCTGACTATGTGGAATCTCAAGACCAGTTAATGGCAAAGTACCGTCAATTAACTGCTGCTAAAAAAGCCAATTCAGCTTAACTGAGTTAAGCCTTAGAATGCAGCTCCATCATGGCAGTTTGCGTATCGCCTTTTAAAAATAGCGGCAAAATTTGCAGCCCATTTTCAATACTGGCATCAATCATCTTTTGCTCAGCTAGCTGTGGTCTGCGTAACACATAATCAGCCACATCCATAGGGCGACCATCACCTGCAAGGTCTCGCGGATGCCCAATACCTAAGCGAAGGCGCCAGTATTCTGGCGTACTTAAATGGGCTTGTATATCTTTTAAGCCATTGTGACCACCTGTGCCACCCCCCAACTTCAGGCGTGCAGTGCCAGGCTTCAGATCAAGCTCATCTTGTACTACCAAGATTTCAGCTGGTGTGATTTTATGAAAGCGACACAATGCACCAACCGATTGACCGCTTAAATTCATATAGGTACTTGGCTTAAGTAAAAAGAGATCCTCGCCTTCCCATTTCGCCTTTGCTACTTTTCCATGAAAGCGTTTCTCAGATTCAAAACGTGAATTTAATTGTTTGGCTAAGACGTCCAAAAACCAGAAGCCAGCATTGTGCCGATCTTCTGTATGTTCCTCTCCAGGGTTGCCGAGGCCAACAATTAATTTAGTCATGATGTGAGTTTAAGGATAAAAGTATTTCCGCAAAAAAGAAAACCCGCTTGCGCGGGTCTTCTCTACGCAAAGAATGGGCTAAATATTAAGCCTTATCCTTTGGTGCTTCAGCCCCAGGAGCGGCTGCTGGTGCAGTAGGAGCATCCGTAGGCTCAGCAGCTTTAACCGCTGGGATACGTGCATTGGCAAGTACTGGATTCTCTTGTTCAACATGCAATACCAAAGTAACACCTTTTGGCAATGCGATGTCTTTAGCATGAATACCATGTCCAACTTCAATCTTGGCCAAGTCCACTTCAACAAACTCTGGCAAGTCTGCTGGTAAGCAAGAAACTTCGAGTTCAGTAAGGATGTGGCTGATAACAGCGCCTTGCAATTTCACGGCAGCTGAAGTGTCAGCATTAGTGAAGTGCAATGGAACGCGCATATGAACTTTCTCAGAAGCGGATACGCGCTGGAAGTCAATGTGCAAAACCAATGGCTTAAATGGATGCATTTGGTAATCGCGTAACAACACTTTCTGTGCTTTACCGTCGATTTCCAAATCTAAAATGGATGAGTGGAACGCTTCCTTGCGGAGAGCATGGAACAACGCGTTGTGGTCTAACTCAATGACCAAGGCTGGATCTTTACTACCGTAAACGATTCCCGGAGTTTTTCCGGAATTGCGCAGACGGCGGCTCGCACCCGTTCCCTGTACGCTTCTTTCAAAGGCAACTACTTTCATGATGAATTCCCTAGTGAGGTTAATTTCCGTTCGCGACCAAACAGAAAAGCCTTCAATTATATCGTGGGATAGAAGATTTTTGCCTACAAAAGGCTTAAAACTGCCAAAAACCGGGGTAAAACGATGATTTTTGGCTTATTCGGCAAACATGGACATGACTGAATCACCTTTGCTAATGCGAGAAAGAGTCTCGGCAAGCAGTGGGGCAACAGTCAATTGACGAATTTTGGTGACTTTCATCGCTTCTGGGGTGAGGGGAATAGTGTCTGTAACCACTAATTCATCCAATTCAGACGCTGCAATTCTGGCCACTGCACCGCCTGATAGAACGGCATGGGTGCAATAGGCAGTAACACCCTTAGCGCCACGCTCTTTAAGGGCTTCAGCAGCCTTACAGAGGGTGCCGCCAGTATCGATGATGTCATCCATGATCACGCAATGGCGGCCTTCTACTTCGCCGATTAAGTGCATCACTTCGGAGACGTTGGCTTTAGGGCGACGTTTATCAATAATCGCTAAATCAGTGCCTAATTGCTTTGCCATGGCACGGGCACGTACTACGCCCCCAATGTCGGGAGAGACGATGATGAGGTCTTTTTGGGTCTTCTGTGCCTGTAGATCAGCCAACAGCACTGGAGACGCATAGATGTTATCTACCGGGATATCAAAAAAGCCCTGAATTTGGTCGGCATGAAGATCCATGGTCAAAACACGCTCAATGCCGGCAACCGATTGAAGCATATTGGCTACGATGCGAGCGGAGATAGCCACACGAGCTGAGCGGGGACGACGATCTTGACGAGCATAGCCAAAGTAAGGAATCACTGCGGTGATGCGGCTTGCAGAAGCGCGCTTGAGGGCATCAATCATGATCATGAGCTCCATCAAACTGTCATTTGTTGGAGCACAGGTCGATTGAATGACCACCACGTTTTTGCCGCGAACGTTTTCTTGAATTTCTACTTGGATTTCACCGTCTGAGAAACGTCCTACAAAGGCTTTTCCCATAGGGAGCTTGAGCTCTTTGGCTACTGCCTCAGCCAAAACCGGATTTGCGTTGCCTGTAAATAAAGTCAATAAATCTGCGTTTGTGGAGGACATAGTCTTATGGGATTTGTAGGGTCAAAAGGTTATCTTTGTCGTTTCTACAGTATTTGGCAGGGGAAGAAGGATTCGAACCTTCGCATGCTGGAATCAAAATCCAGTGCCTTAACCAGCTTGGCGATTCCCCTACGGATCAATCTGAAGAAATCAAATTGTAAGCGGGATTTTTATTTAGCCCCCGAACAACCCGACCTATCCACCCCTTAGGAAGACTTTGTAAAAGATTTTCCAGTTTTACGCTATCGGTCTTAGGGTCTAAGACGGCAAAAACGCTACTCCCGGAGCCTGACATACGGGGCGCGGAGCCCGGTAACGCCTGACTAACCCAATCCAAAGCTTGCTTCACTTCAGGACAAATTCGCATCGCTACTGCCTGACAATCATTGATCTGATTTGACAACGGCGATGCAAGAAAGCCATCAATTGTAATCGGAGCATGGTCTCGGGTCAATTCCGGGTCATGAAAAATGCTCACTGTTGGGATAGCTCGGTTGGGAAAAATGACCAGAAAATCCCGATTTTCAAGGGAGATTTCTTGAATTTGTTCACCAATTCCTTCAACAAACGCATTTTGACCAAAAATGAAAAAGGGCACATCTGCCCCCAGTTTCAAACCTAGGTTGGACAGCGTCTTTTTATCTAAATCAAGATTCCAAAGCGTATTTAAGCCTATCAAGGTGCTTGCTGCATCCGATGAGCCGCCTCCCAGCCCTGCCCCCATAGGAATTTCTTTTTTCAAGTCGATTTCAACACCCAAATCTATCTTGCAAAAATCCTTTACTAGTTTTGCAGCGCGCACAACTAAATCTTGTTCTGGTGACACGTCGGGTATCGGATTAATGCGACGAACTTCATTTTCTGGAATCCGTTTTAAGTGAACGGTATCAGTCCAATCAATTAACTGAAAAACAGATTGCAGAAGATGATAGCCATCAGGTCGTTGGCCAACAATGTGCAGAAATAAATTGAGCTTGGCTGGTGAGCGAAGCGTTAAAGACTGTTGAGGCTGTTTACTCATTGGTTTGATCAAAGACAAGACGAATATCTATAGATCCAATATTTGAGCTACGGTTCATCACCAGTTTTTCTAACTGGTTTTTATTGTTCCAGGTGTAGATCAAGCTCCAACCATCTTGAGTAATTTTGCTGACTTGTCCATTGGCATTTCTTTCAACGCTCGCTTCACTACCAGCACGTACTTGACCTTTTAACCAATTTGACAATCCGCGCGCCGGCAGCGGTAGACCAAGAGTATTTTGAACTAAGGTATCTGCATCGATTGCGGTAACGACTTGACCATCACGTTCAAGGCTTGCCTCTCCTGGTGTGATGATAATTTTTGCAACTGATCCGCCAACTGGGTTGCGTATTTCAAGAGTATCTTTTAGATCTTCTTGTATCAAAGTAAAACCACCCGATCCACCTTGATTTTGACTTTCAATCAGGCCGGTTACCTTAACTGCAAAACGCCCATCCCAAGAGCCATTTTGAGCTTGATCTGTATTGGTCCAGTCAGGCTTAAGACGTTTTAATGTTTCCAATAAAACTGGATTATTCGCATCTAACTGTTGCCCTTGACGCCATATTGCTTCAGCTTCTGCTTTGCGATTCATGGTCCATAGTACTTCACCAATATGCGCAGCAATATCTGCTTCAGGTTTTATCTCATAGGCCTGCTGTAATTGTTCTAGAGCAAGAGTATTTTTTCCCAATCGAAAATTAACCCAGCCCAGACTATCTAGAATGAAACCATCCTTTGGCGATAGTTGATGCGCTTTGCTAATGAGTGCAAATGCCTCTGGTAAATTCTGATTGCGATCAGCGAGAGAGTAACCGAGGGCATTTAAGGTATTGGGATCGTTCGGATTAGTGCGCAATATCTCACGTAAGGTTTTTTCCATCACATCTATCCGACCCATTTTTTCGGCAGACATCGCATAGGTATAAAGAAGCGCTGGGTTTTTAGGCATGGGCTTAGCGGCCGAGGCGATTTCATAAAAAGCTCGCATGGCCTCTGTCTCATCTTTGGCTTTGCTCAACAAGGTTTGCAATTGAAGCAAAGTAGCTTCTTGTTGTGCAGGGGTCTCCTTACGAAGCAGTTCAATAGCAGGCTTCACTGCATCAGGCCAACGATTACTTAAAACTAGTAGCGTGACAAACACCTCTTTGGGTTTGATCTCTGAGGGGGGCGAAAGCGCATCCCAGAGTTGTGCGGCTTGCAGCGCTAAATTTGGGGATCCGCCGGCAATTCCAATTTCCATCGCTCTTTGGGCAAGTCGAGGATCTCTATATTGACGGGCCATCTCCATATAAGTGCCATAAGCAAGGCCTGCCTCACCATGCTGCAAAGCCAGTTCGGAGGCAATGACTTCAAATACGGCTTGCCCGGATTGCATCTCATCAGTCTGCGCATTTGCATGACTAGAAAGAAATGTGCTACCAAGTGCCGCCAGGAATAGGCCCTTTAATATGGGTTTTAGTATGAATTTGCTCATAAGCACATTCTAATCCGCGAATCTACAATTGATTTATGCCAGAACTTCCAGAAGTAGAAGTCACTAAATTAGGAATAGCCCCCCACCTTCAGGGGAGGACTATTAGCGCCATCAAGGTAATCGATGGCCGCCTGCGCTGGCCTGTACCCAAAAGCTTACCTCAGATTTTGCCGGGACAGAAAATCCAGTCTATTGCGCGACGTGGAAAGTACTTGTTGTTAGAACTTGAAAAGGGCTGCCTTCTCATCCATCTTGGAATGACAGGAACCTTACGGGTATTACCAAGCTCAGAGCCTCTTAAATTGCATGATCGAGTTACATTTGAATTTGGTCGTTTAAGTTTGCGTTTACATGACCCAAGAAAATTTGGAGCGGTTTTATGGCATCCTAAAATTAAAGGGCCGGTAGAAAGCAATCCACTTTTATTAAAGCTTGGGGTAGAACCTTTTTCATCCGCATTTGAAGGTGAGCTTGGAACAGGGATTTTGTATCAAGCTTCTCGTAAGCGAAGCGTAGCCGTAAAGCAATTTCTTTTAGCGGGTCAAGCAGTTGTTGGAGTGGGCAATATTTATTGTTCTGAAAGTTTGTTTGAGGCAGGTATTCATCCAGCTAAAGCTGCAGGTAAGCTGACACGCCCTCAATGCTCACGACTGGCAAGCGCTGTGAGAAGTATTTTAAAAAAGGCAATAGATGCTGGCGGTAGCACTCTGAAAGACTTTGTGAATAGCGATGGCGATCCTGGCCACTTCACAGTGCAATCTAAAGTGTACGATCGCAAGGGCCTGCCATGTAAAGTGTGCAAAACCCCTATCCAACAGATTGTGCAAGGGCAACGCTCAACCTATTTTTGCCCAGTATGTCAAAAACGGTAATCGATTCTTTTTCAAAAAAACTCATCGCGTGGCATGCCCAGAGCGGGCGCTCTGGATTGCCTTGGCAGGGCAATCGCGATCCTTATGCGGTATGGGTTTCCGAAATCATGTTGCAGCAAACTCAGGTAGCTACTGTTCTCGAGCGTTATCCCCGCTTTATGAAGCGCTTCCCGACGGTTAAAAAACTGGCTGCTGCAGACGTTGATGACGTTCTAGCGGAGTGGGCTGGTTTGGGTTATTACTCTCGCGCAAGAAATTTACATGCGTGCGCACAACAGATTGTTCGAGAATTTGCAGGAAAGTTTCCACAAGATCCTGCGCTACTAGAGCAGTTAAAGGGAATTGGGCGATCCACTGCAGGTGCTATTGCTGCTTTTGCATTTCATGAGCGAGCACCAATTTTAGATGCCAATGTAAAACGAATCTTGGCACGTTTATTTGCAATTGAAGGCGCCATTCAAGATAAAGCAGTCAATGACTCTTTGTGGAAATTAGCTACAGAATTATTGCCTCTAAAGCCGCAAGATATGCCTACCTATACGCAGGCATTAATGGACTTTGGAGCAACGTGGTGCACTTCTCGTAAGCCAGTCTGTTTAAGTGGTGAGAAAAAATGTCCTTTTGCTAAGGACTGTCAGGCAAACCTCAGCGATCAAGTGCTTGCTTTGCCGAAAAAGGTCATCAAGAGTAAATCCCCGGAGTTTGATTGCCATATGTTGTTGTTGCGCTCAGGCAATTCGGTACTACTTCAAAAGCGTCCAGATAAAGCGATATGGGGCGGTCTATGGTCTTTACCGGAATCGCCTTGGGCTCCGAGGGACCTCAGTTTTTTAAAAGAGGAGCTAAGCTCAAGCAATTTATTAAGTCTTACGCTTCCTGAAGAAAAATCAGTCCTTTTTTTGAGAAATTGCACACCCCCAAACAGGGGGTTTTACATCAAACATGTTTTTACGCATCGCTGTCTATGGATGCAGATATGGGAGGTGAATGCAATGAAGACCATCCCATTTACGAATCCAAATTTGAAATGGGTGCCCCTAAAGCAATTGGGCCGCCATGGATTACCGCAGCCAATTAAAGTTTTGTTACAGGGATTGAGTCTAGCTCGCGATGGCGATCTAAAAAATTAAGTTGTAGATCAATCAGATCTTTTTGCGCGCGGAAATGCTCGCTAATTCTATTAACCAAATAGACAGAACGATGTTGGCCACCAGTACAACCAATGGCTACCGTTAAATAGCTTCTTCCATCGGCGATATAGTGCGGTAACCATTTTTCAATAAATTGAATAATGTCACATTCCATGCTGATTACCTCAGGAATTTTTTCTAAGAACTCTTTAACGGGCTTATCGTTGCCTGTTAAGGGTCTTAAGATCTTGTCGTAGTGAGGATTGGGTAGGCAGCGGACATCAAAAACCAAATCTGCTTCACTCGGCACGCCTTTTTTAAAGCCAAACGATTCAAAAACCACCGTCAATCCAGTTGGCTTATCTTTCAGAAGATCTTGAATCCAGGATCTCAGGGCATGAGCAGGAAGACTGCTGGTATCAATGCTATGCGCTTGCGCGCGTAAGGGTTCTAGGAGATTTCGCTCACGATCAATCGCTTCAATCAGTGTTGCTGATTGTGTTTGTTGGGCGCTAGTAGAGAGTGGGTGACGTCGACGGGTTTCTGAGAAGCGTTGCACCAAAGTATTGGTGTCTGCATTGAGAAATACCACTCGAACTTGATGATTGCGGCGAAGGTTTTCAAGTATCGAGGGTAGTTGTGCAATCGATTGTCCACGGCGTGCATCAATAGCTACCGCAACCCGTTCACTATTCTCGCCCTCTAAAGTTTGTATGAGATTTTCCAGCAAAGAGACTGGCAGGTTGTCTACACAGTCATATCCTGCATCTTCAAAAGCCCTCAGGGCTACTGATTTACCTGAGCCTGAGATTCCAGTAATCAGATTAATTTGCATAAGTTAGAGTAAGCGACCCTGTGATTTGATTGAGTCAGACTCTGCATTCATTTGAATCCGCTGTCGCTCTATGAATTCTTTCAAGGTATCAATGCCGCGCAATTGCAAGATGGTATTGCGCACAGCCGCCTCAACGAGCACCGCCAAGTTACGACCAGCCGCCACCTGAATTTTGACTGTTCTAATGGGAATGCCCAATACATCAATATGCTGAGCTTCCAGTGGCAATCTTTCAAATTCACCATCGGTTCTGCGAACCAATTGAACAATCAAGCGTAGTTTTAATTTCCGACGTACAGCTGTTTCACCAAAGATGGTGCGAATATCCAATAAACCCAGACCGCGAACTTCAAGAAGATTGCGGAGAATGACAGGGCAACGACCCTCAATGTAGTCTGGACCAAGCCGTGCAAAGTCCACAGCATCATCAGCCACCAATCCATGGCCACGAGAAATTAGCTCAAGACCCAATTCACTTTTGCCTAAACCAGATTCGCCGGTTAGTAGAACGCCGAGACCCAAGATGTCCATGAATACCCCGTGCATCGTAATTTGAGGGGCGCCAATTTTGGTTAGATAGGTGCGTAAATGGTCAATGACCTCTGCTGCGGAAATATGGGTAGTAAATAATGGTGTGGAAGAGCGCTGGCAAAAAAGCTGCAAATCAGGATCGGCGTTTTTGCCGTCAGCCACAATCACGCACGGAGGGGTTTTTGAAATCAAACTCGCGATTTGCTCTTGCTTTTGTTTGGGTTCAAGTGCTGCATGATAGTCAACCTCTTGGTCGCCAAATATCTGAATACGACTAGGATGGATCAAATTTAAGTGACCCACTAGGTCAGAGCTGGCTGCTGCTGCCTTAACTGCTTCTGGTGGGAATGTGCGCTCAGCACCCTCAAGACCACCAATCCAGGAAAGTTTTAGATCTGAAACGTTGTCATCAAAAATCTGCTGGGCAGTTACTCCATCTAGGAGTAATGGTTGCGTCATTTTGGATTTCCCCAATGTTGCAATAGTTCACATACCTTGACGGGGTCAGTCGCAGAAGATAGTGCCCCACGAGCCTCAGAGTCTGATAGTAGCTGAGCGATGAAAGACAAAATTTCCAAATGCTGTTGCGTGGCTTTTTCGGGAACCAATAAGAAAATAAAGGTAGATACCGACTCACCATCAGGGGCAGCAAACTCGATAGGGTCTTTTAGTCTGATGAAAGCTGCTGCGGGCTGTTTCAGGCCTTTAACACGACCATGCGGTATGGCAACGCCAGCACCAAGTGCTGTGGAGCCTAATTCCTCACGAGCGTTAAGAAAGCTGACAACGGCATTTGCATCGATACCAGTTTGTTTAGCGAAAAGCTCCCCGGCGGCTGCAAATGCATCAGCTCTGTTTTTGGCAGGGCTATCTAATGCAATGCAGTCGGGGGTAAAGAGATTGGTCAGGGCATTCATTACAAATGATTATAGGTGTCCTGACAACTCGGATTACTCAAAATGCTTCTCGTGATGATGATCTTGGATCTTTTCTTTGTGTTTCACGACTTGACGCTCAAGTTTATCGACTACTGCGTCCATAGCGTGGTAAAGATCCGCATTGTGGGCTTCGGCAAATAATTCCTTGCCCTTGAGGTGAAGGGTGATCTCAGCGCTTTGACGAAGACTTTTTTCTTTGGCGTTATCCACGACCAAAAAGGCTGATGCATCAAGGACGTGATCGAAGTGCTTGCGAATTTTGGCTAAGCCGGTCTCAAGATGCGTACGCATGGCTGGGGTAACTTCTACATGACGGCTATTAATTTTTAAATTCATTAGCAACTCCTTTTATCAGTGCTTGCGCATGCTTATACCCGGGGTGCGCAGCGAGCCCCTGTCATTTTTTTAACTGTTTTTTTGGGAAAGTACTTCATGAACCTCCAGCGTATCAGCGAATTTGCCGAAAACCAAGAGGGGAATGCAATTTTTTATTATTTGAATGGGGTTGAGGGCCCTCATTACATCCGGAAATTTTCGCCTAAGTAGACTCTGCGAACGGCATCGTTTTGAATGATTTGGTCTGGCTTGCCCTCTGCCAAAACGCTTCCTTCGCTAATGATGTAGGCGTGATCACAGATGCCCAAGGTCTCGCGGACGTTATGGTCCGTGATCAGAACGCCAATATTACGATCGCGTAGAAAACGAACAATACGTTGAATCTCCCCAACCGCAATAGGGTCAACACCTGCGAAAGGTTCGTCAAGCAAGATGAACTTGGGCTGTGATGCTAGTGCCCTAGCGATCTCAACTCGGCGTCGTTCACCACCAGACAAAGACAAGGCTGGATTATTGCGTAAGTGACTAATCTGGAGTTCGCCTAAGAGCTCATCAAGACGGCTGGCTATTTCCCCTTTGGATAATGGCTTGCCGCCTTGTACTTGAAGTTCTAGTACCGCTTGAATATTTTCTGCAACATTGAGTTTGCGAAATACAGAGGCTTCTTGGGGTAAATAAGACAAACCCATGCGAGCACGCTCATGAATAGGCAAATGAGTAATATCGGTGCCATCTAAAACAATCCGACCACCATCAAGCGGAACTAATCCGACAATCATATAAAAGGAAGTGGTTTTACCTGCACCATTGGGCCCAAGAAGGCCAACTACTTCACCGCACTTCACTTGAATAGAGACATCTTTTACGACTGTTCTTGAGCCATAACGCTTTTGCAGGTTATGGGCGCTAAGTGTAGCTGCGGCGTTTGTTTGGGCTGAATCCATTGTCATTTGTCTAGTGTAGCTTTCCGCCTTGGTGAAAGGATTGCTCTTGCTAAAGGCAGGTCCTCTGGCTTTGCATCTGCAGGAGGTGTTACTCGATAGCGTTCCGTAATGTCGTCGTACTCAATCTTTGTTCCTTGCAATTGATCGAGCATTTGCATATTCAGAGAACGGCGCAGGGAAGCATCGCCGGTAATAGTCAACTGTTCAGTCTTAGCGTTATAGGTTACTTGTGTGCCACGCCCTTGCATAAATTCATCAGCAGGCCCTTCCCTACGTTGTCTGAAGCTAGCGACTGTATCGGAGGTGCCTTTGACTTCAACAAACTCATAGCCTTCAGGGTCGACTTGAATATGACCATCTTCGCCTGTCACAATCATGCTTCCCTTAATAAGCAGAACCTGCCCATTCAGATCGTAGCTTTGCTGAACATCATTGACCGACACCTTTTCTGCCTCGAGAATAATTGGCTTATCTTGATCTGCTTTTTCAGCTTTTGCCAAGCCAGTAAATGCTGCTAAGAGCACTAATAGGCACGCTGATTTAGAAAAATGAAGAGGTTCAAACATGCTCAGCATTTTATTGTGTTCCCCGTGGTGCGCGTTCAATACGCCCCTTCACTTGACCTGATAACACCATGCTTTGTTGGATATTGTCGAATGTACCGCCGTCAGTTGAGGTCATGATTGACATGCCTTGCTCGAGGGTGATGGGTTTATCAGTCTCAATGATGTCGTCGTTAATGAAGACTTTAAAATAGCTTGAGGAGGCTAGCATGCGAAGTGTGGCTGGCTCTGTAGCGCTGGCAGGCTGTGCAGGTCTAAATATCGAAGCATTATCAAATAGCTCCAAAATAGAGAGGTCTCCATCAAGATGACCTGTTTTGGATTTCACAGTCACAGGCGCTTTATCTGGTTGAAATAAACGCATGCGCGGCACTTCAATATCAATCGAAGCGTCATCATCATAGTGAGTGACTTTATTTCCCAGAATTCTATATTTAGTATTACCCAGTTCATTGAGTGCCGAAAGAGAGCCATCTTCAATAATGTAGTCAGGTTCGTGAAGACGAACACGCTCAAGCTGGGATTTTTCTGCGGGGTTATTTTTTTGAACTAGCCAAAAAGTAGCTAGAGTCAACGTGCCCATCAAAATCAGGGGCATCAGCCGTAAAAGACTGCGCCCAAGGGTAACTTTAAGGTGTTGAGAATTTAAAGCCATTAACTAGTCGCGGGCTTTGCTCAGGAGTTTGTCGTATTGATTTTGCGCTTTGAGAATCAGGTCACATACTTCTCTCACAGCGCTATTACCACCAGTATGGATGGTTACATAATGTACATATTCTTTTACGGCCTCATGTGCTTGAGCGGGGCAAATTTTCAAGCCGGCATTTTTCATCATCGCTAAATCCGGCCAGTCATCACCCATTACTGCACAATCGTTTTGAGTAAGGCTAAGTGAATTTAGAACTTGCGCTAAGGCGATTGATTTATTCTCAACTCCCATATGAACATGCTTGATTCCCAGTTCTTCACAGCGTGCTAAAACCATTTTAGAGTTACGGCCAGTAATAATGGCTGTTGCGATTCCGCATTGCTCTAATAATTTGATACCTAAACCATCTTGAATATCAAATGCCTTTAAAGATTCTTTCCCGTCTGCCCCTATCCATACTTGGCCATTTGTTAAAACACCGTCAACATCTAGCACCAGTAGCTTTACGTGAGCAGCACGCTCCCATGCTTGTGGATATTGAGTAAAAGGGTTGGTAGTGTGTGTATTAAAAGCGCTCGGCATGAAGATATGGGAATGGGTTGAGGTGGCTATTAAATAACTTTAGCCGCAAAAAGGTCATGTAAGTTCAGTGCACCCAAAAGATGACCTTCGGTATTGGTTACTACTAAATGATTGATACGATGTTTTTCCATCATCTCAATCGCTTCCTCGGCTAGTAATTCAGGAGGAATAGTTCGTGGGCTAGGGGTAGTGGCATTGCGCAAGGTAACGCTGCCAAGATTAGTATTTTTTTCTAAAAGGCGGCGTAAATCACCATCCGTCAAAATACCAAACACTTTTTGTTGCTCGTCTAAGATGACGACCATACCCATGCGTTTAGACGTCATCTCTAGTAAGGCATCTTGCAGTGAAGCTTGAATCGAAATTTTAGGAGTGTTATCAAAACTACGCATAACCTCGCTGACATGGGCTAACAGCTTACGACCTAGTCTGCCACCTGGATGTGAGCGTATGAAATCTTCAGCCTGAAAGCCGCGTGCATCCAATAAGGAGACGGCTAAAGCATCACCCATTGCGAGTGCGGCAGTGGTGCTGGTAGTGGGTGCGAGATTGAGGGGGCACGCCTCTTTTTCAACGCTGGTATCCAAATGTGCATCTGCTAATTTGGCGAGGGAGGAATTTGGTGCGCCAGTCAGAGCAATTAATTTTGCGCCAGTACGTTTGACGATTGGAACAATTGTTAATAGTTCCTCAGTCTCGCCAGAATTAGAGAGCGCTACGAATACATCATCCCGGGTAACCATTCCCAGGTCGCCATGGCTGGCCTCTGCGGGATGTACAAAGAAAGCTGGAGAGCCGGTTGATGCGAATGTGGCAGCAATTTTGCGAGCAATATGACCGGATTTGCCGATACCTGAAACTACGATTCTGCCTTTGCAGTGGTGTAGCAATTCCACTGCGAGGATAAGTGCATCAGCATTGGCGCCCTCAAGGCGATCGCGCATGGTTTGCAGTGCAGCAGCCTCAATTGTGAGGGTGTCGCGTGCCAGCTTTAGGGTACGTTCACGAGTCTTAGCTATCATCGAGTAAGTATATGCCGTCAGTCCTTCAATTAACTCTCATTCTCTTGGCCTCAGGTGTGGCCGGAGTGGTTATTTTCCGCTATTTTGGCTTACCCCCCATTTTGGGCTATTTGGCCATTGGAGTACTCATAGGGCCTAATGCCCTTGGCTTGGCGAGTGATTCTGCCACCGTCAAGTATCTGGCTGAGTTTGGAGTGGTTTTCTTGATGTTTTCCATTGGTCTGGAATTTAACCTAAACAAGCTGCGGGCCATGCGCACCATCGTATTTGGGCTTGGCGGCAGCCAAGTGATCTTAACCATGCTATTGGCTGTTCCAGCAAGTCTGCTGATGAACTGGATTTACCCGATTTCTTGGCAAGCAGCGATTGCACTTGGTGGTGCTTTAGCCATGTCATCTACTGCCATTGTGACGAAGCTCATTTCTGATCGCTCCGAATTGGAGTCTGAACACGGTCGCAATGTAGTCGGTATTTTGCTGTTCCAGGATTTGGCAGTGGTCTTCTTATTGATTTTGCTCCCCTCATTAGGAAAGAATCCTAAAGACCTATTCGTTGCTTTGACTACAGCCTCTATCAAAATTACCGTTGCATTGACATTGATTTTCTTTATTGGCCAAACTCTCATGAGCCGCTGGTTTAGATTGGTTGCCAAACTGCGCTCACAAGAGCTGTTTATGTTGAACCTTTTATTAATTGTTCTTGGTATGGCAGCCTTAACGGAGCACTTTGGATTGTCTCTTGCTCTAGGCGCATTTCTAGCGGGCATGTTGATTTCTGAGACGCCTTATCGACATCAAGTGGAAGAAGACATCAAGCCGTTCCGCGATGTTCTGTTAGGGCTTTTCTTTGTCACGATTGGCATGCTGCTGGACTTCAACGTCATTCTTGAGCAGTGGATGCTGGTCTTGGTGCTCTTAATTGCCCCATTATTTTTCAAGTTTGGCTTGATTGCTTTGCTCTCTAGAGCATTTGGCTCAAGTCCTGGCATCTCCATTAGAACAGGCCTGTGTCTTGCTCAAGCGGGCGAATTTGGTTTCGTATTGCTGACTCAAATCGACGGCTTGGATTTGATTGATCCTACTTTGAGTCAAGCCGTTCTTGCGGCCATGTTGCTCTCGATGTTTTGCGCCCCATTTTTGGTTGAATACAGCGATCGAATTGCGATGCGCTTTTCCAGCAATGAATGGCTACTGCAATCCCTTGCGCTTACGCGCGTAGCAGCAAAAAGCGTGCGTAATGAAAACCACGTGATTATTTGTGGTTTTGGTCGCTCTGGTCAGAGTTTGGCGCGGATGTTGGATCAGGAAAAAATTCCGTACATTGCATTGGATTTAGATCCGGATCGCGTTAAAGAAGCTGCGGCAGCTGGAGACAATGTCGTCTATGGGGATGCCAGTCGTGAGAACTACTTAATTGCTGCTGGACTTTCTAGAGCGAAAACCGTTGTGATTACCTATGCAGATACTGTTGCTAGCTTACGAGTATTGCATCAGGTAGAACACCTGCGTCCTGGTATGACTGTCTTGGTTCGCACACGAGATGATGCTGATATTGCTAAGTTGCAGGCTGCTGGAGCTACTGAAGTAGTGCCGGAGTTAATTGAAGGCAGCCTCATGATTGCCTCCCATGTTCTTTTGATCATGGGTGTACCGATGCGGAAAGTGGTACGACGCATTACCTCTGCACGTGAAGAGCGATATAGCTTGTTGAGAGGTTACTTTAGGGGTGTAGGTGATGATGTTTTAGGAACGAATGAATCTTGGCGCTTACATTCGATTACCTTATTGCCTCAATCTCAAGCAGTTGGAAAAACGCTGAGCGAACTTCATTTAGAAAATGAAGGCGTTAGTGTTCAGGCAGTTCGTCGCAAAGGGCGTAATGCAGACTATGTAAAGCTAGCTTTAACGCCAGAATTAATCCTAGAGGCCAATGATATTTTGGTGATCTCAGGTAATTCAGAGGCAACCGATATGGCTGAGGCTAAATTACTCTGAGATTTATAAACTAAAAAAGCGTTTTAGTTTATTTTTTCTTTTTGCTGCTCACGATCTTTCGAGTCAATAAAGGTGCTAAATAATGACCAGTGAAACTGAGTTCATTTTTTGCAACATCTTCAGGGGTTCCGGTTGCAATAATTTGTCCGCCACCAGCACCACCCTTGGGCCCAAGATCAATAATCCAATCAGCCGTTTTGATCACATCTAGATTGTGCTCAATGATGACTATCGTGTTACCTTGCTTTTTGAGTGTTTGAATAACAGTCAACAAGAGTTGGATATCGTGGAAATGTAGGCCCGTTGTAGGTTCATCCAAGATGTAAAGAGTGCGCCCTGTATCGCGCTTAGAAAGTTCTAGCGATAGCTTGACGCGTTGCGCTTCACCACCCGATAGAGTGGTAGCACTTTGTCCCAGCTTTACATAACCTAAGCCGACATCTAATAGTGTTTTCAGTTTGCGTTTAACGACCGGCACCGCTTCGAAGAATTCAAAGGCTTGCTCAATGGTCATGGAAAGTACTTCGTGGATATTTTTGCCTTTGTAGCGTATATCCAGAGTTTCACGGTTATAACGTTTGCCATGACATACATCGCAAGGCACATACACATCCGGCAAGAAGTGCATTTCTACCTTAATTACGCCATCGCCTTCACATGAATCACAGCGCCCACCCTTTACGTTAAAGGAGAAGCGCCCGGCTTCGTAGCCGCGCTCACGTGATGCGGGAACGCCAGCAAAGAGTTCTCTGATTGGAGTAAACAGGCCCGTATAGGTGGCCGGATTAGAACGAGGTGTCCTACCAATAGGTGACTGATCAACGCTAATGACTTTATCAAAATGCTCTAGGCCTTTGATCGCATCATGAGCTGCTGGCTCTGCATTGGAGCCATATAAATGTTGAGCAACTGCATGATGCAAGGTGTCATTAATGAGTGTGGATTTACCAGAGCCCGATACGCCAGTCACGCAAGTTAATAAACCTACTGGAATCTTTGCATGAACAGATTGCAAATTATTCCCACGTGCGCCAATAATTTCTAAGAAACGATCGCTTACTGGAATCCGTTTTTCTGGAACGGCAATTGCCTCACGGCCAGCCAGGTAAGCACCGGTTAAGGAATTCAAGTTTGCTTCTACTTCTGCCGGCGTACCTTGAGCAACGACCTCACCACCATGAATGCCGGCACCAGGGCCAATGTCAATTACCCAATCAGAGGCGCGAATCATATCTTCATCATGCTCAACTACGAGAACGCTATTACCAAGATCTCGTAAATGTTTGAGGGTGCCAATGAGGCGATCATTGTCGCGTTGATGTAATCCAATAGAGGGTTCATCTAAAACATACATCACACCCGTTAGGCCAGAGCCAATTTGGGATGCTAGTCGAATACGCTGAGCTTCGCCACCAGAAAGGGTATCAGCGCTTCGCTCTAAAGACAGGTAATCGAGGCCGACATCATTTAAAAAGCGTAGGCGAGCACCGATTTCTTTCACAATCTTGTCGGCGATTTCTCGTTTGGCACCCTTGAGCTCAAGGGTTTCAAAATATTCTTTAGCTTCTTTCAGTGGAAGAGCGCTAATTTCATAAATAGCGCGTGATTGTTTTTTATCACCCACTTTGACAAAACGTGCTTCTTTGCGTAAACGACTGCCTTTACATTCTGGGCAAGTTTGCACATTTTGATAGCGAGAGAGTTCTTCGCGAACCGTCATGGAATCGGTTTCGCGGTAGCGTCTCTCAAAGTTGGCAACAATACCTTCAAAGGCATGTTCGCGAATACTATTTTTGCCACGCTCATTGATATATTCAAATGGAATGGTGACATCACCAGAGCCAAGCAAAATCAAATCTTGCTGTTTCTTATTTAATGTCTCAAACGGTTTCTCAACGTCAAACCCACCATGCTTTGCAAGAGTTTGAAGGAGTTTGAAGTAGAACTGATTACGGCGATCCCAGCCTTTGATAGCGCCAGAAGCTAGTGATAAATCGGGGTGAGCTACGATTCGCTTAGGATCAAAGAAGGACTGGTGACCTAGGCCGTCGCAGGAAGGGCAGGCGCCCATCGGGTTATTAAATGAGAATAAGCGAGGCTCTAATTCTTGTAAGGAATAAGAGCAAACTGGACAGGCAAATTTACTAGAGAAAATCATCTCTTTGCCAGTGTCCATATCCACAATCATTGCCTTGCCATCCGCTAAGCGTAAGGAGGTTTCGAAAGATTCCGCTAAACGTTGTTGAATATCTGGACGAACTTTAATTCGATCAACCACTACTTCGATTGAGTGTTTGTCATTTTTCTTTAGCGTAGGTAATTGATCAACTTCAAAAATCTCTGCTTTAGCAGCGTTGGCTGTACCACCACCTGAGCGAACGCGAAAACGAACAAAGCCTTGTGCTTGTAAATCTTGAAAGAGGTCAACAAACTCACCTTTGCGCTCACTGACTACGGGCGCAAGAATCATGAGCTTAGTGTCTTCTGGCATTGACAATACGGTATCAACCATTTGCGAGACACTTTGTGCCTCTAAAGGAAGGTCATGTTCTGGGCAGTGGGGTGTTCCTGCACGTGCAAAGAGTAAGCGCAAGTAATCATGAATTTCAGTGACGGTACCAACGGTTGAGCGAGGGTTGTGGCTTGTTGCTTTTTGCTCAATTGAAATCGCAGGCGAAAGACCTTCAATCGTATCGACGTCTGGTTTTTCCATGAGTTGTAAAAACTGACGAGCATAAGCTGAGAGGGATTCAACGTAGCGGCGTTGACCCTCGGCATAAAGGGTGTCAAAAGCCAGTGAGCTCTTGCCCGAACCAGAGAGGCCAGTAAGGACGACCAGTTTCTCTCTAGGGATGTCTAGATTGATGTTTTTGAGGTTGTGGGTGCGGGCACCGCGGATCTTGATTTCGTTATTCATGATTTTTTAGCGTAACTTGTTAATATAGCTCTTTCCCATGAATCCTTCTGAACTTCGCTCCACTCTCGCCTTAGCAGGCATTTTTGGCCTCCGTATGCTGGGTCTATTTTTGCTATTGCCCATCTTTAGCATCCACGCCCATGGCCTGCCTGGTGGCGAGCATGCACTTTGGGTGGGCTTGACCTTGGGCATCTTCAATATTGTGCAGGCCTGTTTTTACATTCCTTTAGGCCGTTTATCGGACCGAATTGGGCGTAAACCGGTTGTTTTGTGGGGTCTGTCCTTATTTATTGCTGGCGCCTTGATCTGTGCCGCCAAGGACGATTTGCTCTGGATTGCGATTGGGCGCGGGGTGATGGGTGCTGGAGCGGTCTCAGCGGCCATTTCTGCGTGGGTAGCCGATCTCACACGTGAACAGGTTCGTACTCGAGCGATGGCTTTGGTTGGTGGCAGTATTGCCCTTTCCTTTGCTCTGTCTTTGGTGATCGCTGCCCCCATATATCGCGCAATTAGCCTTAGTGGAATTTTCGTTGTTCTGGCGGTATTAGGCGTTATTGCCATGTTCGTAACGTATTACGTTTTACCCACGAGCAAACCTGAAGTAAGAGTTCAACAAGCTTCATTAAAGGAAGTTTTCTTCCGTCCTGAATTAATGCGCTTGAATCTTGGTGTCTTTGTATTGCATGCCACTCAAGTAGCGATGTTCTTAGTAGTACCTCGTTTGCTAGTTCAAGCAGGCTTACCGCTTTCTTCTCATTGGGAAATTTATCTTCCTGTAGTACTGCTCTCATTTGTCTTTATGGCTCCGGCAATAATTTACGGAGAAAAGAAACAGCAGTTAAGAACAGTGTTGTTAGTTGCGATTGTTTTACTGCTGATTGCTGAAATGATCTTTACACAAGCAAATTCGGTAATGACAATTGCAAGTGCACTACTCGTTTATTTTGTGGGCTTTAATTTACTAGAAGCTTTGCAGCCATCCTTGGTATCTCGATTTGCCAAAGAATCTAAAGGTACCGCTTTGGGTGTATACAACACTACCCAATCGATTGGCCTGTTCTCAGGTGCTGTTATTGGGGGTTATTTAATGGATAGCCATGGTGATTTATCGGTCTTTGCGATGGGCGCAGCCCTCCTAGTTTGCTGGCTTATAATTGCTTGGTCGATGGGCGAAATGCCAACGAGAGCAACAGAATCCAAGGATGTAGCCACGACGACATAGCCGCAGCTCCATTGATTTAATTAAAGCGAGCAGTTTATTTTTTAGTAGTAATAACAGCAGTATTTTTCTTCGGGAGACAACATGGCTTCGGTAAATAAGGTCATCATCGTAGGTAACGTCGGACGTGATCCAGAAACGCGTTACATGCCAAGCGGCGACGCCGTTACAAATATTTCAGTAGCAACTTCAGACCGCTACAAAGACAAACAAACTGGCGAAATGAAAGAAACCACAGAATGGCACCGCGTTGCATTCTTTGGCAAGCTTGCAGAAATCGCTGGTCAGTACCTTAAAAAAGGTTCACAGGTTTATGTTGAAGGTCGTTTGCGCACCCGAAAATGGACTGACGCTAGTGGTCAAGAAAAATATTCCACTGAGATCGTTGCAGAAACTATGCAAATGCTTGGTGGTAAGCCAGTTGGCGGAAGTGGTGATGGTGGCGAAAGCTATGCGCGTTCAAAGCCGGCTGAGCAGTCTGCTCCATCTGCATCGAATGCTGCATCACTTGGTGCAATGGATGACGATATTCCGTTTTAATTATTGATCAAACATCAACTAGTTGTTGTTTGAAAACCAAAACCCCTTCTAGGATTTCCTACAAGGGGTTTTTTATTGGCGCGCATGGCGAGTATTTTCTGGCCATGGGGAGTTGTGATCGGTTCGGAAGGGATTAATATCTAAGCCGCCACGTCTGGTGTAGCGTGCATATACAGAAAGCTTTTCTGGTTTGCACTGACGCTTGATATCGGTAAAGATGGTCTCAACGCAATGCTCATGAAATTCTCCTAATTGCCTAAAGCCAATTAAGTAACGCAATAGACCTTCCTCGAGAATGGGCCTACCTTGATAACGAATCTGCACGCTGGCCCAATCAGGCTGTCCTGTAACGGGGCAATTGGATTTCAGTAAATGGGAAACGAGGCATTGTTCAATCGGACCAAAAGACTCATTCACACCCAGTAGGCTAGGGTCAGCCGGGAGATGTGGATCTATCTCAATATCAAGACGATCCATCAGAATGCCACTCATTTCTTGCATTCCCTTTTTTGAAACGGCTTCAGTCGAATGAATACGAGTGGCGACCTTGCTGCCGGCAACTGCAGATAAGTCCGTGATGAGGCGATCTTTGACTTGACCCTCATCTTCAAAGCGAGCACTGTTTAGGCTGTTGAGATAAAGCTTGAATGATTTGGACTCAATCATGTTGGGTGAGTCAGCTGGGATCTGGAACTCAGCTAGTGCTATTTGTGGTTTACCTTTTTGATTAAGCCAACTCAACTCAAATGCATTCCAAATATCAATGCCCACAAACGGCAATGCTTGTCCCTCTTTAAGCCCTAGTTTCGCGCGGTTTTCAGTGCGGGGAATTGGGAATAGTAAGCTTGGATCATATTGATCCGGATATTGCGTAGATTGTCCGAGAGGTAATGTGGCCATGAGGTTCACTAACTCCGTTATTTGACTGACTTTTTAGGTCTATTAGAAACGCCGGATACTACATGGCCTGTGGGTGCTACCGAAGCTGCTGATTGACAGTGACCCGTTTGATCATCAAAGAAGAAATCAGGTTCGTATTCTCGCAGAAATTCGCTTTTCGACAGGCCGCCCAAGAACATCGCTTCATCAACATCAATACCCCAAGCCATGAGAGTACGAATTGCACGTTCATGTGCGGGTGCAGAGCGAGCCGTTACTAATGCGGTACGAATACGCATACCATTTTCACTAGTAGACCGCTGTAGCCTGTGCAGTGCTTCTAGCAAGGGCTTGAAGGGTCCAGGCGGAAGTGGGATGTCGACCTTTTTGCTTTCATGGTCGACAAATGCCTCTAAACCTTTTTTCTGAAACACTTGTTCAGCTTCATCCGAAAAGAGCACCGCATCTCCGTCAAAAGCAATGCGAATTTCATTTGGATGAGACTCAGCGGTTTTGCTTGATTCTGGAAACACACGGGCTGCTGGAAAGCCTGCATCAATCGTGGCTCGGACATCATCTTCATTGGCAGACAAGAAAAGATTGGCATGTAAGGAGCGAAGATAGTGATACGGTGGACGCCCTCTAGTGAAAACACCTCGCTCTAAATGTAAGCCATGATGCTCAGCTGAGCGGAACACTCTTAAGCCACTCACTGGATCATTGCGGGAGAGGATAACGACCTCTACTCGCTGTTCACCTTCCTCGTTAAAGGCTAATAGTTTTTTGACTAACGGAAAGGCAACTCCCTTTTGAGCTGCGATACCAAGACGCTCAAGCTGTAATTTCATATACGCACTGTCATCGGTTGATTCAAAAATGCGGTTTTCTTCTTCAAAATCAAACAGGGCGCGCGAGGAGATCGCAACTACGAGTTTTCCGGTGAGTGTGTATGACATCTAATGACGTTCTATTTAAGGAAGAGATGGTAGGCAGGATTGTTGGTCTCATCCCAGTGGGGATAGCCAAGACTAGCCAAGAAGTTTTGGAATTTCTTTTGCTCATTCTTAGGAACTTGTAGGCCTACTAGAATGCGACCATAGTCTGCACCATGATTGCGGTAGTGAAATAAGCTGATATTCCAATTGGGCGCCATGCTGGTCAAGAACTTCATCAAAGCACCTGGGCGCTCTGGAAATTCAAAGCGGTACAACAGCTCATCATTTGCGAGTGCTGAATGTCCACCCACCATGTGGCGTAAGTGAGACTTGGCTAACTCATCATGCGTCAGATCGATAGTTGCAAATTTGGCTTTGCGGAAATGCTTGGCAATGACTTCGCTATCACCAGATTTTTGCGTGCTAATACCAACAAAAATATGTGCTTCACTTTGGTTGCCAATTCGATAATTAAATTCGGTAACGTTGCGTTTTCCAAGTAACTCACAAAAGCGCTTGAGTGATCCTCGCTCTTCAGGAATGGTGACAGCAAATACCGCTTCACGGAACTCGCCAACGTCTGCACGTTCAGCTACAAAGCGCAGGCGGCTAAAGTTCATATTGGCTCCACAAGCCACAGCCACTAAAGTTTTCTTCTTAATACGCTTCTTTTCGACGTACTTCTTCATGCCTGCAATAGCTAGTGCGCCTGCTGGTTCAAGGATGCTACGGGTATCAGTGAACACATCATTAATTGCTGCGCAGATTTCATCGGTATCAACGGTGATGATTTCATCAACCACTTTTTTGCAAATGCGAAAGGTTTCTTTGCCTACTAGCTTTACTGCAGTGCCGTCAGAGAATAAACCGACATCTTTCATTTCAATGCGCTTGTTTGCTTTGAGAGATTGGTTCATGGCATCAGAGTCCGATGCTTGAACGCCAATCACTTTAGTCTTTGGGCTCACTGCTTTGATGTATTCACCAATTCCGGAAATTAAGCCGCCACCACCAATTGCCACAAATACTGCATCAATGGGTTTTTCATATTGCGTAAAAATTTCGTGAGCAATGGTTCCTTGCCCGGCAATGACGTCAGGATCATCAAACGGGTGAACGAAGGTGAGGCCGCGTTTTTTACCCAGAACTTCTGAATACTTAAAAGCGTCGCTATAGGATTCGCCGTGCAGAATAATTTCGACCCAAGAGCCGCCACGGGCCTTTACCGCATCAATTTTGACGCTAGGGGTGGTAACCGGCATCACGATGACTGCTTTGCACTTCATTTTGGCGGCAGAAAGGGCTACCCCTTGTGCATGATTGCCTGCAGAAGCAGCAATTACCCCGCGTTTTAGGGCTTCCAAGGGTAAATGGGCCATTTTGTTATAGGCGCCACGCAATTTGAAGGAAAAAACCGGCTGGTTATCCTCCCTTTTCAGTAAGACCTGGTTGCCCAATCGCCTGGTAAGTTCGGGAGCTACTTGGAGCTCGGTTTCTCTAGCTACGTCATAGACGCGAGCCGATAAAATTTTCTTTAAATAGTTCGTTGCCATCCAATGAGCGTACCACGGATGGCCTCTAAGCCCTTAGTTTTGCAAGGGTTTATCTCCAGAGGGAGCGACTTTTACTGTTTCCTGCCACTATCAGGATTGCTCAATTAAAATGCTTATTTATCGAATATGTCGCTATGAATGCTCCACTAGCTTTGAATCAGTTGTTGGACGCCGAGGCGGGATCACCCCGCCTGCGTGAAATTCCCTACAACTACACCTCTTTCTCTGATCGTGAGATTGTTATTCGCTTATTGGGCGAGGAGTCTTGGCGCGTTCTAAATGAGCTGCGCGGCGTACGTCGTACAGGCCGTTCTGCTCGCATGCTATTTGAAATCTTGGGTGATATCTGGGTCGTTCAACGTAACCCGTTTTTGCAAGATGATTTATTGGATAACGCCAATCGCCGTCAGCAGTTGATCGATGCTCTTTGGCATCGTTTGGGTGAGGTAAAAAAACGAAATGTAGGTGACTCTGCAGAACAAGTAGAAGTTTTGTTGAGCGCTGCTTATCGTGCAGTTGAAAATTTCCAAAATGGTTTTAAAGAAGTAGAGCAAATTCGCAAACGTGCGCGCAAAGAATTAGGCCGCCATACAGCAAGTGACAATATTTGTTTTGATGGTATTTCGCGTGCAGCGCATGTGACTGATGCAACCGACTGGCGTGTTGAATTTCCTTTGGTAGTTCTCAAGCCTGACTACGAATCTGAAATTCCTGGTTTAGTAAAAGCATGCGTTGAGTTAGGCTTAACCATTATTCCTCGTGGAGGCGGCACTGGCTATACCGGTGGTGCTATTCCTCTCTATGCAATGTCTGCGGTAATTAACACCGAGAAGTTGCAAGACATCGGTGGAGTGAAATCGAAGCGCTTGCCTGGAATGGATCGCGAGGTATCTACTATCTTTACAGGTGCAGGCGTAGTAACACGCCGTGTATCTGATGCTGCAGAGCACGCAGGGCTGGTCTTTGCGGTCGATCCGACATCGGCTGATGCTAGTTGTATCGGTGGCAATATTGCGATGAATGCTGGCGGTAAGAAGGCGGTTCTTTGGGGGACTGCTTTAGATAATCTCGCTAGCTGGCGCATGGTCGATCCCGAAGGGAATTGGTTGGATATTGAGCGACTCGAGCACAATATGGGCAAGATCCATGATGTAGCAACAGTACGTTTTCAATTAACTTGGTCTGATGGCAATAGTGAACCAGGCGAACGTATTTTAAAAACAGAGCTATTAGAAGTTGAAGGTAAACGTTTTCGTAAAGAAGGTTTAGGCAAAGACGTTACTGACAAATTTTTATCAGGCTTACCAGGTGTGCAAAAAGAAGGTTGCGACGGTTTAATTACTAGCGCAACTTGGGTATTGCATCGTATGCCGAAATATATGCGCACTGTTTGCCTGGAGTTTTTTGGCCAAGCGCGTGAAGCGATTCCAAGCATTGTCGAGATTAAGGCTTACTTAGACGGCTTGAGCAAGCAAGGCGGTCCAATTTTGGCCGGCCTTGAGCATCTGGATGATCGCTACTTGAGGGCGGTCGGTTATTCAACTAAATCTAAGCGCAACAGTTTGCCTAAGATGGTTTTGATTGGCGATATTGCTGGCGATGATGAGGAAGCGGTAGCTGCTGCGACCAGTGAAGTGGTGCGCATGGCGAATTTGCGTGTCGGCGAAGGTTTTGTTGCTGTAAGCGCTGAAGCTCGTAAGAAGTTCTGGTTAGATCGTGCCCGTACTGCCGCCATTGCTCGTCATACCAATGCCTTCAAGATTAATGAAGACGTCGTGATCCCCTTGCCACGTATGGGTGAGTACACCGATGGTATTGATCTTATCAATATTGAACTTTCGCTTAAAAATAAATTACAAGTACTGGATGCGCTTGAATCATTTTTAACTAAGAGCGCATTACCTTTAGGTAAAAGTGATGAGGATTATGAAATCCCAACAGCAGAAATTTTGGGGGATCGTGTTCAGCAAGCTCTGGAATTGATTGCAACCGTACGTGCGCGGTGGGCTGAGTGGCTCATGCAGATGGATACCTATTTCCCGCAATTGCAGAATTACAGCTTGCGTGCTTCATGGAAAGAAGAGGTTCGTTCAGAGCTACGCATTATCTTTGGCGGCTTGGTATTTGAGCCAATCTTGAATGAACTAGAAGCTATCCATAAAAACATTTTGCGTAAGCGCGTATTTGTGGCCCTGCATATGCACGCAGGCGACGGGAATGTTCATACCAATATTCCAGTGAACTCCGATGATTACGAGATGTTGCAAGATGCGCATCGTGCCGTTGATCGGATTATGAAATTAGCTCGCTCATTAGATGGCGTGATTTCTGGAGAGCATGGTATTGGTATTACCAAATTGGAATATTTGACCGAAGCAGAGCTAAAAGACTTCCGCAGCTATAAAAATCGTGTTGACCCAGAGGGCCGTTTTAACAAAGGTAAGTTGATGCCGAATGCTGATCTCAGCATGGCTTACACACCGAGTTTTGGTCTGATGGGGCATGAATCTATCATCATGCAGCAAAGTGATATTGGTGCGATTGCTGATAGCGTTAAAGATTGTTTGCGTTGCGGAAAGTGCAAACCTGTCTGCTCAACACATGTGCCGCGCGCTAATTTGCTTTACAGCCCACGAGACAAGATTTTGGCGACTTCATTATTAATTGAGGCCTTCTTGTACGAAGAGCAAACGCGGCGAGGAGTTTCTATTCGCCATTGGGAAATGTTTGATGATGTGGCTGCGCATTGCACGGTCTGTCATAAATGCTTGACTCCATGCCCTGTCAATATTGACTTTGGTGAGGTGACCATGAATATGCGCAATCTTTTGCGCAAAATGGGTCAGCAGCGTTTTAACCCTGGAACAGCTGCATCGATGTTCTTCTTGAATGCCACTAGCCCAGAAAGTATTAATTTGGCACGCAAGACCATGATTGGTTGGGGTTATAAGTTACAACGCTTAGGTAATGATGTGTTGCGCAAGTTTGCCAAGAAACAAACTGCACACCCGCCAGCAACAGTCGGCAAACCGACCGTAACGGAGCAGGTTATCTTCTTTGTGAATAAGAAGATGCCGGGAAATCTCCCTAAGAAAACGGCACGTGCCTTGTTGGATATCGAGGATGCAAACTACGTTCCAATTATTCGAGATCCAAAAACAACCTCTTCGGATACTGAGGCAGTGTTTTATTTCCCGGGTTGTGGATCTGAGCGTTTGTTCTCTCAAGTAGGATTGGCTACTCAAGCGATGTTATGGAATGTAGGAGTACAAACGGTTCTTCCACCAGGCTATCTATGCTGTGGTTATCCACAACGGGGTAATGGCGACTTTGATAAAGCTGAAAAGATGATTACGGATAACCGTGTCTTATTCCATCGTGTTGCCAATACTTTGAATTACCTAGACATCAAGACTGTGGTTGTCTCTTGCGGGACTTGTTATGACCAGTTGGCTGGCTATCAGTTTGAGCAGATTTTCCCTGGTTGCCGAATTATTGATATCCATGAGTTTTTGGCAGAGAAGGGCGTTAAGCTCTCTGGTGTTACAGGCGTGAAGTACATGTATCACGATCCTTGCCACTCTCCGATGAAGCTTCAGGACCCATTGAAGACAGTGAATGAATTAATTCAGCTGGAAGATGGCAAAGCGATTCAAAAGAATGATCGTTGCTGCGGTGAATCTGGAACTTTGGCTGTGACACGTCCTGACATCTCTACCCAAGTGCGTTTCCGCAAGCAAATTGAAATGGAAAAAGGCGCCAATGATTTACGTAAGGGTGATTTCACTGGTGATGTCAAAGTGCTTACCAGCTGCCCATCGTGTTTACAGGGCTTAACGCGTTTTGATGCCGATAGCGATACCACGGCTGATTACATTGTGGTGGAGATGGCTCAAAAATTGCTAGGTGAAAACTGGATGCAAGAGTATGTTGCTAAGGCTAATCAAGGTGGTATTGAGAGGGTATTGGTTTAATGATTCCAACAAACATTGTGGTGCACCAACACTCAAAAGTATTGGAGCTGTCTTATGACGGCGGAGCTATCTATAAATTACCTTTTGAGTTGCTCAGAGTGTTATCTCCATCTGCTGAAGTGCAAGGCCACGGACCAGGCCAGGAAACATTGCAAACAGGCAAACGTGATGTTGTGATTTCTAGTCTAGAGCCTGTTGGACATTACGCTTTAAAGCCCACTTTTTCAGACGGACATGATTCAGGGCTGTATTCCTGGGACTTCTTATATTTCGTTTGTGAAAATCAAGAACAGTTATGGAAAGAGCATTTAGATAAATTGGCGTTAGCTGGTCTCGATCGTGATGCGCCAATGACAACTAAAGGCCATTCTTGTGGAAGCCATTAATGAGTAAAACCCACTTCGGTTATCAAAGTGTTGATGAGGCAGAAAAAGCCGGCAAAGTTGCTGAAGTATTCCATTCGGTAGCCAGCAAATATGATGTGATGAATGACTTCATGTCATTCGGCCTTCATCGTCTATGGAAAAAAATAACTATTGCTCGTGCTCAAGTGCGTCCCGGCCAAAAGGTTTTGGATATTGCTGGGGGTACTGGTGATCTTGCTGCAGCATTTGCTAAAGCGGCGAACTGGGGAAGCAACCCGGATGCTCAAGTTTGGCTGAGCGACATTAATGCGTCCATGCTTGGGGTCGGTCGCGATCGACTCCTAGATCGCGGTATGGCGTTGCCCTGTGTTCAATTTGATGCAGAAAAAATTCCATTTCCTAATAACAATTTTGATGTTGTGACTGTAGCCTTCGGTTTACGCAATATGACACACAAAGACATTGCATTGGGTGAAATGTGCCGCGTTATTAAGCCGGGTGGCCGCGTGCTAGTTTTGGAGTTTTCAAAGCCAGACGCATTTCTGCAGCCTGTTTATGACGCTTATTCTTTCAAGGTTTTGCCATGGTTGGGTGAAAAAATTGCCCAAGACTCAGAGAGCTATCGTTATTTAGCAGAATCTATCCGCATGCATCCAGATGCGGATACGCTCAAAGAAATCATGTTGGGCGTCGGTTTTGATGAGGTCGAAACCCATAGAATGACAGGGGGCATCGTCGCATTACATATTGGTATTAAGTATTAGTGGATGTATAGTTTTTAAGTGTTTAAAAACTCAAGAAGTACAGTAGTTACTAGATGGGTAAATAAAAATGAAGAGACATTTTTTTAAATCAGTTTTAATCAGCTTGGCTTTAGTGTTTGCATCTGTTAGTTCCGTAGATGCTGCTCGACTTGGCGGTGGTAGAAGTTTTGGCCGTGCCCCAAGCGCCCCTATTCAAAGACAAGCGACGCCAGTCCAAAAACCAGCGCAGCCAGCTCAAGCGCAACCAGCGCCAACTGCGCCTCAAGCTCCCGCGCCTAGTCGTTTTGGCGGCATGGGTGGGATATTGGGTGGTCTTGCAGCGGGCCTAGGGATTGGTTACCTTCTTTCCCATTTTGGCTTGGGAGATGCAGCATCTTCATTGATTACAGGATTATTGATTGCCATGATCGCTGGATTTGTCATTATGTTTTTGATTCGAAAAATACTTCCCGCTTTATCTGGCGCAGGCCAGAATACAAATGTGCCACCAGCGGCTGTACCTCGGAGTAACCTGGATCAGACACCAAGACAGGATCCTGGATTTGCTCCGGCAGCAAATGCATATAGTGGCGTAAGCGCTGCGGATGAGAAGTTTGAGTCCACCATACCCGCAGGTTTTGATGAGCGCACCTTTTTAGAGAACGCAAAACAGTATTTTGTGAATTTACAAAAAGCTTGGGATTTAGGCGATCTGGCTGCTTTGGGTGAATTTACAACCCCAGAAATGTTTGCCACCATTCAGCAGGATTTGGCAGGGCGTAGTGATAGCGCCAATCAGACTGATGTTCTTTCAATTGACGCCAAACTTTTGGGAATTGAGACTAGCGAAGCGCATTATTTTTGCAGTGTGCAGTTCAAGGGCATGATTCGGGAGCAGCCGGGAGCACCAGCAAGTGATTTTTCTGAAATCTGGAATCTGAGCAAGCCAGTAAACGGTCCTGGCGGCTGGGTACTGGCGGGCATCTCTCAGTTGGTTTAAGCTTTAGGTACTTTCCGTTGGAAAACCCGCACTAGTGCGGGTTTTTTACACTTATGAATACATCATTTTCTACAACCCACACCATCGCTGCCGGTGCTGCTTGCCGGGGTATTAATCATGTTTTGAGCTCTGAGCCCTGGGCTTGCACTGAATTGGCGAAGCATTCTGGCAAAACCGTGCTTTTAGAGCTTCCTCTGGGCAAGATGTGTTTTGAGATTAATTCAATCGGATTTTTAGCTGCTGTTAAAGAGGGCGACCATTCCTCTCTTGTATTGGAGGTCTCATCAAAAGCGCTTGCAGAGCTAATGGGCGGTCCTGGAAATTTACGCGAGCAAGCCTTTAAAGCGGTGAAGATTACTGGTGATGCAGATTTGGCGCAGTTGATCGGAAGGCTTGCAGGACAATTACGCTGGGAGTATGAGGAGGATTTGGCTCGCCTAGTGGGTGATGCACCCGCTAACTTCGCAGTGAGAAAAGGGAAAAAATTGATTTCTGCTACTCGCTCTGCGGCAACTGATTTACTAGACAATGTAGTTGAGTATGTCAGTGAAGAAAGAAAAGTGCTTTTAAACCAGCGAGATTTTATGGTTCGTAAAACCGAATTAAATAATTTGCGTGATTCTGTAGATCGTATAGAAAAACGCATTCAACTCTTAGAGCAAAAGGCTAAATAAATCGTGCGTCGAATTGCTCGTCTTTGTTTCATTTTCTTTACCGCTTGGCGTTATGGATTGTTGCCTCTGCTGCGTGACATATTGAGACCTGGAATCAGTCGCGGCGCGTTAACCGTGATTTGCTGGATGTCACCCGGCAGTAATTTGCCAAGAGGGGCGCGTATTCGCTTAACCCTAGAAGCGCTTGGCCCTATTTTTGTTAAGTTTGGACAAGTGCTCTCTACTAGGCGCGATTTACTGCCGGAGGATATTTCGAATGAATTGGCAAAGTTACAAGATCAAGTGCCACCTTTTTCGAATGAAGAGTCACGACGCTTAATTGAAGCGGATTTAGGTCAGCCAATCGAAGACGTATTTATTAGTTTTGATGCCACTCCAGTAGCTAGCGCTTCAGTAGCACAAGTGCACTTCGGCGTTTTGCGTGCGACAGAAAAACATCCTGAATGGGCTCACAAGGAAGTGGCTATCAAGGTACTGCGCCCTGGTATTTTGCCGGTGATTGAAGGTGATCTGGCCTTGATGTATGACTTGGCTAAGGTGATAGAAAAAAGCTCAGAAGATGGTCGCCGCTTAAAGCCACGTGAAAACGTTCGTGAATTTGATACCTACCTACATGATGAGCTCGATCTCATGCGTGAGGCAGCGAATGCTAGTCAGTTACGTAGGTACTTTGTTAATTCCGAGAAGTTAATGATTCCCGAGATGTATTGGGACCTGTGTCATACCAATGTCATCGTCATGGAAAGAATGCATGGCATTTCTATTGGCCGCACCGCGGAATTACACGCTGCAGGGGTCGACTTTAAAAAGCTTGCAGCTGATGGAGTAGAAATATTTTTTACACAAGTATTTGAATATGGTTTTTTCCATGCGGATATGCACCCGGGAAATATCATGATCAGTCTTGAGTCTGATACCTTTGGTCGCTTTATCTCTTTGGATTTCGGCATCGTTGGCGCATTAAGTGAATCAGATAAAAATTATTTAGCTTTAAATTTCTTGGCTTTCTTTAATCGGGATTACCGCCGCGTGGCTGAGTTGCACATTGAATCAGGATGGGTTCCAGCCAATACGCGAGTGGAGGAGTTAGAAGGCGCCGTGCGATCGGTTTGTGAGCCTTACTTTGACCGACCCTTGAAAGAGATTTCTTTGGGAATCGTACTGATGCGTTTATTTCAGACATCACGTCGTTTTAAAGTGGAAATTCAGCCTCAACTCACCTTATTGCAAAAAACGCTCTTGAATGTAGAGGGCCTTGCTAGGCAGCTGGATCCCGATCTGGATTTGTGGAAAACAGCCAAACCGATTCTTGAGAAATGGGTGAGCAAACAGTTGGGGTGGAGCGGCTTAATTGATGGCTTAAAGCAGGAGGCCCCTACTTGGGCCAAAATCTTGCCCACATTGCCGCGCCTCATTGCCGAGAGCATGGCGCAGAATCGACACCAATTAAAAGACCAAAACGGCGAATTGGAGGTTCTAAAAGCCCTTTTGCTGGAAGAAAGGCGGACCCATAAGCTTTTAGTCGGCGCCTTACTCTTTGCTGGTGGTTTTTTGGCTGGAATTTTGATCATCAGCCTAGGCATTCATTAGTCTCTTACCGCTTGGCTACTAACCCGCTAAAATAGCGGGTTAGGTAGAACACATGAAAAAATTCTTTATCGCTGGCATTCTCGTATGGGCTCCCATGGCAGTCACCATTTGGGTGATTACTTGGGGCTTGGGTTTGCTCGATGGCGTTTTTGGTTCTGTAATGCAGGCAATCATCGCTGTTTTCCCGCATCAGTTTGCAGCCGATCTTCAGCATTTCCGCGAATTACCCGGTGTTGGAATTTTGATTGTAGTTTCAGTCATTATTGTTACCGGCGTTATCGCAATTAGTTTTGCTGGGCAGTGGTGGATCAAGGTATGGGATAAATTGGTCAATCGTATTCCAGTAGTGCGCTCAATTTATTCTAGCGTTCAACAAGTTTCTTCTACTTTATTTTCTGGCAGTGGTCAGGCATTTAGTAAAGCCTTATTGATTCGTTACCCCCATTCAGAATCATGGGCGATTGCCTTTCAAACTGGCGCTCCTGCAAAAGAGGTTACCGCTAAATTAGGCGAGGGATATGTCAATGTCTTTCTACCTACTACCCCAAACCCTACCTCTGGTTTTTTTATGATCGTAAGACGCGATCAAACTATCGAACTAGAGATGAGTGTCGAAGAGGCCTTGAAACACATTGTTTCTATGGGTTCTGTTCCACCAAATAATTCTAGTGGCCTGACTGCTCTTGAGTCGCCACCCCATTTTTGATTTATAGGAAATTGTTATGTCAATGCGTAGCCATACTTGCGGCCAAGTTACTGATTCTTTAATTGGTAAAGAGGTCACCCTCTCAGGATGGGTAAATCGTCGTCGTGACCATGGCGGGGTTATCTTTATTGACTTGCGTGACCGTGAAGGTTTTGTTCAAGTTGTTTGTGACCCAGATCGCCCTGAAATGTTTGCGCTCGCTGAGCAGGTTCGCAATGAATTTTGTATCCAGATCAAAGGACTTGTACGTGCCCGTCCAGCTGGAACTGAAAATAATGATTTAGTCAGCGGTAAAGTAGAAGTTCTTTGCCATGGCCTAGTCATTCTCAATGCATCTATAACACCCCCATTCCAAATTGATGATGAGAATTTGTCTGAAACCACTCGACTTACTCATCGCGTCTTAGACTTGCGTCGCCCCCAAATGCAAAAGAATTTACGCTTGCGTTACAACGTGGCAATGGAATGTCGTCGCTATTTAGATGATGCTGGCTTTATTGACATTGAAACCCCAATGCTCACTAAGAGCACACCAGAAGGTGCGCGTGACTACTTGGTACCATCACGTGTACATGATGGTCAGTTTTTTGCTTTGCCACAGTCTCCTCAGTTGTTTAAGCAATTACTCATGGTGGCAGGCTTTGATCGTTACTACCAAATTACGAAGTGTTTCCGTGACGAAGATTTACGCGCTGATCGTCAGCCTGAATTTACTCAGATCGACTGTGAAACTGCCTTTTTAAGCGAATTAGAGATTCGTGAGTTGTTTGAAAACATGATTCGTCATATCTTCAAAAAGACGATGAACGTTGAATTGCCGAATCCTTTCCCAACCATGCCTTATTCCGAAGGTATGGCACGTTTTGGCTCCGATAAACCAGACTTACGCGTGAACTTTGAGTTCACCGAATTAACGGATTTGATGAAAGACGTTGATTTCAAGGTGTTCTCAGGTGCAGCCAATCAAGACGGCGGCCGTGTAGTAGGATTGTGTGTGCCTGGCGGTGCTGGAATTAGCCGTAGCGAAATCGATGACTACACTCAGTTTGTCAGCATCTACGGAGCTAAAGGTTTAGCTTGGATCAAAGTGAACTCTGTCACTGAAGGCCGTAATGGTTTGCAGTCACCAATCGTGAAGAATTTACACGATGCAGCTATCGAAGGTATCTTAAAGCGTACTGGTGCAAAAGATGGCGATATTATTTTCTTCGGCGCCGATAAAGAAAAAGTAGTGAATGATGCAATCGGTAATTTGCGTTTGCGTATCGGTCACTCTGCTTGGGGTAAAGAGCATGGCCTCTTTACTGAAGGTTGGAAGCCATTGTGGGTGGTTGATTTCCCCATGTTTGATTACGATGAAGGCGAAGCCCGCTGGGTTGCCTGCCATCATCCATTCACCAGCCCTAAAGATGAGCACATGCAATATTTAGAGTCTGATCCTGGCAAGTGCTTAGCCAAAGCCTATGACATGGTCTTGAACGGGAGTGAAATCGGCGGCGGTTCTGTACGTATTCACCAAGAGGTTGTTCAAAGTCAGGTATTCCGCGCCCTGAAGATTGGCGCTGAAGAAGCCCAGGCTAAGTTTGGTTTCTTGCTCGATGCACTCCAATATGGTGCGCCTCCTCATGGCGGTATTGCTTTTGGTTTGGATCGCATTGTGACCATGATGACCGGTGCCGAATCTATTCGCGATGTGATTGCATTCCCTAAAACCCAACGTGCACAATGCTTGCTCACTCAAGCTCCAAGCTCTGTTGATGAGCGTCAATTGAAAGAGTTGCATATCCGTTTGCGCCAAGCTGCGCCGGCGGCTTAAAACAATTTAAGCAGCATTTCTTGGTGCTATCTTGAAAATCCCCATTTCGGTTTTAGTAGTTATCTACAAATCAAATGGGGATGTTTTATTAATAGAGCGCGCTGATAGGGCGCGATTTTGGCAATCAGTCACAGGTAGCCTAGATGCGCCTGATGAGGATTTGTCTGTTGCCGCAGCTCGAGAAGTCTTTGAAGAAACTGGCATTGATGTTGATCGATTACCTGATGGCGCATTAAGCAATATGCACCATCAAATTGAATATACGATTTACCCAGAGTGGCGTTTTCGTTATGCACCTGGAATTATTCACAATACCGAACATTGGTTTTCACTGCAAGTTCCTGATGACACCAGTATTAAGTTATCGCCAAGAGAACATGTATCCTATCAGTGGCTTCCCTATCAAGAGGCTAGTAAAAGATGTTTTTCACCGAGTAATGGTCAGGCCATTCAACAAGTGTTTTCAACGAACCCCACTAGAAGCGAATAAGATAGGACGATGAGACATTCATCGGGACATCACCACAGAAGTACTGATTCAAAAACACCTCAACGAGGTGATTGGCGGGTTATTCGCGATCTTCTGCCATACCTTTTGGAGTACCGCTTTAGAGTCATTATTGCGCTGAGCTGTTTGATTGCCGCTAAGGTTGTCAATCTCGGCATTCCGATTGTGATGAAAGAGTTGATTGACGCTTTGGATATCAAAGCAAGCTCACCACAAGCCCTTCTAGTCGTGCCTCTGGGCATTATTTTTGCCTATGGCTTATTAAGAATTTCTGCATCCCTCTTTACGGAGTTGCGTGAGGCCTTATTTGCCAAGGTTACCCAAAATGCAGTTCGTAAGGTAGCGCTTCAAGTTTTTGAACACTTGCATTCCTTAGCTCTAAGTTTTCATCTTGCGCGGCAGACGGGTGGTGTCAGTAGAGATATTGAGCGCGGAACACGTGGTATTCAGTCGCTGATCTCGTACTCGCTGTATAGCATCTTGCCCACCTTGATTGAGTTTTGTTTAGTACTAGGCTACTTCGCCTACTCCTATGACATTTGGTTTGCTGCAATTACTTTGGCAGCCTTGGTTCTATATATTGCTTTTACGATCGTGGTTACTGAATGGCGAACTCATTACCGTCGTACGATGAACGATATGGATTCAAAGGCGAATCAGAAAGCCATTGACTCCCTATTGAACTTTGAGACAGTAAAGTATTTTGGCAATGAGGCATTTGAAGCGGGACGTTACGATGAGAACTTATTGCGTTATCAAGCCGCAGCAGTCAAGTCGCAAAAGACCTTAGCGTTTTTGAATCTTGGACAGCAAATCATTATTGCGACTGGTTTAATGCTGATCCTGTGGCGCGCTACGGTAGGGGTAGTTAATGGAACAATGACCTTGGGCGACTTAGTTTTAGTGAATACCTTGATGATTCAGCTTTACATACCGCTCAATTTCTTGGGAGTGATTTATCGAGAAATTAAACAGTCATTGACTGACATGGATCGTATGTTCTCTTTATTAAATACCGATAAAGAAATTGCTGACTCTCCTGATGCAAAGTCACTCCAAATTCAAAATCGCGGCCATGGCCCAGATGTGCGGTTTGAGCATGTGTCATTTCACTACGAAGCTAAGCGTGAAATTCTTCGCGATATTAGTTTCAATATTCCGGCTGGCACCATTACTGCGGTTGTCGGTCAAAGCGGTGCTGGTAAAAGCACGCTGGCAAGATTGCTGTTTCGTTTTTATGATGTGCAGTCAGGAGAAATTCTGATTGACGGTCAAAATATCCAAGACGTCACTCAAGCTAGCTTGCGCAAAGCAATTGGCATCGTTCCGCAAGATACAGTTTTATTTAATGACACGATTGGCTATAACATCGCCTATGGTGATCCTTCAGCCACGATTGAAGAGGTACAAGAGGCGGCGAGAGCAGCTCAAATTGACGGCTTTATTAAGCGCTTACCAGATGGATACGACACACAGGTAGGTGAGAGGGGCTTGAAGCTCTCTGGAGGCGAGAAACAGCGCGTAGCCATTGCTAGAACACTGCTTAAAAAGCCAGCAATGTTGATATTTGATGAGGCTACTTCCGCTCTAGATTCCAAAACAGAGCGCGCTTTTCAGGAAGAGTTACTCAGTTTGGCCAAAAATCGGACCACACTCATCATTGCCCATCGCCTTTCAACAATTATTCATGCCGACCAAATTTTGGTCATGGAACATGGGCAGATTGTCGAGAGAGGAACCCACATGGAGCTTCTTGCCGCTCAAGGTAGGTACGCCGAGATGTGGCAAATGCAAGAACGCGCTACTCTTGATTAGAATAGCTTCATGACCCAAAACAGTACCCTGCTCTCTCAGATAGCAAGCAAAGAAGCGATTCTCAAAAACGCTTTTGCCGCTGCAGTAGCCGTTGCTGATCCACAAATCATCGTTCCCCAATATTTAGCAAAGATATTTCCAGTTGGGCAAGAGCCAACAGGAAAGTGCCTGGTAGTAGGCGCTGGAAAAGCCAGTGCATCCATGGCTAGTGCACTTGAGGCTTATGCAAAAACGCATTGGCCCCAAGTTAGGTTGGAGGGTGTGGTGCTTACGCGCTATGGCCATAACTCACCAACTAATTGCATCAAGATTGTTGAGGCAGGACATCCAGTGCCTGATCAGGCGGGGATGGATGGGGCAAAAGAAATTTTGGGATTAACAAATCAGCTCAAACAGGGTGATGTATTAATTGCCTTGGTATCTGGCGGAGGATCTAGTCTTCTTACATTACCTCAAGAGGGAATTTCGATTGAAGATATGCGCAGGACTACTGAAGCGCTCTTACGAAGTGGCGCACCCATTGAAGAAATGAATGTAGTACGCAAACATTTATCTGCTATCTTAGGCGGTAATTTAGCTAGAGTAGCTATTGAACGAGGTGCAAGGGTAGAGGCTTTACTGATTTCTGATGTCACGGGCGATTCACCAGCGGATATCGCAAGCGGACCTTGCGCTGCCGACTATTCCACCTATTTAGATGCACTCAATATCTTAGAAAAGTATCGATTAGATGAACAATCGATACCTGTATCGGTACTTAATCATCTCAAGCAAGGCCTGGCAGGGGAAAAGCCAGAAACCTTAAAAGATATTGATCTTGTAAGTGCGCAGGTGGCTAATCATGTCATCGCTACAGCCTATAAAAGCTTAGAGGCAGCTGCTGAGTATGTTCGTGCTCAGGGTTACGATCCCATTATTTTGGGCGATACGATTACTGGTGAGGCGCAAGAGGTAGGTATTGAGCAAGCTGCATTAGTGCGCAACTATCTTGCAAAGGGACTCAATACCCCAAAAGCCATCATCTCAGGCGGTGAATGCACTGTAACCATCCCAGGAGACATCAAAGGTAGAGGGGGTCGTTGTAGTGAATATTTACTCTCTCTCTTTGCTGCATCTAAAGATCTGCCTCACTTGTCTGCATTAGCTGCCGATACCGATGGAATTGATGGTAGCGAAAAGAATGCCGGAGCCTGGTTTGATGGCGTAGTTCGCCAATCTAGCCAGATAGCAGGTCTAGTACCAGACAAATTTTTATCACTGCATGATTGCTATGGCTTCTTTGCAGAATTGGCCGCTTTAGTAGAAACTGGCCCTACACTTACTAATGTGAATGATTTCCGCATCATCTTGCTAGAAAAATAATATGTCCAATGCTCCAACTCAAATTCAATTGATTCAGCCAGACGATTGGCATTTGCATATTCGTGACGGTGAAGTCATGAAGGATGTATTGGCAGATACTGCGCGCCAATTCGCACGCGCCATCATCATGCCTAATTTAAAGCCTCCAGTGACTACTGTAGATTTAGCTAAAGCATATCAAGCGCGCATACAAGAAAATCTCAAATCACTAGGTGTTTCTAGCTTTACACCGTTAATGACTTTGTATCTCACTGACAACACCTCTGCAGATGAGGTTCGTAAGGCGAAAGCTGCTGGAATTGCGGCATTCAAGTTATATCCCGCAGGCGCAACAACGAATAGTGATGCTGGGGTGAGCGATCTTCAGCATTGCCATCTGGCTTTAGAAGCAATGCAAGACGTTGGTATGCCGCTCTTAGTGCATGGTGAAGTAACGAGCCCTGAAATCGATATCTTTGATCGTGAAGCAGTATTTATCGATACAATATTAGAGCCTCTGCGCAAAAAATTGCCTGCACTCAAAATTGTTTTTGAACATATCACTACTAAGCAGGCTGCTCACTATGTGCGTGACGCAGCAACGGATGTTAAGAATACGATTGCAGCAACCATTACTCCACAACACTTGCTAATGAATCGCAACGCAATTTTTTCTGGCGGTATTCGTCCTCACAACTATTGTTTGCCTGTGCTTAAGCGTGAAGAGCATCGCATTGCTTTATTAGAGGCTGCTACTAGTGGTAACCCACGCTTCTTCTTAGGTACGGATAGTGCGCCACATGCCAAGGGTGCAAAGGAGGCTGCTTGCGGTTGTGCGGGTTGCTACAGCGCGTTTAATGCATTGGGTTTATATGCTGAAGCATTTGAGAGTATCGGTAAGTTAGATAAGCTTGAAGGCTTTGCCAGTTTTTTTGGGCCAGATTTTTATTCGCTGCCACGTAATAGCAAAAAAATTACATTAGCAAAGCAAGTTCAAAATATTCCAAATGAATTGCCGCTCGGTGATGACACCATTGTTCCGCTGCGTGCTGGCGAAACCATTGCTTGGTCTTTGGTTTAAAGCTCAAATTAGATCCTTCTTCACTAATTTGCTCTGACTGCGGTAGACTGCAGGCGCAGAGTCAATTGGGCAATCGCCGCCTCTTTATTGAGGGGGAGGAAAGTCCGGACTCCATAGGGTAGGGTGATGGCTAACGGCCATCCACGGTGACGTGAGGAATAGGGCCACAGAGACGAGCGTATTTAGTTACGGTGAAACGCGGTAACCTCCACCTGGAGCAATCCCAAGTATGCAGACGATGAGGCGTCCCGCTGAGTCTGCGGGTAGGGAGCTTGAGCCGTCAGGTAACTGACGGCCTAGAGGAATGATTGCCCCTAGATGCAAATCTAGGCGACAGAATCCGGCTTATCGATTGACTCTGCACTTATTCCGCAATGACTTCGACGCTGTAAGTTAGTTCTGCAGTTTTAGCCAACATGGTTGTCGCTGAGCAATATTTTTCATGTGAGAGCTTTACGGCGCGATCTACCTTTGCCTGATCCAAGTCTTTTCCTTTGACCGTAAAGTGCAAATTGATCTTAGTGAAGACTTTAGGGTCTTCTGTAGCTCGCTCAGCTTGGAGGACCACTTCACAGCCACTAATGGCCTGACGGGCCCTTTGTAGGATTAAAACCACATCAAATGCAGAGCAACCGCCGGCACCCGCTAAAAGCAGCTCCATTGGCCTTGGAGCAAGGTTTCTGCCGCCAGCTTCAGGGGCACCATCCATGTTTACAAGGTGGCCACTGCCTGTTTCTGCAGAAAAAGCCATCCCGTCATTACCTAACCAACTTACTCGACATTCCATTATTAGTGACCCCTAACTTACTAAATTAATCAATATTATCAATAGTTTACCTATTTTTTGGGAAATCAAGTTGCTGCAGAGCAACATAAAAATCTTGATTTTGGTCAATTTTCTTGCATTGCACCATGCATATGGATACAATAACCATATTGGTAGTCAGTCTTATACAAGACTGCGACTTACCTCCCAGTGTCTCCTCCACCCAAACATAGGTGGATTCCAACCCAGGACTCGTTCCTGGGTTTTTTTTGGGTTACAATTCAAGGCTTTACTGAATTACCGAGCCGGTCAGCGGTAATTTGTTGTACCAGTTAAATTGCAGAATCTGCGAGCTTGCAAACATAAGCAGGGCCAAGGTGGACGTAGTTTGGTTGGGGTAATTTTTTTGACTATAACAATTTGAGAAATCATGAAAACTTTTTCTGCAAAATCCCATGAGGTAGTGCATGAATGGTTCGTGATTGACGCTACGGACAAAGTCCTCGGTCGTGTCGCCAGTGAAGTGGCACTCCGTCTACGCGGCAAGCACAAGCCTGAATACACCCCACACGTTGATACTGGCGACTTTATTGTTGTCATCAATTCTTCTAAGCTCCGTGTCACAGGCACAAAAGGCTTGAACAAAATTTATTACCGTCACAGCGGATACCCAGGTGGTATTAGCTCGACTAACTTCGATAAGATGCAAGACCGTTTCCCGGGCCGCGCTTTAGAGAAGGCTGTCAAAGGTATGTTGCCAAAAGGCCCACTAGGCTATGCCATGATTAAGAAATTAAAAGTCTACGGCGACGCCAATCATCCGCATGCGGCTCAACAGCCAAAAGCGTTAGAGATTTAAGGAAACCAAATGGCTATTAATTACGGAAATTGGAATTACGGTACTGGTCGTCGCAAGAGTTCTGTTGCGCGCGTATTCATTAAATCTGGCAAGGGCGACATTATTGTTAATGGCAAGCCTATCGATGCTTATTTTGCTCGTGAAACATCACGCATGATCGCTCGTCAGCCTTTGGCTCTCACGGCCCACTTAACGACCTTTGATATCAAAGTAAACGTTTCTGGTGGCGGTGAAACTGGCCAAGCTGGTGCAGTTCGTCACGGCGTTACGCGTGCATTGATCGACTACGACAACGCGTTGAAGCCAACCCTGTCTAAAGCAGGTTTGGTAACTCGCGATGCTCGTGAAGTTGAGCGTAAAAAAGTTGGTCTGCATGGCGCGCGTCGTCGTAAGCAGTTCAGCAAGCGCTAATTCTTTCAGTCGCTTAAGTTTTATCGAAAGGGTCGCGCAAGCGGCCCTTTTTGTTTCTACAATCTAGGTATTAAAGAAATAAAATTCATCAGTCGGTATTTTGGAGAATGGCATGATTAAAGTTGGCATCGTTGGCGGTACTGGTTACACCGGAGTGGAGTTGTTGCGTCTGTTAGCGCAGCATCCTGAGGTAGAGCTCACTGCAATTACATCTCGCACAGAAGCTGGTATGCCAGTAGCTGAGATGTTTCCATCTTTACGCGGTCGTGTTGCTCTGAAATTTACAACCCCAGATGAAGCAAAGCTAAATGAATGTGATGTGGTGTTCTTTGCAACTCCTCATGGCGTTGCGATGGCACAAGCAAAAGAGCTGCTTGCTAACGGTGTGAAGGTTTTGGATCTGGCTGCAGACTTTCGCTTGAAAGATGTTAAAGAGTTTGCCAAGTGGTATGGCATGGAACATAACTGCCCAGAAATTTTGGCTGAAGCTGTTTATGGTTTGCCAGAAATTAATCGTGATGCGATTAAAAAAGCCCGGGTGGTTGGGTTAGCGGGTTGCTATCCAACCTCAGTTCAGCTGGGTCTTGCACCTTTGCTCTCACCAAAATCCACTGGTGGCAAACACCTTATTGATGGCACTCATATTATTTCGGACTCCAAGTCAGGTACCTCTGGCGCTGGACGCAAGGCTGAAATTGGTACTTTGTTATCTGAGGCAAGCGATAACTTTAAAGCCTATAGCGTTAAAGGACATCGCCACCTACCTGAGATCGAGCAGGGCTTGAAGGCTATTGCTGGTCATGATCAGATCGGTTTAACTTTTGTACCCCATTTAACGCCGATGATTAGAGGGATTCATTCGACGCTGTATGTGCGTTTGACTGAGGCTGGCAAAGATGTTGATTACCAAAAATTGTATGAAAACTTCTACAAGGATGAACCTTTTGTCGATGTGATGCCTGCAGGTAGTCATCCAGAAACACGTTCTGTACGTGGTAGCAATGGCATTCGGATTGCAATCCATCGCCCAGGCGGTGGTGATACTTTGGTGATTTTGGTGGTTGAAGACAACCTGGTAAAGGGCGCTTCAGGCCAAGGCGTGCAGTGCATGAACCTCATGTTTGGCTTGCCCGAGACTACTGGCCTTACCCAGATTGCTGTTTCGCCATAATGACCCTTCAGCAAACTGGACATTAAAAGCCTAAAATAAGACATACCCATTTGATTTAGGAGTGAATCATGACCGAATTAGCTACACAACCTGCACAAGACTTAGCTGAGCCACCAATCCCATTGGTGTTCACGGACAACGCTGCTGCAAAAGTGGCTGACTTGATTGCAGAAGAAGGCAATCCTGAATTGAAATTACGCGTATTCGTTCAAGGCGGCGGTTGCTCGGGTTTCCAATACGGCTTTACATTTGACGATGCCGTGAATGAAGACGACACACTCTTTGAAAAGAATGGTGTTACTTTGTTAGTCGATTCAATGAGCTTCCAATATTTAGTTGGCGCTGAAATTGATTACAAAGAAGACATCAACGGCTCACAGTTTGTGATTAAGAATCCCAATGCAACCACCACTTGCGGTTGCGGATCTTCTTTCTCGGCTTAGGTCATTTAAAAACTAAGCAGGATAGCAAGCGCCTAGAATTCTAGGACCCTTCGCTCCCGTAACGGCTGGCAAATTTGCTGGCCGTTTTTCTTTATGGGCCCATGCAAGCCATGCAAATGCAAGACCTTCAACCAATTGCGGATCAATACCAGCAGCGTCACTGGTAATAATTTCTAGGGGTTTTTTGAAGAAATGCGCTGCTTTCGCTTTAAATAAATTCATCAAGGCATAATTTCTTGCGCCACCGCCACAGACAATCAGCTTCTGGGTTAGCGGGGAATGACGCACTAAAGCATCTAATGCTGAGTGCGCAGTCAAATGCAGCAACGTTGCTTGCACATCTTCGGAAAGATAATTTTCATTCCCCATTTTTTCATGCAACCAATGAAGATGAAAGTCATCCCTACCAGTACTCTTAGGTGGGGTTTTAGAAAAGAATGGATCGCTCAACATCTTTGAAAGTAATGCTTCGTTTGCTTTGCCTTGTAATGCCCAGGCACCATTCTCATCAAAAGCATTTCCTTGATGTTCGTGTATCCATGCATCCATCAGCATATTTCCAGGACCACAATCAAAGCCAGTAACTTCACCATTCTTTGGTAATAGGGTGAGATTAGCAATGCCACCGATATTGAGAATAGCTAGATTTTTATCTTCTATAAATTGCTGCGCATGAAAGGCTGGAACTAATGGGGCACCATGCCCGCCCGCAGCTAAATCCCGACTTCTGAAATCTGCAATGACATCAATACCAGTTTTTTCTGCCAAGAGAGCTGGGTTGAGTGTTTGATGTGTGTAAGCCATGTCACCAAGGTGTGGTTGGTGACGAATAGTCTGACCATGCGCCCCAATCGCGGTGATATCAGAGGATTGGAGTTTGGTTTTGTTTAGTAATTGCATAACAGCTTCTGCGTAGGCTAAGGCCAAGGCATTGCCTGCCTGCTTTTCCCGATGGAGCTCATTTGGACCAGGGCTTTGGAGCTCAAATAAGGCCTTACGGAGCTCAGCCGCGAAAGGGGTGCTGACAGCTTCTACTGCAGTTGCCTCGCCATTAGACCCAATCTTGGCTAGAACAGCATCTATCCCATCTAGGCTGGTACCAGACATTAGACCGATATAGAAGGATTGGGGTTTGATCATGTGGCTCTCAGGAATGCGACAATTATGCTTTAGCAATTTAACTACTAATTTAACTGAATCAGCACCCCGAATCAGCATGACGGCTAAACCAGAACAAAAATATCCCTTGACCCCCGAAGTCTTTGCGGCGCTCGAAGTCACCAAACGTGGCTGTGATGAGCTATTGGTTGAGGCTGACTGGGTGCAGAAGTTAGCTCGTAGCCAAGCTACTAAGACTCCTTTGCGGATTAAATTGGGCTTAGACCCTACAGCCCCTGATATTCATTTAGGTCATACAGTCGTTCTGAATAAATTGCGCCAGTTACAAGATTTAGGCCATACCGTTATTTTTTTGATTGGTGACTTCACTAGCATGATTGGTGATCCATCGGGTCGTAACGCTACGCGCCCTCCATTGACTGCTGAAGAAATCGCCGTCAATGCTGAAACTTACTATCGTCAAGCAAGTATGGTGCTTGACCCTTCTAAAACAGAAGTGCGCTACAACAGCGAATGGTCTGATCCCTTGGGGGCTCGTGGCATGATTCAGTTAGCTGCCAAACATACCGTTGCTCGCATGCTCGAGCGCGATGACTTTACCAAACGTTATCGCAGTGGCGTTCCGATCTCCATTCATGAGTTTTTATATCCACTCATGCAAGGTTATGACTCTGTTGCACTCAAGAGCGATTTAGAGCTTGGCGGCACAGATCAAAAATTTAACCTCTTAGTTGGACGCGAACTCCAGCGTGAACATGGGCAAGAGCCTCAATGTATCTTGACTATGCCACTCCTCGTTGGCTTGGACGGTGTTGAGAAAATGAGCAAGTCCAAAGGGAATTACATTGGCATCAGTGAGCCTGCTGGCGACATGTTTGGAAAGCTCTTGAGTATTTCGGACGATTTGATGTGGGATTACTTCACATTGCTGTCATTCCGTCCGATGTCTGAAATCGATCTCATGAAACAAGAAGTAGCTGCTGGACGTAATCCAAAAGATTGCAAAGTACTGCTCGCCCAAGAAATCGTAGCGCGCTTTCATTCACAAGCTGCAGCAGAAAAAGCTTTAGAAGACTTTAATCATCGCGCTAAGGGTGGGGTTCCTGATGACATTCCAGAAGTAAATCTTTCTGGTGCTCCAATGGGAATTGCTAGTCTTCTGAAAGCAGCTGGATTAGCTCCATCAACATCAGAAGCGATGCGTAACATCGAGCAAAACGGTGTGAAGATTGATGGTGTGACGATCGCTGATAAGCAATTAAAGATTGAAACTGGAGCTTATGTAGTGCAAGTTGGTAAACGCAAGTTTGCGAAAGTGACGCTGAGCTAAGCTGCTGCGATCCGCTTAGATTTCTAGGCTGCCAACTCCGCTAGGTGGCGTTAAGCCAAAGTGCTCATATGCCTGACGGGTCGCTACTCGGCCGCGTGAGGTTCGCTGTAGATAGCCTTGCTGAATGAGGTAGGGCTCTAGAACATCTTCAATGGTATCGCGCTCCTCGCCAATTGCTGCAGCGAGATTATCGATGCCAACTGGACCACCATCAAACTTGTGCAAGATAGCTTCAAGTAATTTTCTATCCATGACATCAAAACCGCTTGGGTCTACATCGAGCATTTTTAGGGCAGCATCAGCCATGGCTTTGGTAATAGTGCCAGTACCCTTTACTTCTGCATAGTCACGCACACGACGTAACAGGCGGTTTGCAATTCGAGGGGTGCCACGCGCACGCTTAGCAATCTCTATCGATCCTTCTGGATCAATGCTTGCTTTTAATAAGCTGGCTGAACGAGTAATAATTTTGGTGAGCTCTTCTGTTGTATAGAACTCAAGTCGCGCGACAATACCAAAGCGATCACGCAATGGATTAGTGAGCATGCCAGCGCGTGTTGTGGCGCCGATTAAAGTAAAGGGCTTAAGATCAATCTTCACGCTACGTGCAGCAGGGCCTTCACCAATCATGATGTCCAGACTGTAGTCCTCTAGTGCAGGGTAGAGAATCTCTTCTACAACTGGAGAGAGGCGATGAATTTCATCGATAAACAGAACATCATTGGTCTCTAGGTTTGTAAGTAAGGCGGCCAGGTCGCCCGGTCTATCAAGGACAGGACCACTTGTTTGACGCAGATTAACACCTAGCTCTCTAGCAATAATATGAGCAAGGGTTGTCTTACCAAGACCTGGAGGTCCAAACAAAAGAACATGATCCAAAGCTTCTTGACGTGCTCTTGTGGCGCTGATGAAAATTTCTAATTGGGCGCGTGCTTTGGTTTGACCAACATACTCATCGAGTTGTTTCGGGCGAAGGGCTCTTTCAAAAACAGCCTCGGTATTACCAGCTGCCCCGCTGACGATGCGGTCATTACCTTCCGGTAAATCTTCTGGAATAGAGCTGAGGTCGTCTGTATGAATTGCCATGCTAAGAGTTTAGTGCTTTAAGGCTTAGATAGATACTTTAGACCCATCCGAATTCCATCGGAAACACTAGTCTCTGGTGGGATTTGCTTCAGCGCTAAAAGCGCTTCTTTTTCGGAGTAACCTAATGATAAAAGCGCTTGCAATACTTCACTAGTTGCTTCAATGGCTTGTGGTTTGCCACCCGTAATACCAAGATCTGGTGCCAGTTTGCCTTTAAGCTCCAAGCAAAGGCGCTCAGCAGTTTTTTTGCCAATCCCAGGCACTTGCGTGAGTCGACCAGCTTCTTGCAAGGCAATTGCTTGAGCCAATTCGTTCACGCTCATGCCAGAGAGAACTGCAAGAGCGGTACGTGAGCCCACCCCACTAATTTTAATTAACTGCCTGAATGCTTCACGCTCAATCTCGGTAGCAAAGCCAAAAAGCTGTTGCGCATCCTCACGTACTTGAAAGTGGGTGAGCAGGGTAATTTTTTGATTTACTTCAGGTAGCTGATACAAAGTGCTCATGGGCACATCGATTTCATAACCAACGCCCTGGCAATCCACCAATAGACGAGGAGGATGAACTGAAACGAGAGTACCTTGAATGCGACCAATCATGTAGTGATCTTAACCTGTGATGTGTATTTTTACTTGCTGCGTTTCTTGGAGGCTAATGCCGAGGTAATTGCTTTTGGTATTTGTGAATGGTGCGCGGCGCAAATAGCCACACCTAATGCGTCCGAAGCATCCGTTCCTGGGGCGCGACTCAGTCGGAGTAGGCGTTTTACCATTTCTTGGACTTGCGGTTTGGCTGCGCGGCCAGTTCCTACAATCGCTTGCTTCACTCTCAAGGCACTGTATTCAGCAACCGGTAGTTTTTCTGAGACAAGGGCTGCGATTACTGCCCCCCGGGCTTGTCCAAGCATCAGGGTTGAGCGTGGATTGACGTTTAAGAAAACTTCTTCAATTGCAGCTTGCTCTGGTCGATAGGTTTCTAGAACTTCTTTAACGCCGGCATAGAGAGCGCCGAGACGCTCTGGCAAGCCTTTGGCAGGATCGCCACTTTCAATCGTCCCTGAAGCTACGTAAGTCAGTTTTTGGCCATCGACATCAATGACGCCAAAGCCAGTAATACGCAATCCCGGGTCGATTCCAATCCACCGCATAGTTAATTAATGGCGGAAGTGACGTGTACCAGTAAAGATCATGGCGATGCCATGTTCATTGGCTGCAGCGATGATTTCATCATCACGCATACTGCCGCCCGGCTGAATTGCACAGCTCGCGCCACCATTCACAACGACATCCAAACCATCGCGAAATGGGAAGAAGGCGTCGCTCGCTACCGCGGAACCTTTTAGGCTTAAGCCGGCATTCTCAGCTTTAATACTCGCCATGCGGGCAGAGTCTACGCGGCTCATCTGGCCCGCCCCAATTCCTAGAGTCATGCCATTGGAGCAATACACAATCGCATTGGATTTCACAAACTTAGCTACACGCCACGCAAACATCATGTCATTCATTTCACTTGGTGTAGGCTGTCTTTGACTTACAACACGCATTTCGTTTTGCAAGACATTTTTAGCGTCTGGTGATTGAACCAAGAGACCGCCACCAACACGTTTAAAGTCAAATGTATTGAATGCATTTCCCAGGGGAATTTCTAAGAGACGTACATTTTGTTTTGCTGCAAAGATTGCTTTTGCTTCATCAGTAAAGCTTGGAGCGATCAGTACCTCTACAAATTGCTTTGAGATCTCTTGGGCAGCAGCCCCATCACAAGGAATATTGAAAGCAATGATTCCGCCAAATGCAGAGCTGGGATCAGTCTTGAAAGCTTTTTGATAAGCCTCAAGCGCTGAAGCACCTACGGCAACACCACAAGGATTGGCATGCTTGATGATGACGCAGGCTGCTGCGCCACCGGAATTACCTGCAAAGCTTTTCACACACTCCCATGCAGAGTCTGCATCCGCAATATTGTTATAAGAAAGTTCTTTGCCTTGCAATTGCTTGTAGTTGGCTAACGCGCCATTGACCGGGTATATATCTTTGTAGAATGCAGCTGATTGATGGGGGTTCTCGCCGTAACGCATCTCTTGAACTTTTTCAAAGGCAAGGTGCAAAGTTTCTGGGTAAGCTGAGCGTGCTTTGTGATCCAAGTCGTCACCCAATGCAGAAAGGTAGTTGGCGATCGAACCATCGTATTGAGCTGTGTGTGCAAATACCTTTTTTGCTAAAGCTAAATTAGTTTTATAAGAAACCACATTTTGATTGGCTTTCATCTCGGCCAACACTGGAGCGTAATCTTCAGGAGAGATCAGCACGGTGACATCTTGATGATTTTTAGCTGCTGCACGCAACATCGCAGGCCCGCCGATATCAATATTTTCTACAGCATCCTCAAAAGAGCAGTTTTCCTTAGCTACAGTTTCATTAAATGGGTAAAGGTTAATCACCAGCATATCGATCGTATCGATTCCATGCTCTTCTAATGCCGCCATATGCTCAGGAAAGTCTCTGCGAGCCAATAAACCACCATGCACCATCGGATGCAAGGTTTTTACGCGACCATCTAGCATTTCTGGAAATTTAGTCAAGGAAGAAACTTCGACTACTGGCAAATTATTTTCAGCCAAGAGCTTAGCGGTTCCACCAGTAGAAATGAGCTTAATGCCTTGCTCATGAAGAGATTTGGCAAAAGGCACGATGCCATTTTTATCGGAAACGGAGAGTAGGGCTGTACGGATCATAATTTTTCGGAAGAATTGTTAATAAGTGACTTAGTGATTGAGGTTTATTTCAAGATTTGATGTTCGACGAGCTTTTTGTGCAAAGTATTGCGATTAATACCAAGGTATTGCGCAGCTAAGGATTGATTTTGTTTTGCATGGTTCATTACTAATTCCAGCATCGGTTTTTCAACTACCGCTAAAACCATTTGATAAATATCATTCGGCGCTGTGCCTTTGAGGTCATCAAGATAGCCCTGAAGCTGGGTTTCTATACATTCGGTAATTGGGTGCTTATTAGTCATAACAATCTATTAATTCTGGAAACTAAAAATAAAATAACAAGACAAAATGGTTAAGCTGCCTCTAAAAAGAGGAGGCGATCAGAATGAGATTTCATTTCATTAAAGTAATCATTCACCATTTGTAATTGGGTTTTGCAGTCATCAGCAGTATTCATGCGCTGACGAAATGCATGGGAGTCTCTTAAGCCTTTGCAATACCAGCCAATATGCTTGCGGGCAGTACGAAGGCCAATGTGTTCACCGTAGAACTCGTAGTGATCCAAGAGATGGGCATTCATAATTGCCTGGATCTCATTGATCTCCGGGGTGGGTAACTTCCCCCCAGTTTCAAGGTAGTGATTAATTTCGCGAAAGATCCAAGGGCGACCCTGGGCAGCACGCCCAATCATGATGGCATCAGCGCCAGTTATCTTTAAAACTTGTTCAGCCTTTTCGGGGGAATGAATATCACCATTTGCTACCACTGGAATATTCACAGAATTTTTTACAGCAGTGATCGTTTCATACTCCGCTTCACCATGATATAAATCAGCGCGAGTACGGCCATGAACAGTCAGCATGGAGATGCCAGACTTTTCTGCAAGCCGTGCAATCTCAATGGCATTTTTATGTTCGCGATCCCAGCCCGTACGAATCTTCAAAGTAACCGGAACGGCATCGGGACCAACACCAACAGCATTTACAACAGCCTCAAGAATTTGTTGCACTAAAGGCTCGTCACGCAATAAAGCGGAACCGGCTGCAACATTGCAAACTTTTTTAGCGGGGCAGCCCATATTGATGTCAATAATTTGTGCGCCATGATCAACATTTATTTTGGCAGCCGCCGCCATCATGGCTGGATCTGCCCCAGCGATTTGAACTGCGATTGGCTTAAATTCACCAATGTGGTTGGCGCGACGCTGAGTTTTCTCACTCTTCCAAAGAAGCGCATTGGAGGCCACCATTTCTGAAACGGCATATCCAGCACCCAACTTTTTACAAAGTTGCCTAAAGGGACGATCAGTTACCCCAGCCATAGGGGCTACAAATAGTCTATTTGCAAGGTCGTGAGGGCCAATCTTCATCTATTGGGGTTTGTTAGGGTGGGGGTATTAAGCGCTGGCTGGAAAGCATGACACTTTAGCACATTCAAGGCTAAATCTGCCTAAAAAATAGGCAGATTACCTGTTCTAGATCAAACGTAGAGGACTTAGATTTTGGAGGCTATATAAGCCTCTTAGCGCCTGCCAAACATCATCTGGCGAGCTAAGGCTGTTTTGACTGGTGGAAGCCACTGAAGGGCTGTTAAAGCTAGTCCTCTAGCCAGCACTACGGGGGCTAGATTAGAAGTAAATACTCGAGCCATGAAATCTGTTAAGCCAATTGTGGTGCTTCGATCTACTTTGCGGCTTTGAGCGTAACTTTCTAAGGTAGCTTGAATGCGAGCTGGATTGTGATCTTTGGGATTCCCAGAAAATAGACCGGCTAATTTTTCAGATAATAAAAAAGCATCTCGCAGACCCAAGTTCAAACCTTGGCCCGCAACAGGATGCAAGGTTTGGGCGGCATTACCGATCCACACTTCATTATTTTTAGTAATTTCTTTGCGATAGTTCAAGCCTAGTTCATATAGACGACGATCTTGAATTTTGAGAAAGCGCCCAATGCGTGAACCAAATTCATTTTGTAATGCCATTAAGAAATCAGCATCACTCAATGCGAGACGTTGTTGCGAAGACTCTGGCGAACCACACCAAACTAGATTAAGAATATTAGATCCATAGTGGCTCGGTAAAACTGCCAACGGTCCCTCGGAAGTAAATCGTTCCCATGCTTGATGGGGTATGGCGCTATCTACCTCAACCAAACCAACCAAAGCGGACTGACCATAATCACGGCCTGACTCAACCCAATCTTGCGTCTTAAATAAACCACCTTCGGCATGCACTACGCACTTTGCATGAATATTGACTTGTTCATCTTCTTTCTCGATATGCTGCCATACAAAATGGGGGCTTTGGGCTTGTAGAGCCCTTAAGGATTGACGCAAAGTCATATGAATATCGCGATAGCGAATGATATGGCCAAGCGCATCTTGTTCTAGCTCTTCACGCGTCATGAGCGCGCGACCAAAGCGCCCTTTTTGGGATACATGCACTCGATAAATGTCTGCATGTTCTTTTGGCCACGCGTTAATCGTATCAAGCAATAGTTTGCTGCCGTGTGAGAGCGCAATTCCTCTGCTATCTGCAGAAGCTAAATCCGCATCATTAACAGGATTGCGATCTAGTAATGTGAGATTGGCATCAGGAAATTTTTGTAAGCACCATGCAGCACAAGCAAGACCAACGGGTCCGCCACCATGAATCAAGATATCGCAAGGAGATGAACTCATTCTTTATTAGGGGTGTTATGCATTTTTCATGAGCGCTTCGATTTCATCTGCTTTCACGGGCACACCGCGAGAAATTAACTCACAACCTGAATCATTAATTACTGCATCATCCTCAATACGAATGCCAATGTTCCAAAAGGCCTTGTCTACGTCATCTGCTGGCCGTACATACAAACCAGGCTCAATCGTAATGACCATGCCACTTCTTAGCACTCTCCACGGCTTGTCTTCCTGATTATTACCCTGAACTACCTCACGATAAGAACCAACATCGTGAACATCCATGCCTAACCAGTGTGAGGTGCGATGCATATAGAAGCGACGGTAAGCCCCAGATTCAATGGCGTTTTCCACTGAGCCCACCTCTGATAAATGCAGAAGCTTCTCATCTAGTAAGCCTTGCGTCAGTACTTTTAATGCGGCTTCATGGGGCTGCATAAAAGTATTGCCTGGCTTAGTCATGGCAATGGCTGCTTCTTGTGCGGCTAAGGTAATGTCATACAAAGCGCGCTGTGGACCAGTAAATGTTCCATTTACTGGAAATGTTCTGGTGATGTCGGAGGCATATCCATCTAACTCACAGCCGGCATCAATTAAGCACAACTCTCCGCTGCGTAATTCGGTTGAGCCAGCACGATAGTGAAGGATGCAGGAATTTGCGCCGCCCGCAACGATACTGTTATAGGCAACACTTTGCGCGCCACTATTGCGAAACTCATGAAGCAACTCTGCTTCGAGTTGGTATTCGCGCATACCGGGTTTACATATCTGCATGGCGCGGATATGTGCGCGGGCGGAGATGGTAGCAGCACGACGCATGATGTCAATTTCATGAGCGTCTTTGAATAAACGCATTTCATGTATCAAGGCTTCAACATCATGTAATTCAGACGGAGGATTTACTCCCGAACGCGCTTGCCCACGGACTTGCTTCATCCAATGCCGCAAACGTCGATCAGCTTCAGCGCTTTCAGCAAGGCGAACATAAATTGCTTCTTGATCGGCTAATAATTCACTGAGCTTTTGGTCGAGATTTTCGTTACTGTATGCGTACTCTAGTCCTAATGTTTCTGGTGCAGCTTCAGGGCCAAGACGAATACCATCCCAAATCTCCCTTTCAAGATCTTTTGGCCTACAAAATAAATGGGACTCTAAATGCAGATCTTTACCATTTTTATTTACCTTTAAAACCAAGGTAGCGCCAGGCTCTTCAAATCCAGTGAGATAAAAGAAATCACTGTCATGACGATATGGAAATTCGCTATCTCGATTGCGAGCCAATTCTGGTGCTGTTGATATCACAGCAATTCCACCACCTGTTTTAGCGATCATTTGTTTTGCTAAAGCATTTCTACGGGCTTGATAGAGGTGGGCGTTATTAATAAGTTGCATTGAGCTCTTGTAATCGTTGTGGTGTACCTACATCGTGCCATGGACCGAGATATTTTTCACCAGTCACTTTATTCTGCCCCATTGCTTGAATAAGCAGTGGCGCCAGCTTAGCCGGAGCTCCAAATTCAAGGTCTTTGAAAAGGTCTTTGTGATAAATCCCAATTCCGGAGAAGGTAAGTTTTTCGGCGCCACTAAACTCGGTATTACTCACAGTGGAATCTTGTAGGTAAAAGTCCCCCTCAGGGTGCTGGACCGGGTTAGGAACCATTAATAAGTGGGCCAAAGGGTTGCTTACGTCTTTGCGCATTTTGTGAATGGTGTCTACAAGCTGAGAAATAGGTAAGTTGGGACTAAAAACATCTCCATTAATGACTAAAAAGTAGTCTTCAGGCGCGATGATGGGAAGTGCTTTACAAATACCCCCGGCTGTTTCCAGTGCGTTTCCCTCAGGTGAGTATTGAATATGGAGTCCAAAATGCTCTCCATTGCCTAGGGCTGCCTCAATTTTTTCACCCAACCAGGCATGATTAATCACTACATCTTGAATCTTTGCGATTGCCAGTGCTTGTAGATGCCATGCCAGTAAAGATTTACCCTGAATACTCAGTAAAGGCTTTGGCAAAGAATCTGTGAGGGGGCGCATGCGCTCACCCCTGCCGGCTGCAAGCAAAAAACAAGGAATATTGACGGTATTCATATTGAGTAATGATTTACTCTTTATTTTGGCGGGTCGATTCTAGAATACGCGCCAAAGGCTTCAACTCGATATAACGGTTGGCACAGGCAATAGCGTATTCAAGTACCAATGGAATATCTTTGAGATAGCCATCTTTACCATCACGATGAAATAATCTCGCAAAAATTCCGAGAACCTTAAGGTGGCGTTGCAAGCCCATCCACTCAAAGTCGCGATAGAACTGACCAAAATCTTCCGGCATTGGTAGCCCAGCTTTACGCCCTTGCTCCCAGAATTTAATGACCCAATCAATCACTCTTTCTTCTGGCCATGCGATATAGGCATCTCTCCAAAGAGAAGATGCATCATAGGTAATCGGCCCATAAACAGCATCTTGAAAGTCAAGTACCCCAGGATTATTGATTTCTGTCACCATCAGATTACGTGAGTGGTAATCACGATGAACATACACTTTAGCTTGTGCTAAATTATTTTCAATAAGGAGATCAAACGATTTCTTGAGTTGTGCTTGTTGCTGTTCATTTAGCTCTATCTGTAAATGTTTTTCCAGATACCACTCAGGAAATAAATCTAACTCACGTTTTAATAATGCTTCATCATAGTTTGGCAAGATATCCGGTTTGCTTGCGAGTTGCATTTTGATCAAAGCATTTGTGGCGTCTTGATAAAGATGATCGGCAGTTTGATCATTGAGTTCTGCAAGATAGGTTTTATTGCCTAAATCATTGAGCAATAAAAACCCTTCCAGAATATTTTGTTCGAGGATTTTGGGGACATGCAATCCCGCGTGTAGAAGCAAAAAATCAACCTGAATAAAGGCATCGAGAGGCTCATGCTGGGGAGGAGCATCCATGATGATCAGGGTCCCAAAATCAGGGTTTTTGGACTCAATCCGAAAATAGCGCCGAAAGCTCGCATCGGCTGAAGCAGGCGCCAAAGTATCAAGATCTAATTGCCAGCTAGGCTGGAGGCCTTTTAGCCAGTTACGTAGGGTGTGTAAGCGAGAGTCAGTCATGGTCGATTCGTATAATAAGGCGGGTCTGGATCCATGAGTCATTATCGCCGTCGCGCCGGCCTTTGCGCCCCTCTTTTTTTGCTGATCTCCCTGCGTGTACTGATGGGGGTGGCATTGCTTCAATTTGCGCTTCCTGGACTAGCCCAAGCGCCCGCTCCCTTGCCCCCAGTTTCCCAGTCTGCTCCCACTTTAGTTTTGTTGCCAGACCGCGGAAATGTTACCGTTCTTAAGGTGGATGATCAGTTGCGAGTGGGTAAACCCATAAGTGATGGCCAAGCGCTCACATTTACTTCTAGCGATACGATTGATGGAGTAGTTGATCGCGATATGCATCTAAAGAGTCGCGCGCAAATACGACGTAATGGCGCGGTTTTAAAGGCTGATGAAATTACATACAACCCTGATACTGATATTGCCGATCTAAATGGTAATGCGGAGTTATCAAAAGGAAATACTACGTTTAAGGGTCCGAAGGGGCAGTTCAAGGTCGATGCACGTGAGGGCTTTATGGAAAACCCCTCTTATGAAATTCGAGATACACATGGAAGTGGTACGGGAAAAAAATTAACCATTCAAAATTCTGATATTTTTGTTTTTGATAAAGCAACCTATACGACCTGCACTCCAGAAAATATGGATTGGTACTTTAGTCTCAGTAATCTAGAAATTGATAACGAGCAAAAAGAAATGACCGGCACAAATGGTGTGATGCATTTCTTTAACGTACCTATTGCTTATGTGCCGTATTTCACCGCACCTACAGGTGGCCAGCGTCGTACAGGCTTGCTTGCGCCGGTTGCCGGCTATAACTCGAATAATGGTTTAGACATCACTCAGCCTTACTACGTCAATATCGCGCCGAATCGGGATTTATTGCTATTACCACGTGAGATGAATCATCGTGGTTTCATGCTCGGAGCCTCTTATCGTTACTTGGATAAAGATTATTCGGGTGTTGCTACTGGCGAGTATCTTCCGTACGACAAACAAACTGGCACCAATCGCTGGAAATACGATTTTCAGCAAAGACAATTATTAGGTGGTGGTGTTGGTCCTGGCGGTGTTCCGTTACCGGGCGCATGGACAGGTTATGTCAATATGGCAAAAGTATCCGACAGTCTTTATCCGACTGACTTTTCTCAAAGTATTGCAGGACAAGTAACGAGCCAGTTTAGACAGGAGATAGGAACAACTAAGCAACTCACCGGAAGTTTGAGTAACTGGACAGTTGGCGCAAAAGCCGCAAGCTTTCAAACATTGCAACCAGACCCAACTAATTTAGTGCAGGCGCCATACAATATCATGCCTAATATAACGGCGGCCTATAACAGTCAGTTGACCCCAACAACCACGGATCCAAGCGGTAAATACGTAGCCTTACCCACAGGCCCTAAAACGACCTTCTCGACTGACTACACTCGCTTTGCTTATGCCTTGGGTAGTAACTTTAATTCGCCCCCACCAGGCGCTTACACGCAAGCAGATAGAACTGTGGTTAAAGGTGCGCTATCGCTCCCTCAAGTTACGCCGGGCTATTACATCACACCGACAGTGAGCTTTCAATCGAATATGTATAGCGCTACAGCCTACACTCCAGGCACACCAAATGCCCAGGGCTTTACTATCCCAACATTAAGCTTGGATTCTGGATTGGCGTTTGAACGAGAGGCTGCAGAGTTGCATGGATTCTTTGGACGCGATATGTTGCTGACAATGGAGCCGCGAGCCTTTTATGCATTCACTCCCTATCAAAGTCAGGCAAATACACCAGTCTTTGATACTGCAGATGCTGGATTCGGCGTGTCACAAATTTTTACTGCAAATACTTTTATTGGTAACGACCGTATTGCGGACTCTAATGCGGCAACACTTGGCTTAACTAGCCGCATGATTGAAGCGAATACAGGGGCTGAGCGCGCAAATGTGACAATCGCTCAGAAGCAGCAGTTCACTGGACAGAAGGTTGGGTTGAATGGAAACATTGTCAACCCAACTACTTACTCAGATACCTTGGGTTCAGCTTCAGTCCGCTTACTAGGTAACTTTAGTGCAGACCTTTTTGGGCAGTACAACACGCAGTTAGATCGTTTTGTGCAAACCACGGTTGGTGCAAGTTGGAGACCAACTCCAGGTAGAAGTCTTAATTTTGGTTATCGAAATGTCTGGACGCCACCCGTGCAGGCTTCTGCTCAAAACAATCAGGTGTACACACCCTCTGCAACTACTACTGACCAATACAATATTTCTGGTCAGTGGCCCCTTACAAAAGAGGTTTCAGTTTTGGGGCGCTGGGGCTACGATGCACTGACCATTAAAACCTTGAACACGATGATTGGTCTTGAATGGATGCGCGATTGCTGGACTTTCCGCGGCGCTTATTCTCAGGCAGTGAATACTTCACTAATTACCACCACCCAGGTGCTTTTTCAGGTTGAATTTAGGGGCTTTGCTAGCGCAGGAAGTAATCCAGTTGATATCATGAAGTTAAATGTTCCTGGATATATGCCTACTTCGAAGCCAATTGCCCCCTCTATATATGAAAGCTATCAATAATGCTGCGTAGTAATTGCCCAATCAAGCTTATGAATTTCATCTTCTTTTTCGCTGCAGTGTTGTTTGCTGGAATTGTGAGTGCTCAGGATGCCTCTAAAACTACCGTGGCAACTGATGGCAAAGTTCGTAATATTGACGGTGTCGCGGCAGTAGTTAATACAGGTTATATCACCCGTAAAGATATTGATGATCGTATTGCAGTCTTAAAAAAACAAGGTACCAAACTACCCGAGGGTGAGGCTTTACGTAAGGTAATTCTTGAGCGCTTGATCTTAGAAAAAATTCAGCTTCAAAATGCTGAGCAAGAAGGGTTTTATGTCAGCAGTAAAGAGTTAGATAAAATCATCGCCGATACTGCTGCAAAAAATAAATTAACCTTTGTCGAATTAAAGGCAAAAATTGAGGCATCCAGTACTTCATTTGAGAAATATAAACAGCAATTGCGAGAAGAGGTCATAGTTAGCCGCTATCGTGAGCGTGAGGTGGATGCCAAAATAAAAATCTCAGATGCTGAAATTGATAACTTTATATCGGAGCGTAATCGTGCGATGCTATCTGGTGTAACGCGCCCCTCACCAAGCGCAAATGGCGGTCCAGAAGAAATTGATGTGGCACAGATTTTTATTCCAGTTGATTCTGGAGCGGGGGCTGGAGCCCAAGCTGATGCTAAGAAAAAAGCGGACTTACTTTTGCGCGAAGCAAAAGGTGACGTAGACTTTTTGCAATTGGGTGCAATGGCTGCAAAAGATAATCCTCAAATTAAATTCCAGGAATTGGGGTACAGGCCGCCTGATAGATTGCCTCAATTGTTTTATGAGGCGGTTAGAAATACAGGAAGCGGACAAGTTGCGGGGGCAGTAGTCAAAAGCCCTGCTGGCTACCACGTCCTTAAAGTTTTAGATCGTCGATCTATGGCTGCTGGCAGTCCACCACCAGCACAAGCTGCTCCCCAGGAGCCTGCTTCTACAACACCTCAAAATATTGCTATTACACAAACTAATGCGCGTCATATCTTGTTGCGAAATCGTCCAGGTTTAAGCGATCAAGATGCTGAAAGACGTCTTCAAGGTTATCGCGATCAAGTTCGCGCCAAGACTGCCGACTTTGGGGATCTTGCAAAAAAATACTCGGAAGATGGATCTGCATCCAATGGTGGAAATTTAGGGTGGATGGGACCAGGCGACCTTGTACCCGAATTTGAACTAGCAATGAATAAACTTCAAATTGGTGAAGTTAGTAATCCCGTCAAAACCGAATTTGGCTGGCATTTAATCCAAGTGATTGAGAGACGTGAAGCTCAGCTGACGGTAGAAAAGCAACGAGAATTCGCTCGTGCAGCGATTCGTTCTAGGAAGTTTGAGCAAGCCTATCAAGATTGGATGCGCGAGTTACGTGATACAGCAACTGTGAAAATCTTGAATGTAGAAGATGCAGCAACCGGTAACTCACGTTAATCTCGTCATAACAACGGGTGAACCGGCTGGTATCGGGCCCGAGATTTCGATTGCAGGAGCACAGGCTTTTTTAGCTGAGCAGCCAGATGCTCGGATTACATTATTGGGGGATGACAATTTATTGCCTCTATCCAGCCAGGAAAAATTGACTTTTGCAGATCGTTTACAGGTTCAGAATATTTCTTTATCTAGCCTTTCCAGTCCAGGCATTCTTCATTCTCAAAATGCTAATTATGTTTTAAAGACGCTGGATCTAGCTGTTGACGGTTGTTTACAGGGGCAGTTTGATGCCATGGTTACGGCCCCCATTCAGAAAAGTGTCATTAACGAGGCCGGCATTCCTTTTACTGGGCATACAGAATATTTAGCGGCGCGTTGTCATGCAAAACGAGAGGTAATGATGCTTTGTGCAACATTACCTTCTGGTTTCTTGGGGCTCAAGTCTGCCAAGGATTTAAGAGTGGCACTTGCAACTACTCATCTTCCCTTGCAACAAGTTTCTGCTGCTTTGAGTTATGAGGTAGTCCTCGAAACTATTCGAGTAGTAGATCACGATCTACGTACAAAATTTGGAATTTCTAAGCCCTTGATTCGTGTTGCAGGATTAAATCCACATGCGGGTGAGTCAGGTTATTTAGGGCGCGAAGAAATAGACTTTATTGCTCCCGCTATTGATGCTTGCAGAAATTTGGGAATTGATGTCCATGGCCCCTTTCCCGGCGATACCATGTTTGATCCTAAATCGCTGCCAAATGTAGACGCATACATTGCGATGTATCACGATCAGGGCTTAGCACCCTTTAAATTTGTTACCTTTGGTAGCGGAATTAATGTCACTTTGGGTTTGCCTATTATTCGCACCTCTGTTGATCATGGCACCGCTTTAGACATAGCTGGTAAAGGCTTGGCAGACTCAGGCAGTATGTTAGAGGCATTGCGTTTAGCCTACCAATTGGCTCTCAACCAAAGAAAAAAGTTATAGATTATGCATCGCGCACGTAAACGCTTTGGCCAAAATTTTCTTCAAGATCAAGGGGTTATTTACTCTATCGTAGCCTTAATCAATCCTAGTCCAGATATGCACATCATCGAGATTGGCCCTGGGCTTGGAGCGCTTACAAGACCATTATTGAGTAGCCTCGATCAACTGGATCTTTTAGAAATTGATCGTGACTTAGTTGCTTATTGGGAAAAAGAAAATCTCAAAGGCTTGAAGGTCATCGAAGGCGATGCTCTTAAATTTAATTTCTTAGAATGGGCGCAGAACTGCGATTCTAAAAAGGGCTTATGTAAGGTAGTAGGTAACTTGCCTTACAACATTTCCTCGCCTTTATTGTTTCATCTGGTTTCTGCTGCCACTCAGATTGACGAGCAGGTTTTTATGCTCCAAGCCGAAGTGGTTGAGCGAATGGTAGCTCCAGCGGGAAGTTCTGATTTCAGTAGGCTCTCGGTGATGTTACAGGCTCGTTATGACATGGAGCTGGTATTGGAGGTTCCTCCTGAAGCATTTGATCCGCAGCCAAAAGTAAACTCTGCAGTAGTGCGAATGATCCCAAGACAGGATTTCAGCTTAACTACCAAGCAGTGGCATGCATTAGAGCAAGTTGTTGCTGCAGCTTTTTCTCAAAGAAGAAAAATGTTACGCACGAATTTGCAGGTATTCGCTGAAAGATTGAAGCTTACTGATATAGAACTTAAAGCGCGAGCTCAGGATATCTCGGTAGATCGTTATATTGAGTGGGCTAGAGTCTTAGTGTCTTAAGTAACTTTGGTTAATCATTACTTGTAAGCGCTAGGATCAATGACCCGCATTTCAGCCTCTATCCAGCCTTCAACTTCTTGCTGTAACTCTTCTCCAGTTTTTCCAGTGGATGTTATTGAAGGTCCGATGGAAAAGATAACCGTACCTGGTTGTTTAAGAAAGCTGTTTTTGGGCCAGCAACGCCCAGCATTATGAGCAATTGGAATAACTAATGCTCCACTAGCACTAGCAAGGCGGGCGCCCCCTTTGCGATAGGGTTTAGTTGACCCGATTGGTGTTCTAGTGCCTTCTGGGAATAACATAATCCACTTACCCTCGCTTAAACGCTTTCGTCCCTGAGTAGCCACAGACAGGGCAGCTGTTTGTTTATTAGAGCGATTGATATGAATCATCTTTAAAAGGGCTAAAGCCCAGCCAAAGAACGGAATCCAAAGTAATTCACGTTTAAAGACAAAGCAAAGTTGTTTTGGCAGTAATGCAATATAGGCAATGGTTTCGTAAGCAGACTGATGTTTACTCAAAATAACTACCGGCTCATTTAATACTGCTTCCATATTTTCCATGCCGCGGATTTCATAATGAATGCCGCATAGATGGGCTAGTAGCCAAATTACCACTTTGTTCCACAAGCCAATGAAGCGATAACGATTCTCTGGACTTAAAAAAGGAAAGGCAAGCACACAGAGTACCGACCAAATGGGTGTGAAAATTAGCAAAAATAAGGCAAAAAGCGTTGAGCGGATAAAGGTCATAAATAGGCTAAGCTTGGTTATCCAGTAGTGTATTTGCAAATGCGAGAAGATTCGCATGAATTTGCGTACCCTCTGGTAAACCCCCTTTGGCTAGCGTCTTTTGGCCTTTGCCTGTAAGCACTAGATGCGGGGAAGCCCCAAGTACTACACCTGCTTGCAGGTCACGTAATGAATCCCCAACAATAGGCACCCCCGATAAAGGAAGAATGTTGTCACTCTTTTTGTACCGCAGAGCAATTTCTTTCATAAGGCCTGGTGCTGGTTTTCGGCAATCACATGCATGTGCATCCAGATGAGGGCAAAAAAAGATGCTATCAATACGACCACCTAAGGGCTGCAATAATTTATCCATTTTGCTATGCATAGCATGTAAATCATTAATAGAGAAATATCCTCTAGCTAAGCCCGACTGATTTGTGGCGATAGTAATTTGGTAGCCCGCTTGATTTAATAGTGCTATTGCCTCTAGGCTTCCTGGGAGCGGCACCCATTCATCAGCCGATTTGACGTAATCATCACGATCTTCATTGATCACACCATCACGATCCAGAATGATGAGTTTGGAAGAGCTAAGGCTCATGCTAACTTGCCGAGATCGGCAACGAGATTCATTTTCTGATGGAGTTGTTGCAAAAGTGCAAGACGGTTATCGCGTAGCTCTTGGTTAGGATCCATCACCATGACATCTGCGAAGAATTGGTCAATTGGCGCACTTAATGCGACCAATGCTTTTAAGAGCTCAACAAATTGACGCTGTTCATACGCGGCATTGAGTGCAGGTGTAATTGCTTCTAGCGCTTGGAAAAGCTCAATTTCAGCAGGAATTTGTAGTAGCTTGCTTGAGCATGCTGTGGGTATAGGGGTGGCGGTTTTCTTGAGAATGTTGCTGATTCGCTTATTGGCAGCAGCAAGTTGAGCTGCTTGTGGAAGCGCATTAAATTCACGAAGAGCACTCAAGCGACCGATTAGATCATTAATTTGAGCAGGGGCTTGACTAAGTACAGCATCAATTTCAGCGCTAGTGAATGGTTTCCCGGCCACAGATTGATCGCGCAAGTAAGCACGTAAGCGGTCGATGATAAATTCGTAGATAGCTGCAGCATCCGCTTTTTCTTGAACTTCTTTTTGAGGAAACTGACTGCGTGCGAGTTCAATTAATTCAGGCAGGCTGAGAGAGAAGTTTTTCTCAAGCAAGAGACGGCAAATACCAAGAGCGTGACGACGGAGTGCGTAGGGGTCTTTATCGCCAGTTGGCGCTAAACCCACACCCCAAATACCAACTAAGGTTTCCAATTTGTCGGCAATTGCCAAAATAGTGCCGGTTTGGGTAGCGGGCAAAGAATCACCTGCGAATCTGGGCATGTAGTGCTCGCTGCAAGCTGCCGCTACTTCAGCAGACTCACCATCGTGGTTCGCATAATAGCGCCCCATAATTCCCTGAAGTTCAGGAAATTCTCCAACCATATCCGTTAATAAGTCGGTCTTAGCAATTTCAGCAGCGCGACTGGCTAATTTGTCATCTACTTGAAGTTTTTGAGCGATTCCAATAGCAATTTCTTGAACACGTTTAGTTCGATCCAATTGGTTGCCCAATTGATTGTGATAAACCACTCTGCCGAGATCTGAAACTCGAGATGCCAGTGAGCGCTTCTGGTCTTGTTGGAAGAAGAAACGGGCATCCGATAGACGGGGCCGAACTACACGTTCATTGCCAGAGATGATCGCATCAGGCTTGTTCGTTTCAATATTAGAAACAACCAGAAAACGATTGCGCAGTTTTCCATGTTGATCAGTCAATGCAAAATATTTTTGATTGGTTTGCATTGTCAAAATAAGGCATTCCTGAGGAACCTCTAGGAACTCTTCATCAAAGTGACATTCATAAATAGCGGGCCACTCAACCAATGCAGTCACTTCATCTAATAAGCTCTCAGGCATTAGTACTAAGTCTGCGCCTGCCGCTTTCAATAGCTGAGTTTCAATTTGGGTACGACGTTTATCAAAGCTTGCCAATACGTTGGCTTGTTTTTCTAAAGTATTTTCATATTGATCAGCGTCAGTAATGGTGATCACACCCGGCGCTAGGAAGCGGTGCCCCTCTGTCTGATTACTTGCATCTATGCCTAGACTGCTCATATTAAGAATGGTGTCTCCGTGCAAAGCAATAATACGATGGGCGGGGCGTGCAAATTGGACATCTGCTAATTGGCCATTTTTTTGTAGCACTTGATAGTGCATCATTTTGGCGATGGGTAATTTACTCAATGTTTGATTGAGAGCTGTTTGAGCGGTTTGCTCGAGGGCCGCACCCTTAGCAATCACATTAAGGAAAAGCGCTTCATTTTTTCCTTCTCCTGCTTTTTCTAGTGTGGATAGGTCGAGATCCGCATAACCTAATGCACTTAATTTTTTGAGTAGAGGTGGCGTTGCTTTGCCATCGGCATCAAAAGCAATGCTAGTAGGGAGTAGTTTTTCACGCACTGGATAGTCATTAGCTTGACTCAGTACGTCAGTAATTTGTACTGCCAATCGGCGCGGTGTTGCAAAGCTCGTAACCTTGGATGATTCTGTAGTTAATCCAGCGGCTTTAAGGGCGCCAAAAATACCCTCACTAAAAGATGTTCCTAAGCGACGAAGCGATTTTGGTGGCAACTCTTCTGTGAAGACTTCAATCAACAAAGTAGCTGATTGAGAAAGTGAATTAGGTGTACTCATAGATAGATTGTGTCGATTTCAGTGCCAGAAATTAGGCTTTAACTTGTCGTTGACACATTGGAAAGCCCAACTTTTCTCTAGACTCAAAGTAGGCCTGAGCAACTGCGCGCGAGAGATTTCGAATCCGGCCAATATAGGCTGCACGTTCTGTAACAGAGATTGCGCCACGGGCATCCAATAGATTAAATGTATGTGCAGCCTTTAGAACCATCTCATATGCCGGTAAAGCCAATGGCACTTCCATCAAGCGTTTTGCTTCACTTTCAAAATTGGTGAAGTTTGCAAAGAGTAGGTCCGTATTGGAATGCTCAAAGTTATAACAAGACTGCTCTACTTCATTTTGATGATAGACATCGCCATAAGAAATGCCATCGGCCCAAACTAAGTCGTACACGTTAGAGCAGTTTTGGATATACATTGCCAAACGTTCAATGCCGTATGTAATTTCTCCTAGAACTGGCTTGCAGTCTAGGCCGCCTACTTGCTGAAAATAAGTAAATTGCGTTACTTCCATCCCATTGAGCCAAACTTCCCAACCTAAGCCCCAGGCACCAAGCGTTGGATTTTCCCAGTCATCCTCAACGAAACGAATATCGTTTTGTTTGAGGTCAAGACCTAAGGTTGCTAAAGAGCCAAGATAGAGCTCTAAAATATTTTCTGGTGCTGGCTTAAGAACTACTTGGTATTGGTAGTAATGTTGCAAGCGGTTCGGGTTCTCACCATAGCGGCCATCCTTAGGACGGCGTGATGGCTGAACATAGGCTGCTTTCCAGGGTTCGGGTCCAATTGCTCTTAAGAAGGTGGCGGTATGTGATGTACCGGCGCCTACCTCGAGGTCGATGGGTTGCAATAGGGCACAACCTTGTTGGTCCCAATAATCTTGAAGTTTAAGAATGATTTGCTGAAAAGTAAGCATGTTTAACCTGGCTAAGCCTTTGATTTTACATGGCTAGCGACTGAAAGCGCTAAAAATGAACTAAAAACGCCTTAGGCGGATAAGGGCCCAGATGAGAAGAAGGCACGAAAAGCTCAGGATGGGTAAATTACCCCAAATGACATAAGGTGTTTTCCCGCTATAGGTCTGCACTTGGGTGTTTAGGGTAGTTTGGGTAAATTCCGGAACAGATTGCAAGACTTTGCCGTTCGAGCTGAGGACTGAGGTGATGCCAGTATTGGTGGCGCGTAAGGCTGGCAATCCTGTTTCAAGAGAGCGTAATTGAGAGAGTCTTAGCTGCTGCATTGGCGCTTGAGATTGACCAAACCACGCAAGATTGGTCATGTTAATTAATAGATTAACGGGTTGCTTGCTTTGGCGAATACGGGTTGCCAGTTCACTGCCAAAAACATCCTCATAACAAATGGTGATTGCAGCATGAATATCCAGTTGATCTTTTCGTACCACTGTTAGAGGCGACTGATCTGCGCCACCTCGCGCAAAGTCACTTAAAGGCACGCGAAATGCATCAATGAACCAACGAAAGCCCAGAGGTATAAATTCACCAAAAGGAACTAAGTGAAATTTGTCATATTGGTAAGGAATTTGATTTGGACTAAGCCCTAATGCACGATTCGTATATTGCATAGTGCCATCGGTATTAACTTCACCAATCAAACCTAACAATACATTGCTTTCGGTATTGCTAGAAAAAGTTTGCAAGTAATTAATGAGGCCTATTGGAAGATTCACTTGTGGCCAGGGGAAGGCGGTTTCAGGAACGACAATCAGATTGGCAGGCGTCTTGATTATTTCTTTTGTGTAGAAATCAATTTGTTGTCCAATAGCTAGAGGATTAAATTTAAGGCTTTGCGCAAAATTCCCTTGAATTAAGCGAACGCTGATTGGTTCACCAAATGGTTTTGTAAAGTTAATTAGTCCTATCGCTTGAGTGAATGCAATAACGCCAACAATAGCAAGGCTACTTGTGAGCCATCGCCCTTTAATTTGAAGTAACTCCCATGAGCACCAGATAGTTAAAAATGTACAAGCTAATCCTCCGAAAATAGGTGCTATTCCGGCAAAGGGACCATTAATCTGCGTTTCAGCAAAGCCCATCCAAGGAAATCCAGTAAATAGATATCCGCGTAAAAAATCCATGGCAACCCAACTGGCAGCCAAAATGAGACCTGATACACCCGATTTTTTAAAGAGGGGGATTGCAAGGCAGGCTATAGAGAAGTAAATAGCCAGGCACGATGACAGCAAAAATACTGCAAGAACGGAGAGTAGGGCATGCATGCCACCAACATCATGCATGCTAATGTAAAGCCACCAAACCCCCACAACAAAATAACCAAGCCCAAATGTAAATCCAGAAAGAGCCTGTTTTTTTATGGGTAGTGCTTCTTGCAAACCTAGTCGCCACCATACTAAAGAGAGGATAGGTATTTGAATCCATCCGCCGTAAGCGAGCTCAGCAGCCACTGCTAGGAGGACCCCTAAGACAAAGAGCAAAATCAAATTCAGGATGCTAAAACTTTGTTTTTGCAAGACGAGACTCAGTCAGCTTTTTTAGAAATTTGGCGGGCTAATAGAATATGAATCTGGCGAGGGTCAGCACGTTGCACCTCAAACTCAATTCCATCAATCTCAATGAGCTCACCCATTTTTGGAACGCGGCCCAAATGTTGAATGACGAGACCGGCTACTGTTTCGATATCTTCGGGCGCAAAATGGGTGCCCAATGTTTCGTTGAATTGCTCTAGCTCTGTAATGCCTTTAACGCGAATATCACCATTATCTAAAGAGATGATGTTATCAGCCTCCTCATCAATATCATGTTCATCTTCGATATCACCAACAATTTGCTCTAGGACATCTTCAATGGTGATAATGCCCGCGACCCCACTATATTCATCAACAACTACAGCTAAGTGATTCCGATTGTCTTTGAAATCGCGCAGTAACACACTCAAACGTTTTGATTCTGGAATAAAAACTGCTGGACGTAACCAGTCTCGAACTTGAAAATCTTTTTCCGTGGAGTGGCGCAGCAAATCTTTGGCCAATAAGATGCCAATCACGTTATCCCGACTTCCTTCAAATACAGGAAAGCGTGAGTGAGCGGCCTCAATAACGGATTTCACGATTTCAGGCAAAGCCAAACCGATATCGATCCAGTCGATCTGAGCGCGTGGCACCAAAATGTCTCGCGCACATAGCTGCCCCACCTGAAAGACGCCTTCAATCATAGAGAGGGCGTCGGCGTCGATTAATCCCTCAGTTTGAGCTTCACGCAGTGTTTCAATCAGTTCTTGGCGACGTTCGCTCGGACTGGTCGGTTGCGGCGACAGGAACTCGGCAAGTCGGTCTAGTAGGGATTTGTTGGGGTCAGGCATGTTGCAAGAATAGCGTAGAAATAAGACAAATTATTAAATGAAGGGGATAGAAATTTATTGTGTTGTTAGGTAGGGGTCCGTAAAACCCAATTTTTTCAGAAGTGCCACCTCTAATTTTTCCATCTTCTTTGTTTCTTTTTCATGTTCGTGATCAAAGCCTTGAGCATGAAGACATCCATGAACGATCAAATGGGCTAAATGTGCTTTTACAGTTTTACCTTGCTCTTTTGCCTCTTTCCGAATCACTGGTAGGCAAAAAATAATATCAGCGCTTAAAGCGCTTTTTGAGTGCTCATAGGGAAATGTCAAAACATTGGTTGCGTAATGTTTTTTTCGAAAGGCTGCATTCAGTTTTTTCCCTTCGGTCGAATTCACAAAACGTAGTGTGAGAAGACCGCTAAGAGGAGTAGCAGCTTTGATCCATTTTTTGATCAAAGCTGAAGAGGCAATTTTCTTAAGGGCTGCTTCAATAGCTGGGCTCGCCGTCTGAATATCAATCAATAGTTTTGAGTTAGATGACATGAGTCTCTACCAATTCACCGCGGAGAGTGTAATTAAGCACCTCAGTAATGCGAATATCTACCATTTCTCCAATCAAGCCGTCGATATTTTGATCTGGCGGGGAAAAATGAATGACTCGATTGTTTTCAGCGCGACCTTGAAGGTTAACTCCGTCTTTAGCTAAGCCTTCAATGAGGACTCTTTCAGTCTTGCCCAACATTTTTTGGCTAATCTGATTTGATTGCCCTTCAATTAACGCCAAGAGAGTTTGTAGACGCTTTAATTTCACTTCGTAGGGAGTGTCATCGCTTAAGTTAGCCGCCGGCGTGCCTGGGCGTGGGCTAAAGATAAAGCAAAAGCTGTTATCGAAATCGAGCTCTTGCACCATTTTTAATAACTTCTCAAAATCGGCATCCGTCTCCCCCGGAAAGCCCACAATGAAATCACTTGATAGCGTAAGGTCAGGACGTACAGCACGCATCTTCCGAATAATGCTTTTATATTCCAAAGCAGTATAGCCACGCTTCATGGCTGACAGAATTGAGTCAGAACCATGTTGGACTGGTAGATGAAGATGGCTTACTAACTTAGGAACCTTGGCATACACATCAATCAAGCGTTGAGTAAATTCTTTAGGATGGCTGGTTGTAAAACGAATCCGCTCTACTCCGGGAATTTCTGCGATGTATTCAATTAACAAAGCAAAGTCTGCAATCTCTTCGGCATCTCCCATTTTTCCAAGATACGCATTGACGTTTTGTCCAAGCAGCACGATTTCTTTTACGCCTTTGCTGGCAAGACCGGCAACCTCGGTTAACACATCATCAAATGGCCTGGAAACTTCCTCGCCGCGGGTATATGGCACTACACAGTAACTGCAGTATTTAGAGCAGCCCTCCATGATGGAAACGTAAGCAGAGCCACGCGTTTGACGGGAGGCTGGGAGGTGATCAAACTTCTCAATCTCAGGAAAGGAGATATCTACTTGAGAGAGACCTGTTTTTCGACGTTGTGCAATGAGATCGCTTAAACGATGTAAGGTTTGGGGGCCAAATACAACGTCTACATAAGGCGCACGACTAACAATTTGGCGGCCTTCTTGACTAGCTACGCATCCACCAACGCCAATTAACATATGAGGTTTAGTTTTTTTGAGCTCTCTTAAGCGCCCAAGATCAGAAAACACTTTATCTTCGGCTTTCTCGCGTATAGAGCATGTGTTTAGTAAAACAACATCCGCATCTTCAGGGGTGTCTGTCATGACCATGCCCTCATCGGCATGGAGTAGGTCCGCCATTTTGCCCGAGTCATACTCGTTCATTTGGCAACCAAAGGTTTTGATATAGAGCTTTTTCATATGCCGTTCTCAGATTTATAGCTGGGGGCGAAGCTCAGATTTTACTGTGAATGCGGCTTTAACCCTATTAAAAAACGCGATAAGCAAAAATAGCCACCACTGTAGGGGGTATAGCGGCAATGAGAAGATGTAATGCAGATACGGCCCCATTGGGAAAGTGATGACGCAAGATTGCAATACCAGCTGGATTGGGTGCATTTGCAATCACCGTTAATCCTCCGCCAGCAACAGCGCCGCCTACCAATGCCAGTTTAAATTCCGGGGAGGTGCCAGTTACCAGTGAGCCTAAATAGGTCAATGCAGCATTATCGGTAATAGCGGTAAGCGCGAGGCTGCCATAAAAGACGGCCGTTGGTTCCATCATGCTCAGGATCGGTTGTAACCACCATCCTTGAAGAGCCCCCAAAACTACTAATCCTCCCAAGAAAAAACCAACTAGTAGAGCTTCTTTCAAAATAAGTGGGCTTTGATGTTTGGGATACGCTGTTGTGTAACCAATAAAGAAAAGTAATAGCCACATAAAAATAATAGGATCATGTGCAAACACTACTACGCCACATAAAAATAACAAGTGCATCAAGATCACTGCAAGGGGTACTTTAGTAGTCGTGCTATTCGTGACAGGTTCAACCAACTGACGATGAAACAGTAGTGTTGCGCCCAACGCATTGATGAAGATGGCAATACTAGATTCAAGGCCAAAATTAGTGAACATAAATGCTGAGCTCCAGTCCCAGGTCGTTGCTACCATGAGAACGGGAGGCGCTGCAAAATTAGTCAGAGTTCCGCCAATAGAAATATTGACAAATAACACTCCGAGCGTGCCAAACAATAATGCTTTAGAACATTGATGGCGGTATACCAAATCTCGTAGTAAGAATGCGGCCAAGGTCATTGCAGCTGGCTCAGTGATGACTGAACCCAAGAGAGGTGTAATGGCAAGCGTTAAAAAATATAAAGCCGGTGCTTTTTTCAGTCGCAAGAGAAATTGAAGTGCCCGCGCTAAGGTATGCAGGAATTGGGTTGACACATAGAGTATCGGTTTGCTTCCAGCCACAATCATGATGGCAAAAACAAATAAAGGCTCAGTAAAGTTGCGTTTATTTAGGAATGCTTTGGCAGTATTGAGGTCATCGTAGAGGCTGATAAAAATAACCAAAATTGCAGCCCAAAAACCAAAAACAATTTCTACTTCACCCAGTAAATGCCAAAGACCGGCATGTCGACGAGACTGGTGAGCGAGAGTTTCAAAATAACCCGTGCAAAAAGTATGCAAAACTGCGATTGCAAAAATAATTGTTGCGCCGAGTTCTGTAGCGGTAAAGTTCATACCAGAATGGTAGCAGGTGTCCCCCTCGTTAACAGCATTGGTGATTTAGGAGATTTTGATGAAATTAAAGATTGGATATCAAGCGCTGATTGATAACGCAATGGAGGCAATTGAGACAATCCCATTGGATAAGGCGCAGGAATTGTTGTCTGACTCAAATGCGGTATTTGTCGATATTCGGGATGTGCGCGAGTTGGAGCGAGAGGGAATGATTCCAAATGCTTTGCATGCCCCGCGTGGCATGTTGGAATTCTGGGTTGATCCCGATAGCCCTTATTACAAGCCGATATTTGGCGAAGGAAAACGCCTAATCTTGTATTGCGCATCAGCCTGGCGTTCTGCTTTAGCTACAGAAATACTGCAAAAGATGGGGGTTCCAAACGTCTGCCACCTGGCTGGCGGATTTAACGCTTGGAAGAAAGCCTCTTTACCTACTGTTGAAAAAGCTTCTAAGCCCCACTCTGGTTAAATAACTACTAAATTGATTCATTAACCTAAGGGTAATCATGAGAAAAGTAACTTCACAATTTGGCGATGGATCATTGCAGCAAAAACTGACAGTCGGTGATCTGCATTTTTTATCGGATGCAGGATTGCAAAATGGGGGTGATGGAGCTGGTCCTAATCCTCATGAATTTTTGGGTGCAGCTTTAGCAGCATGCACTAGCATGACATTAAAAATGTATGCGGGTCGTAAGGCAATGAATCTAGAGAATGCGGTTGTGACTGTTGATATTGAGCGCAACGACGAGGTTGAAAAATTTTCTCGTGATATTCAGTTGATCGGCAATCTGAGTGTGGAAGAAAAAGAACGTTTATTAGAGATTGCTAATAAATGTCCAATTCATAAAGCATTGACAGGGCAAATACAAATAAAAACCCAGCTTGTAAGTTAATACAAGCTGGGCTGTTTTGTTGCTTAGTCTAACGAGCTAACGAATTAGTTAGGCGCATTGTTTGGCTGATTATTTTTGCCAGCGTTGTAACCTGCGTTGTAGTTAGAGCCTTCATTTTTCTTATAAGCATCATAAGCATAACCAGAGGCTGCACCTACAGCGGCGCCACCAACTACACCCCAGATTGGGTTGCCGTGGAATATAGCTGTTCCTACGCCACCTGCAACGGCACCAATAGAGGCGCCAGATAAAGTGCGTTGTTCAGTATTGCTCATACCAGAGCATCCTGTGATTGCTACAGCAGCAGCTGTGATTGCAATAATTTTTTTCATGTCAACTGTTCCTTAAGTATTGTGTATTGGCAGAGTAATGTGGATTATTTCTTGCCACATGGAAAGCGATCAGCCAAAAAGCCTAGGAATACACCAGCTGCAGGTTTGTCAGCGAATTGTTGGTTTTCCCCAGCCCATTTAACAAAGTCACCAATAACAACATCACGTTGTGGCGCTGGTTGTTTTACACAGATAAAAGGTTTTGCGCGTTGTGGGTGACGAGTTACTAAATAAGTGTCATATACGCTAGTGGCATAGCCAACACAGAAGCTACGTGATTCAGGGCTTGCAGGTAATTTGCAAACATTTACCAGCTCTTGGGTGCTGAGCACTTGGATTTTTTCTTGAGCTTGCACAAGGCCTGAAAAGGCGCCAAGAGCGGCTAAAACGACTAGGACTTTCTTCATGGGTTCTCCCTTAAGTGTATGTAATGCGATCATAAACCATTGTGAGAGTGCTTTGGATGTGGGTATTACCTAGGTAAGTGACTAAATTTTGCAGTGCATCGAAGCTCATTGCGGGAATTCGGATGCCTCAAGAAGAGGAATATGAGGGCGCAGATTTAAGTGTGCATCGCATTTCTTCCACACCAGATCGCAAACCGAATTGGTAGCTAGTAAGTCCGGATATGGCGATGATTCTTACCTATAATGAGTCATGGCTATATTTGAACTGGACGGAAATGCCCCTCAACTTGCCCAGGGCGCGTGGGTTGCTGAAAGTGCTGAAGTTATCGGCAGGGTAGAACTGCATCGAAATGCCAATATTTGGCCAAATGTTGTTATTCGTGGCGATAACGATTTAATTCAGATTGGCGAAGGAAGCAATGTGCAGGACGCTTCTGTATTGCATACCGATCCCGGATATGAGCTCATTATCGGCAAAGAAGTTACCGTTGGTCATAAGGTGATGCTTCATGGCTGCCATATTGGCGATGGTAGTTTGATTGGCATTGGCGCGGTTATCTTAAATGGCGCCAAAATTGGAAAGCACTGTCTTGTAGGTGCGGGTGCACTCGTCACTGAAGGTAAAGAGTTTCCTGATAATTCTATGATTTTGGGTTCACCAGCCAAGGTTGTAAAGACGCTGAGTCCCGAACAAACTGCAGGTATGCAAGATATCGCTGGACGCTATGTAAAAAATGCTCAGCGCTATATCAAGACCTTGAAAAAGATCGCCTAATTTTTAGTGCTGACCCCATCACTATTCCTGCAGGCTAATGACGGGATTTGAACCCTCTGCATCAATCTGATTTTCCCAGGAGGCGTTAATAAATGCAGGAAGTTTCATGCATTCGTTAAATATACGCACGATAGTCGGATAGGGGCTTAGATTCATTTTATTGCCGAGCGCATTAAAGACTTGGGGTACTAAGCAAATATCGATCAGCCCGGGTTGTTCTCCTGCTGCAAAGCGACCCACCCTTGGATCAGTACTCAGTTGTTTTTCTAGACTATCCAGACCAACCGCAATCCAATGTTGATACCAGATATCTTTGGCTTCATTCGATACACCAATTTCTTTTACTAAATAACGCAATACTCGTAAATTATTGATGGGGTGTATATCGCTAGTGATATCCATTGCTAGCGATCGAACCCAAGCGCGATCACTAGTACCTTCGGGCAGAAGCGGGGGCTTAGCCTGAACATCATCAAGATATTCAATGATGGCTAGTGATTGGTGAATTTGACAATTCCCATCATCAAAGAAGGGTACTAAATGCGTCGGGTTCTTGAGCGAATATTCTTTGCTAAATTGCTCTCCCCCGCCTTTGCTTAAATGAACGGGAATGATTTCATAATCTATCCCTTTTAAGTTCAGGGCAATACGCACACGAAAGGCTGCGGAACTTCGCCAAAAGCTATAAAGCTTGGGTTTTTTCTGTAGCGTCATTCTTGACCTCTGTGGGATTAATTATTGTCAGTATATTGATGCCTCTTAATTTAGGTTGAAGTTCATTAAAGTGCTTTAGACTTCTCTCTATGGAAGAGATTCAATTTTGGATTGGCATTGTTGCAACCATGGCGTTTGCTGTGACCGGCGTGCTGGCAATCGCTGATCGTGGCGTGGATATTTTTGGCGTGCTCGTTTTGGGTTTAATTACTGCAATTGGTGGCGGAACCATTCGCGACATCATTTTGGAGATTCCTCCATTTTGGTCAGAAAATCAAATTTATGTTTGGCTCGCATTGGCAGCAAGCGTCGCCACTTTTTTTGCTGAATCTTTTTTTACTCAGCCACAAATTTATCGTTGGATGCTATACATCGATGGATTTGGTGCTGCCTTATTTGCTATTCAAGGAGCGACTAAAGCTTGGATGATGGGTTTTGGTTTGCCTGTGGGGCCAGTTATTTTAGGTGTTATTACGGCCATTGGTGGTGGCCTTATACGAGATGTACTGGCTGGTCGTAAAACACTCATCATGTCGCATGAGCTTTATGCAATTCCGGTAACGCTCGGCTGCTCAGTTTATGTGCTCATCCTCAACTTTACGCCGCAATATGCAATTGAGGGCTCTGCCTTTTGCATGCTGGGTATCTTTGCTATACGTGCAGCCGCTATTCATTGGGATTTACACGTTCCCAAAATGTTTATTACTAAAACGCGCTAACTGCACCATCTTTTTAGGGGCTGGAAAACCCAAAAGGAATCGCTTCAAATCCCCCATTTTGGCGCATGGTTATTTTGAGCTTGCTGGATTTGAGGTTGATTTATTAACAGACCTAAGGCCGGGTGTTGTTGCGTCCATATCTTCAGTTGGTAAATTTTTTGGGGAAAACCCCCATCCTTTTGGATGAGTAATTACCCTAACTAGGGGATTTCTTTGATTTTTTTCAAAGCATAATCAACTCGTTGTTATTTATTCCAATAAAAATAGTTAGGAGCTACTGATGTCAACATCAACTAAAGCAGCCCCAATGACCGCCGAAGAGCGCAAAGTTATTTTTGCTTCCTCATTAGGTACGGTTTTTGAGTGGTACGACTTTTACTTGTACGGTTCACTTGCGGCAATTATTGCTAAGCAATTCTTCTCAGGACTAGATTCTGGTTCTGCGTTCATTTTCGCTTTGCTTGCGTTTGCCGCTGGTTTCATCGTGCGTCCATTTGGCGCGTTGGTGTTTGGTCGTTTAGGTGATTTGATTGGTCGTAAATACACCTTCTTGGTCACCATCCTCTTGATGGGTGGCTCAACCTTCATTGTGGGCATTCTGCCTAACTACGCCACTATCGGCGTTGCTGCTCCTGTTATCTTGATCGCTCTACGTATGCTTCAAGGCTTGGCTTTGGGTGGCGAGTACGGCGGTGCCGCTACTTATGTTGCAGAACACGCACCTCATGGTCGCCGTGGCGCATACACCGCTTGGATTCAGACAACCGCTACTTTGGGTTTGTTCCTTTCCTTGCTCGTCATTTTGTTTACCCGTGAATTCACTGGGCCAGACTTTGACGTGTGGGGCTGGCGTGTTCCTTTCATCGTTTCTATCGCATTGTTGGCTGTTTCTGTATGGATTCGTTTATCCATGAATGAGTCACCAGCTTTCAAGAAGATGAAAGAAGAGGGCAAGTTATCTAAAGCACCTTTGACAGAATCTTTTGGTCAATGGAAAAACTTGAAGATTGTTATCTTGGCATTGTTTGGGTTAGTAGCTGGTCAGGCAGTGGTTTGGTATACCGGTCAGTTCTATGCACTGTTCTACCTTACTCAAGTATTGAAGGTAGATCCTAAGACGGCTAACTTGTTGATTGCTGCTTCATTGGTTATCGGTACCCCGTTCTTCGTAGTGTTTGGTAGTTTGTCTGACAGGATCGGCCGTAAAGTCATCATCATGGGCGGCTTGTTATTGGCTGTAATCACTTACATCCCTAACACTCCTGTTTCTGTGTTCAATGCTTTGACTCACTTCGCTAACCCAGCGTTAGAAAAAGCAATGGCAACAGCGCCAGCAACCATTACCGCTGATGTCAACGAGTGCTCCTTCCAGTTCAATCCAACTGGCACAGCGAAGTTCACTAGCTCTTGCGATATCGCAAAACAAGTGATGGCAGCTAACTCTGCTAGCTACACTACTATTCCAGCTCCAGCTGGCAGCGTTGCTGTGGTCAAGATTGGTGATGTAGAGATTCCTGGCTACTCAGCTAAGGGATTGGATCCTGCTGAAGCAAAAGCGAAAGATGCTGAGTTTAAGAAGGCAATTCGTGATGCTTTAACTAAAGAAGGTTATCCAGTTAAAGCAGATCCAGCGCAAATTAACTACTTCGCTGTATTGTGCTTGTTGGTGTACTTGGTACTCCTCGTAACGATGGTTTATGGACCCATCGCTGCGATGTTGGTTGAGATGTTCCCAACTCGCATTCGTTACACCTCTATGTCTTTGCCATACCACATTGGTAACGGTTGGTTCGGCGGCCTCTTGCCAACGATCTCCTTTGCCTTGGTTGCGCAAAACGGTAACATTTACTACGGTCTCTGGTACCCAATCATCATCGCTGCGATGACATTGGTAATCGGTACACTGTTTGTACGTGAAACTAAAGACGTAGATATCTATGCACGTGACTAAGCTTCTTTAGTTAGTTGTAAATAAGAAGCCCGATCAGCAATGGTCGGGTTTTTTTATTCCCATAAATCTTTTTGATTTCGATTGTGTAAGAGCGCTTGATTTTGCTGAGCGATAGAGGTGTTTCTGGGGCCTGGTATTAAAGTAATTTCAGTGCCCGCGGCAAGTAAGCCCCTTTTTATTACACGAAGGTACCAGCCACTAAAGCCCGATTGCAACATGGCCTTAGCTGCGCCCTTGTAAGACAGAGCGGCATTAAATTTGAAGCAAGGTTCTCGTAGCTTTACCACTGAAAATTCGAGACCTCCCATCAAAAGTCTATCTCCAACAAAGACTTCAGTTTCAAGTAAGCCCTCGATAGTAAAGTTTTCTCCAATAGCCCCATGTTGTAAATTGACGGATCTTTTTGTTTCGCGAGTGAGCAACTCATTCCAGAACGCATAGTGCTCTGCTGGATAAACATAAATTGCTTTTTCAATTCCACCATGAACACTCAGATCAGCTTGTTCATCACCCTTTACTCCTAAAATAGTAATTTCAACTGACTGAAGATTTTGGAGGTCACTGATACTCTTCTTGTTAATAGCTGAAGCAACTGATTTGTAGTTGGGGTGATGATTGCCAAACAAGGAAATTACCTTGCCGGTGGAAATAGAAAGAAGTCTCATGAATAGAGGGAATATTTTTTAATAGCGACAGCGTGCATCACTTTTATATTTCGTGAAGTACACAATGAGATCCGCTTCAGATTTGTATTGTGTGTAATAAATGACCGCCCTGGCATCACCCTTATATTTTGTATAAAACCAAACGCCAGGCTCGTTATCGCTTGAATATTGAGTGTCATAGACAATACAGTTCGCTTCAGATGGATATTTAGTAACAAAGACTTTTGCATTGGCCTCTGAGGGGTAATTCGTGATGAAGATTTGAGCGGCAGATGCACGAAAGGGAAGGCAAATGCTCAAAAGCATGATGCTTAAAAAGAATGCGTAAAGTCTTTTCATTGTTAAAGAATATTACGTTTTCTCATTTTTTGGGTGGATTAGACTAATATGATTGCATGATGAAACCTCTTAAAAAGAAAGCCATTTTTGTCCTCACTCAAATGGCATTGTTATTCTTTTGCGCGATCTCAACTCAAACTGCTTGGGCTAAGTGGGAAGAGGAGCGGGACGTCACTACGAATGGCAAAGAAGAATTTGTCTACTATTTCAAGATGAACCCACAGGGTCAAAAATTAGTATTAGATAAGTACGTAAAGCGCCTGATATTTATACGGCCCGATAGGCTTAAGCGTTCGATTAGCCAAATCAAGGTTGATGGGGTAGTGATACCAGTCTCTAGCGATCCTTTCTCTCACTATCCAGAGCAAACAGCGATTACCTTTGAGAATAAGGACGAGGTCTTAAAAAAGCTTTTTTTGGCTAAAACGATTGAATTTAATGTTCGTTATGGTCAAGAGGAGGCTTTAAGCGTTTTTCAGATCAAATAAAGGCTTATTTCGGGTCGATCTAGTTCATTTAGACAGATGAACCCCGATCATTTACAATAGCAAGCTCGGCGAATTAGCTCAGCTGGTTAGAGCGACGGAATCATAATCCGCAGGTCCGGGGTTCAAATCCCTGATTCGCCACCAGAATTATGTTGTAAATCAAAGACTTAGAGCCAAAAACTCTAAGTCTTTTTTTCTTGTTTTTCATTACACACCCATTACACACTTTTTGACTAAAAACCGTACAGGGTATATGCTGTAAGGGCTGGACGGCTATTAAAGTATTACTTAAATAACCCTTTTATCCACCCATTTATCCCTTATACGCACAATGGTAGAACGCAAAGCTACAAGCAAAAGCATCATAGACGGCGAGTTGCTGGTGGTATTGCGTGAAAGAAGTAGCGTGTATCAGTGTCACTACAAGATAGATGGGAAGTGGCAGAGAACCAGTACAAAGCAAAGAGATATTAAAAAAGCGCAAGAAGTAGCTAAAGACATATACAAAGAAGCGCACTGGAAAAAGAAAAACCAAGTAGCACCCATCACACGCTACTTTAGAGATGTAGCTAAAACGGTTGTAAAGAGGCTACAAGACGCTTTAGACAGCAAAGAGGGTAAAGCTGTGTATAGGGACTACATCACAGCTATAAACCGCTATCTGGTGCCTGCGTTAGGAAAATACTATGTAGATAGCATTGACTACAAAGCATTTGCGCATTTTGAAGAGGTGCGTAAAAAGAAGATGAAGGGTAAGGACGCAACCAAAAGTACCCAGCTAACGCATAACGCGGCACTTAATAAAGTATTTGATGAAGCTATATACAGAGGCTATATGGTTGAATCAAACAGATTGGTGCTCAAAGCAAAAGGTAAAGCAAGTGAGAGGCGTGCGGAATTTAGCGTAGAAGAAGTTAAAGCTATGCGTAGTAATTTTGATGCGTGGATTGAAAAAGGTAGGGTTGATACAAGAGAGTTAAGGGCTCTACTAAAAGAGTATGTAGAAATATTACTTGATACAGGCGCAAGGGCTGGTAAAGAAGTATTGGACTTGAAGTGGGCGCACATAGAAATAACAGAAGACAAGGAAATTATTAATACGGGTATTAAGGTGTTGCCTGATGATGTTGATGACAGGGGTTATGAACAGCAAGACTGGAGGCGCAATCGCACAGCCTATATAAAAATACTAACTGGTAAAACGTCAAAAAAGAATGGTGTATTAGAGGGTAGGACAGCTATTGGTAATTTATACACAGTACAGGCATTGGATAGAATAGCGCAACGCAACTATGGGATGACTGCGTTGGAGGTAATACAGAAGTATCCACAAGACGCTGTATTTAGATATAAAGAATATCAAAGTAAGCGCAACAACAAACTCAATACACCTGTTAAGTTGCTACCCCCAACAGATTTAGTAAAATTGTTTAGAGTGTATTTGGAAGAACATAACTTATACATTGACCCTGTTACTGGTAAAGGTCGTCCTCCTTACTGCTTAAGACACACCTACGCAACAATCAAGCTACTACACGACAAAATACCGCCAAACATATTAAAAAAACAAATGGGAACTTCAATACAGATGTTAGAAAAATATTACGATCACATCACTACTAAAAAAGCTGCCAATCAACTGCGTGATGAAGAAAGTAGAGTTTTGATTCAGGCTGGTGGCAAGGTGAATGAAAAGTATGAGTACAGAGAGGTAAAGCGTAGTAAGAATAAAAAAGTATCTTAGCTATACCTCTCATCCCCACATTCATAAAATAAAAATACATATAAAAACCACCAAAAACCCACGCTTTTTGCGTCAAAACACATATTTCACATTTAATAGTTATTGGGGGGTATTAGATTAAAACTGGTGGGGGTTAGGTTCTCAGCTGACGCAAAAAACTGCGCACTAATTTTTTGAGTGGGTAGCTTTGAAAATCTGTTGCTGTGCTTTAGCTACCTTCTGTCTATCTCTCTCAGCTTTATATGCTTGCTTAGCATTATCTTTGTTGCGCTTAAGACTGTAGAGGCGGTACTGCTGTGGGTTCATCGGCTTAATGGGTTTAATAGTAGAGGGTGAGTTAAATTCATAAAAGCGCATACAAGTATTTAACCCAACCCCTACTAAAGCATTACTCACACTTCCGTATAGTTCAGCACATTACCCAATCCATACTGTGCTTCCCCTAACTGCTTTGCTGTGTAAGCGTTCTCCGCATACACAATAGTGTTAGCCGTTTGTGTTTGATTAATGCGTACCCATAGTCTGTATTGCTTCATTTACCAAACCCCTCGCGTGTTGCTGTACTAACCTCAGCTATAGCTTCATCCAGCGCACCATTAAGCACATCAGTTTTCAATGCTATCAAAGTGCTAATCAATTCCTCTCCACTAGTAAGTTCAATACAGTTAGCTTTGGACTTTTTATTCAGCATTAGTGTTTTAGCGCCGTACTTAATAGCTAAATTGATTTTTCCACTATCGCTAATCCAAAACCATTCTTTTACACGCTTAACAGTTTCAACTGTCATCTTTTCACCAGTTTGTTTATTTGTATAAGTCTTTAAGCGTTTGGGTGCGTAAGCATTACCAGCCTGCTTAGCTTCACATAGTTCAATCTGTTCGTGTAACTTAGCTACAAGTTTATTGCGTCTATGTACAACAGGGCTGACAGTTTGATGACGCTTGCTTACTACTAATTTCAAGTTATTTAATGTACTCATTGCTTACTCCTTATGTGTTATATGAGTAATAACTTTAGTTTCAGCAATACAGCTTGGACAACCTGATTTTTCCAGTCTTTTCCCAGCAGAATGTAATAAATCCACAAATAGTTACTCTTTTGTTTGGTTCTGCTAAATAAAAGTATGAAAGCAACAGTAGAAGATATAAGGGACTTTTTGGATAAGCAATCACAGCACATAACGCACTACTTGGTAGCGCACAGCTATTACTTTGCTTATCACAAGGACGCTGTAAGCATTGAGAGAATGACATTTAACTTGCGCAAAGACTTTAGACACGCAAGAAACTGTTTTAACAAAGAACTTTATGGAAACGGCGCAAGACGCAAACCACAATTACTACAACCTTTACTCATACCAACAATAGAAGGCACTAAAGAAATAGCAAACCCACAAATCTCAATTCACTACAACATTTACTTAGGCAACTTACCAAAAATACTGACAACAGAAGATATAAAAACATTATGGACATACTGCTGGGTAGATAAGGCAAAGCAAAAAAACGACATATACATTACAGAACCAGTAGCTAATACTCAATCACACTTATTACATTACGGCACTAAAGAGGCGCAGTTTGGAAATCTAAGCTGTTGGGATTTTGAAAATACTCAAATCCCCCTACAGCGCACTAAACATTGACTGAAGTTGTGTTTAGGTGGTTATGGGCTAAGCATTGGACGCAATGCTTAGTTATATGACTATGGGTTGAAATAATAAAAGTCTTACTTGAGTAATACTTGAAATACTGATAGCCTGAATAGAGATCAAGTAAATGGACGAACGATATGCCTACAGTTTGGGAGCTACAGGTAATAAAGTATTACCAACAATACTGTGAATCTGAAAAAATATTGTTAGAGAAAAATAATTTATTCAAAGCAATGACTTATTTTAAAATTATCAGGAATTTTAATGGGATAGGTAGTAAAGAAAACAAAGAAGAATTTTTAGAAATTATTAATAGCGTTGTAGATAACTCAAAGTTGTCTAGCGAACAAAAATATGTTGAATTATTTAACAAGTTTAAACAACGCTATAACAAGCAATTTATCTCTGCTACATCAAAAATTCTTTGGTTGCGTGACAATAAAGAGCAACATATTATTTTTGATGATAATGCGATTAAAAATGTAATTAAATTACAAGGCAATATCAAAGCAAGTGGATACGAAAAATACTTTATATTTTGTAAAAAATGGAGAGAACTATTCAAAGAAAATGAAAAACAGATTCTGAAATCCACCCAAAGAGTTAAGGAATTTTACTTAGATACACCCTATTTTAGCAGTTCAGACATTGATGTAATGGACAAGCTGTGGTTCAGAATGCGTGTGTTTGATATTTACTTGTGGGGGCTTTAATTTTTGAAGTTGAAATTAAAGTCATTAAATTATGAATTCTCAAATAACTGACAAAGCTCTCCATAGACTTCGGCGCACTCTAAGCGATGCTTATCATTCTGTGCGAGATATTTACCCATTACACTCGTCTCCTCAAACCAGCCAGTATCTCCTGGAATATCGCCAAATAATTTCTCTGTAATGATAGATAAAAGACTTTTAGGTTTAGGTTTTTGATTTTTTATTTCATTGTTATAAATTATGTTTACCAATTGATGAGTTTTAGCATAAGTTTCACTTTCATCTTTTTGTACTATCAGCCTGCCAAGTATGTAACCCAACCTACTAACTAGCTGTGCGTGAGTTTCGTTGCTAAAATTATTTTCAGATGTTGCGTAAAATAACTCCGAAATCTCATTTAAGTATTCCTTACAGTCTCCGCTAAAATTATCATAGCTATTGAGTATGTCTTTTACACCAAAAACAAAACCTCTGTAGTTTTCTACAAATTTATTTTTTTGAGTTTTATTCATAATTTAATTTTCTAAATATTTTTAATGAATTTGGTATTTCCTCGTTCATCATATGTAGTAATAGTTCCATTGCCGCGAACTGTAAAGGTTGATCCTGTGTAGCCCGCAAGCCCGCCACCCGAGGGCACATTTTTAATACATAAAGTCTGACCTTTATCATCATATACATAGATGGTTGATCCTTTTTCCACAGCCATAGCAATCATATTGCCTCCTCAGTTGGTATCTAACAAAAAAATATAAAATTTAATATCATTTCTTTATATTCTTACACAACTTTACTGTCAATAGTGATAGTAAAAATAACACTCAAATCCACGCTATAAACACATAACGCATCACAGCTAACAGCAATACAGCAAAGAACAACTTAAACAGCGCATAGACGCTATACGCAAGTCTGCGTGTTTCTGTAGTCAATAAGCCACAACACCAATAAATACAACAATGTAATGATTTGTATATAAGCATTGGTTTTTGTAACCGCTTGAAATTATTGGAGAAAAAATTGGGGCAAATTGAACAACAAGAGGTAGGAATAGATAAACAAAGAAAACATACTAATGACATACAAAACACTACATACGAGGTAGAAACTATGTCAAAGCAAGCAAAAACACTTACACAGCAAGAACTACGCAGAGTTTTAGATTACACAGCTACACGCAAGCACAGCGTACGCAATCGTGCGCTACTAATGACTACGCACTTAAGTGGTATGCGTGTAGGAGAAGTTGCTAGCTTGCGTAATAGCGATGTATTAGACGCAGAAGGCAATATACGCAACGAGATACGCTTAAGCGCAGAGCAAACAAAGGGCAATGAAGCGAGAGTTGTTTTTGTAAGCGATAAGCTACGCAAGGAGTTGGAGCTATACACACACTTAATGCGTAATGCTTATGTCAATCCAGCACTTAAGTTCTTTTATAGTCAAAAGCGCACTAGCGATGGCTTTACAGCAAACACCCTCACACAATTCTTTCACTATTTGTATAAACGGGCTGGTATTGATGGTGCTAGCTCACATAGTGGTAGACGCACATTCATTACTAACTTAGCTACTAAAGGAGTTGGGGTGCGTGTACTGATGAGCTTAGCTGGACATAAGAACATCAGTACAACGCAGGCTTACATAGATGTAAACGATGATATGAAGCGTAAGGCTGTTGAGTTAATTTAACTTGAAAGGAGTTTGATAAGAACTACTGACTTTTCAAACTCTTTAATAAAATCAAAATCTTTACCGAAGTGCTCTGCTACAGCGAACATATCAGTAATCTCAACATATTGAATTTCGTTATTGACTATTGTGAATCGTACGCCAACTTGAATATCTTTTATTGTCCATCTATATGTAAGCATTAAAGCAGGAACCCAATCACCAGCAGAAATAATATCTGGCTCTATCCAAAATGGAACAAACGCATTACCAAAAATATCCCACTTCTTGTTTAGCGCATCTTTGTCTTTGTTACGGCTGAGTACTAAAGACTCTTTCCAATCATTAAATTTATATGTGGGAAGAATTATTTTAGAAACAAAATCCTTAATGTAGTCCTGTGCCTTGTAAATATTATCCATTACTGCTCTCCAATCGCTCTTTAACAAACCACTCAACCATACTTTTTCTATCTGTTGCGTCTCTCTGTAAGGCACGCATAGTGCTTAGCTTAAGCAACTCTTGCTTAACTCTCTTGCCGTCGTAATCATTACCTAATATAGCCACTAACAAATCTTGTATATCTCTATTCAACTTATACATTTTATTCAGCGTTGCTTTTGTATCAACTAAGTCACCCTCGTCACATATACCTGATTCAATCAGGTATTCAATGTCCTTATTCAGCCCTGTATGTACATCTCTGTAACCTTCTAATACAGTTTCAATAAGTTTTTGCTCGTCACTCATTTTTAACCCCATATTTTTTTAATACAGTTTGTAAATCTTTTATCGCAATACTTCAGTACAACATCTGCCAGCTTGTAGTACAGGGCTTTATCGGCTTTTTTGGTAACACCACCCTTAGTTGCCGTAAAAATTCCGTGTGCGTAAAAGTTTCTTATAGCGAATGCTAAAAATAAAACATCATATGTCTCACCCCTAATAAATTCTTCTATCCTCATCTTTAACTTAGCATCTTCATCTCTTAAGTTATTGCGGACAAAGTCAATTAGACTTTTATTTTTAAGTAACTGCTCAGCTAATTCTTTATTAAGGATAGTATTTTCATTTTTGTCTTTAACATTCTCAATCTCTAACTTCCGAGCCGCATAGATTAAATCTTCATATGCTGTGTATGCTAAAAACACTTTCATACCAGCCTCATAACCAATCAGCGTTCTACCAACTTCCTTTGCGTCAATCCCAATAAAAGATTTAGCTAAGCGATAGCGGTATGGGAAGCGAGATAAGCGTCTTTTTACTTCAGCATTTATTTTTATAGTGCCAGTCTTAAGTTTTTGCTGATAGTCTTTATATGCTGTCGGCATATTGTCATATTTGTTCCATATGTAATCCTCTTTACTTTTTTTGGTAGTCATTTCTTCTTCTTTTTCTCTTTTACAAACTTATCAAAGTCTTGCTGATTCTCAAATAATTGCGCTTGTTGTCTATTAGCCCAATACTCGTCTTGCTTTTGACTCTCTTCATATCCAGCACTAACAAGCTGTTCCCATAATTCATCAGCCCATTTCTTTTCTTCCAAGTCGCTCATCCATTTTTCGTGTTGTTCCAAGTTATTCACTATCACTCTCGCATAGATGTTGAGTATGTGCCTCTCCATTTCAGCATTCACAGGCAACATCATTACTAAGTTCATACTCGCATTGAAGTTATGTCCACCATCTAATATTCTGTAAGCATTACCTAAACCTATCCATAAGTTATCTTCGCTTGTTTGTTTTTCTGCGTGCCACGATGTAGTAGTCCAGCTGTACATTGGCTCTCTTTCTTTTACCTGTATCAAACGCATAATCACATCACGGGCACGAGCCATTCTTTCAGCTCTTGTTTCTTTATTGTTTTCAATGTTGCGCTGATCCTCTACCACTCTCGTCATTGTCTTGTGCTGTACCCAAGCAATGAACTGTTCTTGTTTTATGTTGTTGTAGTCTGCGCCTTCTAATACTTTTGCGTAGTTACTAACTGTTTTTGTGCTTATAGTTGCGCCGCAGATATAGCGCACAACAAGTGAGGCGTTTGGAGTGTTGCTTTGTACTTTTATTCCGTCTCTATATAGCTGATTCCACAGCGCACCAAAAAAGTCATCAGCTAAATCACTTTTAACCACTTCCCTATATACGCTATACGCTTCATTCAGTAATACAAGTAGTAACTCCTCATACTTCTTGTTTAACTTCTCCATCCTTACTTTTGTTGTAGCAAGTCTTCCACCCCAATCCTTCATTACCAACTCATTAGCTGTTTCCGTTTCTTTCCAAACAGCTAACTTATGTTCCTTACTTTGATTTACAAGCGCACTAATTTGTTTTTGCGTTTTAACTGATTTAGGTTTGGTGGCTTTTGGAGGAATTGAACTTTTGACAGCTTTAGTTGCTGTTGTTTTGTTTTTAGCTACCACTTTGCGTGACGCTTGTTTTTTAGCTAAAGCCATATCCCACCTACTGTTTTAAGTAATAGTATGATTATGTACAGGGTGGTTGCGTTATGAAAAAAGTATTACGCAAGTAACACTTTACAAACCAAATATAAGAAGAAAATCATTACACACTTTATTACACACCAAATTAAAGTGCTTAATAATCAAAGACTTATGTGCTTTGGATGTAATCATAATCCGCAGGTCCGGGGTTCAAATCCCTGATTCGCCACCAAATCTAAAGGCCATTGCCCAGCGGCAGTGGCCTTTTTCTTAGGCTGATTCAGTATTGCGTTATGGCTAAATTTTGGAACTTTGCCCTTTTCCAGTTGGGTTGGTTTGCCTGTGTATTGGGGGCTGCTCATCAGAAGGTATTTTGGGCAGTTACAGGAACTCTGGCTTATATCGTATTGCATGCCTGGCATTCACCTTTTCCAAAAGCAGAGACTAGACTCTTACTCAAAGCACTGGCTTATGGGGTGATTACTGACACTCTGATTGTGAATTTAGGGTGCTTGACCTTCCGCGATCCCTGGCCTTCATCCCATTTATCGCCTTTATGGATGTGGGTTTTGTGGGTCTTGGTGGCAACTACTATTAATAAATCTTTAAGCTGGTTGCGGGGTAGACCTGTTCTTGGGGCGGTTTTGGGCGGGATTTGCGGTCCAATGTCTTATGAGGCCGGTATTCGAATGGGGGCTGGAGCCTGGGAGCCGGGAGGTCGAGTGACTGGATTTATCCTCGTAGGAATAGCCTGGGCAATTGCCATACCCCTCTTCTTTTACTGGGATGAAAGCACCACTGAAGACACTTTACTGAAAAATCAGTAAATTCCTTAGAAAAGTCGCTTGCCAAGAGTACTGTTTTTATATACAGTAACTCCTAAGTTGTTAAATAGTAGATAAATCTTCGGGAAAAAGCCCAGTACATAGCGAAAAGGAATAAAAAATGGCCTTGGATGACAAAAGAAAATCAGCCTCCTCAGAATTTGAGGGAATGAGTGGAGACAAACAAAAAGCATTAACTGCGGCTTTAGCGCAAATTGAAAAGCAATTTGGCAAAGGTTCAATCATGAGATTGGGCGACGCTGAAATCAGTCAAGATATTCAAGTGGTGTCCAGTGGTTCATTAGGTCTTGATATCGCCTTAGGAGTTGGCGGTCTTGCACGTGGTCGAGTGATTGAAATCTACGGCCCTGAATCATCAGGTAAAACAACTTTGACATTGCACGCTATTGCAGAAATGCAAAAGCTTGGCGGCACCTGCGCCTTTATTGATGCAGAGCATGCTTTAGATGTTCAGTACGCATCACGTCTTGGTGTTGATGTAAATAATCTCTTGATCTCTCAACCAGATACTGGCGAGCAAGCTTTGGAAATCGCTGATGCATTAGTGCGCTCAGGTTCGATTGATTTGATCGTTATTGACTCAGTGGCGGCCTTGGTTCCTAGGGCTGAAATTGAAGGCGATATGGGCGACTCCTTGCCTGGCCTGCAGGCACGCTTGATGAGTCAAGCCTTGCGTAAGTTAACGGGCGCTATCAAGCGTACAAACACCACCGTAATCTTCATTAATCAGATTCGTATGAAGATTGGCGTGATGTTTGGCTCCCCAGAAACTACTACAGGCGGTAACGCACTGAAGTTCTATGCCTCTATGCGTTTAGATATTCGCCGTATTGGCAGCATCAAAAAAGGTGACGAGGTTGTTGGTAATGAAACTCGCGTCAAGGTTGTGAAGAATAAAGTTTCTCCTCCATTCCGCGAAGCTATTTTTGACATCATGTATGGCGCTGGTATTTCAAGAGAAGGTGAAATCATTGATATGGGTGTTGAGGCCGATATTGTTGATAAGTCAGGTTCTTGGTATAGCTATAACGGTGATCGCATTGGTCAAGGCAAGGATAACGTGCGTGAGTTCTTAAAAGAGAATCCAGCAATTGCTAAAGATATTGAAGCTAAGATCCGCGAGAAACTGGGTGTGAAATCTGGTTCGGCAGTAGTTACTGATGTATTGAGTGAAGAAGAGGAAGTCGAATAATTCGATGTCTGAATTAGGCGGTAAAAAATCCAAAAAAAGCCCGAGTCTCAAAGCTCGGGCTTTGCGCCTTTTATCTCTCCGTGAATATAGTCGCAAGGGTTTGGCTGCTAAATTGGCTGAATCAGAAGCAAGGTGGGATAAGCTGGGTGGTGAGCAGGCCAATCAGACCCCAGAATCAAGGAGCACTCAGATTGAGGCAGTTTTAGATGATTTTGAGGCTCGTGGCTGGCTTTCGGATGAGCGTTTTGCAGAAGCCCTGGTACGCAGGCGGAGCGAGCGTTATGGCATGCGGAAAATCCAGGATGAGCTCGAGAGAGCTGGGGTCAATTCCCAAGAGTCTACTAAGTTACTCGGAGCTCTAAAGGAGACCGAATTTCAGAGGGCCTATGATCTGTGGGCCAGAAAATATGGGCAGCTTGCACAAGACCAGAAGGAGCGCGCACGGCAATATCGCTTTTTGGCATCCAAAGGCTTTGGCTCTGAGGTAGTCTCCAGGGTGATTGGCGGTCACCGTCCGGATTAGGGCAATTACGGATCGGCAAGCGCAATTTGCCGCGTTGCAGCATGCTAGACTTATAAGATCGGTCAAGCCCTCATATTTATTCAAATTTGGCATATTTTGCCATCTACAGTGTAAATAGGAGATCAAGGCAACATCGGTTTTACTTATCCTCATCGCTTGCTAAAAAAGATACCGTTTCGGAGTAATTATGAAAATTCACGAGTACCAAGGCAAAGAACTTCTTCGCCAATTTAATGTGCCTGTTCCTAACGGCATTCCTGCATTTAGTGTTGATGAAGCAGTGAAAGCTGCTGAAAAGCTTGGTGGCCCAGTATGGGTTGTAAAAGCACAGATTCATGCTGGTGGTCGCGGTAAAGGTGGTGGCGTGAAGTTGGCAAGAAGCATGGATGAGGTAAAGAAATACGCTTCTGAAATTTTGGGTATGCAGCTTAAGACACATCAAACTGGCCCAGAAGGTCAAAAAGTAAACCGCCTCCTAATTGAAGATGGCGCTGATATTAAAAAAGAGTATTACTTCAGTATCGTTACAGACCGAGGCACACAGAAAAATGTGATCATGGCTTCTAGCGAAGGCGGTATGGATATTGAGGAAGTTGCTGAATCTCACCCAGAAAAAATTATTAAAGTATTTGTTGATCCAATGGTTGGTTTGACTGATGCAGATTGCGACATCGTTGCCAAAGGTATTGGCGTTCCTGAAGCGTCTATCCCAATGGCGCGCGATGTATTTAAAAACTTGTACAAGACTTACTGGGATACCGACGCTTCATTGGTTGAAATCAACCCATTAATTCTGGAAGGTAACGGCAAGATAAAGGCTTTGGACGCGAAGTTCAACTTTGATCCAAATGCATTGTTCCGTCACCCAGAAATCGTTGCTTACCGCGATATCGATGAGGAAGATGCTGCAGAAATCGAAGCTTCTAAATTTGATCTTGCCTATATTTCATTAGACGGCAATATCGGCTGTTTAGTAAATGGGGCTGGCTTGGCGATGGCTACCATGGACACCATTAAGTTATTTGGTGGCGAGCCCGCCAACTTCTTGGATGTTGGTGGTGGTGCAACAGCAGAAAAGGTAACCGAAGCATTCAAGATCATGTTGAAAAACAAGAGCGTTGAAGCGATCTTGGTAAATATTTTTGGCGGCATCATGCGTTGTGATGTGATTGCTGATGGTGTGGTTACTGCATGTAAAGCAGTGAACTTAACTGTTCCTTTGGTAGTGCGTATGAAGGGCACAAACGAAGAGTTGGGCAAGAAGATTCTTGCAGACTCTGGTTTGCCAATTATTAGCGCTGATTCAATGGCCGAAGCTGCTACTAAAGTAGTTGCTGCTGTTGCCAAAAACAAATAATCCGGGAATTTCAATATGTCTATTTTGATCAATAAAAACACCAAAGTCATTACACAAGGTATTACTGGTAAGACCGGTCAGTTCCATACTGAAAAATGTCAGGAATACGCAAACGGCAAAAACTGTTTTGTTGCTGGTGTAAATCCTAAAAAAGCAGGCGAATCTATTTTTAACATTCCTATTTATGGAACTGTTAAGGAGGCTGCACAACAAACTGGCGCAACTACATCTGTAATCTATGTTCCGCCTCCAGGCGCAGCTGCCGCGATTTGGGAAGCGGTTGAAGCTGATCTGGATTTCGTCATTTGTATTACCGAAGGTATTCCAGTTCGTGACATGCTTGAAGTGCGTAACAAGATGCACGCAAAAGAAGCTGCTGGCGGCAAGAAGACTTTATTGCTTGGACCTAACTGCCCAGGCATCATTACTCCAGACGAACTCAAGATCGGAATCATGCCGGGTCATATTCATAAGAAAGGCCGTATTGGCGTTGTTAGTCGCTCTGGTACTTTGACTTATGAAGCGGTTGGTCAACTAACGGCAATTGGCTTAGGTCAATCTACTGCAGTTGGCATTGGCGGCGACCCAATCAATGGTTTAAAGCACATCGACATCATGAGAATGTTCAATGAAGATCCAGAAACTGATGCAGTCATCATGATCGGTGAAATCGGCGGACCTGATGAGGCTGAAGCTGCACGCTGGTGCAAAGAGAATATGAAAAAGCCAGTGGTTGGCTTTATTGCTGGCGTAACGGCTCCTCCAGGAAAGCGTATGGGCCATGCTGGCGCATTGATTTCCGGCGGTGCTGATACTGCAGATGCGAAGTTGGCTGTGATGGAAGAATGTGGATTTAAAGTGACTAAGAACCCATCTGAAATGGCTGCCTTGCTTAAGGCAATGCTGTAAGTTAAAGAGTAAAGAAAAAGGCGCTGCTAAAACAGCGCCTTTTTTGTAATATGTAGTTTAGAAAAATAAAAAAGTAGGGAGATATTCATGGATTTAGCTGCGTTTACTGACGCCACCTTTTGGGCGGCTCTGTTATCAATCATTGTTGCCAATATTTTATTGTCTGGAGACAATGCGGTTGTGATTGCATTGGCATCACGTAACCTTCCGTCATCACAGCAAAAGAAAGCTATTTTTTGGGGAAGTGCCGCCGCAATTATTTTGCGAGTCATACTCACCGTCACCGCTGTTCAGTTGCTTACACTTCCGTATTTGAAAATCATTGGCGCCATTTTACTGGTCTATATCGGAGTGCAATTACTAGCCGATAGTGATGATGAAGCAGAGATGCAAGGACATTCAAATATCTGGGGTGCAATACGCACAATTTTGGTTGCCGACTTAGTGATGAGCTTGGATAACGTTATTGCGGTTGCAGCAGCAGCTCAAAAGGGCCCGGAAGAAACACGTCTAATTTTATTGATCATCGGTCTTGGCCTATCAATTCCATTAATCATTTTTGGTAGCACCATGCTTTTAAAGGTAATGGATCGTTTCCCTGTAATCATTACTTTGGGGGCTGGCCTATTGGGACTTTTGGCTGGCGGTATGCTGGTTGAGGATCCGGCAATAAAGGATTCAATTCAAGGCGCTATGGAAGATGCCCATATGATCTTTGAGGGGGTTGGGGTAGCGATTGTTATTTTGCTTGGAAATTATTTCAAGAGGAAAAATGCTAGCAAGCAAGGGCTTAACTAACCTTCACTTAAATCAGAAAAGCCGGTTTAAATAACCGGCTTTTTTTATAGCTCACTCACTTGAGTTATAGGGGTATAGACTGGATGATGGGGTATTTAACCACTGGAGCTAAAAGATATGAAGGGCACAAAGAATGCAGTTCAGGACCACCATAAAGAGGCGGGATTTACTCTAATTGAAGTCATGGTTGTTGTTGCAATCATTGGTATTTTAGTTGCGGTTGCGGTGCCGCAATATCAAGACTATATTGCGCGTAGTCGCGTAGTTGAGGGAATGAATTTATCATCTAGCGCCAAACTTGCAGTAACGGAAGCATTTGCGAGTCGAGGGACAGTTCCTATGGATGATGCGACTAATGGGTCGTTTACATTTGCCCCAACACGGAGTGTAAAGCTCATTGAAATAACTCCTTCTGGGGCGATAGCCATCGACTATCAAATTAGTGTTGCTCCAGAGGGCAAAAATACGCTTCACCTCATCCCAACGAATGAGCCTGATGCTAATACCCCGAAACCAGTTGATTTATCAAAGCCAGAAGGCGCCACTTGGGCAGGTGGTTGGTCATGTAGGTCTACCGAAACAAATCTTCTTTCTCAGTTGCTGCCATCCGAATGCAGAATTAGCAAATAATTAGTTTAGATTGAATCCAAATACGGCCGCTATAAGCGGCTGTATCACGCCCACCTATCATTAGTAATAAAATTGCTTTATGAATCCCCAATTACAGATGATGTTGCAACAGGCTTTGCAATCCTTTCAAAATGGAAATTATGAGAGGGCAGATTCCATCTTAGTGAAAATCATTAAAGCGGATTCAAAAAATTTACCAGCACTTCATGTCTTGGGACTCATTAAGGCATCTCAAAAAAAATATCAAGAAGCCGCTGACCTACTGAGCAAGGCCGCACGTTTAAATCCCAACGAAGCATCTATTCAATACAATTTAGCAAAATCTTTAGCAGATTGCGGCTCCTTCCGAGAGTCTATCCCTCATCATAAAAAAGCAGTTGAGTTGATGCCTAATAATCCAGAGGCATTGCTTAATTACGCAATTACATTGGGCGCTTTAGCAAGCTATGAAGAGGCTTTGAATGTTTTGGATAAAGCTATTCTTATTCAGCCAAATTATGCGGAGGCTTTTTTAAATCACGGATTAATCCTTGCGGCACTGAATCGCTTAGAGGATGCAAATATTTCATTTGATTCAGCCATTAGATTAAATCCAAGCTCAAGTGAATCTTGTTTCAACAAAGGCATTGTCTTGACGAAGCTTAACAAGTTAGACGAAGCTCTTAATGCCTATATAAGTGCAATTCACTTAAATCCAGATTATCTTGATGCTTGGTTAAATCGAGGTGTCGTTCTTCATGCTCTTAAGTGCTATGGTGAGGCTATTGATGCTTTCAACATGGTCATCAAATTAAATCCAAATCATTTTCAGGCTTGGTTTAACAAGGGAGCTAGCTTAAAGGAGTTGCAACGTTATGAAGAAGCCCTCATTGCTTATGACAACTCAATTAACTTAAATGTAGAGTATTCAGATGCATGGGTCAATAAGGCGGCAGCTCTCCATGAACTCAAACGGTTCAACGAATCCATAGAAGCCTACCAGCATGCACTAAAGCTCAATCCCAAAATTGATTGGGTTGAAGGGGATCTCCTTCATACCAAGATGAAAGTATGTTTATGGGATGACTTTGACGAAAGTCTTGCAGATTTAATGAGTAAAGTGCGAACAGGCGAAAAAAGCATTACTCCTTTTCCATTATTATCGCTAGTTGATGATGGGTTACTCCAGAAGCAGTGCTCAACTATTTACGCTAATAGTAAGTTTCCGTTGAATGCCAAGCTAGGACCCCTAAATAAACTGCTACAAAAAGAGAGAATTCGTATTGGATATTTTTCAGCTGATTTTAGAAATCATGCAGTATCAGCGCTGACTGCTCAACTGTTTGAACTGCACAATAAACAGAAGTTTGAAATTATTGCCTTTTCATATGGCCCTGATGATCAAAGTCTAATGAGGAATAGATTATCAAAAGCTTTTGATCAATTTTTAGATATCGGTTCTCAGTCAGATATGCAAATAGCCAAGCTTTCTAGAGATTTGGGTATTGATATCGCTATTGATTTAGGTGGGTTTACCACTGACAGTCGGCCTGGTATTTTTTCCTATCGTGCCGCCCCTATACAAGCTGGATACATTGGTTACTTAGGGACCATGGGCGCTAATTACATGGATTATCTGTTTGCAGATAAGACAATCATTCCTCATGAAGCTGAACAATATTACTCAGAAAAAATCGTATATTTGCCAAGTTATCAGGTTAATGATACGAACAGGAAAATATCAGATGAAATTTTTTCCCGCGAGAGTCTAGGGCTACCAAAAGACGAATTTGTATTTGCATGCTTTAACAATAATTACAAAATACTACCGGCAACTTTTAATAGCTGGATGAATATATTGAAGGCCACCCCAAAAAGTGTTCTTTACTTATATGCTGATAATCCTTGGTCTAAAGATAACTTGATGAAAGAGGCTGAAGCAAGGGGTGTAAAGGCGGATAGGCTGATATTTGGCGGCCGAATTGATGCTGATCAGTATCTAGCACGCTATCGTGCTTGCGATTTATTTTTGGATACTGCCCCTTATAACGCAGGGACAACAGCCAGCGATGCCTTGTGGGCGGGCCTTCCAGTTCTCACATTAATAGGACAGTCTTTCCCCAGTCGTGTTGCTTCTAGCCTCTTAAATGCAGTTGGATTACCAGAGCTTGTCACTAGTAGCGCCGCTGAATATGAAATTAGGGCGATTGAGCTAGCTATGAATCCTGAAATGATGTCTGCAATAAAGCTGAAATTGGTAAATAATCAACTTACTACTTTATTGTTTGATACTCCTCGTTTTACTGAGAGCATTGAGGCGGTGTACACCAAAATGTATGGGGACTATCAAAGTAACGTAGGACCCAATCACATTTCTCTCGGTTAGATAAAAAGAATTATTTAAGATTCGTTAACAAGATTAATTAAATCTGATACATTCTTATCAAATTCAAGCATGCCAAACCAGTGAGTAGCGGCCTCTTTTAACCTCATTCTTGCTGCACTATCAGCCCATTGATTTAATAGTAATTTGAAATTGGACCTAAAAGATTCAATAGATGAAGCGTCAAATATCACAATATCTGGAATTAATTTTTTCAATTCTCTATGGGCAGGAATATCACTTAACATTACTGGTACCGCTAGTTGCATAGCTTCAATGGCAACTAAATTTTGTGTTTCGGATACTGCGCAACTGATCACCCCTCGGCTGCTAGCAATTCTATTTTTTGCCTCCAGAGGAGTCAAGTGACCAGTAAAAACAAATTTTTCTAATGAAAGATGCAAAGGTTTAATTGCGCCAACAAAATGGATTTCTGGAAATTCCTCTAAATTCCCTAGGTGGCGAACTAATTGATCTTGACCTTTTCTTGTTTCCCATTCGCCAGAGCAGACGAAATAGGGGCCTTTGTTATCTATAGCAATATTATTGGGTATTTGAACGCAATTTTTAAGTTGGACCTTGAGGGCGGAGGGCATCCACTTTGAAAATTCATCAATTTGAAATTTGGAGGGGAAGGCGACAAATTTGAGCTCATCCAAGCGAAAATTATCAGGAGATTTCCTAATAATGTTAAAAAAGTATTCAGATTCGTGTATCCATGCCAAAACTTTTTTACTAGATTTACCAAAACTGAGGCTTGGGGGTACGGAAATTACAGTATTGGCGATGATTAAATCGTAATCATCTGCCGTATTTTTTTCATGATCAAATAAATTTATTCCAGATTTAATAAATTCAGTTAGTAGTGGTCCCGTTTTAAGTGAGGATATACAGACTTTATGCTCTAAACGAATGAGACTTTTGGCTAACTCTAGTAGAGCTATTGGCGCTCCCGTGTAATCTAGCTGATGGGAGACAAGTAATATATTCATTTAAGTTTTTACTTTTTACGAAGACTGGATTCTAAGACGTAAAAAATGTCTAAGGGTATCTTTTAAGAGTGATGCATGTATTGTATTAGGCGTTACAGTAATTATCTATTTTAATAATTTTAAGTTCTTGAAGTAAGATTCCATTATGAATCCACAGGTAGGTTTTCTTCTTAATAAAGCGCTTGAGGCGCTTAGAAGCTCAAATTTAGATTCTGCTAATTTATATCTGGAGCAGGCTATCAGATTTCAGTCAAATAATCCGCATGCTCTTAGGCTTCTTGGAGTGGTAGCCGCTCAAAGAGGTAAATATACGGAGGCTTTGGAGCATGTCAAAAAATCACTTAAACACCTCCCTAAAAATCCATTGGCTTTAAGTAATCTGGGTAATATTTATTTGGCTTTAAAGCAGTATCAAAACGCTCTTGAAGCTTTTGACCAGTCTATTAAGTTGGATCCAAGCTATTACGAGGTTTGGACTAATAAAGGTAATGTCCTCCATGAGTTAGAGCTATATGAAGATGCTTTGATTTGTCACGATAAATCTATTAGCTTGCAGCCAGGATATCCTGAAGCTTGGACTAATAAAGGTAATTCCTTATATGAGCTTGGCCGCTACGAATTGGCAATAGAGCATCACAATAATGCACTTACTCTTAAGCCAGATTATTACCAGGCATGGACCAATAAAGCCATTGCCCTATTTGAGCTTGGTTTATACGAAGAGGCAATAGAGCATTGTGATAAAGCTCTATTGCTCAATCCTGAATATTCTGAAGCGGAATGGAGCAAATGCTTACCCTTACTCTTGCAGGGTGACTTTCAACGTGGGCTGCCGCTTTATGAGAGCAGATGGAGATCTGGAAAAATTACAGCACCCCAAGATAAAAGAAGCTTTGATAAACCTACTTGGTTTGGGGCTGAGTCACTTCAGGGTAAAACCATTTTGCTTTACGGTGAACAGGGCTTAGGAGACTATATTCAGTTTTGCCGCTACGCTAAATTGGTTTCTGATTTAGGTGCGCGAGTAATCTTAGAGGTGCCTCCCGCGCTGAAGAGTTTGCTTGCAAATTTGGAAGGGGTTTCACAATTTGTTACTAAGGATGATCCACTCCCGGAATTTGATTATCAATGCCCGCTCTTGAGTTTGCCTCTCGCATTTAAAACGAGTATTGAGACCATACCTAATGTAGTCCCTTACCTCAAGCAAGAACAAATCTCAGACAAGTTGCAAGAGTGGACTCATAGGCTCGGTATCCAAACTAAACCACGGGTTGGTTTAGTTTGGAGCGGCAATCCAAGACATAAAAATGATCGCAATCGTAGTTTGCTATTGTCAGAGATGGTTCCTCATCTACCGGATCGATTTGAATATATTAGTTTGCAGAAAGAGGTGCGTGCCGTAGATCAAGCAACACTTGAAGCTAACCCTCAAATCCTCAACTTTGCAGCTGACATACACGATTTTTCTGATACCGCTGCTTTGATTAGGGGGTTAGATTTGGTTATTAGTGTAGATACAAGCGTTGCACACTTGAGTGGTGCACTAGGAAAGAAAACATGGATGCTATTGCCTTATGTTCCTGATTGGCGCTGGATGCTAGAGAGGGCTGATAGCCCGTGGTACCCATCAATGACTTTGTATCGCCAATCAGCGAAGGGCAATTGGGGTGAAGTGCTTAAAAAAATTCATTCAGATCTGATTGAAATGAATCAATAGTTTGTTAAGTTGCCGCTAGGCTAGCTTCCACTCCCCAGACTTCCCACCACTCTTCTCAAGTAGCTTGATGTCGCCCATTACCATGCCACGGTCCACCGCTTTACACATGTCATAGATAGTGAGTAGGGCTACTTGGACTGCAGTCAGCGCTTCCATTTCCACGCCTGTCGGGCCCGTAGTTTCTGCTCTGACTTTACAGCTAATGGTGCTGGTAGTTGAGTCAAGTCGAAATTCTAGGCTGACATGCGTCAAAGCTAATGGGTGGCATAGGGGGATGAGGTCAGCAGTTCTTTTGGATGCCTGGATCCCTGCTATTCGAGCAATACCTAAAACATCACCTTTTTTATGATTCCCGGTTTCAACCATTTTGAAGGTTTCCAGCAGCATTGTAATTTTGCCTGTAGCAATAGCTATTCTATGGGTGGCTGGCTTATCACCTACGTTTACCATGTGGGCTTGCCCGCTATCATCAAAATGAGTTAGTTTATTCATGGGATAAGTTTTACCATATAGGGATGCAAGACATGAAGTTAGATAAAAAACCCTCCTTTTTGTGGCGTTTAGTCACTGCCCAACTAATATTGACCCTGACTTGCTCAGGTCTTTCCCCTACTTATGCAGCCTCAGTAACAGGCGATGTTTCTGTTGAGGGAAATTCAGCAGCTATACAGAATATTGGCCGTGCTATGCAGTCTCCAGACGCGCGACCCACTAATGCGCCAACTAGAACTACCTATACTCAGTCTAATATTGTGTTGCCAGATATGGGTGATCCCGGCGGAGATTCATTAAGTCGCATAGATGAGCGTAAGTATGGTGAGTTAATCATGCGTCAAATTAGGCCGGATCCTGATTATTCAAATGATTTACCGATCTATGATTACCTTAATCAAATGGAGCGACGTTTATTACAGGCTGCAAAGAAAGCTCAGCTGGGTGGTGCTAATGAGCAGGGTAGTGGTGCCTACAATTTTGAATTATTTGCGGTAAAAGATAGCAGCATTAATGCATTCGCATTGCCGGGTGGATTCATTGGTTTTCATACAGGCTTGATTGTCAATGCAGAATCAGACTCTGAAGTAGCTTCCGTAATGGGTCATGAAACTGGCCACGTATTGCAGCGTCATTTAGCCAGGCAAATGGATAAGCAAGCTACCAACACAATGATTGCTTTAGCTGGAGTACTGCTTGGTGCATTAGCTGCATCACGCAATCCTCAGGCCGCGGCTGGCCTTATGCAGGGCGGACAAGCGGTCGCCATTAATAACCAGCTGTCATATTCTAGAGATGCTGAGCGTGAGGCGGATCGTATTGGTTTTCAGATCTTGGATGCCAGTGGTTATGACGTTAATGGCGCCCCAGGATTTTTTCAGCGCTTACAAAAGGCCACTGGAATTATGGACAAGGGAGTACCATCGTATGTTCGTACTCACCCTTTAACAATTGACCGTATTGCGGATATGCAAGATCGTGCACGTACTGTGCCTCCGCGCAATGTACCCACATCAGCTGAGTTTTACTTTATTAAGGCTCGGGCTCGTATGGAACAAGCGGGAACCTCTAGTGGGCTCTACGACTTAAAAAATACTTTTGACAGTTTAAGCAAGCAGCCACAAGCTGGAAAACAAATGGAAGGCTTTTATGGTTTGGCCCTAATTGCTCAAAGACAGGGCAAGTGGGATCAGGCAGAGGCTGATTTGCAACAAGCACGTAATTTAGCGCAAAAATCGAGCGCCCCAGGATCGCCTATTCAGCGCCAAAGCCTTTCTTTGGATATCACCGCTTCAGAGTTGGCGCTAGCTAGGGGTAAAAATGAAGAGGCACTACAAATTGCGCAGACTGCTTTACGTGCATACCCTCAGTCTTATGCGGCTGGCGCAGCCATGATTAATGCTGAATTAAAGTTGGGCAGAACGAACGATGCTATTGCTTGGTTAAAGGCGCGTACAAAATCACAGCCTAATGAGATTGTTTGGTGGGGAATGCTGTCCAATGCTTATGAGAAGGCTAACAATATCCCTATGCGTCACTACGCTCTGGGAGAAAAATATGCGCTTGAAGGTGCATGGCCATCTGCCATTGAGCAATTGAGGATTGCCCGTGCGGCTGGTGGCTCAGATTTTTATCAGGGTTCTAGTATTGATGCTCGTTTGCGCGAAATGCAACGTCAGTATCAAGACGAGCTCAAAGAAAACAAACAATTACCTAGTTAGGTTAGGTAGTAGGCGTGGGACTTTTGATGTAATGAAAGCGCTGACTTAATTCGTTAGAAAGGATGGGGTCTAAGGGCAGCTGTTTTCCATGCCAGGTCCAAGACCCGCCAAAGCTACAAGCTTGTTCACGCAGGATAGCTAATTCAGAAAAATGATCTAGATCGTGATCATGCAGTATCGCCACACTTTGGCATGCTTCATTAACAAAAGACTGTTTTTGATTATTCTCATCAATAGTTTGATGGGTAGACCCAGCAATATAAATATTTCCCTGCTCATCGCTGAATGCTGCGCTGGGTGCAAATGGGGTTTGACATTGGGTGAGGAATTGTGATCCTTCTTGCGCAGGGGTAATACGTACTATCCAAGGTGTGTAATCTAGGGTGACAAACACACGTTGTGGACCATTTTGAAAAAAGTAATTTCCTGCTTGGTCACATGCATAATTTCTGGAGATAAATTCACTTAGGGCGCGATGCACTATGACTTGGCCAGATAAGTGATTTTGCTGGGCGAATTCATCACGCATACGCCATTGCCCACGACGATCTAGTGCAAGCCAGCCAAAACACTCGGGAACATTAGGCCATTTAACTAATGAGCGAAGTACTTGATCATCCATTTCGGATTACTAATGCAATCCGTGAGGTGTAGAAGGAGCGTCAAATGTTTCTTCGGTAGAGTGACTAGCATGTAAGTGTGCAATCCGCCAGCCTTGACTGTCCTGTAAGAGAACCAAGGTGATGTTGAGGAAAAATTCTGCCTCCACTTGATCGGGTCTTAAGTGAACTGCTTCTGTAGTGTCATATATGGCAGCCCCCAGAACTGAATGGCTAATACAAGCAATGGGTTCCAGAAATAAAGGTTGCTTAGCTAGAAGCCTTTCTAGGCCTTCACGAATTTCTGCATGACCGCTCAGGCGATGGCCTTCAGGAAGCACGCAAGTTATAGAGTCATCATCGAGCCAAATATCTAAAGCACCTTTAACATCGCGATGACGAAGTGCATCACGCCAAGCGTCTACTACATCGTCAGCATTGTGAAAGAGTCTAGCTAGTTTGGTCATGGCTCACTTTTCTGGGAAAAGATTACAAGGTGTTTAGTGTAGCCAATACTTGTTCAGGAGAGATGTCTTTTAAGCACTGCAAATGACCAAGGGGGCACTCTTTTTTGTGGCAGGGGCTACAGGGTAGATTTAACCAAATGACTTTAGCCTTGTCTGATAAAGGCGGGGTATGAGCGGGGTCACTAGAACCGAAGATCGCAACTTGCGGGGTTCTGAGTGCGGCAGCAATGTGCATTAAGCCAGAATCGTTACTAATGACTGCTTTAGCCATACCAATTAACGCAATAGCCTCATCTAAAGTGGTTGTTCCTGACCAGTTGTGAATACGAGATGCTTGATTTGCTTGCGATGCAATTTCTTGGGAGATAGCTTGATCTCCTTTGCCCCCAAGAAGAATGATTTGATTAGTAGAGTTTTCCTGTATCAATTCTTGAGCCAATTTGGCAAAGTGATCTGTAGGCCAGCGTTTGCTTGGACCATACTCTGCGCCTGGGCAAAAAATATAAAGTGTTTGAGATGGAATCTTAAGATTGCTTAATTTCTTTTCAACAGACTCTTGCGCAGCTGATGAAACATTGAGTGTGGGGGTGAGCTTGCGTGGTATTGCCTGTTGATCTTCTTGCAACAAACTACTTAGTGCAAGATAGTGCTCTACCATCGGCGGCCGATTTACCTTGCTAGGATTTTCTAGTGCTAAGTTAATCAGGCCAAAACGTAATTCACCTCGATAGCCAATACGAAAAGGAATATTAGCAAGCCATGGAATGAGTGCAGATTTAAAGCTATTGGGCAAGACAAAGCAGGCTTGATATTTTTTCCCCGCTATTTTTTTTGCTAATTGTTTACGCAAATCCCATTGCAATTTTTTATGTTCAAAATGTGCATCTATTACTTCGTTTACCTCTGTGCAAGCCCGATAAATAGGAGCAACCCAAACACTGGCTAGAACATCAATTTTGGAGTTTGGAAATTGGGTTTTGAGGTGAGCCAATAAAGGCTGAGTCATGACGGCGTCCCCAATCCAGTTTGGGGCGATGATCAGAATACCGTGCATATGATGTATCCCGACTCAGCACCTCGCAAAGAGGTGCTGATCAGATTCAATGTCCGTGTGGTTCGGTGCCGGGAATGAGTTTGTACTCAGCGCCACAGTATGGACACTTTGCTTCCCCAGTTTTTGTAATGTCTAAAAAAACGCGTGGATGAGAATTCCATGCCGGCGTATTGCTGGTAGGGCAATGCAATGGCAAATCTTTTCCATCCACCATCACTGTTTGGGCTGCAGTCATATTTAACTTCCTGATCACTAAATATTATTTAACGTAAGTAAGCCACTTTTTGTACTGATCGTTTCTACCGTAGACGGCATCAAAATAAGTTTTTTGAATTCTCTCTGTAATGGGGCCACGCTCACCATCACCAATGGAGCGGTCATCTAATTCGCGAATTGGAGTTACCTCAGCAGCTGTACCTGTAAAGAATGCTTCATCAGCAGAATACACTTCGTCACGCGTTAAACGTTTTTCGCGTACTTCGTATCCCAAATCTTTTGCAATTTGCATTACAGAGTCGCGTGTAATGCCATCTAAACAAGAAGCTAAATCTGGTGTGTAAACAATACCGTTGCGCACCATGAATAAGTTTTCGCCTGAGCCTTCAGATACATAGCCTTCAGTATCTAGCAGCAAAGCTTCATCATATCCATTGGCAGTAACTTCTTGATTAGCCAAAATCGAGTTAATGTAGTAACCCGAAGCCTTAGCCCGTACCAGCGAAGAGTTGACGAAATGGCGGGTAAAAGAAGATGTTTTTACGCGAATTCCCTTGTTCAGGCCATCTTCGCCTAAATAAGCACCCCATTCCCAGGCCGCAATAGCCGTATGAATGGTATTGCCCTTAGGGGAGATTCCGAGCTTTTGCGAGCCAATAAAGATGATAGGGCGGATATAGCAGGCTTCTAGTTTATTGCTGTTAACCGTATCAATAATGCCCTTAGTGATCTCTTCAGGGCTATACGGCATGTTCATTTGGAAGATTTTGGTGCCATTAAATAGGCGTTTTACGTGCTCAGGCAGTCGAAAAATAGCGGTGCCTTGGGGGGTTTTATAGGCACGAATACCCTCAAAAACGCCCATTCCGTAGTGAAGACTATGGGTTAAAACGTGAATATTGGCCTCGCGCCAAGGAATTAGCTTCCCATCGGACCAAATAAAACCATCGCGGTCGGACATCGACATTTTTTCTCTACCTTTGTGTCTGTTAACTCATTGCGGATTAAACGGGGTACTGGGTCAGGTGGTTTTTATGCCTTTTGACTCTCAATGCGTCCAAGTTCTTATTGTAGAGCAGGCAGGGTAAGTCCTTTGGGGTCGTGGGGCTAGACGATTTAGAATGGAGTTTTCCCCTAAACCACCTTAATTAGCCAATCTCATGCCGGAATCTTTATTTAAAGTTAAGCGTTTAACCGATTTAGCCCAATCAGGCCAATTAAAAGGTAAACGAGTACTTATTCGTGCTGACCTTAATGTGCCGCAGGACGAAGCCGGAAATATCACTGAAGACACTCGTATCCGAGCTTCTATGCCTGCTGTACAGATGTGTTTGGATGCAGGGGCTGCCGTAATGGTGACATCTCATTTGGGTCGTCCAACAGAAGGGCAATTTAAACCCGAAGACAGTTTGGCTCCGGTGGCGGATCGAATTGCGGCTTTATTAAATCGCAAAGTTCCATTGATTAGTGATTGGGTTGATGGTGGTTTTGAGGTAAGCCCAGGAGAAATAGTTTTGCTGGAGAACTGCCGCTTAAATGTCGGCGAGAAAAAAAATAGCGATGAGTTAGCAAAGAAAATCGCAGCGCTGTGTGATGTCTATGTCAACGATGCATTTGGTACTGCCCATCGCGCTGAAGCAACTACTTATGGGGTTGCAAAATTTGCGCCGATTGCCTGTGCAGGCCCTTTGATGGCTGCCGAGTTAGATGCTTTAAGTCGAGCGCTCGCTAGTCCAAAGCGCCCTTTGGTGGCGATTGTTGCTGGCTCTAAAGTCTCCTCCAAGCTGACCATCCTTAAGGCTTTATCCGAAAAAGTAGATGAGCTGATTGTTGGTGGTGGTATTGCGAATACCTTCATGTTGGCTAAGGGATTACCCATTGGTAAATCACTCGCCGAGCCAGACTTAGTGGACGAAGCCAGAGAAATTATGGAGCTCATGGAAAAGCGTGGCGCCCATGTACCCATTCCAGAGGACGTTGTTGTTGCTAATGAGTTATCTCCATTGGCCCGTGCGAACCGCGTCGCTGCTGATCAGGTAGCAGAGGACGACATGATTTTAGATATTGGGCCAAAAACCGCGGCACGCTTATCCATCATGTTGGCGCATGCCGGTACGATTGTGTGGAATGGTCCCTTGGGCGTATTTGAGATTGACCAATTTGGTGGTGGAACCAAAATGTTGGCAGCCGCAATCGCACACTCACCTGCGTTCTCTATTGCTGGTGGCGGTGATACTTTGGCTGCAATCGCTAAGTACGGTATTGAAAATCAAGTAGATTACATATCAACTGGTGGAGGTGCTTTCTTGGAATTCCTTGAAGGCAAAACTTTGCCAGCCTTTGCAGTATTGGCCGAACGGGCGAAAGACTAAACATGCTAAGAGCAACCAAAATCATTGCAACCTTAGGGCCTGCCTCAGAAAAGCCTGAAGTGTTACGCGAGATGATTCGTGCGGGCGTAGATGTAGTGCGTATGAATTTTTCACATGGCACTGTAGCGGATCACAAAGCACGTCATGATTTAGTGCGCAGCATTTCTGCTGAGGTAGGTAAAGAAGTCGGAATTATGGCCGACCTACAGGGGCCAAAGATTCGAGTAGGAAAATTTGAAGACAGCAAAATCTTGCTTCAAGAAGGTGAAAAATTTATTTTAGATGTGGCATGCGAGCTCGGCAATCAAGGGCGCATAGGACTGGACTACAAAGAGTTGCCAAATGATGTGAAACCAGGTGACCGTCTTTTATTAAATGATGGCTTAGTGGTGCTGCGTGTTGAGAGCGTCAAGGGCGGTGAGATTTTCACGTTAGTAGAGCAAGGTGGTCCGCTATCCAACAATAAAGGTATTAATCGAGCTGGCGGCGGCTTAACAGCACCAGCATTAACAGAAAAAGATATTGCTGATTTGGATGCTGCGATTGCTATGGGTGTAGATTTTCTCGCTATTAGCTTCCCAAAGGATGGGGCTGATATGGCATATGCGCGTCGTTTAGCTGATGCAGCGAGTGTTAAATATGGAGTTGGCAAAGTAAGAACGATTGCCAAGGTAGAGCGTGCTGAAGCGATTGAGGCTGAAGCCTTAAAGAGCATCATCGCCGAGAGCGATGGAATTATGGTAGCTCGTGGAGATCTCGCTATCGAGGTTGGCAATGCAGCTGTGCCTGCATTGCAAAAGCGCATGATTAAGTGGGCACGCGAAGCCGATAAATTTACAATCACCGCCACTCAAATGATGGAGTCTATGATTAGTGCACCTGTGCCAACTCGTGCAGAAGTAAGTGATGTGGCAAATGCTGTATTAGATGGTACCGATGCTGTGATGTTGTCTGCTGAGTCTGCTGCAGGTTCTTACCCAGTGCAGACAATTAAAGCCATGGCAGAAATATGCATAGAGGCGGAGAAATCTGATCCAGTGAAATTGGATACAGATTTTTTAGATCAAACTTTTGCGCGTATTGACCAGACGATTGCCTTGGGCGCATTATTTACGGCTCACCATTTACACGCTAATGCCATCGCAGCATTGACGGATTCTGGATCTACTGCCGTGTGGATGAGTCGTCACAATATCCATGTTCCGATTTTTGCGCTGACTTCGAAGATCGCAACGCAGCGCGCATTGAGTACTTACCGTAATGTGACTCCAATAGGGCTTGATTACACCAAAGAGCGAGATACAGCATTGCAAGAGGTGGAAACCTGCCTAAAGAAGGCGGGCGCGGTAAAGGCTGGAGATACCGTGGTGTTGACCTCTGGAGAACCCATGGGCGAACCAGGCGGTACCAACAGTCTCAAAATTATTCATGTGAAGTAATGCATTTATTTATTCAAACACTACTAATAAAGAAAACATCATGGCTTTAGTCTCTTTACGACAACTTTTAGATCACGCCGCTGAAAATGGTTACGGCTTACCAGCGTTTAATGTGAATAATTTAGAGCAGGTTACTGCAATTATGGAAGCGGCTAATGAAGCGGATTCCCCGGTCATTATGCAAGCTTCAGCTGGCGCCAGAAAATACGCAGGCGAAGCATTTTTACGCCATTTAATTTCTGCTGCAGTTGAGGCGTACCCTCATATTCCAGTGGTAATGCATCAAGACCACGGTCAAAATCCTGCAGTATGTATGGCAGCAATTAAGAGTGGGTTTACCTCGGTCATGATGGATGGCTCACTCGAGGCCGATGGCAAAACAGTGGCTAGTTATGAATACAACGTAGATGTGTCTAAAGAGGTGGTGAAGTTTTCTCACTCTATTGGGGTTACGGTCGAAGCTGAACTAGGCGTATTGGGCTCCTTGGAAACCATGCAGGGTGATAAAGAAGACGGTCATGGTGCCGACGGAAAAATGACTCGAGAGCAATTACTAACCGATGTGGAACAGGCAGCCGATTTTGTAAAAGCAACCCAGTGCGATGCTTTGGCTATTGCAATTGGCACAAGTCATGGCGCATATAAGTTCAGTAAGAAGCCCACTGGCGATATTCTCGCAATCGATCGCATTAAAGAAATTCATGCGCGCATTCCAAATACGCACTTAGTGATGCATGGCTCCTCTAGTGTTCCTCAGGAGTTATTGGCTGAAATTCGTGAGTTTGGTGGTGATATGAAAGAAACTTATGGCGTACCAGTTGAAGAGATTCAAGAGGGAATTAAGAATGGCGTTCGCAAAATCAATATCGATACCGATATTCGTCTTGCGATGACTGGCGCCATTCGTCGCTACTTTATTGAAAATCCAAGCAAGTTTGATCCACGTGATTATTTAAAGCCAGCTCGTGAAGCTGCAAAGCAAGTGTGTATGGCCCGCTTTATTGCTTTTGGTTCTGCTGGCCAGGCCTCCAAGATAAAGCCAATTCCTCTTGAGAAGATGGCTGAGCTCTACAAGAGTGGTAAGTTAGCTCAGATCGTGAAGTGAGCTAAATATGCCTGCTTTGTATGCTACCTCTATTAAGTCGCTGCCTTTGCTCTCAAAGGGCAAAGTGCGTGATGTTTATGCACTGGGTGATGACAAGCTCTTGATGATCACTACGGATCGTTTATCTGCTTTTGATGTTGTGATGGGTGAGCCCATTCCTGAAAAAGGCATTCTTCTCAATCAAATGGCCAATTTCTGGTTTGATAAGTTAGGAAAAGTCATTCCAAATCATTTAACTGGAATCGATCCTGCGACTGTAGTGCCGGCAGATGAGGTTGAGCAAGTCAAAGGACGTGCAGTGGTTGCTAAGCGTTTAAAGCCAATTTTGGTGGAAGCAGTTGTGCGTGGCTATTTGGCCGGAAGCGGTTGGAAAGATTACAAAGAAACTGGTAAGGTCTGTGGAATCACATTACCTGCTGGCTTAGAGAATGCTCAAAAATTACCAGAACCCATTTTTACTCCAGCAGCAAAAGCCGACGTGGGCGAACACGATGAAAATATTTCTTTTGAAAAAGTCATTGAACTGATTGGCGAGAAACTTGCGAATCAAATTCGTGAGGTCAGCATTCGTCTATATAAAGAGGCTTCTGAGTATGCGGCCACAAGAGGCATCATCATTGCAGATACCAAATTTGAATTTGGCTTAGATGATGCGGGTCAACTAGTCTTAATGGATGAAATTCTGACTGCCGACTCTTCACGTTTCTGGCCTGCCGAAACTTACTATGTAGGGTCAAATCCCCCGTCCTATGACAAGCAATTTGTACGTGACTGGCTTGAGACGGCGCAGGTGAATGGAAAATTGTGGCCTAAAACAGCCCCGGCACCCCAATTACCGGCAGATGTGATTGAAAAGACGGCTCAAAAGTACCGCGAAGCCTTAGCGCGTTTAACTCAGGGATAATAGAGTCCTTAGAAGATATTTAAGGCATTCGGAGAGGTAGATGAGCAAAAAGCCATTAGTCGGAATAGTGATGGGTTCCAATTCAGATTGGGACACCATGCAGCATGCCGCTCAAATGCTAGAGCAATTTGGAATTGCTCATGAAGCAAAAGTGCTTTCTGCACATCGCATGCCTGACGATATGTTTGTATATGCAGAGCAGGCACAGGCTAATGGTTTGCAAGCCATCATTGCTGGAGCTGGTGGCGCAGCGCATCTGCCGGGGATGTTAGCCTCTAAAACGATCGTGCCAGTGTACGGTGTTCCTGTCGCAAGCAAGTACTTGCGAGGTGAAGATTCTTTGTATTCCATTGTGCAGATGCCAAAAGGTATTCCAGTTGCCACCTTTGCTATTGGTGAGGCTGGCGCAGCGAATGCAGCACTACATGTCATTGCAGGTTTAGCTTTGCATGATGCTGAATTGGCTAAACGTCTTGAAGAATTTCGTGTGAAGCAGTCAGATGCAGCACGTTCTATGAATTTGCCGGGATATTAATTACATGGCAGATCGTATGGAACCCATTTTGCCGGGTTCGTATTTAGGAATATTGGGTGGTGGTCAATTGGGAAGAATGTTCACCCAGGCTGCCCAAGCAATGGGGTACAAGGTTTGCGTTCTAGATCCTGGTCCCGATAGTCCTGCGGGCTCAATCGCAGAAAAATTTATTCAAGCGGACTATACAGATTCTGCAGCGCTTAAAGAGATGGCTGCCCTATGCGCCTCGGTGAGTACTGAGTTTGAGAATGTTCCCGCCCAAGCTTTAGATGAATTAGAGTCTTTGGGGGTATTTGTTGCTCCTAGAAGTAGCTGTGTATCTTTGGCGCAAAATCGTATTGCCGAGAAGAAATTTTTAGCTACTTGGAAGTCTGAAACCAATATTGGCCCAGCACCAAACTTTGTCATTGAGCATGACGCTGATATTACGCATGTTCCAGCCAATCTATTCCCTGGCATCTTAAAAACTGCTCGCATGGGATATGACGGCAAAGGTCAAATCACTGTTCACAGCGAAGATGAGTTGACTGTGGCATGGAATAATTTTGGGCGCGTCCCTTGTGTGCTTGAAAAGCGTATGGAATTGGATTTTGAAGTATCTGCACTAGTGGTCCGCGGCTATGATGATGCGGTTGTCGCTTATCCAGTGTCGCAAAATATTCACCGCAATGGGATTTTGCATACTTCAACAGTGCCAGCACCATCACTGAAGCCTGCACAAGAGAAAAAAATTATTGATGCTGCAAAAGCATTGATTCGTAAAATTGATTACGTTGGCGTCCTTTGCGTAGAGTTCTTTGTCTTGAAGAGTGGCGATATCGTTGCTAATGAGATTGCACCAAGACCCCATAACTCTGGGCACTACACCATGGATGCTTGTGTGAGTAGTCAGTTTGAACAGCAAGTGAGGGCCATGGCCCGCCTCCCATTGGGTGATACCCGGCAATTAGCCCCGGTATCCATGCTCAATTTGTTGGGTGATCTTTGGTTTGAAGGCAGTGAGGATTTACCGAAGGAGCCTGCATGGAATAAGGTTCTTGCTCATCCTGATGCAAAACTGCATTTGTACGGAAAGTCTGCCCCTCGCATTGGTAGAAAAATGGGTCATATTAATTGTTTGGGTGAAGCTGTAAATGAGGCTCGCAAGAACTGCGCTGCAGTCGCCGTTGAATTAGGGATCGAGCCCTAGAAATGTCTAGCGATAGTACGGCACTGCAATCTTCAGTAGTGATCAATGAAGCAGTTCAAAGCTTACGAGACGGTGGTCTAGTAGCCTTTCCAACGGAAACAGTTTACGGCCTAGGCGCTGATGCTAAAAATCCTGAAGCTATCAAAAAGATCTTTAGTACCAAGGGTCGCCCCTCCAATCATCCCTTAATAGTGCATTTAGCAGCGCCCGATAGGTTTGATCAGGCACAAGTGGATTGGGTTCCAGTTTTGGCGCCATGGGTTCGGGATTTGTCTGAGGACGCATTAAAACTCATTAATGCATTTTGGCCAGGCCCCCTAACCCTGGTCTTTAAAAAAGATAAAAGCGTATTAAATGAATTAACTGGGGGCCAAGATACCGTAGCCATTCGTGCTCCTGCACACCCCATCGCGCAAGAACTATTGCGTAAATTTAAAGGTGGTGTGGTTGCGCCTTCTGCAAACCGATTTGGAAAAGTATCACCCACTAGTGCGGCAGATGTAAGGCATGAGTTTGAAGGTGTGTTGGATTTAATGGTGTTAGATGGTGGTGATTGTGAAGTCGGTATTGAGTCGACCATCATTGACCTATCTTCTGGAGATAGAGCGATCCTATTGAGGCCTGGCGTTATTACGCCTAGTGTGATTTTGGCGAAGACGGGAATTCGGGTTTATCAGCCGGGCGAGGTATTTAGCGAAACTGAGCTCTTGCCTAAGGTGTCTGGCAGCTTAAAAGCGCATTACGCTCCAACAACCCCTTTACGTCTGTATGCATCAGGACGCGTTTTAGATGCTTTAAGTGAATTTCCAGACACCAAATCACGTGTTGCAGTTGCAGTCTGGGATTCTGAATCGTCCTTAAGTCATGATGGGTATCCATTAGTACACTTTGAAGAGGTTGTTATCCCGAGTGATAGCGCTACATTTGCGAGCCGCTTGTATCGATCGCTGCGAGACTTAGACCAGCAGGATTGGGATTTAATTTTATTTCCTGAACCACCAGTTGGCGAGGAGTGGGACGGCGTTCGAGATCGACTTCAGCGTGCTTGTTTTGGTTCTGGACCGTCTTCAAGCAACCACGTAAGTAATTGATCATGAGCCTCTAAGCCTTTCCAGGCGTTGGGATGATTTATGAAGGAAGTTACTGCATACAATTTTCCAGATTTACTCATCACATAACCAGCAATCGCACGTACATCGGCAAGCGATCCAGTTTTAATTCGTGCCTCTGGTTTTTTCTTTAAATGCAAAAACTTGCGCAGTTGAGTCATCAACCGATTTCTCATAGTGCCGTCAGTGCCAGCGATGGGTAGACTGTTATAAAAGATGTCGCTAATTGGAAGATTACGTGCTGTCAGTAGTAGTTGATTCATTTGATTGGCGGAAATGGCTTCATTGCGTGAAAGGCCAGAGCCATTTTCAATCACTAGCCCAGAAAAGTTCATGCTATTTTGTTTGAGCCAGCTCTGAATCACTAGATCACCGTTAGCGGTCGTAGCTGGCTTCCCCATTTTTTCTAAAGCGAGTGTAAGTAACAGTTGACGTGCCATCACATTATTTGAATACTTATTAATATCCTGGACATCATCTCCCAAATTGATACCCTCGAACTGCAATAGAAGTCTTGCGGCGAGTGGAACGTTTCCACTTTTTCCAGTGGGTGCTTGAGCCCAGGCGCCCCCAGCTAATTCCCAGGCCGCAGCAAAGCCTTGCGTCAAGAAGGTGTTCGCATCCAGTGCAACTACGTTGTAGTTAACCCCTTTGCAGGAACTTGGAAATGTGCCAGAAAACTGCGCAGTAATCGCTTGATCGGTATTGCTACTATTTTCTGGATCTAAATTGAAACGAATATTGCTTTTCCAATTATCACAAGGCTTATCTACCAATTGCATTTGGTTAACCACTTTTAATTGGGAGAGCGCAGGCGAATAACTCAAATCAATAAAGTCAGCGGTACGTGATTTACCAAGCTGAAAGGACAAGGTTCTAAAGGCATAGAGCAAGGGGTCAGGAGATACGTTATAGGCCCGTAAAGATTCGCCATCGATAGTATTGGTTTCCATCACACTTGGAGCATAGGCACTGCGGTCAAAAAATAAATTCCCATCAATTTTTTGAATGCCTAAGCCCTGGAGATCTTTCATGAGTTTGGCTAGTTCTTCTGGAACCAGCTTAGGATCACCAGTGCCTTGAAGATAGATATTTCCCTTGAGCGTGCCTTGGTGGATAACTCCATCCGTATAGACATTGGTGCGCCAACGATATTGAGGGCCTAGAATATCCAAGCTAGAAAGGGTAGTTAGAACCTTCATAGTTGAGGCGGGGTTCATGGCCTCATTAGCGTGCCAATTGAGTAAAGTTTTAGCAACCTGCTTACCTGGGCGGCCAGGCTCTATCTCTATGACTGAAATACTAACGGCATCCAAGGGGATTTGATTGCGCTCAAGGCTATTGGTAATTCCCTTGGGAATGGGGAATGGGTTTGATCCCTCGGCGAAACACGAGAGAGGAATGATTAAGGCGGCAATCCAAAAGATGGCAAGCAGCGGGTTTGTAGTTGGGGTAATTGGCTTACTCATCCCTATAGAATAAACCGTCAAATTGAGAAGTCGAAACTTCTTTAGGAATTACCCATTGGCGTACCTATTTTGATAGCTTTCAATTATTTGATTTTCTCTCTCCAAAATATCAATAAAGGTATTTATTCTTGTCGATAAATCACCACCATTTTTTTCTATAGATTCACAGCTTGCGATAAAACTCCGAGCCTGAAGTAACTGGGCGCCCCCATTTACTTTATGAATAAGGCTAGCAAGAACTGCTTCATCAACTACTCCCATTTTTAGGGTTTCAATGGTAGCTTGGTGTACTTTTTTAATTTCTTCCAAAATGAATGTAACCTGTTTTGGATTGCTTGTTAGTAGATTAGAAAAAGCTTCAAAAGAATACTCAGTCACACACTCTTTCTTTTTTTCATCCATCTCTTGCAACTGGAAATAGCGCGTTAGTTCATTCTCGAGACTAAGCAAGCTGATTGGTTTGATAAGAACTCCATTCATCCCAGCTGCTAAAAATTGGTTTCGGGAATCAAGGGCGTAAATATCGGCGGTTATGCCAATGATGATGAGGTCTTGATACCCTTGCGAGCGAATATGTTTGGCCAACTCAGAACCTTGCATCCCAGGAATGGATTGGTCGGTTAATAACAGATCAAAGTGATTCTCTGAAAGCCTTTCTAGTGCAGTCATGGCGTTATCGCAAACCTTAACCTCAATACCTAAAGCCTGCAATTGCAGGGAGATAATTTGACGGCTTGCAGCATGATCCTCCACTACTAAGGCATGAAGAGAGCATCCTTTTCCAGCATCCCTGGGCGCTAGTTTTCTGATCAGTCTTTTGTTTTTGTCCTTAAAGGAGTTTTGGGGTACGGCAATACTAGTGCGAGGAAATGCCACACAGAAATGAATATTGCTCCCAAACCCAGGAGCGCTTTCAAAATACAGCTGGCTATTCATTGAGCTTACTAAATGATTGGTAATAGTTAATCCAAGACCAGTACCATTTTGCTGCTCGCTATTGCCTGGTACTTGTTCAAACGCCTGAAGAGCAAGTTCTATCTCCTCAGAATCCATACCTACCCCAGTATCAATGATCCTAAATTCAATTAACTGGCCGGCATGATCATCTGCCAAGACGCTAATGGAGAAATAGATTTCTCCATGCTTAGTAAATTTAATGGCGTTACTAATCAAATTTTGCAGAATTTGCCGCAGTCTGAGGGCATCCATCATGAGCACTTCAGCAATCGCTGCATCTTTCGATGTGATCAAGACGAGATCATGCTTCATTGCGACTGCCGAATACCCTGCATGAATATCATCAACAATGTTGTTGAGACAGCAAGGCTCTAGATTTAGTGTCAGTTTCCCTGCTTCTATTTTTGAGAGATCAAGTACTTGATTGAGTATTCCCAAAAGCGATTCAGCAGAGGCATGTGCGCTTTTGAGTAATCTCTTTTCTCGATTAGGGAATTGCGGGCTATTCAAGAGGAGTTCTTGTACGCCTAGGATGGCATTCATGGGGGTGCGTATCTCATGGCTCATTGTTGCCAAAAAGGCTGATTTAGCTGCATTGGCTTTTTCAGCAGCCTCTTTCGAAGAGCTCAAGAGACGAGCCCTCTGTTCCTGAATAGCTTGCCTTTTACGCATGTGCAAAAGTAAAAAGGATCCCCCCAGAAATAAGCCAAAGCTGGAGACCCATGGAAGAAATCTCCAATGGGTTTTAACGGGCTCCGTAGCTTCAAAACCAATTGCAAAAAGTTGTCTAGACTCAATGGGGTCTAAGTTATTTATAAACTCATTCAATATTCTGTGAAAGGGCTCATCAGTGTTGCCAATAAGCCATCGGTATTCAAAAGGTTCTCTACTGAACATTCCATCAACTAGGATGTCTGAATTGCCTAGTTGCTTGATGGCGTAATGGGCTAATCGCATGGGAAGCACTAATGCTTCGACTTCATTTTTGAGAAGTTGAAAAATTAAATTGTCTATATTTACTGAAGTACTTTTTTGGGAGTTGCTAATTGAGGGTGGATTCTCATAGCCACGATCAAAATAGGCAATATTGATGGGTGTGATGACCTTATTTTGGTTGGACCGTTTAGTCAAAATAACATCATGACCCCAAAAGATGGTCTCTGATAAGGTTCCAAATGAGTGATCTCCATTTAAGTGTGGAGGATCAATAATGAAATCAACATCCCCTTTGGCTAATTGATGCAAGCCCTCTGAGTCAGTCTTACGCCAGATTGGTATAAATTCTTGATTGGTAAATTGACTCAGTTTTTTTATCAGAGCATGAAATACACCTGACTCACCAGAATTTGTATTGGTTTCAAGGTAAGAGGTATATTTTTCATGAATACTAAAGCGTACAACAGGGTGTGCATCGATCCATGCTTGCTCCTCGGGACTTAAAGATTGTGCGAGAACTGTTCCACTTAATAACAAGCCAATCAGAAAACCTCCATAAACTATGAATCGATGCATCCCGGGATTAACTTTCGATAATGTTATTTATTCTGCAGAACAGAATTAAATCAGCAATATTATTAATGCCAAGCTTGTCAAAGACCCTTGTTTTATATGTAGCAACCGTTTTATTGCTGATATGCAACAGATCTGAAATTTGCTGATTGGTATTGCCTTTGCCAAGATATTTCATGACTTGTAGCTCTCGGTCTGAGATTAAGGCTAGCTTATCGTTATCTGTTAGCGAGCTGTTGCCATTTTTGCCATGGGTAAAAAAGTTATAACCTTGAGAAATGGCTACGCAGGCTGCCAAGATAACGTCAGCCCCGGCAGTTTTATTTACGAAGCCATGGGCGCCTAGTGAACGAACTCTTCCGCCATAGACGGCCTCATCTAAGCTGGATAAAACAAGCATGCGAATATCTGGATACATCAATCCAATGCGACGAATAACATCAAACCCATCAGTCTTGGGCATATCTAAATCTAAAATGACCATATTTGGATTTACTTCTTTGATGGATCTAAGGCATTCTTCGCCGTTCTGGGCTTGCCCCGCTATTTCAAATAACAACTGGTCTTGCAACATACTTTTGAGTGCCATCAGCATTGCTGGATGGTCATCTACCAACATCACGCGTTTTCTCATTACTTGTCTCCGTTTTGGTTTTGGTGTGGATGAGGGTGCAGCGAAAAAATGGCTTTAGCAAGTCGGCTATCGTTGACCTTTAGTACTTGATGTCGACTGATAGGCGGCATCATTAATCCGCCATAGCAATAATCAAATTGCAAGGTAGCGGCGTTTTCTAAATCTTTAACAAGAGAAATATTGCTCGCATATATTTTTGTTAGTAAATGAGATGAATTTTTGATTTGTGTAATGAGTTCAATTGAAGGCAGATCAGTGCGCAAAGAGCCCATATCTATATGAACACCTTCTAGTTGCATTTCCTCAATCCAATGCAATTGCTCTACCGTTCCTTTAAAATTTAAAAGGTGAAGTAATACACCGAGACGTCTCAAACGTAATAAACCTTCTTTGCATGCCTTTGCTTCATCGGTATTTGGAATGGATGGAATCCCTAGTGCAACCAGACCTACTGGTAGTCGAGAATTCAAAATTAAATCACTCAGTGCATCTATATATTCGCTAGAGGAAATCGCGTGAATCGGGATGGTCAAAATACCGGGTATTAAGCGCCCCGCACGATACCAATAGGCAATCGTATCGAGACCCTCCATAAATAAACGCAGTAATTGCATATCGGAGCTATCAAGAAGCGGCCTAAAAAATGATCCAGTCAGTTTTGTTCCCCCGCAGTTAAAAATAGGTTCATGGCTGATTGCTTGTCGTTTCGACCAGGATTGATGTTCTTCAAGTGCTTGGCTGCTCAAGCCAAGCCAAGGCGCGCCACAGGCGTCGCGTACTTCTTGGAAGGGTTTGTCCTTCCATGCCTTTACAAGCGTGTACAGCCGGGATTTCGGGCTCATCAGCATTCTCCAATCGGTGACTGTCCAGTCTAGGCAGGACGGAATGGAGTAGTAAGGGCTTAAAGCTTATTTATCTGTAGGAAGCCTCCTACGAACTGCTATCTAGTATAGGTAGGGGCTAAATCCTTAAAGAATTTATGGGGATCTGCTCTTGAAATCCAGGGAATCAGACCTATATAATCAGCACTCCCTACATGCGAGTGCTAAAGCAGGAATTTATTACCAAATTTCGCTTACATTCCTTGTACTGAGATTGTAAAGCATTGATTTATATAGTTTTTTAAATAGTTAACACTTACTAACATAGGAGAAGAGATGAATTTGCGTCCCTTACATGATCGCGTAATCATCAAGCGTTTAGATCAAGAATCAAAAACTGCTTCTGGAATCATCATTCCTGATGCTGCTGCAGAAAAGCCTGATCAAGGTGAAATATTGGCAGTAGGTCCTGGAAAACGAGATGAAGCCGGTAAGTTGAACCCACTCGACGTCAAAGTAGGCGATCGCGTGTTGTTTGGCAAATATGCTGGTCAAACCGTTAAGGTCGACGGCGACGAACTCATCGTGATGCGTGAAGACGACATCATGGCTGTTGTACAGAAGTAATTTCGGTATTTAAGAGAGGAATTTAATCATGGCAGCAAAAGACGTTGTATTTGGAGATAGCGCTCGCACCAAGATGGTGGAAGGCGTAAACATTCTTGCTAATGCAGTTAAAACAACTTTAGGACCAAAAGGTCGCAATGTTGTGATCGAGCGTTCATTCGGCGGCCCTACCATCACTAAAGACGGTGTGTCCGTTGCAAAAGAAATCGAACTTAAAGACAAGCTGCAAAACATGGGCGCGCAGATGGTTAAGGAAGTTGCTTCCAAAACTGCTGACATCGCTGGCGACGGCACAACTACCGCTACGGTTTTGGCTCAGTCTATCGTTCGTGAAGGCATGAAGTATGTAGTTTCAGGCCATAACCCAATGGACTTGAAGCGTGGTATCGATAAAGCTGTTACAGCTGCAATCGCAGAGCTCGCAAAAATTAGCAAGCCTTGCACGACCACTAAAGAAATTGCTCAGGTAGGTTCTATCTCTGCAAACAGCGATCATAGTATTGGTCAGCGCATTGCAGAAGCAATGGAAAAAGTAGGTAAAGAAGGCGTTATCACTGTTGAAGATGGTAAGTCTTTAGAGGACGAGCTCGAAGTCGTTGAAGGTATGCAGTTTGATCGTGGCTACCTTTCTCCATACTTCATCAATCAACCAGAAAAGCAAGTTGCTGTATTGGAAAGCCCATACGTTCTCTTGTTTGATAAGAAGATTGCTAACATCCGTGATTTGTTACCAGTACTCGAGCAAGTAGCAAAGTCTGGCCGTCCTTTGTTGATCATTGCTGAAGATGTTGAAGGCGAAGCCTTAGCAACTTTGGTTGTAAACAACATTCGCGGCATTATCAAGACTTGTGCTGTTAAGGCTCCAGGATTTGGTGATCGTCGTAAAGCCATGTTGGAAGACATCGCTATCTTGACTGGCGGAACTGTTATCGCTGAAGAAATCGGCCTGACACTCGAGAAAGCAACTCTTGAGCACTTGGGTCAAGCAAAGCGTATCGAAGTAGGCAAAGAAAATACCATCATCATTGATGGTGCTGGCGATGCTAAAGCGATTGAAGCTCGCGTGAAGAACATTCGTGTTCAGATCGAAGAAGCGACTAGCGATTACGACAAGGAAAAATTGCAAGAGCGTGTAGCTAAATTAGCTGGCGGTGTTGCGGTGATTCGTGTTGGCGCTGCTACTGAAGTTGAAATGAAAGAGAAGAAAGCTCGCGTTGATGATGCATTGCATGCAACTCGTGCTGCCGTGGAAGAAGGTATTGTTCCTGGCGGTGGCGTAGCATTGATTCGTGCTATGCAAGGTATCAAGGGATTGAAAGGCGATAACGCTGATCAAGACGCTGGTATCAGCATCGTATTGCGCGCTATGCAAGAGCCATTACGTACTATCGTTAGCAACGCCGGTGAAGATGCTGGTGTAGTTGTTAATGCGGTACAAGCAAGCACAGGCAATAACGGTTACAACGCTGCTACTGGTGAGTATGGCGACTTGGTTGCTCAAGGTGTTATTGATCCTACTAAGGTAACAAAAACTGCATTGGTAAATGCTGCTTCTGTTGCTGGCCTCTTGTTGACTACTGACTGCGCAATCTCCGAGGCACCAAAAGATGAGTCTGGTGCTGGTGGAATGCCTGATATGGGTGGTATGGGCGGTATGGGTGGTATGGGCGGCATGATGTAATAGCTGTACATTTCCTCAGTCGCTTGACTGTAGAAACTAAAACGCCTGGTTCAAAAGACCAGGCGTTTTTTATTTGGTAAAGTAGAAAAATGACCAAACTATATAAATTAATTCCAAGCTTGTTGATCCTGATTGCAGAGTTAGCAAACTCGCAACCTATTTTCGAAAAAAGCGTATCCAATTTGCGCGATCAACGCTATTGCGAAATCCTTTACGGTAAACGCCATTGGCTAAATTTAGAAGTGAAAGTATTCAATACCCAGGGGCTAAATTTATGTCCTGAGGATCAATGGAAAACCATCACGAAGGAAGAGGTTGCCAAAAAGTATGATGCTTCTTTTGTAGATCTAAATGGCCCACGTTATTGGATGATGGATGAGATTCAGGCGGCTGGTGCCACCGCGAACAATGTCAAAGAATCTTTTGGTGGTATTGAAATGAACTTAAGAGCAACGGTTGATATAGGGCTCTTAAAGCAAATTTTGGGTAGCAAATCATACTCTCCCAATCAAATCAACCGTACAACAAATTTTATCTATAAAGCCGGTAGCCCTATATATGAGTTAGTTGCTCCGGATGGTCAGGTTTATGTGATGCAGTCCTATTCCCAAATTGTTAATCCTAATTTGACCATGAAGGATCTTCCTAATTTAGCAAAGGAACTCAAGTTACCTACAGGATGGGTGTATCGAAGTACTTTGCTAGAGAAGGACCTGTCATTAGTAGCTAACGGCATTGCTTATGTTCTACAAGATAATCTTGCCAATAGCTATCAAAGGCGATAGGTAAAAAATAAAATAAAAAAATGCCCGGTTCGAAAGACTGGGCATTTTTTATTACTGGTAGGTTTAGGCTATATATCGAATGTTGTAGTGGAGCTCTGAAGATAGGTAATTTAACAATTCCTCCTCCCTATGTATGCTTTGCAGTTGATCTTTTGGGATGGTGATTTGAATGGTATTTTCTTCAATAAGCTTACGGGTTTGTCCATGCACCGCTAAGAGGCTAAGTAAATCAATATCGTCATGGAATATTGGTCCCAAATACTCAACAGAGAATTGTTTTGCTAGGTTATTTGGGGCAAATTTGATTCCCAGTTCTTCTAATTGAGGTCTGTAAATACCAGTAAGTTGTACATCTTCATTCTGTAGGATCTGTTCTTCAGAAAAATAGTAGAGTGCGCCATGACAGCTGGGCGCTTTTAAGAATTTCTTGCTACGTAAACTTAAGCCACCATTCTGAATCACTAGTGGAGTTGGATTGGAGGTACCAACCCATTGATAGGCTGGAACGAGCTCGCTGCCAACAAATGCTGCATGGCATGGCCCACCTATATAGTCATAATCAAAATACTCCTTTTTCCAACTTTTTCCATTGATAACCCAGCCGTCGTCCTGAACAATTAAGCAAAATTCAGTTTGAATAAAATTGTGTAACGAGAACATCACAAACAGACTGTATTGGCGATAGTCTAAGGGCAGTATTTCAGTCCAATCTATTTGAGGTGGAAGATTTTGTGGTTTCTGGGTAGACAGAAGGAGGCCCTTGCTACCTGGAAGCTCTTTCATTGATCTTAAGATGGCTGGGATGGCAGATGCCCCATCATTGTGACCAAAAATAGACGTAACTGTGATTGATGTGTAGTCAGGCATGAAATGAAATAAATTAAACCAAACTTTTTTTGATTAAATGCGGAAATTTTTCCATTTCAGCCTTGATATCAGGAGGGTAGTAGCCAAGCGGGTGAAAGGCCCACTCATGATCTGGTCTGCCGAGGTGGTCTATTCCAAGGTTGATGCAGTTTTCTAGATGCTTTAAGTTGTTAATTTCTGCTGTGTTGGTTTCTTGATGTGCAAAAGCATGAATCTTTTCAGATATTTTTTGGGCGCCTCCTAAGTAGGAGAAATGCCAGCCAACACCAGCAACAATTGGAAGCTGCTCACCGACTCTAATTTGGGAGATATTTTGCTTTGTTTTTAAATAAGACGCTTTTGCACAAAATGCATGAATCCATTTGGAGTTGCTTTGACTAATACCTACGCAATTTAAATAATAGTGATGAAATTGCATTTCCATTCTAGCGGCATCTAGCTCATATTGCCCAGATCTAATAAAGTCTGCAAAGGTAGGATTCCATATTTCATCAACGTCGCAGACCATAACCATGTCTTCAGAATTGAGATTTCTTATATAGCTGCCAAGATAGTTTCTTTGCCCCGTCTCGATTTGCCAAGAAGCGGAAGATGGGTTGTAGGCCTCATCTTTTTTGGTGAAATCAAGGTGACTTACATCTGGCTCATACTGAAGAAACGTAATTTTATCTAACCATGGCAAAAATTCACTTTGACGGTCTAGAAAATTGTATTTCTTTGTTTGCCCACTATGAGTAATGTTAGATTCGCATATTACAAACTGGTCTACTTTCTCATAAAGAAGACCCAGTCGAATCTTTAACGTATCAATTTCATTGAAAAATATAAATGCGTCTATTATTTTCATATGAGTTTAATGGGTTTCATAAATCACGGTGCTTTGAAAGTAAATGATAAGCTATCAGGGATTATAAGTTGAGTTAGGAATGCTTTGTAATGATTAGCGTAGAAATGATAGGCCGCCTTGGAAATCATATGTGGCAATATGCCGTATGCCGTACGTTGGCAGAGAGAAATGGCTACGAGTTCCATGTCCCTAGATCTTTTTTGGGCGCAGAATTATTTGACTGCTCCCTTGGTGTTGAGGTTGATCAAACAAAGATGCAATATACAGATAGCTATATGCATAATAGTTTTATGGCGCAGTTTTACAACCCCAATATTATTCACTTACAAGATTTCACAAAACTAGTTGGATTCTTTCAGTCAGAAAGATATATTCTTGAAAATAAAAAAAATATCCAAGAATGGTTTGAGCTAAAAAATCCTAATCTTGAGCTAATTGACAAGTTAAATCTTACAGATGAGGTATGTATCATTAACTTTAGGGGCGGGGACTACAAAGATATTCCGGATGTCTATTTAAGCTCTGATTACTGGAATAATTCAGTTGAGCAAATGAAAAAGCTCCATGACAATTTAAAATTTATCGTTATTACTGATGATGTTGATGCCGCGGAAAAATTATTCCCCGATTTCCCCGCATATCACTTTAGCGTTGCTGAAGACTTTCTAGTAATTACCCATGCGAAATACTTAATCATTGCTAACTCTACCTTTTCTTGGTGGGGGGCTTGGTTAAATAAATTTTGCAAAACGGTGATTGCCCCTAAGTTTTGGATGAGGCATAACCAAAGCAATGGGTGGTGGGCGCCCGGCGAGAGTATTACTAAAGGATTTTTGTATATGGGCAAGGATGGAAAGTTGTATTCCTCAAGCGAGTGTATTGATGAAGTCAATGCGCTTGGCCTTAGTTATTCAAAATTCCCTTATTAAATCCTAATGAAAAATGGCTAAATTTTTTTTTGGGAATATTTTTCTCTAAGCTGAATTAGTGATCCAAAGGGATCGTGAGCTTCTGCTACGAGATTGAGTTTGACCATATTCGGATGTTGAATATGCGTTGTATAAATTTCTCTTAATAAATACTCCATCCCTTGATTTCTAATGCTATGAATTAAGTCTCTCAATGCTGGAGGGGAGCTCATTCTAGCCAGGATTGACCCGATCAATTCAATTAATTGGGACTCTTGTAGGAAAATGGGAAATGTAGCTGGGTAATGGAATCCAAATACATTAGATTTAAATTGCCCATGACTTCCAGCGTCGTATGCAAAATCATTGGCGAGCGCATAAGGAGCAAACTGAATGCCATTCTGTTCAAGTAGCGGCCGGTAATGAGTGCAAATATATTGATCTTCGAGTTGATCATATGGATTCTCAAGATTGATCTTGATGCCTAATTCATTAATCTTATGGGCCAATCGTGCAGATCGTAGGCTAAAGCCACCATTGCCAACCCAGGAACCCTTCGGCGCGCCAATATAGTCATATTTTAGAAACTCATCTGACCATGACATTGGGTTCAATGGAAAACCATCCCATTGAAAAACTAGAAAATGACTTGTTTTAATTAATGAGGGTACTTGTGTAAATAGAATATGACCATATTCATTGGCTGTAGAGAAGGGATCAATTTTGATGAAATTAATCTTTTCAAGCGTGTCAGGCTTTTCATCTGAAAAAACATGAATGGTTTCTAAATTACCTAATCTTTGAACCATCTTAATTGCGGTATTCGACATCTTTTTATCAGGATAAGTGTCAATAATGACCGCAGAGATTTTTACCATAATTCAGAAAATGAAGAGTGTATTGTGTAAGAAGATTTTACAGGCTTAATGCAATGAATAGTTGGCCACCTTTTTATAATGCAAACTATATGAAAAACAAAAAAGGCTGCTAATAGCAGCCTTTTTCAGTGGGCATGTGGGGTGTTTACTCCACTGCCTTAACCATCTCTTCAACCACCTTCTTCGCATCACCGAAGACCATCATGGTTTTATCCATATAGAAGAGTTCATTATCCAAGCCGGCATATCCTGCAGCCATAGAGCGTTTGTTAACGATAATTGTCTTAGCTTTAAAGGCTTCTAAGATTGGCATGCCAAAGATTGGGCTGCCAGGAGTGCGAGCTGCTGGGTTAACAACGTCATTAGCACCAAGCACTAAAACAACATCGGCTTGTCCAAAGTCACTGTTGATATCTTCCATCTCAAACACTTGGTCGTATGGAACTTCAGCCTCAGCCAAGAGTACATTCATGTGGCCAGGCATACGACCAGCTACTGGATGAATTGCATACTTCACAGTAACGCCATGGTGAGTTAACTTTTCGGTTAACTCTTTGAGTGCGTGTTGAGCGCGCGCAACTGCAAGACCATAGCCAGGAACAATAATTACCGTATCAGCATTTTCCATGAGGAATGCCGCATCTTCTGGTGAACCTGTTTTGTAATTCTTTGGGCTACCATCATCGCCACCGCCTGCAGCAGCCTCAGCACCAAAGCCTCCTAACAAAACCGCCAAAATAGAGCGGTTCATGGCTTTACACATGATGTAAGACAGAATGGCGCCAGACGAACCAACGCAAGCGCCAGCAATAATCAATACTGGATTATTCAGGGTAAAACCAATACCTGCCGCTGCCCAACCAGAGTAACTGTTGAGCATTGAAACAACCACCGGCATATCAGCGCCACCGATAGGAATGATTAAGGTCACACCCAATACCAATGCAATTGCACACATTGCCAAGAAGGCTGCGTGGCTATCGCCCATGTAGTAAGCAATACCAGCGCCGACCATCGAAATGGCCAAGATTAAGTTCAGTAAATGTTGACCGGTAAAGCTCACGGGTTTGCCGCTAACCTTTCCAGATAATTTACCGAAAGCAATGACGGATGCAGTAAAGGTAATTGCACCAATGAACGCACCTATGAATAACTCAATCTTCTGAGCGCCGGTATGGTCATGCGCTGGATTAAATACAGCCGCGATCGCAATTAATACAGCCGACAAGCCCACAAAGGAGTGCATCAAGGCAACTAACTCTGGCATCTTGGTCATCTGTACGCGTTTAGCAGCAATAGTTCCAATGATGGCGCCGCCCACAATCGCAACACCAATCAAGGAAATGACTGGTTTGAAATCAGGGATGAAGAAAGTGGTGATGACTGCTAACAACATACCAATCATGCCGAAGGTGTTTCCTTGGCGTGAGGTTGTTGGTGAAGAAAGGCCTCGTAAAGCAAGGATGAACAGCACCGATGAAATGAGATAGGAAATAGCGGTTATGTTTGACATAGTTTTGGTCTCTATATAGTTCTTATTCTGGGTTTATTTAGTTCCAGCCGCATCAGCTTTTGGAGCTTTTTTCTTGAACATTTCAAGCATGCGACGGGTGACCATAAAGCCACCAAAAATATTGATTGAAGCGAGGAATACTGCAACCGCACCAATAATGCTCGTGAGGGTGATTTCATCGCCACCGATTACTTCAGTTTGGAGCAATGCGCCGACGATGATGATGCCGGAGATGGCATTAGTCACCGCCATTAAAGGTGTATGTAAAGCCGGAGTGACGTTCCAAACTACATGGTAGCCAACGAAAATGGCCAATACAAACACGGTAATGTTTTGAACGGTGAGGATGCTTTGAAAGGCAGCGAGATCCATATTGTTTCCTTAGTATTTTTACTATTAGTTTTTGCGGATGGCTTGGCCATCACGACACATTAAGCAGGCGGTAACGATGTCATCATCACTTGGGATAACCAAATTTGCGTCTTTATCCACAATGAGTTTCATAAAGTCGAGTAAGTTACGTGAGTAGAGTGCAGAAGCATCTGCCGCAACCATACTGGCTAAATTGGTATAGCCCACAATCTTCACACCGTTTACATCAATCACTTTATCCGCCTGAGTTAAAGGGCAGTTACCCGAACCGTTATCACCCTTACCTGCAGCTAAGTCGATCACGATCGATCCTGGCTTCATATTAGCGACAGTATCGCTATGCAATAGAACTGGTGGTTTACGTCCCGGAATCAATGCTGTAGTGATTACGATGTCAGCTTGTTGGGCACGCTCTGCAACCAAGGCGGCTTGGCGCTTCATCCAAGCTTCAGGCATAGGACGAGCATATCCGCCAACACCTTGAGCGATCTCACGCTCTTCATCAGTCTCATATGGGACATCAACAAACTTGGCACCCAAGGATTCAATTTGTTCTTTTGCAGCGGGGCGAACATCGGACGCTTCAATTACAGCACCAAGACGTTTTGCAGTAGCAATGGCTTGTAAGCCAGCTACACCAGCGCCCAAGATGAGTATGCGAGCCGCTTTAACGGTACCAGCAGCTGTCATCAGCATTGGCATGAAGCGTTGATATTCGTTTGCTGCAACTAACACTGCTTTGTATCCCGCAATATTTGCCTGAGAAGACAAAACATCCATGCTTTGTGCGCGAGTTGTGCGAGGCGCAGCTTCTAGAGAGAAGGCTGTAACACCTTGTGCAGCCATGGCTGCAATCATGTCGCTATCAAATGGATCGAGCATGCCAAGCAGCACCGCACCGGATTTAATTTGTTTTAGTTCTACTGTTTCAGGTGCGCGTACTTTAAGAACAATCTCGGCACCGAATGCATCTGCAGCGCTACCAATAGTTGCCCCTACAGCCTCATACGCAGAGTCAGGTTGACTAGCTTTTACTCCAGCATCTTTTTGAATCACAACAGTATGACCTTGACCAATTAATTTTTTAACGGTTTCTGGTGTGGCGGCTACTCGAGTTTCCCCGGGCCTTGTTTCCAGCGGCACTCCTATGCGCATGGCATGTCTCCAAAAGCAAAATTTTTCAAAAAATCTATTTTAGTTAAATAGGCCTAATCGCGCCTATTTACTTACTCCTAAGACCGCTTGCTTGGTATTTGCCTAAAAATCTGTGAAATCAGGCTAAGACTTCTACAATATGGTCTGTAAGCTTATATTGAATTTTCGCATTTTTTGATGATCTCGCTCAATTCTTCCTCAATACCATCCTCCCAGACCAAGAAAGTCGTTATTGGCATGTCTGGAGGGGTAGATTCGTCTGTTGCTGCTTGGATGCTCAAGGAACAGGGTTTTGAGGTTATTGGCCTTTTTATGAAAAATTGGGAGGATGACGACAACGATGAGTACTGTTCAGCCCGTCAGGACTGGCTCGATGTCGTTTCTGTGGCCGATATGATCGGAATTGATGTTGAGGCGGTTAATTTTGCTGCTGAGTATCGTGAACGCGTATTTGCCGATTTCTTGTGTGAATACGCTGCTGGTCGTACACCTAACCCCGATGTTTTATGTAACGCTGAGATTAAATTCAAAGCCTTCTTGGATCACGCCATGAGTTTAGGTGCTGATGCGATAGCTACAGGTCACTATGCACGCGTTCGTCATGAGGGTGGCAGGGTGCAGTTATTAAAAGCGGTGGATGCGAGCAAAGATCAAAGTTACTTTTTACATCGTTTAACGCAGCAGCAATTGTCGAAGGTGATGTTTCCACTTGGTGAAATTCCCAAAACAGAGGTCAGAAAAATTGCGGAGCAGATTGGCTTGCACAATGCAAAAAAGAAAGACTCCACTGGAATCTGTTTTATAGGTGAGCGACCTTTTAGAGAATTCTTAAACCGCTATTTACCTCGAGTACCTGGCCCCATCAAAACGCCAGAGGGTAAAACGGTTGGCGAGCACATGGGTTTAGCTTTCTTTACCTTAGGCCAACGTAAAGGCATTGGTTTAGGTGGTAGCCAAGATGGTAATGGCGACGCTTGGTATGTGGCGCGCAAAGATATGGCTAACAACACATTGTATGTAGCACAGGGCCACGAGCACCCGTGGTTATTGGCCAACAAGCTTTCAGCTGTGGATGCAAGCTGGGTATCTGGTGCAGCACCAGAGCCTGGAAGCTATTCCGCTAAGACGCGCTATCGTCAAACAGATTCTGCATGCACTTACATAGCAGATATCGATACAAATAATTTCAGCTTAAGTTTTCCAGAAGCGCAGTGGGCGGTTACCCCTGGACAATCTGCCGTTTTATATGACGGTGATATTTGTTTGGGTGGGGGAATTATTTCTACCTAATTTTTATCTACAAATAGTAGGCGTGAAAAAAGCCAATCAGTTTTGATTGGCTTTTTTAATTCAGCAGCACATTAATTAAGCGGCAGGTGGCTCAGTTTCAATAAAAGAAGGTCGTTGCAATAACTTTTGATGCAGACGATCTAAGTTTAGATATTGCGTTTGCCATTTGATTTCTGGAAAGCGGAACAGTAGATAACCGATTGCGCAACCTACGGCTATATCTGCCAAAGTAATTTGATTGCCATGACACCAGGCATTTTCGCCCAGTTGTTCAGACATTTGACGTAAGGCAGTATCAATCTTGCCCATCTGGCGGTCATACCAAGTTTGGCTTTGCTGCTCCGCTGGACGCAATGTGCGCTCCAAACGGGCCAAAATGCCGGCATCCATAATGCCGTCAGCTAGAGCTTCCCATGTTTTTACTGCGGCACGCTCACGGTTATCAGCAGGAATAAGCTTGCTTACAGGGCTTAAGCCATCAGCATATTCGGCGATTACGCGGGAGTCATATATAGCTTCTCCGTCGTCGGCAATGAGGCAAGGAACCTTCCCCAGGGGGTTGGTAGAGGCGATTTTGGTGTCTGCGGCCCAGACATTCTCCAATTCTAGGTCTACATCGACCTTTTTCTCGTTGAATACAATGCGTACTTTGCGTACATAGGGGCTGGTAAGGGATCCGATTAGTTTCATGGGGTCAAGTATAGCCATCCTATTTGGGGTTTGCTGAACCCCAGAACGCATTAAAATTACCTTTTATTGACATCTTCAATGTAAAGGCAATATCCGTGAGTCAGCCGCTATCTACCCTTAATGCTCTATCCCCGTTAGACGGCCGCTATGCCGGTAAATTGGATGCTTTACGCCCTTGGCTCTCTGAGGCTGCTTTTATGCGTCAGCGTGTATTTGTCGAGATTCACTGGCTTTTGGCGTTGGCGGCAGCTGGATTACCAGATGTTCCAAAAATTAGCGCTGCGGATGAAGCCTTTTTACTTTCGTTACCGGAAAACTTTTCTGATGCTGATGCTCAGCGAATTAAGGATATTGAGGCGGTAACGAATCATGATGTGAAGGCGGTTGAGTACTTCTTAAAAGAGAAGGTAGCCGGTCGACCAGATTTATTAAAGGCAAGTGAGTTCATTCACTTTGCGTGTACCTCTGAAGATATTAATAACACCTCACATGGCTTGATGTTGCGTGGTGCACGCGATGAGGTTCTTTTGCCCCAACTCAGAAAAGTACTTTCAGTATTAACTGAGTTAGCACTTGAGAATGCCAAAGTGCCTTTGCTTTCTCGTACACATGGACAGCCTGCTTCACCAAGTACTTTGGGTAAAGAGATTGCAAATATTGCCAAGCGTTTAGAACGAGCTATCGAATCCATTGCAACAGCACCTTTATTGGGAAAAATGAATGGCGCAGTAGGTAACTACAACGCACACATCTCTGCATACCCTGATTTTGATTGGGAAAATTTCTCAAAAAATGTTGTTGAAAAGCGTCTTGGCTTAACTTTTAACCCCTACACGATTCAAATCGAGCCTCATGATGGTATGGCGCAATTGTTTGATGCGATTGCTCGTGCAAATACGATCCTCTTAGATATGGACCGTGACTTCTGGGCCTATATATCAATCGGATATTTCAAGCAGCGTACTAAAGCGGGCGAGATCGGCTCGTCAACTATGCCGCATAAAGTAAATCCAATTGACTTTGAAAACTCCGAGGGTAACCTGGGCGTTGCAAATGCATTATTGCGCCACCTTGCAGAGAAGCTACCGATCTCTCGTTGGCAGCGTGACCTAACTGACTCAACAGTATTACGCAATTTAGGGCCTGCGTTTGGCCACAGCGTCTTAGCCTATGACAGCGCATTGCGTGGATTAGGAAAGCTAGAAGTAAATCATGCTGCGATTGCTGCAGATTTGGATGAATGCTGGGAAGTATTGGCTGAACCAGTTCAGACTGTAATGCGTCGTTACGGTATCGAAAATCCGTATGAGCAGTTAAAAGAATTAACGCGTGGTAAAGGGATTAATCAAGCAGACTTACAAAACTTCATTCGCGGCTTAAAGATTCCAGAAGATGCAAAAGCGCGCTTATTAGAGATGACTCCATCTTCATATTTGGGTAAGGCGGTCGAGCTGACCGAACGTCTCAAAAAGTGAGTGGGCGCTTGAATTCAGAATACGGGGCACGTCCTCGTTTCTGGTTTGCTGTTTATCAATTGCTATGGCATCTTCTATTGCTTTTGGCATTTGTGCGCTTAGCCTGGCGCTCACGCCATTCTGGAGCTTATCTTCACCACATTCCCGAGCGCTTAGGTTTTGGATATCAAAAGCCAATTACCCAGTGCGCCATTTGGATTCATGCAGTGTCGGTTGGTGAAACCCGTGCAGCTCAGCCGCTCATTGAGGCTTACCTGGCACGTGGCGAATCTATTCTCCTTACCCATATGACTCTAAATGGGCGGCGTACTGGTAAGCAACTCTTTGGCAAAGCCATTAGCGCAGGGCAAATTCAACAGGTTTATCTACCTTATGACATTTGTTGGGCTGTAGAGCATTTTTTGAAGACTTTTAAACCCAAATTTGGCCTCTTTATGGAGACTGAAGCTTGGCCAACAGTAGTTTTTCGTTGTGCTGAAATTGGATTGCCCCTATATCTAGTCAATGCTCGCTTATCTGAAAGAAGTGCGCGACGCGTCAAACAGTTTGGTAAAGCTGGCCGCGCCTTATTCCAAGCCTTTACTGGAATCATGGCGCAAACCGAATTTGATGCAGGGCGTTATCGAAGTTTAGGCGTTCGAAATGTGAGCATTAATGGCAACCTCAAATTTGATGTGCCTCTTGATCCTGAGTTAGTTGGTAAAGGCATTCTTTGGCGGAAAGAAATTCATGCTGAAGGCCGTTTGATGGTGTGTGCTGCCAGTACACGTGACGGCGAAGAAGATATCATTTTGAAGGCTTGGAAAGATTTGCTGCTCAGTAATGCTTTTCAGGTACAACCCTTGCTTTGTTTGGTGCCACGCCATCCCGAACGCTTTGTAGCTGTTGCGGATCAGATTCGCACAGCAGGGCTCACCTTTCGTCACCGCTCTGAATGGCCCAGCACTCCGACAGATAGCTCTAGTCTTGATGTTGTCTTAGGGGACTCAATGGGCGAAATGCCGATGTATTACAGTGCAGCTGATTTAGTCGTGATGGGCGGTAGTCTTTTGCCATTTGGTGGTCAAAACTTGATTGAGGCCTGTGCAGCCGGATGCCCAGTTTTACTGGGTGAACATACCTATAACTTTCAACAGGCAGCGTTAGACGCAATCTCTATTGGTGCTGCTACGCGAATCAAGGGCGACTTGCTACTTGGGAATACGATTGCCTTAATGGAGTCTTTAAGAGACCTTTTATCAAATACCGAAAGGCTATCTCAGATGAGTAATGCGGCTAGAGCTTATTCAATTGAACATCAAGGCGCAACTCAGAGAATTCTGGCTGCCCTTGATCAGCAAAACTTTTCTTTAAATTAAACCCGAGCACCAAAATTCGGGTCATCGTTACGAGCATTATCGTCTGGCTTTTTATCGCCCTTCACTAAATCTTCTCTAGTAACACCAAGCCACATTGCCAGTGCTGCAGCAACGAAGACTGAAGAATAAATACCAAACAAAATACCAATCGTCAGCGCTAAGGCAAAGTAAAAGAGGGTTGGGCCGCCAAAGATCAGCATTGCCAAGACCATCATTTCAGTGCTGCCGTGAGTAATGACGGTACGGCTGATCGTACTTGTAATCGCATTATCAATAATCTCACGGGTGTTCATCTTGCGATACTTACGGAAATTTTCACGAATACGGTCAAAGATCACCACTGACTCATTAACTGAGTAACCGAGTACCGCGAGGACTGCCGCCAATACTGAAAGAGAAAATTCCCAATGGAAGAAGGCGAAAAATCCAAGAATAATTACTACATCATGTAAGTTGGCAATGATGCCGGCGAGGGCAAATTTCCACTCAAAGCGGAAAGATAGATACAGCACAATGCCGATAACAACGAAGATCAACGCCTTAAGGCCATCAATCGCTAGTTCTTGACCGACTTGTGGGCCAACGAATTCAACCCTTTGGAGTTTTACACCTGAAGTAGTCGGATCAAGCACTTGCATTACAGCATTGCTTTGATCTGCAGATGAAATAAGCTTACCTTCAGCATCTTTTTGTAAGGGCAGGCGAATCATCACATCACGTGAGCTACCAAAATTCTGAATTTGCGTATCGGCATAGCCGAGCTTTTCAACCTTAGCGCGAATGGATTCGAGTGGTGCCGTTTGGGGGTAACTTACTTCCATTACCGTACCACCAGTAAATTCGATAGAGAGGTGCAAGCCGTTATGCCAAAGGAAAAAGACGGCCGCTAAAAAAGTAATGAAGGAAATCGCATTCAGCACCAACGCATGGCGCATGAAAGGAATATCTTTTTTGATTCTAAAAAATTCCATGACTTATTTCTCCTGTGGGCGCCAAACTTGGCCGATCGCGAGTTTGGAAATCTTCTTATGTCTGCCATACCAAAGGTTGACGAGACCACGCGAGAAGAAGACAGCTGAGAACATTGAAGTCAAAATACCTAAGCAATGCACTATCGCAAAGCCTTTAATAGGGCCTGAACCAAAAGCCAGCAATGCAAGACCAGCAATCAATGTAGTGACGTTTGAGTCAAGAATAGTGGCCCAAGCTTTATCAAAACCAATGGAGATCGCCATTTGAGGTGAAGAGCCATTACGGAGTTCTTCACGAATACGTTCGTTAATTAATACGTTGGAGTCAATCGCCATACCTAAGGCCAATGCCATCGCAGCAATACCTGGCAAGGTAAGCGTTGCTTGCAGCATGGAGAGGATGGAAATCAGCAGCAACAAGTTGACTGCCAATGCAATAACTGAGAAGGTGCCAAACAATAAATAGTACGCCACCATGAAAATAGAAATTGCTGTAAATCCAATTAAGAGAGATTTAAAACCTTTTTCAATATTTTCAGCACCCAAGCTTGGTCCAATGGTGCGCTCCTCAATAATTTCCATTGGGGCTGCCAATGAGCCTGCGCGCAGTAACAAGGCGAGGTCATTAGCGCTCTCTGTAGTGGGTTGACCCGTAATTTGAAACTTAGCACCGAATTCACTTTGGATAGTGGCAATAGTGAGTACTTCACCTTTGCCTTTCTCAAATAAGATCATGCCCATTGGCTTGCCAATGTTTTCGCGAGTGACTTCTTGCATCACGCGACCGCCGGTAGCATCCAGGGAGATATTCACTGCAGGGCGTTGGTTCTGATCGAAGCCAGCACTAGCGTCAGTAATGTTATCACCGCTAAATATGACGGATTTTTTGAAAACACCCATTTGGTTTTCACCAAAACGGAAGGTATCCGTTCCGGGAGGCGCAGCTTCGCCTACATTGATTCTAGAGACGAGTGGATCTGCAAGACGTGATTCCAGAGTTGCAGTGCGACCAATAATATCCTTGGCACGCGCGGTATCTTGCACCCCTGGTAGCTGAACTACGATACGCTCGGCACCTTGTTGTTGAATAACGGGCTCTTTTACGGCTAATTCATTCACCCGCTTATTGAGGGTGATGATATTTTGTTTGACAGCATTATTTTGAATATCTGCTAAGGCTTTGGGTTTAAATTCACCGAGCAATTTGACCGAACCTGCACCATTTCTGATGATCCAAATGAGATCTGGTTGGGATGTATTTAAAAGGGTACGAGCTGCTTCAGCCTCGTCTGTACTGCCAAAATTTATCGTAATAGAGTCAGGGCTACGATCAATGCCTTGATGGCGAATATTGTTACTTCTTAATTGACTGCGAATATCAGTTGAGAGGGCGGTCACTTTCTTTTGTACTGCACCCTTCATGTCGACTTGTAGCAGGAAATAAACTCCGCCACGCAAGTCAAGACCCAAAGGCATAGGAAGTGCATTGATCGCATTCAACCAGCTTGGTGTGTTCGATAGTAGGTTTAAAGCAATGGTGTAGTTCGGATCGTTTTGATCTGTATTTAGCTTTTGCTGCAAGAGGTCGCGGGCGCGTAGTTGAATATCGGTATTGTTAAAACGAGCCTTGATCGTTCCAACGCTACCAGCACTTTCAAAAAACATCCCTGTAGTACTTATATTTGCATCAGCCAGAATTTTTTCTACACGAGACTGAGTCGCCAAATCAACCTTAATGGTTGGTTTGGCGGACGATACTTGAACCGCAGGCGCCTCACCATAGAAATTGGGTAATGAATAAAGTCCGCCAATTAATAAAGCTACGGCGATGACTAAATATTTCCAGAGAGGATAGCGATTCATATTGAGTTACTTTTAAAGAAACGAATTAAGCAGACTTCAGGGTGCCTTTTGGCAGAACGGTAGTAATGGCGCCTTTTTGAAGTTGCACTTCAGTGCCGGCAGAGATTTCTACTGTAACCACTTGGTCTTTTAAAGCGCTTACTTTGCCGAGGATGCCCCCAACAGTCACTACTTCATCACCAACTGCTAATGCTTCAAGCATGGCTTTAGTTTCTTTTTGACGCTTCATTTGTGGGCGAATCATGATGAAGTACAACACTGCAAACATCAAAATCAAAGGAAGGAAGCTCATTAAGCCACCAGTATCAACACCCCCGGCTGGAGCCTGGGCAAAAGCGTTACTAATCCACATACAAAACCTCCGTTAATTACCAATTGGAAACTGCTTCATTTTTAGGCTTTATAGAGAAAGCCGTAAACCCGCAATTCTAAACTGTATGGGGCTTTGGAGGTGATTTGAGGGGGTTAATCCCCCTTAGACGCTAGTTAATCCTGTCCCGGCTCTACCCCGCGCTGGCGGTTGGCTTTGAATTCTTCCCGATAAGCACTGAAACGGTCCTTGCTTAAAGCCTCTCGAACCTCTGTCATGAGTTGCAGATAGTAAGAGAGGTTATGGATGGTATTGAGCTGGGAGCCCAGGATCTCATTTGCCTTCTGAAGGTGATTTAGATACGATCTGGTGAAGTTTTGACAGGTATAGCAAGCACAAGTAGGGTCAACAGGCCGATCATCATCCTTGTAGCCTGAGTTACGCAGTTTTAGGTCGCCAAAGCGAGTAAATAGCCAGCCATTGCGGGCATTTCGTGTCGGCATGACGCAGTCAAACATATCAATTCCAAGGCTTACCCCCAGAATCAGGTCTTCTGGAGTGCCTACCCCCATGAGATAGTGGGGCATATGTTCTGGCAATTTAGGGGCGGTGAAATTCAAAATTCGCTCAAACTCCGGTTTTGGCTCGCCAACCGATAAACCCCCAATAGCAATCCCATCAAAACCTTGTTGGCTGACGGCATCTAACGAAAATTCTCGTAAATGTTCAAACATGCCACCTTGCACAATTCCAAAGAGTCCGTTTCCAGTATTCAGCTCTCGAAAACGTTTTAATGAGCGATCACCCCAACGCAAAGACATTTCCAAAGAAGCACGTGCTGTTTTTTCTGAAGTGGCCTGCCCCTTAGTTTCATAAGGTGTGCATTCATCAAATTGCATTGCAATGTCACTATTTAAGACTGCCTGAATTTCCATAGAGACTTCTGGCGACATAAAAAGTTTGTCGCCATTAATGGGGGATGCAAATGTCACCCCCTCTTCTGAAATTTTTCTAAGGGCACCCAAACTAAATACTTGAAAACCACCCGAGTCTGTCAGGATGGGTTTGTCCCAGCCCATGAAGCGATGGAGGCCACCATGTTTTTTAATGACATCTAAACCAGGGCGTAACCAAAGATGAAAGGTATTGCCTAAAATAATTTGCGCCTTAGCTTCATTGAGATCACGGGGCGTCATTGCTTTGACTGTGCCATAAGTACCAACTGGCATGAAGATCGGCGTCTGCACACTGCCATGAGGAAGGTCTAACTGACCAAGGCGGGCGGGGCTCTGGGAGTCGCGCGCCAAAATATTAAAGTGAACGGGTTTGGTCATGGCTTTATATTCTCGAGTCGACAAAGGAACATCGCATCCCCATAACTGAAGAAGCGATATTGTTGATTAATAGCATGTTGATAGGCAGAGCGAATGTTGTCTACTCCTGCAAAAGCACTGACCAACATTAATAGGGTGGATTTTGGTAGATGAAAGTTTGTTAATAAACAATCTACTACTTTAAATTGATATCCCGGAGTGATAAAGAGATTAGTTTCCCCGCTGCTTTGCTGACTATTCGCCTGGCTCTCTAAAGCTCTCAGGCTAGTTGTACCAACAGCGATTATTCTGCCACCATTCTTCTTGGTTTTCTCAATTGCTTGTAAAGTTTCTTTCGGAATGGAGAACCACTCATAGTGCATTTGGTGTTTTGAAAGATCTTCTTCTCGCACGGGTGTAAATGTTCCAGCACCAACATGAAGGGTGACTGTTGCTTGATTGACGCCTACATCTTTGAGCTTTTGCAAAATGACTTCATCAAAATGTAAGCCTGCAGTTGGGGCTGCAACTGCCCCTGGATTTTTAGCGACTACCGTTTGATAGCGCTGCGCATCTTCGCCATCAGGTTGATGCTCTATGTAAGGAGGTAAAGGTAGCTTGCCAAAACGCTCAAGTAAGGAAAAAACATGATCGGGAAAGAGAACTTCATAAAATCGACCGTCATAGCCAATCATTTCGACCGAGAAAGTTTCGCCGGACTGATTGTAAATATGCACAGTACTCCCAGTCTTTGGTACCTTAGAGGCTCTAATTTGTACCCAAGCCTGTTTTTCACCGCTGATTCGTTCGATGAGTAGCTCGACATTACCACCGGTCTCCTTTTTGCCATGTAAGCGGGCTGGTATGACCTTGGTGTCATTAAAGACTAATAAGTCCCCAGGCTGAGCAAGGATAAGAATGTCCTTAAACTGGCGATCTACCAAATGGGCGTGATTCATCCCGTCAGCCCTGACCTCTAAAAGGCGGCTATCGGTTCTATTTGCCAAAGGATGCTGGGCGATTAGCTCGGGCGGGAGTTCGTAATTAAAGTCAGAGAGTTGCATAGCATTACCATCAGGTATTGGATTTTAACGATGACATCAAAACAAGCGCCAAATGCACTCCAAAAGATGGGTTTAGATAGCCCAATGGCCCTTGCTTTGCATTTACCTTCTCGTTATGAGGATGAGACTGAGCTTTTAAGTATCGAGGAAGCTATTCATCAGGGACGATTTTCATCAGCCCAGACTCAGGGGGTAGTGATTCGCAACCAGGTTCTATTTCGACCCAGACGACAAATGGTTGTCACCATTGAAGATGAGACTGAAACCCTAAATCTGCGTTTTCTCAATTTCTACCCTAGCCAACAAAAGCAAATGGCAGTTGGTTCGCACATCCGAGTACGTGGTGAGGTAAGAGAGGGCTTCCAAGGCTCGGAGATGGTTCATCCCACTGTCAAAGCGGTGAGCTCAGACACACCCCTCCCAGCAAGCTTAACCCCAGTGTATCCAGCTACAGCTGGTGTGTCCCAAGCTGCTATTCGTAAGGCAGTCAATCTAGCTTTGCGCGATCCAAGCCTGCAAGAAAGCTTGGCTGAATTTTTTCCACATCAATTGATGAGCGAGCTCTTGCCTAGCTACGATTGGCCAAACTTGATGGAGGCTATTACGTATTTGCATCAACCGCCAGCCGACGCAAATACTCAAGCTCTATTGGAACGAACTCATCCTGCATGGAGACGTGTGCAGTTTGAAGAGTTGCTTGCGCAGCAGATCTCCTTGAAGCGTGCGCATGCCATTCGCCGGGGGCGACAAGCTCCAACATTTAGTAAGGAAATTAAAAAAGGTCTAGGTATAGAGGCAGGCCTACTAGCTGTATTACCTTTTAAGTTAACCGCAGCGCAAGCCCGTGTTTGGCTGGAAATTGGTCATGATTTAGCTCAAGCTTTTCCAATGAATCGATTGCTTCAAGGGGATGTGGGTAGCGGTAAGACGGTTGTTGCGGCTTTGGCTGCGGCTCATGTCATGGACCAGGGCTATCAAGCTGCTGTGATGGCACCAACAGAAATATTGGCCGAGCAGCATTATCTCAAAATGAAAGAATGGTTTGAGCCATTAGGTGTCAAGATTGCTTGGTTAACGGGTAGCTTGAAGGCAAAGGAAAAACGACTGGCCCAAGAGATGATTGAGAGTGGGCAGGCCCAACTTATTATTGGCACTCATGCACTCATTCAAGAAAGCGTACGATTTGCGAAATTGGGTTTGGCGGTAATTGATGAGCAGCATCGTTTTGGAGTTCGTCAGCGTTTAGAGATTCAACAACGCGTTGGCTCAGAATTGTTTTATTGCCATCAATTAATGATGTCTGCCACGCCTATTCCTCGTACTCTGGCTATGACGTATTACGCCGATCTTGATGTCTCAGTAATCGATGAATTACCTCCGGGTAGAAAGCCCATCACTACTAAAGTGGTAAAGGCCAGCCGTCGCGAAGAAGTAATTAGTGGCCTCCATAGCTGGCTTGCAAAAGGCTTACAGGCTTACTGGGTTTGCCCATTAATTGAAGAGTCTGAAGTGCTTCAGTTACAAACAGCTGTAGAGAGTTTTGAACAGCTCACACAGGCATTACCAGGCTTTAAGGTGGGCTTAGTTCATGGACGTTTAAAGTCAGATGAAAAAGCTGCTGTCATGGCAGCCTTTAAGGCAAATGAAATTCAATTGCTAGTGGCTACTACGGTGATTGAGGTTGGGGTGGATGTGCCCAATGCTGCTTTGATGGTGATTGAGCATGCAGAACGCTTTGGTTATGCGCAAATTCATCAATTGCGGGGGCGTGTAGGCCGTGGTTCGGCTGATTCTGTGTGTATTCTGATGTATGCAGAACCCTTATCAATGGCTGCCAAAGAGCGCTTGCAGACTTTGCGTGAGACATCGGACGGATTTGTAATTGCAGAGCGAGATTTATCCTTGCGCGGCCCTGGTGAGTTATTGGGGGCAAAGCAATCAGGCGATGCGATGTTGCGTTTCGTAGATTTGCAAAGAGATGCTTGGCTGATTGAATTGGCTCAGAAGGCTGCTGACCGTTTATTGGCAGATCATCGAGAATTAGTTGAGCGTCATCTAGAACGCTGGCTTGGTTCTCGCGCAGAATTCTTAAAAGCATAAAATTAAGCTATGTCTTTGAAAGAACGCTTCACTTCTTACGCTTATTTAATTCGCCTAGATAAGCCTATTGGCACTTTATTACTGTTATGGCCTACCTTGTGGGCTCTATGGCTTGCAAGTTCAGGTACGCCCAGCCTTCAAATGCTGATGATATTTATTGCTGGTACTTTTTTGATGCGAAGTGCTGGCTGCGCCATCAATGATTATGCGGATCGTGATTTTGACCGCCATGTTCAGAGAACAAAACACCGACCAGTGACTAGTGGAAAGATTTCTGGAAAAGAGGCAGTTGTTGTTGCTGGTGTTCTGGCGTTGATAGCCTTTTTACTGATTCAACCATTAAACATTTTTACAAAGGAACTATCAGTACTTGCTTTACTAGTCGCCTTTATCTATCCCTTTACAAAGCGATTTTTGGCGATACCTCAGGCGGTGCTTGGAATTGCTTTTGGTTTTGGTATTCCAATGGCCTATGCAGCCGTTCTAGACTTTATTCCTCTTGAAGCTTGGGTTTTATTTGTCGGAAATATTTTTTGGGCCATTGCCTATGACACCGCCTATGCAATGGTCGATCGAGATGATGATTTACGGCTTGGCCTTCGCACTTCAGCCATAACTTTTGGATCATATGAAGTGTTAGCTATTGCATTTAGCTATGGGGTTTTATTTGTGAGTCAATTATGGGTGGCTCACTTGGCAAGCTTGAGTAATTATTTTTTAATTGGGTGGGGCGCAGCTCTGGGGTGTGCCATTTATCAACTCAAACTAGTTTCTAGTAGAAAACGGGAGGATTGCTTCCTGGCTTTTCGTCACAATAACTGGTTAGGCGGATTCTTATTTCTAGGAATCGTTTTAGGTCTTAGTATTCAATAATAGTCTGAGCTTAAGCGAGAGGTTTAGCTCTGGCCTAGCTCGTCACCCATTGTTTTACCGCGTTGACTTGCGGCATCAATCGCCTTTTCTAAAATCTCGTTCCATCCATGCTGCTTCATGACATCGAGCGCAGCAGCAGTTGTGCCGCCTTTGGAAGTAACCCGTTCGCGTAGCACCCCTGCATGTTCATCGGAGTTATGGGCTAATTGGGTAGCGCCTTCTAAGGTTGCGTAAGCTAATTTACGAGCGGTCTTCTCATCAAGCCCCAGTTTTTCCCCGGCGGATTGCATTGCCTCGATAAAAGCAAATACATAAGCTGGACCACTACCTGAAACAGCAGTAACCGCATCCATCAGGTTTTCTTCTGAAACCCATACGGATTGCCCTACAGCATTACAAATAGTTTCAGCCAAAGTACGATCTGATTGACCTACGGCTGCATCAGCAAATAATCCAGTGATTCCTTTGCCGATGAGGGCTGGGGTATTTGGCATGGCTCGTACACAACGAGTGTGATCTAGCCAGCGACTCATATCCTTTAAGCGAATACCGGCGGCAATACTGAGGATCAGCGGGCCGGGAGCTGAAGCATGTTTGAGTTTGGATGCAAGCCCTTTGGCAACGACATTAAAGTCTTGCGGTTTAATTGCCATCACAACAACATTGTTTTTGCTGAAATCAAAGGCAATGTGATCTAAGGCCCCAATTCCTTGCACTCCATAATCTTCATGAAGCTTTAAGGCTGTACTGGCATTAGACTCAACGACAGAAATTTGATTTGGTTCAAACCCGTTAGCAATCAAACCACTGATAAGGGCGCGACCCATGTTGCCACCACCAATAAAGGTGATATGGGCATTACTATTGTTTTGAATATGTTCTGATGTGCTCATACTGTAATCTTATCGCGCTTCCCAAAAATAGCAGTTCCAACACGAACCATGGTGCTGCCTTCCGCTATTGCCGCCTCTAAATCATCAGACATACCCATAGATAGGGTGTCAAAAAATTGAAATCCAGGTTCTATCGTATGGGTATCGCGAATGCGTTCAAAGCAAGCGCGAACTGTGGCGAAGGCCTCTCGTTGAGCCGCGGGATTATCAGTCGGCGCTGGAATGGCCATCAGGCCTCGCAGAACAACGTGGGGTAATTGAGAGATTGCATTGCATAGTGTTTCGGCTTCGGTGAGAGCAATTCCGCTTTTGCTTTCCTCCTCGCTGACATTGACCTGTACACACAATTGCAATGGTGCCAATTCAGAAAACTCACCACGCTGAGTAGATAGACGTTCAGCAATTTTGAGACGGTCTACGCTATGAACCCAATCAAAATGTTCGGCAACCTCTCTCGTTTTATTGCTTTGTAGGGGGCCAATAAAGTGCCACGTTAACCAAGGGCGTAATTTTGAGAGCTTGAGAATTTTCTCAACCGCTTCCTGGACATAATTTTCGCCAAAGGCAGATTGCCCAGCATGCATTGCCTCTTCAACTGCTGCTGCAGGAAAAGTTTTGCTAACAGCTAATAACTCTACTTCTTCGGGTTCGCGTTTTGCTGCTAATACGGCAAGTTCAATTCGTTCTTGAACTTGCACCAGATTCATGGCGATTTGATTCATTGAGTGCTTGTTGTTTGCCTGCTGAGCAATTGATCGACGATTTCAATCCAATGCACGACTGGGGTGTCCTCTTGTTGAAGATGGGTAATACACCCAATATTTCCTGAGACAACGACCTCAGCACCCGACTCTTCGCAGGCTATATGAAGATTGTTTAACTTATTCTTACGCAGTTGCTCTGATAGCTCTGGCTGCGTTATGGAGTAAGTTCCCGCCGATCCGCAGCACAGATGGCTGTCATTGCATAAACGCACTCCAATACCAATACTTCCCAGCAAACCTTCAACCTTGCCACGAATTTGTTGGCCGTGCTGCAAGGTGCAAGGAGGGTGATAGACCACACCCGGTTTTTGATCAGAGCCCAAAATCTCGACCAATTCATTTTGTAGCTCTGGAAGAATTTCAGCAATATCTTTTGTTAATGCTGAAATCTTTTTGGCTTTAGCTGCATAAACAGGATCATTTACTAATAAATGCCCATAATCTTTGACCATCACACCGCAGCCAGAGGCTGTCATCACAATGGCTTCTGCGCCCGCCTCTACCAGTGGCCACCAAGCATCAATATTTTGCTTGGCATTATCTAAGCTACCCACTTGATCATTGAGGTGATGGCGTAATGCTCCACAACAAGTGGCATTAGGCGCGCTAATTAATTGAATCTTTAGTGCATCCAATACCCGTGATGTAGCTGAGTTGATATTGGGCAGCATGCCAGGCTGGACACATCCCTCTAAGAGAAGCATTTTTCGAGCATGTTGTGCGCTCGGTCTGGCGTAAGGATTGGTGGCTTGATCTAAAACCTTATTTTTTGCCAACGGAATTTTTCGCTGGATACCACTAGGCATCAGTGGGCGTACCAAGCGGCCTATTCCCATGGCGGAATTAAATAAAGCGGGTTTAGTTAAACCTTCTTTGAGAGCCCAGCGAGTGAGGCGTTGCATCAGTGGGCGCTGAGGCGTATTTTCTTCGGCCCATTTGCGGCCTATATCTATCAAGTTTCCGTATTGCACACCGCTTGGGCAGGTACTTTCGCAGTTGCGGCAAGTAAGACAGCGATCTAAATGAAGGCGCGTTTTTTCAGTGGGTTGTTGCCCTTCTGCTATTTGTTTAATGAGGTAAATGCGCCCCCGAGGACCATCGAGCTCATCACCTAGTAGTTGATAGGTAGGGCAAGTAGCCGTACAAAAACCACAGTGAACACATTTGCCCAAAATGCGAGCAGCTTCTATACCTTCTGGGGTATTAGCAAATTGAGGGGCGAGTTGAGTTTGCATATCAATACTTATGGAAGACGTTTGGTGGCAAATACGCCAGCTGGATCAAATGCAGATCTCAGACGTTCTTGGACTATTTCTAGGGCTTTGGTGTGTGTATTTTCAGATAGCAGGGTAAAACGTTGCGCGCTTGGGTTGACATTACTGCCTTGTCTGAACCGAGTCGCATGGCCGCCATGAGCATGGGCTAATATTTTGAGGGTACTGAAGGTAGCATCATCTCCATCGGCCTGAACCCAGCGCTGTTGACCATGCCATTCGAGCACTAGGTCTTCACTTGTCTTGGGAATATCCAATGACCCGCATGCAGCAGGAAGTGCAAGACGATAGAGTGTTTGATTTTCTGCAAGATTGGTAAATACAGAAAGTTTTTGTTCGCGCACATCATTCCAAAATGTTTCAGCTTGGACGGGATCCAGTTCACGCGCATCAACTGATGCACTCATTAATGGAATCGCAGCCTTTACTGCAGCCGAAGCGCCTGCCAGGCGAATGGTTAATTCACCATCACCATCCTTTACTTTGCCTACCCAACAGCTTGCTGATAACGGCAAAGGCTGACCAGCCCATTCATTCAGAATCTTCAGAGCCTTTGCTTGTGAGACATGGCAACGCAGGGTAGCGCTAGCGGCTGGCTTTGGTAAAACCTTGACTGATGCCTCCAATAGAAGAGCAAGAGTCCCTAAAGAGCCTGGTAATAAACGAGAGACGTCATAGCCTGCAACGTTCTTCATTACTTTGCCACCAAAAGAAAGGTCTTGACCCTTACCATCCAAAATGCGGGTACCTAAAACAAAATCTCGGAAGTTGCCAACGGTAATGCGACCTGGACCAGCCAGACCTGCAGCAATAGCGCCACCAAACGTTGCATTCTCACCAAAGTGAGGGGGCTCAAATGCAAGCACTTGATTTTTCTCCTGGAGGGCAGCCTCAATTTCTTTCAGTGGCGTACCAGCACAGGCCGTAATGACTAATTCTTCTGGTTGATATTCCAAAATTCCGGAGTAAGGGCGTGTATCCAACTTGCTGTACTTGTTTACGTTTCCATACCAAGATTTTGTGCCGCCACCTTCAATTGAAAGTGACGTTTTATTTTTACCTGCATTCAGAATCTGTTCACGGAATGCATTGATTTGTGAATTGGATGGATTCATTAGAAGCGCTCCAATTCTGGATGAGGTAATTTGCCGCCGCTGATGCGCATGCGGCCATATTCGGCGCAACGACTTAAGGTTGGGATCGCCTTATCAGGATTCAATAGATGCCCTGGATCAAAAGCGCTTTTCACTCCCCAAAAGGATTCACGTTCACCCTCACCAAATTGCACACACATGGAGTTAATTTTTTCGATGCCTACACCATGCTCTCCAGTGATGGTTCCGCCTAACTCAACACAAGCTTCTAAGATTTCAGTGCCAAATTCCTCTGCACGATGCCACTCTTCCTGGTCTGAACCATTAAATAAAATGAGTGGATGCATATTGCCATCGCCGGCATGAAATACATTTAAGCAGCCTAGGCCATATTTTGTTTCCATACCTTGGATACGCTTTAGCAGGGTCGCGATATGGCGACGTGGAATTGTGCCATCCATGCAGTAGTAATCTGGCGCTAAACGACCTGCTGCTGGAAATGCATTTTTACGCCCACTCCAAAATTTGAGTCGCTCAGATTCATTCTGAGAAATCTGGATACCGCTGGCGCCAGCTTCCTCTAATACCTTAGTCATGCGCTCAATTTCTTCTGCCACTTCTTCTGGAGTGCCATCGGATTCACAAAGCAAAATTGCAGCAGCATCTAAGTCATAACCTGCATGCACAAACTCTTCCACGGCACGAGTAGTGGCCTTATCCATCATCTCTAAACCGGCAGGAATAATGCCTGCGGCAATAATGGCGGCGACAGCATTGCCACCTTTTTCAATGTCATCAAAGCTGGCCATAATGACGCGTGCGAGTTTTGGTTTGGCAACGAGCTTGACTGTAACTTCAGTCACCACAGCCAACATACCTTCACTACCCATCATGATGGCTAGCAAATCTAATCCAGGAGAGTCAGGTGCAAGACTGCCAAACTCAACAATCTCGCCATTCATGAGTACTCCACGAACACGCAAGACATTGTGCAAGGTAAGTCCATATTTCAGGCAATGAACACCGCCTGAGTTTTCATTCACATTGCCACCAATAGAGCAGGCAATTTGTGATGACGGATCTGGTGCGTAGTACAAACCCAAATGACCTACTGCTTCCGAAATGGCAAGATTGCGAACGCCTGGTTGTACAACAGCTGTTCTTGTAAATGGATCAATACTGAGAATTTTCTTGAGCTTGGCTAGTGACAAAACTAGGCCTTGGGATATGGGCATCGCACCACCCGATAGTCCGGTGCCAGAACCTCGAGGCACCACTGGAATATTCATGTCAAAGCAAATCTTCAGGATTTGAGTGACTTGAGCTTCAGTTTCAGGGAGGGCAACTGCCAAAGGCATGCGTCTATAGGCCGCCAAACCATCACATTCATAAGGGATTGTGTCTTCTGGCTCCCAAAGTAGGGCGTGCTCAGGAAGTATCGGTCGCAAAGCGGAGACTAATTTGGACTGAAGTGCGCTAATAGCGGCTATATCGGGGGGCGGGGTCACCATATTCATAACAATCATTTTAGCCATTTACCTATAATTAAGCTTATGGGAAATCGACTATCAAAAATCGCCACCAGAACTGGTGATGCCGGAATGACAGGCCTCGGAGACGGCAGTCGCGTTGAGAAAGACCATTTACGGATATGCGCCATGGGCGACGTGGACGAGTTGAATTCAGAAATAGGCGTTTTGATGTCAGAAGACATTCCTAAAAGCATCGCTGCCGAGCTAGGAGAGCTTTTTTTGCAGGTGCAACATGATTTATTTGATTTGGGTGGCGAGCTGTGTATCCCCAATTACAAACTGCTCAATCCAGAGCATGTGACTCAACTAGATATTTGGTTGGAAAAGTACAACCAGCAATTACCACCCCTGACTGAATTTATTCTTCCAGGCGGAACTCACGCAGCAGCCCAGGCACATGTGTGTAGAACGGTTTGCCGCAGAGCTGAGCGTTCGATTGTGCGTTTAGGTTGGGAAGAGCCTTTATATGATTCTCCTCGTCAATACGTTAATCGTTTATCTGACCTACTCTTTGTTTTGGCCCGCATACTCAATCGCGCTGCCGGTGGTTCGGATGTATTGTGGAAGCACGAAAAAAAAGAGACTAAATAAATTAGTCTCTTTAAGCTAAACGAGAAGCTACTACTTACTTCTTATTGCTTCTACGTTTTTTTACTGCTCCAGCAAGACGCTCCAATACTTTTACAGAGTCATCCCAATTGATGCAGGCATCAGTAATACTTTTGCCATACTCCAAATTGCTAGGGTCATCTTTTCCGGGCGTGAATTTTTGTGCGCCGTCATTCAAATGACTTTCCACCATCACACCAAAGATCTGATGTGATCCAGATTCAATTTGCTGTGCAACGTCGTCGGCCACAATAATTTGACGCTCATGTTTTTTACTTGAATTCGCATGAGATAAATCCACCATCAAGCTGGCTGGAAGCTTTGCAGTTTCGAGCTCAGAGCAGGCTTCCTGTACAAATTTCGCTTCATAATTAGGCTCTTTACCACCACGCAAAATAACGTGGCAGTCTTTATTCCCTTTTGTTTCAACCACAGATACTTGACCGTTTTTATGCACTGACAAGAAATGGTGTGGACGTCCTGCTGCTTGGATAGCGTCGGTAGCAATTTTGATATTGCCATCGGTGCCATTTTTAAAGCCAATTGGAGCGGACAATCCAGATGCAAGCTCACGGTGAACCTGACTCTCGGTAGTGCGAGCACCAATCGCTCCCCAAGAAATCAGATCAGCAATATATTGCGGAGAAATCACATCAAGAAATTCGCTGCCTGCTGGCATACCAAGGCGATTAATTTCCATCAACACTTGGCGAGCTAAACGTAAACCTTCTTCAATACGATAGCTTTCATCCAAGTAAGGGTCATTAATCAAACCCTTCCAGCCAACAGTAGTACGTGGCTTTTCAAAGTACACGCGCATCACAATTTCTAATTCGCCTGCAAAGCGATCGCGCTCTCTCAAAAGACGCTGGCAATATTCGAGCGCTGCTTTTGGATCATGAATTGAGCAAGGTCCAATGATCACTAATAGGCGATCATCTTTTCCATGAATAATGTCCCGAATCTTTTTGCGAGTATTGCTAATTAACGATTCGGTTGGAGTTCCTGAAATAGGAAAGAAACGAATCAAATGTTCTGGCGGAGGCAGAACGGAGATATTGTCAATGCGTTGATCGTCGGTATCCGATGTTTTGTCTACAGCGGAGTACCAATTGGCGGGATTCGTATTTTGTTGGCTCATACGGCTATTTTAAGCCGTATCAGGCGGTACCCCCGACTGTCAGGCTATCAATCCGTAAAGTAGGCTGACCAACGCCGACAGGGACGCTTTGCCCTTCTTTGCCACAAACCCCAACGCCACCGTCTAATTTAAGGTCATTTCCGATCATAGAAACCTGTTTTAGGGACTCCGGACCACTTCCAATAATGGTTGCACCTTTAACGGGGTATTGGATTTTTCCATTTTCGACCCAATAGGCTTCGGATGCTGAAAAGACAAATTTGCCGCTGGTGATATCCACTTGACCACCACCGAAATTGACGGCATAAAGGCCGCGTTTGATGCTGGCTACAATTTCCTGGGGATCATCTTTGCCTGCCAGCATGTACGTATTGGTCATGCGGGGCATTGGTAGGGAGGCAAAACTTTCACGACGCCCATTTCCAGTTAAGGGCATATTCATCAAGCGTGCATTTAAGCTGTCTTGAATGTAGCCTTTGAGGATGCCATCCTCAATCAAGGTTGTGCATTGGGTGGGTGTTCCCTCATCATCAATATTGAGTGAGCCCCTGCGTCCCGAGAGTGTGCCGTCATCAACTACAGTGACCCCTTTGGCAGCCACCCGTTGCCCGATTCGACCGGCAAAGGCGGAGGAGCCTTTGCGATTGAAATCGCCTTCAAGGCCATGCCCAACCGCTTCATGCAATAGAACACCTGGCCAGCCTGGACCCATGACAACAGTCATTGGTCCAGCGGGTGCGGGGCGCGACTCTAGATTGACTAAGGCACCATCTACTGCTTCATCTACATAACGATTAATGAGTTCAGCATCAAAGTAAAGATAGTCATGACGAGCTCCGCCACCAGATGAGCCAGATTCACGCCGACCATTTTGCTCGGCAATCACATGTACCGAAACGCGCACCAGTGGGCGAATATCTGCAGCAAGAAGACCATCAGCTCTTGCCACTAAAACGACATCAAATTCTCCGGCAAGACTTGCCATGACTTGAATGATGCGAGGGTCACGTGCTTTTGCTCGACGCTCAATACTCTCGAGTAGAGCAATTTTTTCTTTAGGTTGCAAGGAGTCTAGAGGGTTGATATCAGAGTAGAGCTTATTGGATAGAGGATTAAATAACTTACTCGCCACTGCTTGCTTACCGCCTTCTGGGCCAATAACGCGCGTAGCTTTTGCGGCCTTGCTTAGTGCTTCTAAGTTGATTTCATCGGAGTAAGCAAAGGCGGTTTTATCGCCATAAATAGCTCTAACACCGACTCCTTGATCAATATTAAAACTACCTGATTTAACGATGCCCTCTTCTAGGCTCCAACTTTCGCTGCGAGTGTGCTGAAAATATAAATCTGCATCATCAAGGCGATGAGAAAACATATGGCCAAAGGTGTGGTGTAAATCTTGCTCGGATAGACCGGTAGGCTCAAGCAAGATGGATTTGGCTAATTTTATTAAGTCTGCCTGCTTTTTGGTTTTTGTCCAATTGGCTGGAAATAGTGCTTCGGGTGCATTCATGTGTATCGGCAGATCTTTCGAGGAATTAAAGTTTGCGATGAGCAAGGGCTGGTAACTGAGAGCGTACCTCGTTTAATTTATCTTTGCTTAAAACTCCAGAAATAAAGCCTTCACCTGCAGGTAAATCACCCAACACTGCACCCCAAGGATCAATCAGCATGCTATGTCCCCACGTGCGACGTTGATTAAGGTGTGTACCACCCTGTGCTGACGCCAAAACATAGCATTGATTTTCAATCGCTCTAGCCCTTAATAAAATTTCCCAATGGGCTTGGCCGGTCGTGTAGGTGAATGCTGCAGGAATGATGTGGCAGTCGACAATACCAAGTGCTCTATACAGCTCTGGAAATCGAAGGTCATAGCAAATGCTTAAACCAAAAGTCCACTCTTGACTATTAATGACCATCTTCAAAAGGCCCGGTGTAGTACCAGCCTCTATTGTTTCCGACTCTTGATAACGCTCTTTTGCAGTCTGAAATCCAAATAGATGAATTTTGTCGTAGCGACTAATAACTTGCCCATTTGGGTCATAGACTAGGGTGGTATTCAGAACTTTGGCCGTGTTTTGAGCTTCTAGTGGAATGGTTCCGGCAACTAAATGAATTTGATTGTCTTGGGCAAAGCCGGCTAGCTTTTCTTGAATTGGGCCGCTTCCAAAGATTTCACGTGCGCGCACTTTGTCTTGATCTTTTAAACCCATTAAACAAAAGTATTCTGGCAAGACAACTACTTGCGCCCCGTCTTGGGCCGCCTCTTGAATAAGGCTGCCTGCAACATTTAGATTTTCCTGAATATCAGGAGTCGATACCATTTGAATAGAGGCAATTTTGAGATCAAGTGAATTTTTTAAAGAGAGCATTAATTTAAGTTGTTAGATGAAGTGCCTTGGTTGTTTAGGGGTGCAGTATTTTGTGGTCTAGGAACATCTGGCCTATTTTGCTCTTTCAGCAACTCTTTATTGCGAATGCTTTCTAAAACCTTTTCATCAATTGGCTGACCTTTTTGGTCAAGGGCTATTACCTCTGGATTTTCCCATGAGCCTTGGACTAAATAGTCCGACTGCAGGCTGCGATTAATTTGCCCACTCACTAAATATTGCCCCACTAGAACACCCAATCCTACGATTGGATTAATAGCAAACGCAGCTAAGGAACCTGCAGTTGCATCAATGCTTGGGTAGATAGCGATACGTAAATCTTGAGTTTGTTTAGGGATGTTGATTTTTCCATTCATAGCTACCCTAGCTTGATCTAAATTCATGGTGAACTGAGTGGTATCGGCAATGCCATTGGCAATGTCAAAAGAGCTATCGATAGATTTAAAAGGCGTACCCTTAGTAACGATGTTGCCCAGCCCACCTTCGATATCCATTGTGGCAAATCTAAATAAGCTTTGAAGGCTAAGCACATCCAATATCTTTGCGCCACTCGAGTTAACTTCCAGTAGACGACCTTTTTCAAGATTGAGGCTTGCTTTGCCGGATAAGGTGTCATAGTTTGGCTGATATGGAGAGCCATCCCACTCCACAGTTGCATTCAGCTTGCCTTGCCCACCTTCAATCGATTTCTGAGGGCTCCAATGGGCTATTAGATGACCGGCATCTTTTATATCCATATCCACTTTTAGCGTGGTGTGATCTACTTCATTTTTAGTGCCACCAATCCATTGTCCGCTAGCAGTCGTGGAGGCTTGGGGATTACTTGTTTGCAATAGATCAACTTTAAAAATATTGTCACTAGTTTTAGACTTCAACTTGACTTGTCCAAGTTGCGCCTTTGACCATGAAAACTCATCAATAATGAGATCCATGCTCGGAATAGAATTGGGGCTCAATTTCGCTTTATTCATTACCACTTTTTGCTTGGAAGCAGTTTTCTCTGGCTCAGTATTTTCAGCGTCAGGGATTAAGAGGCGTGCAAGATGGCCGCCGACAAAACCACTGGGTTGTGCTTTGTTAGCCTGTTGATATTGCACTTGGCCACTGACTAGGGGTGAGTTCAGGCGAAAATTCCATGGACCGTTCTTGTTATTCACTGAGAGATTCACTTCGGGCCATACTCGATCTCCGAGAGTCAGTCTTTTTACTTGCGCTGTAATGAGTAGGTTACCTGGGCTAGTAATTTCGGTTTGAACAGAAGCATTTTTTTTGCTCTGATTATCTAAAAAATCATTCCAGGTATCTAGATTCAGCTCACTACTATTAATATTTAACTGAAACCCTTCTGGCGGCAAAATGGCAGGAGCCCCGATGCCTGCGGCATGACGTAATTTGCTGTCGTTGCCTAACTCACCCTCAAATGAATATAGGTCACCCAACTTACCGGACCAGCTAAAACGATTGACATTTACTTTTTCATCGGCGAAATCTTTGAGAGTCACTCGGCCTGATAGTGGCATACCCATGGGTTTATTTAGGGGCGCAGGTGCGGTGCTCGCCCAGTTGCGTAAATCAAATTTCAGATTTGTTTCGCTGTTCCCCTTGTTAAAGCTAACGGCACCTTCATACGTTGCTGAACCGCTCATACTCTGCAATACAGACGCGAGTTTTAAGTCTGCATCTTTTGCAAGGTAGTCCTTAAGGAAGCTAGCGGCTATGTCACCAGAAATATTAAAAGTGTTGTTATTTTTTGCTTCAGGTGCACTCGAGATTTTAAATGCACCCCCCATGAAGTTAGCGGTCACATCCTCAAATTCTGGATTTGTTTCAGTAATACGAACCCTTCCCTTGAGATTATCAAATGGCGGGGTATCTCCCCATTGAAGATGATTTCCTGGGAAATCTAGCTTGATATCCACTTTAGTATCAGCGTTTCCGGAAAGGGGAATATTGAGACCTAATAACATCTTTGTTGCCCCTGTTATCCGTAGATTTTTTTCAAGGTTATCTATTTTCTTCGCAATAGGCGAGGCAAATACATACTCCAGCATCTGCGGTGCCTCACCTTGCGCTGCGCCACTGACATTCAGGGGCATTTGTTTAGCACTCACGCTTGGAATGTCCGCATGAAAGTTACTTAAGGCAACTTGTTTGTAATTTCCTTTTCCAATATCTATGTCTAACTTTGCGTTTTGCATTGTGATGACACCATTAATATTGGTAAAGGTAGACCAGGTACCTTGATTGGCTGGGAGTAGAGGCATTGGAGTAAAGCTTGCTCCCACAATAGGGAGATTCAATGTGAACTGCCCACTATTGGGTGCAGAGAAAGGGACCCCATTCGGGTCACCTTGAATGTGTAACTCACCCTTTTCTATTGTTCCTGCAGTAAAGGCTTTGCTTAGGTAGGTCCTCGCTTCCTTATCCATTCCTACCGGGAGATATCGATAGGCACTGACTAAGTTTGCCTTGGAAAAATCCATGTCTAATGCCATGAAGTCTGGCTTCTTAGCATCCCCGATGATGTAGTTCAGTTTTAGGGTGGTGTTGATTTCAGGGTTGCTGAGCGCCAAACTCTTGGCGTTTACCACCCATTTACCTCGCTCTTTAGACCAGTTAATTTGACCTTTTGCACGATCTAAAGAAATTTTAGGATCATCCAAAAAGTCATTCATCTCTAATTCAAGATTGTTGGAATTTAATGAGAAACTTCCTTCGTTTTGATTGCCGCTTATAAATCCCGATAGATTGGAGACGCTAGGGATTGAGCTATTGATACCATCAAAACTTAAGTTAATTAATTTGGCGCTGATAGAAAAATCGAGTTTATTGGACTTAAACCAACCTCCTGGGATGTTGAGCGCTGATAGCGGGGACTTGCTCTCCGACCAGTGGATCTCGACATCCTCTAGTTCGCCATCTGCCTTGGAAGCTTTAATCCAGCCATGCACCTTTTTAGAGAGAGGTAGATTTTGAGCAAATAAAGCGACATCCTCTACAGATATCTTGGGTGAAGAAAATCCGAATTCCTTAATCTCTCCATCAGCTCCTGGTGACCGCCAACGAAAAGTCATCGGGCTTAAATGCTCTAGCGCTGCTGTTTTTGGGCTACCCAACTCACTCCATGCAAATGTTTTAGTGGAGATGGAGAGCAGGCCATCATTTGTTTCTTGGCTTAAGTTTGTTTCCAATCTACCCAAGGCAATCGCCTCGGTATCTTTGGAGGTTTGGATAATCAGTTGGTCTGCGGCAACGTAAAACTCTCCACCGTCAGGGTGGCCATTGTCGATTTTGAGTTGGCCATTACTGCTGAGTATTCCCTCAAGCGTCGTCAGGTTGATGCTAAATTGCTGAGAAATTTGTTTCAGATCAAGATCGCTTAGGTTCCAGTAAATAGTGCCGATCCAGTCGCGCCAATTGCCTGCTTGCCCTGCAAGGTGAGGAACAAAACTGACCTTCATCTCTGCTGGACCATTTGCCCAAGGAGTATTTAGGCGAATAGAACCTTCATGTTTGCGAATACCATTGTCTAGAGATAGACTCACAATTTCTACAGAGGTGATAGGTCTCTTATTCTTCTGATCATCCCAAAATAGTTTGGCATTATTTACTTCAATAGAATTTTGTGAGAATAGCCAATTTTCAGCTGAGAAATCATTTGAATTTGAATCGATTGAAATTCCGGCAATACTAATTGCTCCATTGTTATTACGCTGCGCATAAATTTCAGCGCCTTCAAAATGAAGATCGCGAAAGTAGGGTGCTAGGTGATAAAAAGATTTCCAGCTTAATTCCCCATAAATTTTGTTTATCAGCAATAAAGGTTTTGATTTTTCTGCGCTATTAAAGCGAAGTCCTTCTATTTCAAAATTAGGCCAAAGCCCAGTCCATGCCACTTGAAGTTTGTCGATTGATACTTCTGCACCAATGCGGGCACCAATAATTTTTTCGACGGATGCTTTGGATTTTTCAAGTTGCGGCCAAAGTACATAACGCACTCCCAAGTGACCTATCACCAAAAGTGCGCAGACAAGCCCAATCAAAATCAGAATGCGTTTGAGCCAGGCTTTGCCCAACCCTGGGGGACGTTTTGTAAGAACGCGCTTAAGGCGGGGTGGAATGATGTTTTGAAGCATGGCCTCTATTATCCGTCAGGCTCAACTTGATCTCCAAGCCTCAGGAAGTCAATTTATTCGGTATTAAGATGGGGGGATGGATGATTTTTATAAGCAAATTGAGTTTTTAGAGTGCCACTCTAATTACGCCCGCCGTTGGCTCCATGCCAAGCCCGAGTGGATCAATTGGTTAAAAATTCATGGCCCTCAAAAAATTGATTGGCATGGTATTCGTAGTTTGCTTGATGCCTATCGCTTAGATGATCTGGCGTCTGGTGATCAAGAAGCCCTATTCATGGCTAATTTGCGCCTCGCACGACAACAATTAATGCTGTGGATTGCTTTTCGTGACCTCAATGGCATGGCTAGCTTGGACGAGGTCACTCGTAGCCTCAGTCATTTTGCAGAGCTTGCAGTTGCTGGCTCTATTGCCTTTATCCGCGTAGATCTTGAGGCTCGTTTTGGACTACCTTGGAGTTCTAGTACCAATGCGGAAATGCCGTTGATGGTGGTGGGAATGGGTAAGTTGGGCGGCTTCGAGTTGAATTTATCGTCCGATATTGATTTGATATTTTTGTATGAGCACGAGGGTGAGACACGAGGCGGTCCAAAAACCCTATCAAACCATGAGTGGTTTACTCGCATGGGTAAGCGCTTAATTAAGTTGCTTGCTGAACACGAAACCAATGGCTTTGTTTTTCGGGTGGATATGCGACTCCGTCCGAATGGCGATTCTGGTCCCTTGGTATGCAGCTTGGATATGCTTGAAGAATACCTTTTAGTGCAGGGTAGAGAATGGGAGCGCTACGCATGGATTAAAGGGCGTTTGATTTCTCCGCTACCGGGCTCGCATGATTACAACCACTGCGAAAAGGTATTGGAGCAATTAATCCGCCCATTTGTATATCGCCGCCATTTGGATTATGGCGTGATTGCGTCGATTCGGGATTTGCACGCACAAATTCAGCGGGAAGCGGAGAAGCGGTCGTCCGCTCATCTTGGTCGGTCAAATGATATCAAGTTGGGGCGTGGCGGTATTCGGGAAATCGAATTCTTGGCGCAAATGTTCCAGCTCATGCGTGGCGGTACAGATCCTCGTTTTAGGGTGCGACCAACGCTTGAGGTACTCAACTTAATTGAGCGGCGTGGAATATTGCCTAAAGAAGAGGTTCATGCCTTACAAGAGGCCTATGTCTTTTTAAGGCATCTTGAGCACCGCATTCAGGTTTGGGATGATCAGCAGACCCATTATCTGCCAGAGGATCCAGAGATACGCTCTCGTTTGGCCACCTCTATGGCCCCGGGAAAATCTTTGGAAGATCAAACATCGTTTTTGAAAGAGCTAGAGCGGCATCAAAACAATGTAGCCCGTCTTTTCGAAAAAGCATTTTTATTGGATGAAGATGCGCGCCTCGATCTTGCTCCCTTAGATCAAGATTGGCAGCCAGATGCCCAGCTATTTCCAGAGTCTCTATCGCGCTGGCAGGCCTGGATTGCAAGCCCTAAAGCGAAGTTATTGCCAGAAAAGAGTCGGCTGATCTGTGACAATTTGATGCGTAGTGCTGCAGACATTTTGATGGCAGATGATCATTCTTCTTCATTAGACCAAACCTTATTACGTTTTTTTGACTTGCTAGAAGCTATTGCGAGACGCAGTGCCTACTTATCCATATTGGCGGAGTATCCCCGCGCGCTCTTTAATGTCCTCGCCTTGCTCCAAGCATCTCAATGGGGGGCTCAATACCTTACCCTGCACCCCCATTTACTCGACTATTTATTGAACTCGCATACAGAAAGAACTTTGATAGAAAGCCCTGCAGAGTATTGGCGAGAAGTTCAGTCAAACTTGAACATACGCTTAGATGATGTCATGGCTGAAGGTGATGGCTCTGAGCAGGCTATGGATATCTTGCGGGTAACGCATCACACTGAAACATTTATTACCTTGCTCGCGGATTTGGGTATTGGTGTTGACAAGGCTTTACCAGTGGAGAAGGTGAGTGATCATTTATCTGCCTTAGCCGACCTCATTGTGCAAACTACTTTTGAGCGTGTATGGCCTAGCGTAGCTCTAAAGTGCGGACTTCCCCAAGATACTGATCCTCCCTTTGCAGTGATCGCATATGGGAAGTTGGGTGGCAAAGAATTAGGCTATGCCTCTGATTTAGATTTGGTGTTTTTATATCAATCAGGTGAGAGTGATTATGTTGCTCAAGAGGCATATGCCTTGTTAGCCAAACGCATGATTAACTGGTTAACGACATTTACATCGACAGGTAGTTTGTTCGAGATTGATACCCGACTTCGTCCTAATGGGTCAGCCGGCTTTTTGGTAACCAATGCGGAAGCATTTAGGAAATATCAATTGCGGGAAGGTGATAACGCAGCATGGGTTTGGGAGCATCAAGCTTTAACGCGTGCCCGGTATTCAGCTGGTAATCCTGAAGTAGGTCGGGCTTTTGATCAAGTGCGAGCCGAAGTATTAAGCCAGCCACGAGATATTGATGTACTAAGGACTGAGATTTTGGAAATGCGCCGTAAGGTACATGAGGGACATCCCAATCCTAGCGAGGGTTTTGATTTAAAGCATGATTCAGGCGGCATGGTTGATATTGAATTTATGGTGCAGTTTTTGGTGCTCGCCTATGCGCATCAATATTCTCAGTTAATTGGCAACCTTGGAAATATTGCCTTACTACAAATAGCTGGAGAACTGCGGTTAATTGAAAAAGCAGCCGCCCAACAAGTTGGTGATGCTTATCGCTTATTGAGATTACGCCAGCATCGATTGCGTTTAGACGGTGTCGATAAAACCCGTATACATTTGATCGGGGAGTCTGAGTTAGCAGCCGCTAGAAATTCTGTACTAAGTTTGTGGAATGATATTTTCCACGCACCCTCTAATCTCTAATCTTGTTCTAGTAGTTCTCGAGCGTGACGTCTAGTGGTATCGGTGATGGTGGCCCCACCAAGCATGCGAGCAACTTCTTCCACTCGCTCAACCCTGCCCAGGGCTTGAACTTGAGAAATAGTTTTATCACCATTTTGGGACTTGCTTACTTTTAAATGGTGATTACCTTGAGCAGCCACTTGAGGTAAATGGGTGACACAAAGAATTTGATGGGATCGACCCAATTGGTTTAGTAGTTTGCCAACCGTCTCGGCCACAGCGCCACCAATACCAGCATCTACTTCATCAAATATTAAGGTGGGGGTAAATGAGGCTTTGCTGGTAATCACGCTAATTGCCAGGCTAATGCGCGCTAATTCGCCGCCTGATGCTACCTTTGCTAAAGGGCGTGGGGTGCTACCAATATGACCGGCTACCAAAAATTCGATTTGTTCTAAACCAAAAGAGCCACCTTCCGCCAGTGGAGTCAGGGCAATCTCAAGTCGTCCGCCTGCCATGGAGAGATTCTGCATCGCATCGGTAACTAATCCCCCTAATTCTTTTGCAGCTTGACTTCGTTTTTGAGAGAGCTGCTTGCCTAGCTTTAAATAAGCCACCTCTTCTTGTTTGACTTTTTCGCGCAGGGTTTCAATATTTTGTGAGGCTGTCAAAGCCTCTAAACGCTCTGCTGTGTCAGATAGCAAGGTAGGTAAGTGATCTACTTCTGAACGATATTTTTTAGCAGCGCCATATAAAGCTTGCATGCGTTCCTCTACTTGCTCGAGGCGCGCGGGATCTAAATCAATTTTTTGTAAATAGCGATTTAACCCATGAATAGCTTCATCCAATTGAATTTGTGCGCTCTCCAATGATTCGCTAATATCAGCTAAGGCTGGATCATGCGCCGCCAATGCGCCAATATTGCCGCAAACCTTCGATAGAGTTGATTCCAATGAGTTATCGGCATCACTCAAGATTTCGATGGCTTCCTGGCAGCCCCCAATCAATTTGGCGCCATTAGCTAGGCGATCATGTTCGCTTTGGATGGTTGCCCATTCACCACTTTGTGGTGCTAAAGCATTGAGTTCTTCAAGTTGCCATTCTAGGCGCTCACGTTCGCGCTCAATATCTTGACCGGCATTTTCTGCTTGCGTTAAGCGCCGACGGGAGTCATTCAGGGTTTTGAAGGCCTGGGCTACCTCGGAAGCCAAAGGTAGAAGTCCTGCATGACGATCGAGTAATTCACGTTGCGCGCCTCCTTTGAGGAGTAGTTGATGGGCATGCTGCCCATGTATATCAACTAGCTGATCGCCTGCCTCACGCAGTTGAGCCAAGGTCGCAACGCTACCATTAATGAACGCACGACTTCGACCATTACTTTCAACGGTTCTCTTAAGCAGCAGGCTTTGTCCGCCATCTTCAACTGGGAAGCCTTGCTCATCGAGCCATTGGCTAAAGTGGCTGAGCTGTTCGGGGTTAATCTGAAACAGGGCTGATATTTCTGCGCGAGTACTGCCTTCACGAATCTGGCTACTATCAGCACGTTCTCCCAATACGAGACTAAGAGCGTCAAGCAGAATAGACTTTCCAGCACCAGTTTCGCCAGTAAGCACGGTAAAGCCGCTGGAAAAATCTAGCTCAAGTTGGTCAACAATGACGAAATCACGAAGTGAGATGGTTTGAAGCATGTATTAGCGTAGCAAAGAACTCGACATCAGAATGTCGATGGGTATTCATTCCAATGCAACTTCTCGCGCAAAGTTTTGTAGTCACTGTGATTGTTAGGATGAAGCAGGGCAATCGTTTTATCAGATTGACGTACCTCAATTTTGTCACCAGCCTGCAACTCTGTTTGAGATTGCATATCAAAATTAACAATCACCTCAAGTCCATTTACCACTTCAATCACGGTAACGCTATCTTGTGGCAGCACAATGGGGCGATTAGAAAGTGAGTGCGGCGCAATCGGTACAAGCAAGATACCAGCGACATGAGGATGCAAAATGGGGCCACCGGCGGACAGTGCGTAGGCCGTTGATCCGGTGGGTGTGGACACAATCAAGCCATCGGAGCGCTGGTTGTACATGAAAGATCCATTGACGTGTACTGCCAGCTCAACCATTCCGGAAATTCCGGAGCGATTAACAACGACATCATTGAGCGCTAGTGCACGATTAATTTCTTTTCCATCGCGCATCACCACCGCATCGAGCAAGGTGCGCGTATCCGCCTCGTATTCACCCGCAATAATTTTAGGCAAGATGCTCTGTACTGATTGAATCGGAATATCGGTCATATAACCTAGACGGCCCATATTGATTCCGACTAAGGGAACATTGCTGCCCGCCAATTGACGGCCGATACCCAGCATCGTGCCATCACCTCCCAAAACGACAACTAGGTCAATCGTGCCCGCAAAGTCATCTGCAGTTTTCGTAGGGTAGTTGGCTAGCTTGAAGTGGCTTGCTGTTGCAGCCTCAATAAATACCTCGCAACCCAGGCCTGACACCAGCTTAGCTAGATCTTGGAGATGCTCCACAATGCCATCAGCCTGAAATTTGCCGACGAGCGCCACCCGGCTAAAGGCCTTCTTGGTGGAATTTGAGGATGGGCTTAACATATAACGATTAAACCATAGGCATAAAATCCCTTCCACCATGGATGAACGTTCCCGCGCCCTACTAAAAACCCTCATCGAGCGCTATATCGAAGAGGGACAGCCTATTGGCTCGCGCACATTGTCCAGATTTTCAGGTTTAGACCTCTCAGCGGCCACCATTCGCAATGTCATGGCTGATCTAGAGGATATGGGTCTAGTAACAAGTCCACACACCTCAGCAGGCCGTATTCCCACTCCTCGGGGCTATCGTTTGTTTGTCGACACCATGGTGACGGTTCGCCCTTTGGAAGAAATGGCAGCTCGCGAGGTTGAAAAAGGTCTTTTGCCGGACTCTCCGCAGCGTGTTTTGAATTCAGCCGCCCAGATTTTGTCGAACCTCACTCATTTTGCTGGTGTTGTGATGACCCCCAAGCGTGCGCAAGTGTTTAAACATATTGAATTTTTGCGTCTAGGCGAAGGCAAGATTTTGCTCATTATGGTTACCCCAGAGGGTGATGTTCAAAATCGCATCCTTCCTACTACTCAGGATTACACGCCTAGTCAGCTGATAGAGGCCGGCAATTTTATTAATACTCAGTTTGCTGGTAAAAGTTTTGAGCAAGTACGTTTACACCTCAAATCCGATTTAGATAATTTACGTGCAGATATTTCTGGCCTCATGGCATTAGCCCTGCAGAGCGGTGTAGCGGATTACGACATGGGGCGTGGTGATATGGTGCTCTCTGGAGAACGTCGCTTATTAAACGTAGGTGATTTAAGTTCTAATTTAGATAAGCTGCGCAAAATGTTTGACATGTTGGAGCAAAAGTCAGTCCTGATGCAATTGCTAGACGTATCAAGTCATGCGGATGGAATTCAGATTTTTATTGGCGGCGAGAGTGACTTATTGCCTTATGAGGATTTGGCTGTCATCAGCGCCCCATATAGCGTCGATGGCCAGATAGTCGGAACGCTGGGAGTGATTGGTCCTACTAGGATGGCCTACGATCGCGTTATTCCGATTGTTGATATCACTTCCAAATTGTTGTCTGGCGTTTTGAGTTCTTAAAGTATTCATTAGTAAAAATAAATAAAACCATTTACTCGAGAGACATCACCTTGAATCAAAACCCCCACTTACGCACTAGTAAAACTGCAATCCTGTTGTTGAATTTAGGTACACCATCTGCACCAACACCTAAGGCGGTTAGAGCTTACTTGAAAGAATTTCTTTCCGATCCGCGCGTTGTAGAAATTCCACGCATTATTTGGTGGTGCATTTTGAATGGGATTATTTTACCTATTCGTAGTGGTGCCTCCGCCAAGAAGTACGCCTCTATTTGGTTGCCTAAGCTAGGCTCACCATTGATGCACTACTCTCGTTTACAAGCTAAAGAGTTGGGTGAGAAATTTAGCCAACAAGGCCACACTGTTTTGGTGGACTTAGCCATGCGCTATGGTCAGCCCTCAACCCAAGAGGCGCTCAACGGTCTTAAGGCACAAGGGATGGAGCGTTTACTGGTTTTGCCTTTGTATCCCCAGTATTCAGCAACCACCACCGCCTCTAGCTTTGATGAAGTCTTTCGTGTTTTGGGTACTTGGCGCGATCAACCTGAGTTGCGATTAGTGAAGCACTATCACGACAACCCTGCTTACATTGCCGCTCTACGTGATCAAGTATTAAGCAGTTGGGATAAAAATGGACGGCCCGATTTTGCTAAGGGTGATCGCTTTGTGATGTCTTTTCATGGCCTACCTAAGCGCAATTTGATGAAGGGTGATCCATACCACTGCGAATGTTTAAAGACAGGCCGCCTGCTTGGTGAATCTCTTGGCTTAGAGCCTGGGCAATACATTGTTACTTTCCAATCTCGTTTTGGTAAAGCGGAATGGCTCAAACCCTACACTGCATCAACCATTGAAAAATTAGCAAAAGAGGGTTGTCAGCGCATGGATATTTTTTGCCCTGGATTCCCAGCAGATTGCCTAGAAACACTCGAAGAGATCGCCATGGAAGCGTGCGAAACCTTTCTGGAGCATGGCGGTAAGGACTATCGTTATATCCCCTGCTTAAACAGTAACCCCCAGTGGATAGAGGCTCTAAGCGATATTGCGCATGATCATCTCCATGGTTGGCCCTTGGGAGTAGAGTCTGAATCTGATTTAGCCAAGCGCAATGAAAGGGCTGAGCTAGTTGAGAGAACAAAGTCTTGAAATTGAATTGATTGACCCCATATTGCTAAGTAACCATCTTTAAAGAAAAGTAAAATAGCGTCCATGACACAAGAAAATCAAAATCCACCCCCAGAGCAAGAAGATGTCGCTGCTGATCCTCAGGTAAATGAAGCTGCTGCTTCTGAGCCGGCTGCTGTCAAAACTCCAGAACAAGAGATAGCTGATCTCAATCAACAGATTGGTGAGTTGCAGGATAACTTTTTGCGCGCAAAAGCCGAGGGTGAAAATATTCGCCGCCGGGCTGTTGAGGACATTGCAAAAGCGCACAAGTTTGCCATTGAAAGTTTTGCAGAGCACTTGGTACCAGTGACCGATAGTCTTTATGCAGCATTAAGTACAGATGCTGGCGACGCTAAAGCCTTCAAAGAGGGTCTAGAGATTACTTTAAAGCAACTGCTATCTGCGTTTGAAAAAGGTCGCATGACAGAAATTAATCCTGCGGTAGGGGATAAATTTGATCCTCACCACCACCAGGCCATTGCTTCGGTTCCTTCTGAGCAAGACCCCAATACCGTGGTTTCAGTCTTGCAGCGGGGCTATACCGTTGCAGATCGGGTGCTCAGACCTGCTTTAGTGACCGTTAGCGCCCCTAAATAAGGCTTAAATCTCCAAAAAAGCATAAAAAAGGCAGTTTTTCTGCCTTTTTTGCTATTTCGCCCCTTGAATTACCCTTTTTAGACCCCATTTAATGGGTATCGAAATATTCATTAGTACAACAAAACAACTTAATTTTTTGGAGCAATTATGGGAAAGATTATCGGAATTGACTTAGGAACCACAAATTCATGTGTTTCAGTCGTTGAAAACAATGCACCTAAAGTTGTTGAGAACGCCGAAGGCGGTCGCACAACTCCATCAATCATCGCTTACGTTGAAGATGGCGAAGTGTTGGTTGGCGCCCCTGCAAAGCGTCAATCAGTAACAAATCCTAAAAACACAATTTACGCAGTCAAGCGTTTGATGGGCCGTAAATTTACTGATCCAGAGGTGCAAAAAGATATTGGCCTCATGCCTTATTCAATTATTGCTGCTGATAATGGCGATGCTTGGGTTGAAGCGCGTGATAGAAAAATGGCACCCCAGCAAGTTTCCGCAGAAATATTACGTAAGATGAAAAAAACTGCTGAAGACTATCTCGGTGAAGAGGTGACAGAAGCCGTGATTACTGTTCCTGCCTACTTCAATGACAGCCAACGTCAAGCTACTAAAGACGCTGGCCGTATCGCTGGCTTGGATGTTAAGCGCATCATCAACGAGCCAACCGCTGCTGCATTGGCGTTCGGCTTGGATAAACAAGACAAAGTGGATCGCAAGATCGCTGTATACGACTTAGGCGGCGGTACATTCGACGTTTCTATCATTGAAATTGCTAACGTTGACGGTGAGAAGCAATTTGAAGTGCTCTCCACTAATGGCGATACATTCTTGGGTGGCGAAGACTTTGACCAACGCATCATCGATTGGATCATTGCTGAGTTCAAGAAAGAACAGGGCGTTGATTTGAGTAAAGATGTATTGGCCTTGCAGCGTTTAAAAGATGCTGCTGAAAAAGCCAAGATTGAATTGTCCTCTGCACAGCAAACGGAAATCAATTTGCCATACGTGACAGCTGATGCTAGCGGTCCTAAGCACTTGAATTTGAAATTGACTCGTGCCAAGTTGGAGTCTTTGGTAGAGGAATTGATCAACCGTACCGCTGGTCCTTGCTTAACTGCCATCAAAGATGCCGGCGTCAATGTTTCTGAAATTGATGACGTGATCTTGGTTGGTGGTCAAACCCGTATGCCTGCTGTTCAGGACAAGGTAAAAGAAATTTTCGGTAAAGAGCCGCGCAAAGACGTTAACCCAGATGAAGCTGTTGCTGTTGGCGCTGCAATTCAGGGTTCTGTATTGTCTGGTGATCGTAAAGACGTATTGCTCTTAGATGTTACCCCCTTGTCATTGGGTATCGAAACTCTTGGTGGCGTCATGACCAAGATGATTCCTAAGAACACGACGATTCCTACTAAGCATTCTCAGGTTTACTCTACTGCGGAAGATAACCAGCCTGCTGTAACTATTAAGTGCTTCCAAGGTGAACGCGAGATGGCCGCTGCAAACAAGTTGCTTGGTGAATTTAACCTCGAAGGTATCGCTCCTGCACAACGCGGTATGCCACAAATTGAAGTGACTTTTGATATTGATGCTAACGGTATTTTGCATGTCACCGCAAAAGACAAAACGACTGGCAAAGAGAACAAAATCACCATCAAGGCAAACTCTGGTTTGACTGAAGAAGAGATTCAACGCATGGTGAAAGATGCTGAAGCCAATGCTGCTGAAGATAAGAAAGCGCTTGAGCTGGTAACAGCACGCAATACCGCTGATGCCTTGGCTCACTCAACCAAGAAAGCTTTGGAAGAGCATGGTGCTAGCTTAGAAGCTTCAGAAAAAGAAGCGATCGAAGCAGCTCTCAAGGAATTGGATGAAGCTATCAAGGGCAGCGATAAAGAGGCCATTGAAGCGAAGACCGAAGCTTTGGGTAAAGCTAGCCAGAAGTTGGGCGAGAAGGTCATGGCTGCTGAGCAAGCTAAATCTGGCGGTGCCGCACCTGGTGCAGCTCCTGGTGGCGCACAGCAAGCAGCTCCTGATGCTGATGTTGTTGACGCTGATTTCAAAGAGGTTGATGACAAGAAGTAACTCTGAAATCAGACATTCATTAACGTAGTTTTAATGTACTTAAATAACAAGTCGGCCTCGTGCCGACTTGTGTCATTCAGGTTGTTGAGAGGAATAGGCCGTGCCTAAAAGTAAACGCGATTTTTATGAAGTGCTTGGTGTAGCAAAAGGTGCCAGCGACGAAGAACTTAAAAAAGCCTATCGTAAGTTGGCAATGAAGCATCATCCTGATCGCAACCCAGATAGCAAAACATCTGAAGCTCAATTTAAAGAAGTCAAGGAAGCCTACGAAACTTTAACTGATCCCAATAAGCGCGCTGCGTATGACCAATATGGCCATGCTGGCGTTGATCCCTCTATGGGCGGTGGCTTTGGCGGTGGAGGATTTGGTGGCGGCGGTGGCTTTGCCGATGCCTTCGGAGATATCTTTGGCGATATTTTTGGTCAAGGTGGCGGTGGCCGTCATTCTGGCCCGCAAGTCTACAAAGGTTCTGACTTGCGTTACAACATGGATATTTCCCTTGAGCAAGCGGCTGAAGGCTATACAACCCAAATTCGTGTGCCAAGCTGGAGTAATTGCAAACCGTGTCATGGCAGTGGTGCTGAGCCGGGTAGCAAAGCTGAGAGATGCTCCACTTGCGATGGTCACGGTCAAGTTCGCGTGCAGCAAGGTTTCTTCTCCATGCAGCAAACTTGCCCTAAGTGCCGCGGCACTGGTGAGTACATACCAAAGCCATGCAAAACCTGTCACGGCACTGGTAAACATAAAGAACAAAAAACGCTTGAAATCAAAATCCCTGCTGGAATTGATGATGGTATGCGCGTGCGCTCAGTGGGTAATGGTGAACCAGGCCTCAATGGCGGACCATCTGGTGACCTCTATGTAGAGGTGCGTGTTAAGCCACATAAAGTATTTGAGCGTGATGGCAGCGATTTACATGTGCAGATGCCAATCTCATTCGCGACTGCCACTATTGGTGGTGAAATTGAAGTGCCAACTCTATCTGGACGTGTGGAGTTTCCAATTCCTGAGGGCACTCAAACTGGAAAGACTTTCCGCTTGCGCAATAAAGGCATCAAAGGTCTGCGTTCGACTATGGTGGGTGATCTATTTGTGCACGTTATGGTTGAGACCCCAGTGAAATTGACTGAAGAGCAGAAAAAACTACTTCACAAATTTGATGAGAGCTTGAAATCCGGAGGCGATAAACACAGCCCTCAACAAAAAGGCTGGTTTGATGGCGTAAAGAGTTTCTTTAGTTAAAGATTAACTAGCCTGCGAAGCCGTATTCGGGGCTAGGAAACTTACCAGCTTTCACTTCACGCACATAAGCCTTGATGGCTGCCTCGACTGAGTGGTGGCCATCCATAAAGTTTTTAACAAACTTCGGCGGTTTACCGGGGCTGATGCCCAGCATGTCCTGCAGCACTAGAACCTGGCCAGAGCAGTCTGGCCCAGCGCCAATGCCAATCGTAGGAATATGAAGTTCGGCGGTGATTTTTTCACCGAGTGAAGATGGGATCGCTTCAAGAACAGTCATTTGAGCGCCGGCCTCTTGGCATGCAAGTGCTTGTTCAAGCATCAGGGTGGCGGTATCTTTTGATTTGCCTTGAACTTTGTATCCCCCGAGCACATGAACTGATTGAGGTAGTAAACCTAAGTGCGCACACACGGGAACACTTCGCTCTACTAAATATCGAATGACGTCTACTTGCCAGTCTCCACCACCTTCAAGCTTGACCATATCAGCGCCAGCGCGCATGAGTAAGGCGGCAGAATCTAATGCTTGGATGGGGTCGCCATAACTCGCAAATGGCAAGTCAGAAATCAAAAATGCATGGCTATTAGCGCGCGCTACACACTCTGTGTGATAAACCATTTGCTCGACAGTAACCGGCGTAGTACTGGAGTGACCTTGAATGACGTTGCCAAGCGAATCGCCAATCAAGATAGTTTCCACTCCACAACGATTGAGTAATGCAGACATGGTGGAATCGTATGCGGTGAGCATCGAAATCTTTTCACCCTCAGCGTGCATTGCGAGGAGCTTAGTGATTGTGATTGGCTTTTCGCCTTGTAAGTAACCCATGGCGAGAGTTTAATGAATTAATGCGTCGTTTGGCTATAAACGTCTTTTTCCCCGCAATTACAGTTACGGCAGGGTAGTTTTTCGATTCTTTGGTTCGCCACTTTTGGTAAATAGGCTTTGAGCTCGCCTAAATGGGGGAGGAAAAAATCAGGGGCAATCTCCAGTAAAGGAAGTAGCACAAAGGAGCGCTCAATAATCCTTGGGTGGGGTAGTGTTAACTGCGTCTCATTTTGATTGATGCCTTCAAAATGCAAAATATCCAGATCTAGGGTGCGCGGTGCATTCAGATAAGGACGCTCTCGGCCAAACTCTTGTTCGATCGATTGGCAGACATGTAATAACCCGTAAGGTGAGAGTTGAGTATCAATTTCGATAACAGCGTTAATGTAGTCGCCGCCAGTAGCCTCCACTGGAGCGCTTTGATAAAAACAACTTTTAGCTAGGATTTGTAATTCTGAGCGCAAAGCCAAGCAGACAATCGCGTCAGTAATGAGCTGACGTGTGTCACCGATATTGCCACCAAATCCGATATAAGCCCGTGCCATAGGTTTCCAAACTGAAGATAAAACTACTTTACCGAAATTTCTTCAAGTCTGCTTAGCTTGGTGCACCTTCTGAGGGCGCTGCCGATTTCGGCTTTCTTCGTCTCCGCCTTTTAGCCGGTGAGCCCGCTGGATTACCTGTCTCATTTTTAGCGCTTAGCATTAGGGCGTCTTGCCCGTCTGGATCGGCAGCAATAAAGCTTGTCCACCATTCGCCAAGCGCGGGATGTTGTTCTCCGGTCGCACAGCGCAAGAGCATGAAGTCATAACCCGCTCTAAATCGTGGCGATTCAATCAGGCGATATGGGTAGCGACCCACGCGTTTCTCAAAACGGGGCTGCATAGACCAGATTTCTCGCATATCACTCTCAAAGCGACGCTGGATAGTCATTCCCTCGCTTTGCGTGGCGATGGTGTCGTCCATTGCATCATGCAGGGCTGGAATATTAGACATCCCTTTGGCTATATTGGCTTTCCAGTTCTTTAGTAGATCAGGCCATAGCAATGTGGCAAATAAGAATCCTGCAGATACGCTTTTGCCGGACTGAATACGCTGATCAGTATTGGCCAAGGCCAGTTTTACAAAATCATTGGCCCCTTTGGAATCTGCCCCACTGTCCAGGATGTGATCTAACAGAGGTAGTAAGCCGTGATGAAGGCCGGCATCTCTTAAGCCTTGAATAGCCGCCCAAGAATAGCCTGACATCAGGAGCTTCAGAATCTCATCAAAAAGTCTGGCTGAAGGTACGTCATGTAATAGCGTGCCCAGTTTGGCGATTGGGCTGCGTGTATTAGGATCTAAAGCAAAGCCCGTTTTGGCAGCAAAGCGAATTGCGCGCAACATGCGAATAGGATCTTCACGATAGCGTTTAGCTGGGTCGCCAATCATGCGCAAAGTTTTCTTTTGCATATCGGCCATACCGCCGTGATAGTCCAATACCGTTTCAGTACTTGGGTCGTAATACATTGCGTTGATTGTGAAATCGCGACGTGCAGCATCTTCACCTTGCGAGCCCCAGACGTTATCGCGCAATATGCGACCACTTTCTGCTACGTGATCTCCGGCGTTATCCAATAGGGCTCTAAAAGTAGAAACTTCAATAATCTCGGGATGACCTTTACCAAAAAAGGTCACGTGCACAATCTGAAAGCGACGACCAATCAAGCGTGCTTTACGAAATAATCTTTGGACTTGTTCAGGCGTAGCATTGGTGGCCACATCAAAATCTTTTGGCTCAATACCCAGTACGAGATCACGCACAGCGCCGCCAACAATAAAGGCTTCATAGCCAGCCTGTTGCAGGGTATGAGTGACTTTAACTGCGTTTTTAGAAAGCAGGTGTGGATCAATGCGGTGAGATTTTTTTTGGATGCGTTTTGGAGCGCTTGAGTCATGCGTTTGCGAATGCTTGACCATTGGGTCACGACGCAAAATACGTTTAATAAATTTAGTAATCATGCAAATAGCTCGAGAATAGGCCAGTTGCGTAGGCGCGCTTCATTGCGAAGCCGGTCATCTGGATTGGTGGCGACTGGATGGCTTACTTGCTCAAGCAGCGGCAAGTCATTCATAGAGTCGGAATAAAAATAACTGCGCGGTAAGGTATCTAGATTTAATTTTTGCTTGGCTAGCCAAGCCTGAAGGTTCTGAATCTTGCCTTCGCGAAAATTGGGGATGCCCTGAACTTCGCCGGTGTAATTGGCTAAGGGATTATTTTCTTGGGTGGCAGGCTCGGTCGCAATGAGGTGTTCAATGCCAAAGCTTTCTACGATGGGGCGCGTGACAAAGCTATTAGTTGCTGTGATGACGCAACATAAGTCACCTGCATCTTGGTGGCGCTTTACTAAATCTAGCGCTTGTTCACGCAATTGACCATTGATTACTTCATCCATAAATGCGTCATGCCATTCTTTGAGTTGTTCTCGAGAATGCTCTGAGAGAGGCTTTAAAGCAAAACGTAAAAATTCATGAATATCGAGCTTACCTTCTTTGTAGTCCTGATAAAAACGTTCGTTTTGACGAGCATAGTATTCGCTATCGACGACACCGATGCGAGCCAAAAATTGGCCCCACTCGTAATCACTATCGCAGGGTAGAAGAGTATGGTCTAAATCGAAAAGAGCTAACTGGGTCACGAATGGAATATTAAGTAAATTATTTTGGCTGCAAAAGCTCGCGTACAAGAGGCAAGGTTACAGCACGTTTTGTTTCTAGTGAATAAGCATCCAAAGCATCGATTAAGGCCATTAAATTGGGCATATCGCGATAAAAGCGATTTAGCAACCAAGGCAATACATCGGGCGATAAAACGAGACCTCTCGCTTTAGCCGCTTGCTCTAAAGCCTGTATTTTCTCACTATCGTCTAAAAGCTGCGTTTGAAAGACCAAACCCCAGCCCAGGCGGGTTCTCAGGTCTTCGCGTAGCTCTAAGTTGGCTGGCGCTGCTTTGCCGGCCATGAAAATATGAATATTTTTGCTGGCCTGAACACCATTCAGAATACGAAATAAGGCGCCAACTAACCGCTCATCTAGGCGATCCACATCGTCCACCGTAATGACCGATGGCGACTCTGCTTGCGCAAGAGCAGACATTTTTTCTTCTAGTCGTACCCAAGCAGTAGGTTCACTTGGGCTTAAGGAAAAGCATTCAATTCCAGCATTCTGTGCAGCATTATCAATTGCATCTAGTAAATGCGTGCGCCCAGAACCTTCTGGCCCCCACCAATAAATCCATCGATGATTAAGGGGGTTGGTAGATTGTTTACTAGCAACATCTCCCCACGATTTACAAAGCGCATGCAAAGTCGATAACAACGCAAGATCTTTGCTACATAAATAATTATCTAGACTAGCTTTTGGCGAGTGGCTGAGGTCTAACGCAAATTGTTTCGGCAGTGAGGATGTATTCATTACAACAAATTTATTTTTTATACCAATTGCTTTGTGTGTAAACCGACCAAAGATATTGAACCATTACTAAGCTCACTGCACTAATCGGCAAAGCTAGTAGTACTCCAAAAAATCCAAAGAGTTTTCCAAAGAGCAACAAGGCAAATAAAACGACTACAGGATGCAGGCCAATACGCTCGCCCACCAAGCGGGGTGTAAGGATGAAGCCTTCCAGGAATTGGCCTAGTCCATACAAGCCCATCACAGCAACCAATTCTTTTTGCGGTCCAAATTGAAGTAAGGCAGAGATGATCGCTAGAGTAAACCCAATAGTGATGCCAATGTAGGGAATCACAATCATGAGTGCCGTGAAGATGCCCAGTGCAACTGCACCTTTGAGTCCGATGAGGCTCAGGCCAATACTATAAAACGCAGACATGATAGAGATAACAATCACCATCCCATTGAGATACTGAGAAAGTAGTCCATCGGTATGCATTGCTAGATGGTGAATTGTCTCTTGGGCGCGAGGCGGTACTAAATTTTTGATGTACTGAAAGAACTGGGCCCAATCAATTAGCAGGTAAAACATCACAAATAAAATTAGTACAGCATTTACAAATCCAGTAATGACAGAACTTCCAGACATGAGGACCGTATCCAGAGTGGTACTCATCAACTCATCTGCGTTCTCACTAATGTGTTCAGATATTTTTTGAGAGGCAAGAGTTTTGAGATGACCCCAATCCATGTTGATATGAAGGTCGGCCAATTTAGGTCCTAACCATGCTTGAGTGTTCGCAATCCAGGTTGGCAACTGCTCTTTGATCATGGGTACTTCAGTTTTGAGTAGACCAATAAACAGGCTCAATATCGCGCCCACGATGCCTAGGCCAAAAATGATACTGAGGCCAGCAGCCAGCGGAGAAGGCACCCGACGCCTCTCAAGCCAAAGAAAAGCGGGCCTTAGGATATAAGCTAGGATGAAAGCAGCAAGAAAAGGGGTAAAAATTTCGGCCATGACGAGTAATCCTCTAGAATTCAATGATTCTACTGACCTAGTAGCATTTTTTACTAATATTCCAAGCCAGACATGACCTCTTCTACTAATTCCCCATCCCAAGGCCTTTCTTACCGTGACGCCGGTGTTGATATTGATGCGGGGGATGACTTAGTTGACCGTATTAAGCCCTTGGCTAAAAAAACCATGCGGGAAGGTGTTTTGGCTGGAATTGGTGGCTTTGGGGCACTTTTTGAGGTTCCTAAGCGTTATAAGGAGCCAGTATTGGTTTCGGGTACCGATGGTGTTGGAACGAAATTAAGGCTTGCTTTCGAGTGGAATCGTCACGATACGATTGGTCAGGACTTGGTGGCTATGAGCGTGAACGATATTTTGGTCCAAGGTGCCGAACCCCTCTTTTTCTTGGATTACTTTGCCTGTGGCAAGTTGACCGTAGACACTGCTGCAACAGTAGTTGGTGGTATTGCTCAGGGGTGTGAGCTTTCAGGCTGTGCGTTGATTGGTGGCGAGACGGCAGAAATGCCTGGAATGTACCCACCAGGTGAATATGATTTGGCAGGTTTTGCGGTGGGCGCTGTTGAGAAATCAAAAATCATTACCGGGAAAACGATTGTTCCGGGCGATCTTGTTTTGGCAATCGGGTCTAGCGGTGCACATTCAAATGGTTACTCTTTAGTGAGAAAAATTATTGAGCGTGCGGGTGCAAAGCCAAGCGATGATTTAGGTGGCCGCTCATTAGGTGATGTGGTGATGGCCCCGACCGAAATTTATGTCAAACCACTCTTAAAACTCATCTCTGAAATCGATGTCAAGGGAATGGCGCATATCACCGGTGGTGGTTTAGTGGATAACGTTCCTCGCGTACTCCCTGAGAATACTCAAGCTGTACTGCATCGTGATAGCTGGCAAATGCCAGAACTCTTCCGCTGGCTTCAGATGAAGGGTGGCGTTGCCGATGCAGAAATGGTTCGCGTATTTAACTGCGGTATTGGCATGGTGGTCATAGTTGCCCCCGATCAAGCCGACACTGCTATCAAATCGTTAACTGCTCAAGGCTTAAAAGCGTGGACGGTTGGTGAGGTTGTTGAACGTCCTCAGGGCGCGCCGCAGACTATTGTTATCTAAGCTGGTTGTCTTAAACTAAATTACGCTTACAAAAATCTAAGGCCGCCTTTAACTCATTTGGGTTGAAGGGGTCAAAGGTGTTTCTGCCAGTCATCGCACGTAACCAGGTGAGTTGCCGTTTGCCAAGCTGCCTTGTAGCGGCTAGCGACTTGTAGCGCATCTCTTCCCAATCAGTTTGCCCATCAAGATATTCCCAAACTTGACGGTACCCAACCGAGCGAATCGCAGGTAGATCGGCATGCAAAGCTACATTTGCCTTTAAAGTTTTCACTTCCTCAAGTAGCCCACCAACAAGCATTTCATCAAAACGTTTTTCTAAATTGAGATGCAGTCTTTTACGATCACTCGGTTCAAGAGAAACCAGGTTGATCCAGGGAGGTATCACAGAACCTTCTCTACCATCCTCGCTGGGCGATTCAGCTAACAAGGCTGACATTGGCTTGCCCGTAATTTCAAAGACCTCTAGGGCGCGCTGTACCCGTTGGGAATCATTTGGCTTTAAACGTGCGGCTGTTTCAGGGTCAATCTGGGCGAGCTTGGTATGCATCGCTGGCCAACCAAGCGATTTCCCTTCTTCATCTAAGCGAGCCCGAATGTCTGTATTGGCTGGTGGCAGAGAAGAGAGTCCGTGAGCCCATGCCCGCCAATACAACATTGTTCCACCCACGACCACCGGAATATTTCCGCGGCTCCGAATGTCTTCACAGAGTTGTTTCGCATCTTTGGCAAATCGCGCAGCTGAATAGACTTCAGTGGGCTCCAAGATATCAATCAGATGGTGGATTACTGTGGCTTGCTCTTCTTTGCTTGGTTTAGCACTTCCAATATTTAGGCCTCGATAAACCAGCGCTGAATCCATACTAATCAGCTCTACAGTTAAACCAATAGATTGAGCATGCTCGGCAAGAGACATGGCGAGATGGGTTTTGCCTGCACCAGTAGGGCCAACAATACAAAGAATGGGCTTGAAGTCTGGTGACTGCATAGGCTGAATGTAGGGTTCAGTTTGCATACCTGATTATAAGAGCCTGTTAATATCCGCAACAAACCTATATTTGGAGTGCAAGTTGATTGATACCCTTTTGCAATTAAGTGATTTACTGCTGCACATTGACCGACATTTGGATGTGGTCATTCAGCAATATGGTCCTTGGGCCTATGGCTTGTTATTTGCCATTGTTTTTGCAGAAACTGGTTTAGTCGTTGCTCCATTCTTGCCTGGTGATTCCTTATTGTTTATTGCGGGCGCTTATTGCGCTACTGAGCATTTCAATATGTGGACGCTTTGCATTGGCCTACTCATCGCAGCTGTGATGGGCAATACAGTGAATTATTTCATCGGGCGTTGGATTGGAAAGAGAGTGTTTAGCAGTAAGTCACGCTGGATCGATCAGGGCGCCTTATTGAAGACCCATGCGTTTTATGAAAAACATGGCGGCAAGACTATCGTCTTGGCACGCTTTTTGCCAATTATTCGCACCTTTGCACCATTCATTGCGGGCGTGTCTGAAATGAATTTTTCACGCTTTCAGTTGTTCAATATTACTGGTGCGGCTTTATGGGTATTTAGCTTAGTCGTTGCCGGATATTTCTTTGGCAACATTCCCATCATTCGTCAAAACCTCAACGTGATTGTTTTGATTGGTGTGGGTGCAGCAGCTTTGCCAGTGATTCTCGCTGCTGTATATAAAATTTTCCGACGCAAGTAAGAATAAGTTAACGCAAGCAATTTGAGTTAACTTATTCTCTAGTGAAGTTTAGTTTGACTCTCTAGAGTGGCAATGTGCTCGCGAATATCGTTAGCATCTTCCGCTCCAGGAGCTTCGCTCAAATAGCGATGCATATCTGCTAATGCGGGACGGAGGTATTCAAGCTGTGCAAAGATGAGTCCACGATCACGTACTTCTTCAATCGAGTCGGGGAGCAAAATTACCATCCGCTCCTGAATTCCCAGCAGACGTTCCCAACGCTCATGCTCGGAATAGATCATTTTGAGGTTTCTTAGGAAACGCGACAGTATCTCTCGAGGGCTAGAGGCTCGCAAGAAAACGTTTAAGGGAAGACTGAGCTCACCTCGATACCCTTTAGCATCTAGGTAGGGGTCGAGCATTTCTTGTAGCTCATGCTTAGAGAGAGATTCGCCAGTTAATGGATCCATGATCACTTCGCCCTGTTGCAAAGAAATGCGCATCATGAAGTGATTCGGGAATGAAACACCACGAATTTTTAAACCAATTTGTTGGCCTAACTCCATCATCAGAATGGCTAATGAAATTGGCACACCTCTACGGTTTTCTATAACCTGATGTAGATAAGAATTCTCGGGCGCATAAAAATCATTTGGGTTAGGACCAAAGCCTAACTCGTTATAAAAGAAATGCTTCAGAATTTGTAAGCGCTGAATAGGTGAAGTTTCAGGCGTCACACGCAATTTCAGTTTGTTGCCAAGCTCATCTAAGTGATCCAATATGCCCTGCACATCCAAATCCGGATAAGCGTGTTGCGCTACTGCGATGGCAGCTTCCGTTAAAGGGAAGTGTTCATCTTCAGTGACGAGGGAGGTGAAGTAGTCGAGTTGTTGTGTTGGCATACAAGCTATTTTGCATGACGCAAGAATTTTTGCCAGCGAATTCCAACGGCGGCCAGGGCGCTAAAGTAAACCAGGGCTGCCACGCTTAAGAACAAGGCAACCAGGCCAATCCTCGTCCAGGGTTGAGCTTGAAGGGCGATCCAGTTGTAATGATTTGCGCCATAAAAAAGTACTGCGGAGAACGGAATCAGGGCCAAAAATAACTGTCCTAGGTACTTCATCCAAGCGGAGCTAGGTAGTGCCCCGCGCCTATGGAGGCCAATCCAGAGAAGGGCTGCATTGAGGCAGGCACCCGTGCCTACCGATAGGGCTAGTCCAGCATGTCCCAGCCAGGGGACGAAAACAAGGTTGGCTAACTGGGTGGCAACAAGTACCAGTAAGCCAATTTTGACTGGGGTGCGAATATCTTGGCGCGAGTAAAAACCGGGCGCCAAAATCTTTACTAAGATTAGACCAATGAGCCCTACGCCATAGGCTGCTAAAGCGCGTTGAGTCATCAAAACATCAAGCGCATTGAATTTTCCATAGTGATACAGAACTGCAGCCAGCGGCTCGCCAAATAAAAAGAGCGCCATCGCGCTGGGCGCAGCCAATAGGAAAGTCAGCTGCAAACCCCAGATCAACAGTTCACCCGCATGTTCTAAATCATTTTTAGCATTCGCTTTGCTTAGGCTTGGTAAGAGGACAGTGCCCAAAGCAACGCCGAGTAAAGCAGTTGGAAACTCCATTAAGCGATCAGCATAGGACAACCAAGAGACACTCCCAGCCTGTAAGCGTGATGCAATATTCGTATTAATGATGAGGGAGATTTGCGCAACAGATACTGCAAACACTGCTGGCCCCATCAGTTTCATTACGCGTCTTGCCTCGGGGTTCGCGGCGGCAGCCTTGATTGCATCAGGTAGTAAACCGATGCGCGGCAAAAGTCCTAGGCGAGAAAGCGCTGGAACCTGAATGGCTAGCTGCAAAACGCCGCCCAAGAGAACGCCAATACTTAGTGCATAAATCGGTTGCTCTAAATGTGGCGCCAAAAAGATGGCGCTAGTAATTAAGGCGAGATTTAGCAGAACGGGAGTAAAGGCCGGAATGGCAAAGCGATGGAAGGTGTTCAAAATTCCAGCCGACAGCGAAACCATCGAAATCAGACCGATGTAGGGGAACATGATTCTGGTCATGACTACGCTGGCTTCATAAGCCGGGCCACCGCTAAAGCCCGTAGCAATCACCAAAATGAGCAGAGGGGCCCCAATAACCCCTAGTGCTACCGTGAGCAGCAAAGCCCAAAATAAGAGGGTGGCGACGGCATTAATGAGGGTTTGAGCCTTAGTTTGGTCTTCATTTGTGGCAATTTCACCTAAAATCGGGACAAAAGCCTGAGAAAAGGCCCCCTCAGCAAATAGACGGCGCAGTAAATTGGGTAGTCTAAAAGCTACATTAAAGGCATCTGTCCACTCTGAAGCCCCGAAACTACGGGCAATCAGAGTCTCCCGTAGGAGTCCCGTAATGCGGGAAAGCATGGTTAAGCAGCTAACCTTGGCGGCGGCAGAAAGCAAGTTCATGAGCCGATTTTCACCTATTTATTGGACGGCTGGGCTTTTTTGGTCCTTTAAGGTAAAATCTTGGGTTTTGGTGAGCCGGCTTACAAATCTGGCAAGTCCATGAGATTTTTAACTAATCGCAATTTGCAATTTATAGAGGCAAGGTTTAAAGATGGCTAATACAGCACAAGCACGCAAGCGCGCACGCCAGGCAGTAAAACAGAATGAGCACAACTCCAGTTTGCGTTCAAAGCTCCGCACTTCCATTAAGGCAGTTCGTAAAGCAATCGAAACTGGTGATAAAGCAGCTGCAGCGAAAGTATTCGCGGCAACTCAAGCAACAATTGACAAGATCGCTGACAAAAAGATCGCTCACAAAAATACTGCGTCACGTCAAAAGTCACGTTTGTCTGCAGCTATTAAGGCGATGGCAGCGTAACTTAGCAATAGTTTTAGGCTGGTCGAAAAATATTTTCGACCTAAGCCCGCTCCTGATCAGAGCGGGTTTTTGTTTTTAAGGCTAGGTTCAGAGTTTGGGTTCAAACTCGCATGCCTCTTCGATCGGTAGACTGTTGTCTTTGGCAAAGTTCACGACAAAGTCGAGCGCTCTAGGGTCAAGATCACCTAACCTGGTATCGATCACAACGCATTTCACTTTTGCAATGAGCACTGGTCTGACATAGGGCGAATAAGTGAAGCGAGGGTCTCCTGAATCACCGGGAGGGCGAAAAGTAGCCATTACCCCGCAAAGACGCTCCGCCCAATCACTGGGCCGAAATGGTTTGCCAGAAGTTGTAATGCCTTGAATAAAAAGCTTTTTGTAGTTCAAGTTGGCGTAATGATGTTGGTAAGAATAGTATTACTAAGCCCTCTAGCTTAACAGCCTGAGGTAACCGTAAAACGGCTTTAGGTCCTATTTTCGTGCAGCCGAATGCTTTGAGAAAAAAATGCAAGCTAAAACTTTAGTAGAAAGCTCAACTATGACATCTCTGGCAAAGCCTCAAGTGCCTGGTCAGGTGAAGCACTATCTGCAGTTTTCTGACCTCAATCGCGAGGAATACGACTACCTTCTAAAAAGATCAGCTTGGCTGAAGGCCAAATTCAAAAGTTACGAGACTTGGCATCCATTGCATGACCGTACCTTGGCGATGATTTTTGAAAAGCACTCTACCCGAACTCGCCTAAGCTTTGAAGCGGGCATCCATCAGCTTGGCGGCCATGCGGTATACCTCAACACCCGTGACACTCAGTTAGGCCGTGGTGAGCCTGTAGAGGACGCTGCACAAGTGATTTCTCGGATGACTGACATCATCATGATTCGTACCTTCGGCCAAGAGATCATAGAGCGCTTTGCTGCCAACTCTCGAGTTCCCGTGATTAATGGTTTAACGAATGAATTTCACCCTTGCCAAGTATTGGCTGATATTTTTACTTTTGTAGAGGCTCGGGGGCCTATTCAAGGAAAAACAGTAGCCTGGGTGGGCGATGCCAACAACATGGCTTATACATGGCTTCAGGCTGCTGAGTGCTTGGATTTCCAATTGCGCTTCTCTGCACCTGAAGGTTATCAGTTGGACACCTCGCGGTTAACAGCTAAATCCGCAAAATATCTCGCAATATGCTCAGATCCAAAAGAGGCCTGCAAAGGTGCTGACTTAGTTACAACCGATGTGTGGACCAGCATGGGATATGAGGATGAAAATACTTTACGTATGAATGCGTTCCAAGATTGGATGGTTGATGAGGAGTTGATGTCTTTGGCTAAGCCTGATGCGCTCTTTATGCATTGCTTGCCAGCGCATCGCGGCGAAGAGGTTTCCGCAGGCGTTATTGATGGTCCACAAAGCATTGTTTGGGAAGAGGCGGAAAATCGTCTGCATGTACAAAAAGCCCTGATGGAATATTTACTTTGTGGCCGTTTGGATTAAGTAATTTTTTGGTTAATTTTTGGATTGAATAAGAAAATATGTCTGATATTAAAAAAGCAGTCTTAGCGTATTCCGGTGGCTTAGATACAAGCGTGATCTTGAAGTGGCTTCAAGACACCTATGGTTGTGAGATTGTGACCTTTACCGCTGACTTGGGTCAGGGTGAAGAGTTGGAGCCGGCGCGCGCTAAGGCTCTGCAATTTGGCATCAAGCCAGAAAACATTTTTATTGATGATTTGCGAGAAGAATTTGTTCGTGATTTTGTATTCCCGATGTTTCGCGCAAACACCATCTATGAAGGTGAATACCTGTTGGGCACCTCTATTGCACGCCCATTAATTGCTAAGCGTCAAATTGAGATCGCCCGCTTAACCGGTGCTGATGCTGTTTCTCATGGCGCAACAGGCAAGGGAAATGATCAGGTTCGCTTTGAGTTGGGCTACTACGCATTAGAGCCAGGAATTAAAGTGATTGCCCCTTGGCGCGAATGGGATCTACTCTCGCGTGAGAAGTTAATGGCCTATGCAGAAAAGCACGGCATTCCAGTCGAGATGAAACATAAGCAAGGTGGCTCGCCTTATTCAATGGATGCTAACCTTTTGCATATCAGTTATGAAGGCCGTCATTTAGAAAACCCCAATGCTGAAGCAGAAGAGTCAATGTGGCGTTGGACGGTGTCTCCTGAGAAGGCACCTGACGCCCCAGAAATTATTGAAATTGAGTTCCGCGCAGGCGATCCTGTGGCGATTGATGGCAAAGCCTACAAACCCCATGAGTTATTAGCTGAGTTAAATCGCATTGGTGGCAAGCATGGCATTGGACGCCTTGATTTGGTAGAAAACCGTTTTGTGGGCATGAAGAGCCGTGGTTGCTACGAAACCCCTGGCGGCACGATTCTCTTGAAGGCGCACCGTGGCATCGAAAGTATTACCTTAGACCGCGAAGTCGCCCATTTAAAAGATGACTTAATGCCGCGCTACGCTAGCTTGATCTATAACGGCCTGTGGTGGGCGCCAGAGCGTCTTGCGTTGCAAACCCTCATTGACCATACCCAGCAAGCAGTCAATGGCGTTGTGCGTTTGAAACTTTACAAAGGTTCTGTCTCCGTCATTTCACGTGATTCAGCCAATACTTTGTTTGATCAAAATATTGCGACCTTTGATGATGATGGCGGTGCTTATAACCAAGCCGATGCAGGTGGCTTCATTAAGCTCAATGCTTTGCGTATGCGGATTGCTGAAACAGCAAAGCGTAAGCGCGCTCAGAAATAATTCAAACCCCATTCAGACAGGAAATCTCAGATGCAATTTGATCACGTTTCAGTAGGTAAAAAAGCCAATGTATTTTTTGATGGCAAGTGCGTTTCACATACAGTGACATTGCCTAATGGCGTACGTAAGTCGGTTGGCGTTGTGTTGCCAAGTACCTTACGTTTTGACCTAAGTACTAAAGAAATCATGGAAGTTGTCGATGGCACTGCTTTTGTCAGTATCAATGGCGCTCCAGAGCAAGAGTTCAGGGCTGGCCAAAACTGGGAAGTAGAAAAGGGTGGTTACTTCATTATTCGTGCTGAGCAACCAGTGCATTATGTTTGCCACTTTGAATAAGTATCACTAGTTCTAAAGCAAAAACGCAGACTCCAGTCTGCGTTTTTTTATTGCCCAATGAGAGAAGCTCTCTTCGTGCCTATCTCTTGGGTAAACCGCTAATCACCGATCCAGGCACGATCACACGTTCTGAGAACCATTGCTTATTCATCTCTAGGGCATAGCGTACTGCAGCTGTAGGGCAGTGGTTATTGGTAGTTTCAGCCTGCATCTCATCAATGTTCACAATTCTTCCGTCATCCGCAATGAATGCAATTGAAAGAGGAATTTTGGTGTTATTCATCCAAAAGCAATGTCCAGCCTTTTGCTCGAATACAAACAACATGCCTGAGTTCGCTGGCATGTTGGTTCGATTCATGAGGCCCACCTCTCTTGCTTTGGGCGTATCAGCTAGCTCCGCCTGAATTCGATAGATCCCTGTTTTTAATTCAATGGTGGGCAAACCCACATTAACCTGAGCAAAAACCAAACTCGAGGTAATGAAAAATAGGAGGGCTAGGAGAGTGCGTAAAAGCGTTTTAGATATTTGCATATGATAGATTTTAATTGAGCAAATTGCGGGCGAAAAAAAACCCAGGAACAAGTCCTGAGTTTCTCATAATGATCTAAGGACTATTAAGCCGCTTGGATATTGGTAGCTTGCTTGCCTTTAGGGCCTTGGGTAATATCAAACGTTACCTTTTGGTTTTCCTTGAGGGTTTTGAACCCAGGCATAGTAATTGCGCTGAAATGCGCGAACAACTCTTCTTCACCATCATCAGGTTTGATAAAGCCAAAACCTTTTGCATCATTGAACCACTTAACAATTCCGGTCGCCATGCGAACTCCATTACATAAACTTAAAACAACCGTGATGAGGGTAAATACTTTTTAATCAGTCTCGCTCCACAACACGCCTAAATAGAACCTCTCTTGAGGCCTACCCCTGATTGTTTGCCCTTTTTGTAGGGGTGTCAAGGAGTTATATGCACATACCCCCTAGTATTACCCCCTTTTTTTACAGAAAAATGCCCCAATATGGGTTAAAGAGGGATTTTTGCGTGTTTTTCGCAACAAGACCTTAGTTAAATGAAGTTTGGATATCTGTGTTTAGAATGTTTCTCATGAGCCGTAAACCTAAAAATCCCACTACTGGCATCCCTGCCAATCCTTATGCTGAGGACACCATTCTTCTCGAAAAACAAGTCGAGCAGATTAAGGCCCCTTCTATGTATAAGGTTTTGCTTTTGAATGACGATTACACGCCAATGGAATTTGTTGTGATGGTCATTCAGGAGTATTTTAATAAAGATCATGAAACAGCTACACGCATCATGTTGCAAGTTCATTTAGTTGGCAAAGGTATTTGCGGGGTATTTACCCGTGATGTCGCTGCCACGAAAGTGCATCAAGTTATAGAACTCTCCCGCGAAGCGGGCCACCCACTACAGTGCACTATGGAGGAAGCATGATCGCCCAAGAATTAGAAGTGAGTTTGCACATGGCGTTTGTTGATGCGAGAGCATCACGACATGAGTTCATTACTGTTGAGCATTTACTAGCAGCACTGCTTGACAATGCAACGGCCGTTGAGGTTCTCAAGGCTTGTGCAGTCAATATTGCTGAGCTTCGTACCCAATTAAAAAACTTTATCAATGACAATACTCCAGTGGTTCCTGGTAGTGATGAAGTCGATACGCAGCCAACCTTGGGATTTCAGAGGGTGATTCAACGCGCTATCATGCACGTGCAATCAACCTCGAATGGAAAAAAAGAAGTAACCGGTGCAAATGTATTGGTAGCGATCTTTGGAGAAAAAGATTCTCACGCGGTGTATTTCTTGCAACAGCAAGGCGTGACCCGTTTGGATGTAGTGAACTTTATTAGTCATGGCGTTCGCAAAGATCAGTCTGAGCATGTCAAACCAGTTGAGTCATCTCAAGAGACTGAAGAATCTGCGACCTCCGGAAAAGAAAGTCCCTTAGACCAATACACGCAAAACCTTAATGCCTTAGCTCGCCAAGGAAAAATTGATCCACTCATTGGGCGCGAGAGTGAAGTAGAGCGCGTAATTCAAGTGCTTTGCCGTCGTCGCAAAAACAATCCGCTGTTGGTTGGTGAGGCTGGCGTTGGAAAGACTGCTATTGCTGAAGGCTTAGCATGGAGAATCGTCAAAGGTGATGTGCCTGACATCTTGGCTGATGCCACCGTCTACTCTTTGGATATGGGCGCTTTATTGGCCGGTACTAAATATCGCGGTGATTTTGAGCAGCGTTTGAAAAGTGTTCTTAAATCCCTTAAAGATCATGCCCACGGTGTTTTGTTTATTGATGAGATCCACACCTTAATTGGTGCTGGCGCTGCCTCTGGCGGCACTCTGGATGCGAGCAATCTATTGAAGCCTGCGTTGTCTAATGGCCAACTCAAATGTATTGGTGCCACTACCTTTACTGAATACCGCGGTATCTTCGAAAAAGATGCTGCGTTATCTCGTCGCTTCCAAAAGGTAGATGTGGTTGAGCCAACGGTAGATCAAACAGTACAAATTTTGCGCGGTCTTAAATCTCGCTTTGAAGAGCATCACGGCGTGAAATATGCTGCTGCTGCATTGGTGGCCGCCGCTGAACTTTCTTCACGCTATATTAATGATCGCCATTTGCCTGATAAGGCAATCGATGTCATTGATGAGGCTGGTGCTGCACAGCGTATCTTGCCAAAGTCAAAGCAGAAGAAAACAATTGGTCGTCCAGAAATTGAAGAGATTGTCGCCAAGATTGCTCGCATACCGCCACAATCTGTCACCGTGGATGATCGCAGTAAGTTGCAAACCCTGGATCGCGATATTAAGAGCGTGGTGTTTGGTCAAGATCCTGCCATTGAAGCTTTGGCTAGCGCCATTAAGATGACGCGCGCAGGCCTTGGAAAAATTGATCGCCCAATTGGATCTTTCCTTTTCTCTGGACCTACTGGCGTAGGTAAGACTGAGGTGGCTAAGCAGCTCGCTTATATCTTAGGCATTGAACTCTTGCGCTTTGATATGTCTGAGTACATGGAGCGTCATGCTGTGAGTCGTCTGATCGGTGCGCCTCCAGGTTATGTTGGTTTTGATCAGGGTGGCTTATTAACTGAGGCAGTAAATAAAAAGCCGCATTGCGTGTTGTTGTTGGATGAGATTGAAAAAGCCCATCCAGATATCTTCAACATTCTGTTGCAGGTCATGGATCACGGAACTCTTACAGACAATAACGGACGCAAGACAGATTTCCGGAATGTCATCATCATCATGACTACCAATGCGGGTGCTGAGGCGATGCAGAAGTCGACAATTGGCTTTACCAATGCTCGAGAGTCTGGTGATGAAATGGCTGATATTAAGAAGTTCTTCACTCCAGAATTCCGCAACCGTCTAGACGCCATTGTTTCATTCAAGGCCTTGGATGAAACCATCATCATGCGTGTTGTTGATAAGTTCTTAATGCAACTTGAAGAGCAATTGCATGAGAAGAAAGTGGACGCTACCTTTAGCGCTGCTTTGCGCGCTCACCTTGCTAAGCATGGTTTTGATCCATTAATGGGTGCTCGCCCAATGCAACGTATTATTCAAGATACAGTGCGTAAAGCGCTTGCTGATGAGCTGCTTTTTGGTAAATTGGCACAAGGCGGTCATGTCGCTGTTGATATTGATGCGGAGGGTAAAGTGCAGTTAGATTTTGATGCCCCAGCATTGCCAGGCAAGACGTCAAAAGCAGATGCCACACCAGTAGAAGAAATTTAAAATATCAATTACAAACCAAAGGAAAATATGTCTCATCACGATAAATTATTAGAAGCTTTAGAAACGTATAAGGCTGAGAATGAAAAGTTTCAAGTTAAGGGCGTTAAGGCTTCGGCTGCGCGTGCCCGTAAGGCATTGCAAGAGATTGCCGGTTCTTGCAAAGAGCGTCGTAAAGAAATTACCGCTGAAAAAGAGTCTCGCGAAGGTGCTGGCGCTGGTATGTCGCAAGATGCTGCCCGTCACGCCCATGTTCGAAAATAAGACATCGTTGATGTAAATAGCCACCTGCGGGTGGCTTTTTTATTGGCTAAATCGGGCGCAGTCAAAACTGATGGAGATAGAATGGTAAAAAATACTTGGCAAAATCTATGAAAAATCTTGGATGAAATTAATGCACATGCTATTCATGGCGGTGTACCTATATCTGAAGAGGCTGCATACTTTAGTTTTTTAAATGCGATATTCCTGCTTAAACGAAAGCTGGAGGACTCATAGTCCATTTTTTAAGAATATTTTCTTTGAAATGTCGTAGTTGGTGATAAATTGAAGTCATATTAACGGAGACAAGTATGACAAAATCAAGCCGTCCAGAGCATGACTTATTGGGGGATGCCGAGGTGCCCGCCGATGCCTATTGGGGTATCCACACTTTAAGGGCGATTGAAAACTATCCAATCACCGGCATGGTCATTGGCGATTATGCTGAACTCATAAAAGCTTTGGCGTATGTCAAGGAGGCTGCTGCTAAGGCTAATCTCGAGTTAGGCCATTTAGATCCCAAGAAGGCGGAAGCTATTATTGCCGCTTGTCATGAAATCGAATCTGGAGAGCTTCACGATCAGTTTGTCGTAGATGTTATTCAGGGTGGTGCAGGAACCTCCACCAATATGAATGCAAATGAAGTTATTGCAAATCGGGCATTAGAAATATTGGGATATGAAAAAGGGGATTATTCCAAACTTCATCCAATCAATGACGTCAATATGTCGCAAAGTACTAATGACGTTTACCCAACCTCATTACGCCTAGCCACTTGTTTTGCTATTCCCACCTTATTAAAAGCAATGGCATCGCTACGAGAAGCTTTCGCTGATAAGGCTGAAGAATTCAAGGATGTTTTAAAGATTGGTAGGACGCAGCTTCAGGACGCGGTGCCAATGACTTTGGGTCAAGAGTTTTCCACTTATGCAGTGATGATTAAGGAGGATGAGGACCGTCTCAGCGAGGCTATTTCCTTAATTGCTGAAATTAATCTAGGGGCAACTGCAATTGGTACGGGTATTAATACGGATGTTCGTTATTCCAAATGCGCCATAGAGTATTTGCAAAAAATTTCTGGTGTTGACCTCATTGCTTCTCCTAATCTGATTGAAGCAACTCAGGATTGTGGCGCTTTTGTGCAACTTTCTGGTGTCCTCAAGCGAATCGCGGTAAAGCTCTCAAAGATCTGCAATGATCTGCGTTTACTATCTAGCGGTCCTCAGGCTGGACTCAATGAAATTCGATTGCCTGCTAGAGCTGCCGGTTCATCCATCATGCCTGGAAAAGTAAATCCAGTGATTCCAGAGGTAGTTAATCAAATTGCCTTTGAAGTGATTGGTAATGATGTGACCATCACGATGGCGGCTGAGGGCGGTCAACTGCAGCTAAATGCTTTTGAGCCGATCATTGCGCATAGTCTTTTTAAGAGTATTCAGCATTTAACCGCAGGATGTGACACGCTTAAAAATCATTGTGTAGTTGGCATTACCGCTAATCGTGAGGTTTTAGCTGAGCGTGTCCGTACCTCTGCAGGCCTTGCTACTGCCTTAAACCCTTATCTCGGTTATGAGAACGCCACGATGATTGCCAAACGAGCGCTGCAGGAAAATTGCTCAGTGGCAGATTTGGTTCTTGAACTTGGGTTAATGGATAAAGAAACGCTAGATAAAATTCTGAGCCCTGCTGTTCTTACTACTCCAGGCATACAGTCAAAATAAACAAGGAATGTGATGACATCTAAAAAATTAACAAACTTTATCCTTGGGGCAATGCTCTTAGGGATTGTTAGTGGTTATCTTGTTCATGTGTACGGGTCAGCTTCGGGATTCGCCGCAAACTATGTGGAATATATTTCTGTATTAACGGATATCTTCTTAAGATTAATCAAGATGATTATTGCCCCCTTAGTCTTTAGTACTCTAGTGGTTGGCATTGCAAGAATGGGTGATGCCTCGGCTATAGGGCGTGTGGGTCTAAAGACCTTTGCTTGGTTTATTGGTATGTCCTTGGTGTCCATCTTATTGGGCCTATTGATGGTCAATCTTTTGCATCCTGGCATTGGTGTGAATTTGCCTATTCCAGAGGTGACGGCGAATACTGGCTTAGATAAGAGCGGGTTTAACGTGCGTGAGTTTTTCAAGCACATCTTCCCAAGCAGTATTTTTGATGCCATGGGCAAAAATGAAATATTACAAATAGTCGTTTTTGCTATATTTTTTGGCGTTGCTGCGGGTAGCTTTGGGCAAAGGGCTGAGGAATTTATTCGCAATCTAGATATGCTCTCCCATATCATGCTCAAGATTACAAATGCCGTCATGAAGTTTGCGCCATTTGCAGTCTTTGCAGCAGTCTCCTCTGTGGTTGCTGAAAATGGCCTGGCTATTTTGATGACCTATGGAAAGTTTATGGCCAGTTTTTATGGGTCGATTTTGATATTGTGGCTAGTGATTGTTTTAATTAGCTCCATTGTTCTCAAAAGAAGAGCATTCCATCTGGTTTCCATGTTGCGCCAACCGATTTTGTTGGCCTTTAGTACGGCTAGCTCCGAAGCCGCTTATCCCATGACTCTTGAGCAGGTAGAAAAGTTCGGTTGCAAAAATAAGATAGCCTCTTTTGTTCTGCCGATTGGATACTCATTTAATCTTGATGGCTCCATGATGTACTGCTCATTTGCTGCGGTGTTTATTGCTCAGGTATATTCAATTGACATGACGCTTTCTCAGCAGCTCCTGATGTTGCTGGTGTTGATGATCACATCAAAAGGAATTGCTGGAGTTCCCCGTGCTTCCTTGGTGGTGATTGCTGCGACTCTTTCCCAATTTAACTTGCCAGAAGCGGGCGTTTTATTAATTTTAGGGGTAGATCATTTCTTGGATATGGCACGCTCTGCCACTAATGTTTTAGGAAATGGCTTAGCGACAGCAGTCATTTCAAAGTGGGAGGGGGAGCTTGACCCACATGGCTCTTAAAAAAATCCACCCTCGGGTGGATTTATGCATTAATAGGGGTTGTTATCTTCCGGTTGGCAAATAGAGAGTCGCACTCTGCTTCAAGGATGCCGCCCAGTAATTGAGTTTGGCTAAAGTTGTTTCCTTGATTGATTTCTTTGGCACTAAAGGTAAAGATATCAATGCCTGACTTTTTAATGGTGTTGGCTGAACTGCCGTAAACTACGCCCCCTATGCCACTCCAGATGAGGGCGCTCATACACATAGGGCAAGGCTCTCCAGTTGTATACAAAATGAGATTAGCCCAGCCTTGATTACCATGCTGTGCGACATATTGGTTGATGCAAACCATTTCACCATGAAGTACTGGGTTGGAAAAGGTCTTGTTTACGCCTTGTGCAAGAATTTTGCCACTCTTGGAGTTGGTAATTGCTGCACCAAATGGGTAGCTCGCATTTTGTGCAGCGATGGCGATAGCTGCACGCATACCTAATTCATGTTGCGCTAGGGGAACTGAGGCAAGTTCAGTTTTCGCTAGAGCGCTTTGACTTAATAGTCCGAGGCTCAAGCCGCATAGGCAGGTTAATGCACCCCGACGGTTCATTATTAAGTTCTACCCGTACTACCAAAGCCGCCTGCACCACGACTGCTTTCTGTAAATTCTTCTACAACCTTCAGTTCTACCTGTTGAATTGGCATCACTACTAGTTGTGCAAGACGCTCCATGGGTTCGAGCTTAAATGGATTAGACCCGCGATTCCAGGTGCTCACCATCAGTTGGCCTTGGTAATCTGAATCAATTAATCCAACTAAGTTACCCAACACAATGCCGTGTTTATGTCCAAGACCTGATCTCGGTAGAATGAAAGCTGCATAACGTGGGTCTTCTACATAAATAGCCAGACCAGTTGGTACTAAGACTGTTTGGCCCGGCACAATCTCAATAGCCTCATCAATACAGGCACGTAAATCTAAACCAGCGCTACCAGGCGTGCCATAGCTTGGCAATTGATCGCGCATGCGTTCATCGAGAATTTTGACCTGAAGAGATTGCATGAGATTTCCTAAAACGAATAATGAGAAAAAAGTAGTGAGGGTTTAAATTTTCTTGGCTACTAGCTGTATGAGCTGTCGAGCCAATTGCAGCTTTTCAGCTTTAGCGATTTTTTTACTACCATTGGCGTCGATCACAAGTAACTGATTTAAGTCACTACCAAAGGTTTCTGGGCCTATATTGCCGACAATCATCGGGATGCCTTTGCGCTTGCGTTTTTCGTCAGCATGTTTTTCTAGATTAGTGGATTCAGCGGCAAAGCCAATGCAATATGGGTGGGGTTTGCCGGCTTTGGTTTTTACGGACTTGGCAACGTCGAACAGAATGTCTGGGTTTGCAATAAATTCCAAGTTCGGCGCCTCTTTACCTTGGCGCTTAATTTTTTCTTTGGATGGTTTTGCAATGCCCCAATCAGCTACTGCAGCGACTGCAAAAAATAGATCGTAGTCAGTTAAGCTTAAAGTTGCAGCATGCATTTCTTTAGCGCTAATGACGTTGGTTCGGGTAATTTGTCCGGTAGCTTGGAGCGGTGTATCTAGATCACATGGCCCTGCAATTAAATGTACGTGAGCGCCAGCTTCAACAGCAGCCCTAGCGATTGCAAAGCCCATCTTGCCTGAGCTGTGGTTAGTAATACCGCGGACGGGATCGATGGCTTCGAAGGTTGGTCCTGCCGTAATTAAGACTTTTTTACCGGCCAGCGACTTTTTCTGGAAGAAGGCAATCAGTTGCTCTGTAATTTCAGAAGGCTCAAGCATGCGACCCATCCCTGTTTCACCGCAAGCTTGAAAACCGCTTGCGGGACCCAGCAGGGTGACGCCATCTTCCGAGAGTCTTTGTACACTTCTTTGTGTGGCGGCATGCTCCCACATCTGTTTATTCATTGCAGGTGTCACTAGCAGTGGACAATCTCTAGCAAGACAGAGTGTGCTCAATAAATCATCTGCTAAGCCTAGAGAAAGTTTAGCGATGAGATCAGCGCTTGCGGGCGCAACCAGAATTGCATCCGCAGAACGGGATAACTCGATGTGCGCCATATTGTTTGGAACAGTACTATCCCATTGGCTCAAATAAACAGGATTGCCTGTGAGGGCTTGCATAGTGACCGGCGTAACAAATTGTTGTGCAGCCTCAGTCATGACTACTTGGACTGTTGCGCCTTCCTGCATTAATTGACGTGCAAGCTCTGGTGCTTTGTAAGCAGCAATTCCACCAGAAATACCCAGAACGATTTTCTTATTTAAAAGTGATTGCATGGCGCCAGCTTAATGGGATTGAGGAGATTTGCCAAATGACTTATGTAATTCGCCGAAAATAATGAGTACAGCCCCAATGCAAATGGCACTATCAGCAACATTGAATGCAGGCCAATGCCAATTGGCGTAATGAAGATCAATAAAATCCACAACTGCGCCATACATCAAGCGATCTAAGACATTGCCCAGTGCACCCCCTAGGATCAAGCTCAGAGCCACGCAAAGTAAGCCATCCTGTTGATTCTTGCGAAGCATAACCACTATGTAGATGCTCGCTAGCACGCCAAGGAAAGTAAAAAACCAACGCTGCCAACCCGAGCCTTGCGCCAGAAATGAAAATGCAGCACCAGGATTAAAGAGGAGCAACCAATTTAAAAATGGGAACACGGGTTCTGGAACCCCCATTTGGAGATTGGTAAGCGCAAGCCACTTACTCATCTGATCTAACAGTAGAGTGATTGAGGCAATTGCTAGGCAGCGAAGAAATGAGATGCTCATGTAGTCAATATCTCGCTTATGCAAATAAGCGATGATCGCCGTCGCCAAATAGATTGCTAATACAGCGCCCACATAACTCAGGGTGGTCTGAATTTGCGCCCACGTCTGGGGTGTGATGCCAGCATCGCCCACATTTCTTATATTGACTACCACGCACTAATACTTCTAAGCCCGCATTACTCAGTTCAATAGAGGCGCTAGAGGTAATGGTTACAAAGCGTAAATCATTCTCTAGCGAGTGAAGAATTGCAAAGTCCACATCACCCACTTTGATCGTGAGTTCAGCTTGTAGGGATGAGCCCACATTACCAGCTTCACGCTCTACCTCAATTGCTTTAGTAACTTCAGAGCGAATTTCACGAATACGATTCCATTTGGCAAGTAGTTCTTGCGAGTCAGTAATTTCAGGGAAGCTACCAAATTCTTCCATAAAGATAGATTCCGACGCTTGGTTGTCTGAACCGTGTGGAAAGTCCTTCCAGGCCTCTTCAGCAGTAAAAGAGAGGAATGGGGATAACCACTTCAAGAGATTGCGAGTAATGTGAAATAGCGCATTTTGTGCAGCTCGGCGATCAGGAGAATTAGGCGCGCTTGTATAAAGACGATCCTTGATGATGTCTAAATAAAAGCCACCTAAATCTTCAGAGCAGAATGAGAGCATGCGTGCCACTGCTGGCTGGAATTCATAAGCTTTGTAATGGGCCTCAACGTCCTCTTGTAATTGATTTGCTAAGGCAAGTGCATAGCGGTCAATTTCAAGCCATTGATCAACAGGCATTGCATGCTTAGCATGATCAAAGTCAGAAAGGTTGGCTAATAAGAAACGCAAGGTATTACGAATGCGACGATAGCTCTCAGTAACTCGTTTGAGAATTTCATCTGAAATTGTCATTTCACCAGAGTAATCGGTGGATGCAACCCAGAGGCGAATAATTTCTGCCCCTAATTTATCTGCAACTTGCTGGGGTGCGATCACATTACCAACAGACTTACTCATCTTGCGACCTTGACCGTCAACGGTAAAGCCATGGGTAAGCAGAGCTTTGTAAGGAGGCTTACCATCCAACATAGCGCCAGTTAAGAGGGATGAATGAAACCAGCCACGGTGTTGATCTGATCCTTCGAGGTAGAGGTCGGCTAAACGTCCTTGCGGCGTTTCAGCTTCAGCCGTTAGTAATTCATCACGGTGCGAGCCGCGAATCACGTGCCAATGCGTTGTGCCTGAATCAAACCACACATCAAGAGTGTCACGATTTTTTTCGTACTGAGATGCTTCTTCTCCAAGCAGTTCAGCAACTTCCAATTGTTGCCATGCTTCAATGCCACCGGTTTCTACCCGCTTGGCAATTTCTTCTAGAAGTTCTACTGTGCGTGGATGAGGATCACCAGTTTCTTTGTGTACAAAGAAAGCCATCGGCACACCCCATTGACGTTGACGGGACAAAGTCCAGTCTGGACGATTGGCAATCATGCTGTGTAAGCGTTGTTTACCCCATGCCGGGAAAAACTCAGTATTTTCAATTCCGGCTAATGCAGTTTCTCGCAAGCTAGCTTTGCCATCTGTTGGCTTTTTATCCATACTGGCGAACCACTGGGAGGTTGCACGATAGATGATGGGTGACTTATGACGCCAGCAATGCATGTATGAGTGGGTATACGTCTTGTCACGTAAGAGGCTGCCTGCTTCGCGCATTGCTTCAACAATCTTTGGGTTGGCCTTCCAAATGTATTCATTGGCAAAGAGCGGGAGCCATGATGCATAGACGCCGTTACCCATCACTGGATTGAGAATATCTTTATCAGCAAGATTGTTGGCTTTACAAGATTTAAAGTCTTCCTCGCCATAAGCTGGTGCGGAGTGAACAATGCCAGTACCGGTATCGATGGTGACGTACTCGGCTGGATAGATTGGCGAGAGTCTTTTGTATCCCTCATGTAATGATGCCAAAGGGTGCCAAAAAGAAATATTAGCCAATTGACTACCCGTACATGTAGCAATGATTTTTCCTTCGAGGCCATAGTCTTGCAAGCAAGTTTCAACACGGTCTTTGGCCAGGATCAATAACTTGTCGCCAACGTCGACCAATGCATAAATTAATTCTGGATGGACGTTCATCGCTTGGTTAGCCGGAATAGTCCAAGGTGTAGTTGTCCAAATAACGATCTGACCTGGCTTATTCGGTAGTTCGCTCAGCCCAAATGCTTTTGCAAGTTGTGGGCGTTGCGCCTCATCAAACGCAAAGCCGACATCAACGGTAGGGTCAGTTTTATCTTGATACTCCACTTCAGCCTCAGCCAGAGCTGAGCCGCAATCAAAACACCAGTTAACTGGTTTTAGGCCGCGGAAGACGTAACCCTTTTCCCAGATTTTCCCTAGCGCCCGAATTTCATCGGCTTCATTGCGAAAGTTCATGGTCAAGTAAGGGTTATTCCAGTCACCCAACACCCCCAAACGCTCAAAATCTTTTTTCTGTTTATCAATCTGTACTTGGGCATAAGCACGTGCCTTAGCTTGCACTTCGGCAGTAGGCAAATTTTTACCAAATTGTTTTTCAATCTGAATCTCAATTGGCATTCCGTGACAATCCCAGCCTGGAACATAAGCAGAGTCAAAGCCCATTAACCAACGAGATTTGACAATCATGTCCTTCAGAATTTTATTTACCGCATGACCAATATGAATATCACCGTTGGCATAAGGAGGGCCATCATGCAGAATGAACTTTGGTTGATTGGCATGGGCAGCACGAATCTTTTCATACAGTTTATTTTTTTGCCACTGAGCTACCCATTGGGGTTCGCGCTTGGCCAAATCTCCCCGCATTGGAAATGAACTATCTAGTAAATTGACGGGGTAAGTATTTTCTTTTTCAGACATAAGCTTTTTTCTTGAAATAATTTCTGGCGTGCTTTGCATCTGATGCAATAGCTTGGGTAAGGGCGACGAGACCATCATACTTGGCCTCGTCGCGAATCTTTTCTAAGAGTTCGACGGTAATAATTTTTCCATACACATCTTGCTGATAATCAAACACATGGGTTTCCAAAAGAACGCGTCCTTCGTCTTCAACTGTTGGCCGTACACCTAGGCTAGCAACCGCTGGCAGGGCTTTATCTGAGAGTCCCAATACTTGAGCGGTAAAGATGCCAGTAGTTGCCGGTTTACGATGATGAAGATGGTTTGCAACCGCAAGATTTAAAGTGGGGAATCCTAATTGACGACCGAGTTGTTGACCATGAATCACGTGACCAGAAATACTATAAGGTCGTCCGAGTAATTTTTCTGCTTGCAACATATCACCGCTGCCTAATGCATTACGTAGTGCAGAACTAGAAATACGCTCGCCATTTTCGAGTATGGTTTGAATGCTGGAAACTTCAAAGCCATACTTCTCCCCAGCAGCTTTTAAGCTTGCAAAATCACCGGCGCGTTTTGCACCATAGCAAAAGTCATCGCCAATCAAAATCCATTTGGCATTGAGTCGTTTAACAATAATTTCAGAAACAAACTCTTCAGGTGAGAGGCGAGCAAAAGCAGTATTAAAGTGTTCGACAACAACGCGGTCAATTCCTAGCTCTGCCAAAGCAGCTAACTTATCGCGTAAGTTCAAAATTCTGGGGGGCGCCTGCTCAGGGGAAAAGAATTCTTTTGGGTGAGGCTCAAACGTCATGACGCAACTTACCAAGCCTCGCTCGGTGGCGCCATCTACTAATTGCTTTAATAGGGCGCGATGACCCCTATGCACGCCATCGAAGTTGCCGATGGTAAGGGCACAAGCAAGTCCTGCAGAAAACTGGGTGGGGCCACGGAATACGTTCACAAAATCGCTTTCAGGGTAGCCATCAATTATATTGTGGGCATGCTTTCAATCGTTACCTTAATCTCAGGCCGCGGATCCAACTTCGAGGCGATCGTTAAAACTGCTCAAAAAGAGCAATGGCCCGTCAAATTTGCTGGCGTGATTGCCAACCACTCTGCGGCCAAGGGGCTTGATTTTGCTCGCTCACAGGGCATTCCAGCCTATGTAATCGAGCATAAAGAGCATGCAAGCCGTGAGTCCTTCGATGCAGCCCTGATTGAGCAAATTGATGCTCTAGGGGCTGATTTGGTTGTTTTGGCGGGCTTTATGAGAATTTTGACCCCCAGATTTATCCGTCATTTTGAGGGGCGTTTAATGAATATTCATCCTGCCTTGCTTCCAGCCTTTCCAGGTTTACATACCCACGAACGTGCTTTAGAGGCTGGAGTGAAGGAGCACGGTGCTACGGTGCACTTTGTAACAGAAGGTGTCGATGAGGGCCCAATCATCTGTCAGGCCTGTGTACCAGTGCTTGATGGAGATAGTGCCGATACCTTGGCAGCTCGAGTTTTGGCTGCTGAGCATCAGATTTACCCGCGGGCCGTAAAATGGTTCCTTGATGGACGATTGCGAATAGAAGGTAATCAAGTGAAGTTACAACCCCCAGAGTCGCAATTTATAAAATTATGAGTGCAGAACGTCCTCCCCGTAAATCAGGTAGCCGATTGGCGCCACATAAAAGTTACGCTACAAAGTCGAAAGATCCTTTACGTCGTCCCGAGCGTCGTAATGCGAGTGGCAACATCATTGCCCCAGAAGGTCAAAAGAATTTTTCGAATGCTAAAGCTTTGCCTCAGCACGCAATTCACTTGGAGCGATTACTCCCAGAATTACTCAGTTTTGAGCAGCCAGCTGATCGCGTAGTCAGTCGATATTTTCGTGCTGAGCCACAACTCGGTAATCGTGATCGCGCCTTAATCGCTGAGAGTGCTTTTGCTATTCTTCGCCGTAAAAATGAGTTCTCACAATTTGCTGTGAGTGGTGAAGGTTCACAGGCCAGACGCTTGGCCCTATTGGGTTTGCTGTCTGCTCTGTCAGAAGGTGGGTTAGGGTCTGCGAATCGGGCTGAAAGCGCGATTGCTGATTTAGCACACGTTCTCAAGCCAGGTGAGTACGAGTGGTTGCAACGTTTTGCAACAGTCGATCCTGCTGCCCTCAATCCCTTGGTGCGTAATAACTTACCAGAATGGTTATGGGATGCTTTTGGTAAATATCCCGGCGAAGATACTCGCGAAGAATTAGCCAAAGCATTAATGCATCCAGCCCTATTGGATTTGCGTGCAAACACTATGAAAACCACTCGCGAAGAATTGCTTGTGCAGATGAATGCACTAGGTGGTCGTTATCAAGCAATCCCCACTCCTTATGCACCAGATGGTGTACGCATTATGGGTAAGCCCGCCCTGCAAAATACTGCTGGCTTTAAAGCGGGCATGTTTGAGGTTCAGGACGAAGGTAGCCAACTCCTGGCCTATCTGCTCGCTCCAAAGCGTGGAGAAATGGTAGTAGATTTCTGCGCTGGTGCCGGTGGCAAGACTTTGGCTATTGGGGCTTTGATGCGCTCCACAGGACGTCTCTATGCCTTGGATACATCAGAGCGTCGTTTGGCGAATTTGAAGCCTAGGCAGGCTCGTAGCGGCCTTTCGAACGTACACCCTGTATGGATTGATAGCGAAAACGATTCCAAGATCAAGCGTCTGGCAGGAAAGATCGATCGCGTCTTGGTTGATGCCCCTTGTAGTGGAATGGGTACTTTGCGGCGCAATCCGGATCTCAAGTGGCGTCAGACTCCAGAAGGGGTTTTAGAGCTAAACGAGAAACAAATGAACATCTTGTCCTCTGCCAGCCGTTTATTAAAGCCCGGCGGTCGCCTCGTTTATGCAACCTGCAGCCTTTTGCCCCAAGAAAATCAACAAATTGCAGAAGCATTTCTGGAAAAGCACCCCAATTTTGAGGCAGTTCCTGCTGCAGAAGTTCTTAAACCATTGTTTCCAAAGGATAAATTACCTTTGGGCTGCAGTCTTGATAATCCATGGTGGCAATTGTGGCCTCATATTCATGGGACGGATGGTTTCTTTGGGGCTGTTTTTCAGAAAAAAGCCTCTGTTTCTGCCCTAACTGTCGATAAAGATGACGAAAAGTCGGTAAAAGTCAAAAGCAAGAAAGTAGTTAAAGAACTAAAATAGGGTTTTAGATCTTTCTAGGGATACCCTTTTTGAACTCAGCTTCTGTCTCAGGTTTTGATTTATTCCTTAACTGGCTATCCAACGGCTACCTTAACTGGGCTTGGTGGCAAATCGTAGTCTTCACCTTGGTGGTGACGCACATCACGATTGCTGGCGTGACTATCTTCTTGCATCGTTGTCAAGCACACCGTGCCCTAGATCTGCATCCGATCATGTCCCACTTTTTCCGGTTTTGGCTCTGGCTGACAACCGGCATGGTTACTAAACAATGGGCAGCCATTCATCGTAAGCACCACGCCAAATGCGAGACGGTAGATGATCCGCATAGCCCACAAATTTTAGGTATTGGAACAGTGTTGTCTCGTGGAGCTGAGCTTTACAAAAAAGAATCCCACAATCAAGAAACCTTAGACAAATTTGGTCACGGCACACCAGATGACTGGGTCGAGCACAACGTCTACTCTAAATTCTCATGGCAGGGTGTAGCGCTGATGCTCATCATTGATGTGTTCTTGTTTGGCGCAATTGGCCTAACAGTCTGGGCAGTGCAAATGCTCTGGATACCAATTACTGCTGCTGGAATTATTAATGGTATCGGTCACTATCTAGGCTATCGCAATTACGAATGTGAAGATGCGTCCACCAATATTTTTCCTTGGGGTATTTTGATTGGTGGTGAAGAATTGCATAACAACCATCACACCTTTGCAACCAGTGCGAAGCTTTCTAGCAAGTGGTATGAGTTTGATATTGGCTGGATGTACATTCAGATAATGAGTGCCGTGGGCTTGGCCAAAGTGAAGAAGACTTCACCTAAGCCAGTACTTAGTGACTTGCGTCCTGCGGATCAAGGAACACTCGAAGCCATCATCGCAAACCGTTATGAAATTATGGCGCGCTACAGCAAAACACTGCGCAGCTTTTTTAATAACGAGGTACAGCACATGCAAGTGTTGGCGACCCATCTAAAGGACGCTCGCACTTGGCTTGGCAAGGATGAAGCGCATTTAACTGTTGATGAGAAGACGAAGCTAGAAGAGTTGATGGCAACAAATGCACAGTTACGCAAAATGATTGAAATGCGCCGTGATCTGCAAGCGATTTGGGGTCGTTCTAATGCGACAGGCGAGCAACTTGTATCTCAATTACATTCCTGGTGTCAGCGTGCAGAAGATAGCGGCCTTACGAGCTTACGTGAATTCTCTTTAAGGTTACGCCGTTACGCTTAAGCAATAAAGGCGTAATAGCCTCTAAGAATTCTTCTTGGAGGCTTAGACAATAAAAAACCCGCTGATATAGCGGGTTTTTTTTTTTTGCAAGAAACAAGTATTGAATGAATACTTTATTTCAGCTTTGTTTCTTTGTAAGCTACGTGCTTGCGAATAGTTGGATCGTACTTCATGAGTTCCATCTTTTCAGGCTTTGTACGCTTGTTTTTTGAAGTTGTGTAGAAGTGACCAGTACCAGCTGATGACTCTAACTTGATTTTTTCTCTGCCGCCTTTAGCCATTTGTGCGCTCCTTAAATTTCGCCACGTGCACGTAAATCAGACAACACGGCATCGATGCCGTTTTTGTCGATAACGCGCAAACCAGCGTTGGTTAAGCGCAAGCTAATCCAACGGTTTTCAGATTCAACCCAGAAACGACGGTTTTGCAGATTAGGCAAAAAGCGACGCTTCGTTTTATTGTTTGCATGGGATACATTGTTGCCAACCATCGGCTTCTTCCCAGTGACTTGGCAAACTTTTGCCATGACATAACTCCATTAATTGCGAAAAAAGAAGATTGTATCAGTCAAAGACTATTTTCGGCTAGCCCTGAATGGCTTTAGTAAGAGGGATTTAGGGTTAAAGATGCCTAAATAGCTATAAATCTGATAATAAGTTAGTAATTACTATCGTCAATCATCATGATTCATAAGGCCTGATTCAGAAAAAGAGAAAAAACCACTGCTACTCACAATGCAGTGATCTAAAAGTGAAATATCAACCCATTGCAAGGCTTTGAGTAGTGTTTGAGTGAGATCTTGGTCAGCCTGACTAGGTAATGGGTTGCCGCTAGGGTGGTTATGAGCCACGATCAGGGCGCTGGCATTTCTAGATAGGGCTTCTTTGAGAATTTCTCGTGGGTATACGGCTGTTTGGGTGATTGAGCCCCTAAAGAGCTCCTGACACTCAATCAGATGCAGTCTGGGGTCAAGGTATAGGCATAAAAAGACTTCATGGGGAAGGCGGCCAATTTTGCTTTGAAGGTACTCTTTGACATGTCCGGGCGAGGAGAAAATACTGTTTTGAGCAAGACCCTCTTCCAAGCTTCTTTTAACAAGCTCATAGGCAGCCTGTATTTGAGACCATTTCGAAAGGCCCATGCCATGAATGCGAATAAATTCCTCTGGAGTGCTGGCTAAAAGGCGAGGAAGGCTGCCAAAGTAATGCAGCAGATCTTTTGCCAGGGTTACGGCACTCTTTCCTTTAACGCCAACGCGTAAAAAAATTGCGAGCAATTCAGCATCAGTGAGGGCTCGGGCGCCATGGATTCGCAGCTTCTCCCTTGGCTGCTCGCTTTTGGGCCAATTTGGTATCGAGGAGTGCAGATTCGGTGTCGGCCTAGATACAATCACCTTATGACTAAGCTTACTGTTTTGCCTAATTCCTTCTTGACCCTCAACTATCGGCTCACCCTGCCTAGCGGGGAGGATTACATCAATACTTTTATCGATCGGCCTGCGACGGTTTTGATGGGATCTGGACAATTTGCACCTTGTTTTGAAAAAGTATTGTTGGGTCTTAGTGTTGGCGAGAAAAAAAGCGAGTTACTAGAACCCGGAGAAAGTTTTGGCGATCGCAAAGAAGATTTGGTGCAATGGGTTTCTTTGAAAGCTCTTAAAGAAGGTCGCGATGACGATGCAGAATTTAATCCAGGGGATGTGATTGAATTTAATGCGCCTGGTGGCGCGCAATATGCCGGAGTCTTGCAGTCGATTGATGATGAAGGCGCCTGGTTTGATTTCAATCATCCCTTGGCTGGCAGAGCGGTCACGTTCGAAGCCGAGATTGTTGCCATCCTCTAAGGGATAAGAATGTCTGATAACGCAGAAATTTTGATGGCCCAACCCCGTGGTTTTTGTGCGGGCGTTGATCGTGCTATCAATATTGTGAATGAAGCGCTGACCCGTTTTGGCCCGCCAATTTATGTACGTCATGAAATTGTGCACAACGCCTATGTTGTAAATGAGTTGCGTAACAAGGGCGCTGTATTTGTGGATGAGTTGGACGAAGTGCCCAAGGGTGGAATTGTGGTCTTTAGCGCGCATGGTGTTTCGCAAGAGGTTCGTGTAGATGCCGAGGAGCGTGGCTTGCAGGTCTATGACGCCACCTGCCCTTTGGTAACCAAGGTACATTTGGAAGTCATCAAAATGTGTAAAGAGGGCTTTACAGTGTTGATGATTGGTCATGCAGGCCATCCCGAAGTTGAGGGGACTATGGGCCAGGTAAAAGAAGGTGTTTTCTTGATTGAAAAAGTCAGCGATGTGGATACGCTGACATTCCCAGCTAGTGAGAAGATAGCCTTTGTTACCCAGACTACGCTTTCAGTTGATGAGACAAAAGAAATTGTTGAAGCACTCACTAAAAAATTCCCCAATATCGTTCAGCCTCGCAAACAAGATATTTGTTACGCAACGCAAAATCGTCAAGATGCTGTGAAATTTATGGCACCTCAAGTAGAGCTCGTTATTGTGGTTGGTAGTGCGGCGAGTTCGAACTCGAATCGTTTGCGCGAATTATCGGAAAAATTAGGAGTGCCATCCTACATGGTCGATGCGCCTGAGCAATTAAAACCGGAATGGTTTGTAGGTAAAAAACGGATTGGCCTTACTGCTGGGGCATCTGCTCCCGAAAGTTTGGCGCAATCGATTGTGAATAAGATTCAAGAGTTTGGACCAAGACACGTACGTGCCTTGCCTGGAGTAGTGGAAGACATCACCTTCTCACTGCCAAAAAATTTAGTCGACTGAAGTATTGATTCATAACCAAGGAGCTGTAGATGAGTAGATCCAAAGTGAACTTTATGAAGAGTGCTATTGCTTTATCAGCAACAGCATTGATCCTGGCTGGTTGCGGAAAAGGTGGCGATAAGTCAGCAGCTATTCCAGCAGATGCGGTAGAGGTGAAGATTGGTCATGTGGCCCCACTAACTGGCCCGATCGCGCATTTAGGCAAAGACAATGAGAACGGTGCTCGTCTTGCTGTTGAGGAAATCAATAAGTCTGGATTAACCATTGACGGCAAAAAAGTGGTTTTGACTTTGGTGCCCGAAGATGATGCAGAAGATCCTAAAACAGCCACTCAGGTTGCGCAAAAATTAGTGGACGCAAAAGTAGTTGGAGTGGTGGGGCATTTGAACTCTGGTACTAGTATTCCGGCATCTAAGATTTATAGCGATGCTGGCATTACCCAAATCTCCCCTTCAGCTACGAACCCTGACTATACAAAGCAAGGTTTTAAAACGACCTACCGTCTAGTTGCTACTGATGCACAGCAAGGCCCAGCATTGGCAAACTATGTTGCGCATACCTTGAAGGCAAAGACTGTTGCGATCATTGATGATTCAACACAATATGGCAAAGGTTTGGCTGACGAGTTTGAGAAGACAGCTAAAGCGGAAGGCGTTAAGGTGGTTACTCGTGAAGCGAGCAATAACAAGGCGACTGATTTCAAAGCCATTTTGACCAAAATCAAGGGTAGTAAGCCAGACGTCATCATGTACGGCGGCATGGATGCTACTGGCGGTCCGTTAACCAAGCAAGCAGCAGAGCTCGGCATTAAAGCAAAAGTCGTTGGTGGAGATGGTATGTGTACCGAGAAGCTGGCTGAACTCGCTGGCGATGCTGTTGTCAATGTGACTTGCTCTGAAGCAGGCAAGGCGCTTTCTAAGATGCCACAGGGTGCTGATTTCCAAAAACGCTACAAAGAACGCTTTAATTCTGAAGTGCAAATCTACGCTCCATTTACATACGATGCAGTATATGTATTGGTTGATTCTATGAAGCGTGCAAACTCTACAGATCCTGCCAAGATTTTATTGGTTATGCCTGATACCAAAATGAATGGCTTGGTAGGCAATATTGCTTTTGATAACAAGGGTGATATGAAAGAAGGCGTTATTACTTTGTATGACTTCAAAGACAAAAAGAAAACAGTGCTAGATGTAATTAATGTGCAATAAAAATTCAAAAGAGCGCCACATTAGTGGTGCTCTTTTTTATTGCTTAAATTACTCACTCAATTCTTAGATGGATATATTTCTTCAGCAAATTATTAATGGCTTAGTGCTGGGGAGTATTTACGCCTTAATTGCTTTGGGCTACACCATGGTCTATGGTGTTCTGGGCATCATTAACTTCGCCCATGGTGAGGTACTGATGATCGGCGCAATGGTCTCGCTTTCATTATTGCGCTTGATTTTGAGCTGGACAAGCGATTTACCTGGATGGCTAACTCTACTGATTGTTTTGCCTGTAACAATGGCGGTCTGTGCCGGCCTGAGCTACTGGATTGAGCGTATTGCTTATCGACCTTTGCGTAATGCGCCGCGTTTAGCGCCACTGATATCGGCAATTGGTATGTCGATTTTGCTGCAAACGATTGCGATGATGATTTGGTCTAGAAACCCAATGACTTATCCACAGTTATTACCTTCAGCCCCGATTGAGCTCGGGAGTACTGGTGCCACCATTACCGGCAAAGAAATCATCATTATTGTTGTGGCATTACTCGTGATGTGCGGATTGCTGTTCTTGGTTGAAAAAACCAAACTCGGTAGAGCCATGCGCGCCACCGCTGAGCAAACGCAAATTGCCGCTTTGATGGGTGTCAATCCTAATCGCGTAATCTCAATTACGTTTATGTTGGGTGGTGCCTTAGCGGGGTTAGCCGGCGTTATGATTGCGAGTAACTATGGCAATGTCCATTTTTATATGGGTTTTATTCCAGGGTTAAAAGCATTTACTGCTGCCGTCTTAGGAGGCATTGGAAATCTTCAAGGTGCCATGCTGGGTGGATTGCTTTTGGGATTAATTGAGGCCTTAGGTGCGGGCTATATCGGCGAACTGACTGGAGGTGTATTTGGTTCAAACTACCAAGACATCTTTGCTTTCTTGGTATTAATTTTAGTATTGGTATTACGCCCAACTGGTTTGCTGGGTGAGAAGGTATCTGATCGTGCTTAAGAAGATCGCCTCCAACCACTTAAACAAAACTACCTATCTTTGGCTTGGTGTATTGACTTTATTACTATTACCTTGGGTGGTAGGTGCGGCTGGTGGAAATTACTGGGTGCGAGTTCTTGATTTTGCTTTGCTCTACGTCGTTCTGGCATTAGGGCTCAATGTAGTTGTTGGCTTTGCTGGTTTGCTTGATTTAGGGTACATCGCTTTTTATGCTCTGGGCGCGTACAGCTTTGCTTTATTGGCTTCCCCCCATTTGCCTCAACAGTTTGAAGCTGTTGCCGCTGCCTTTCCAGAAGGTATGCATTTTTCACCATGGATGGTGGCGATCTTCGCTATTGTTTTGGCTGCCTTATTTGGGGTTATTTTAGGATTACCAACCCTGCAGCTGCGGGGTGATTACTTAGCAATTGTGACCTTGGGCTTTGGAGAGATTATTCGCATCTTTATGAATAATTTAGACCGTCCGTTAAACCTAACCAATGGCCCCAAGGGAATAACCAAGATTGATCCTTTGCAAGTTTTTGGGATCTCTTTTGCGAAGACCTTGGATTTGGGTTTTGTCAAAATCCCTAGTTTGTATTTAGTGTTTTATTTGTTTCTTGTGTTAGCAACTACGGTTGCATTCATCTGCATGCATTTGCAAAACTCTCGAATTGGGCGAGCATGGGTAGCCATACGCGAGGATGAAATCGCAGCAAAGGCGATGGGTATCAATACTCGCAACATGAAGCTGTTGGCTTTTGCGATTGGTGCTTCCTTTGCTGGTGTTGCGGGCGTTCTCTTTGCGGCCTTTCAGGGGTTTGTTTCGCCAGAGTCATTTACCCTTTGGGAATCTATTGTGGTTCTCGCTATGGTGGTTTTAGGTGGAATTGGTCATATCCCTGGAGTGATTCTGGGTGCAGTGGTATTAGCAGTTTTCCCTGAAGTATTGCGGGGTATCGCCGAGCCACTGCAAAAAGCCCTTTTTGGTCATGTGATTGTCGATGTTGAAGTGATTCGTCAATTAATTTATGGATTGGCGCTGATATTGATCATGTTGTATCGCCCTGGCGGTATTTGGCAAAAGCAGGAAGTGCAGTCATGAGTGCTCACTTACTGTTAGACGTGACCGATGTCTCCAAACGTTTTGGCGGAGTGCAAGCTCTAGATTCTGTAGGGCTTCAAGTGCCACATGGATCCATCGTAGGATTAATTGGCCCCAATGGTGCTGGTAAGACCACCTTCTTTAATGTCATTACCGGGCTCTATCCAGCAGATTCTGGAATCTTTTTATTTGATGGCAAATCGTACTTCCCCCAATCTGTTTCCCAAGTAACTAAAGCTGGTCTAGCCAGAACCTTCCAGAACATTCGACTGTTTGGGGAAATGACTGTGCTCGAGAATGTCATGGTGGGTTGCCACTGCCGCTCAAAAGCCGGACTGCTTGGCGCTATCTTTCGCTTTCCATCTACTAGGCGAGAAGAGCGGGCAATTCGCGATAAATCGCATGCACTACTCGCTTATGTTGGATTAAGCGAATACGCAAACATGCAGGCACGCAATCTCTCGTATGGTCATCAACGTCGCCTAGAAATCGCCCGTGCTTTAGCTACTGAGCCAAAACTATTGGCCTTGGATGAGCCTGCAGCAGGAATGAATGCCACTGAAAAATTGGAATTGCGTGAATTGTTATTGCGTATTCGTGCCGATGGCAAAACAATCTTGCTGATTGAGCATGATGTGAGTTTGGTAATGGGTATTTGCGATAGCCTCACCGTATTGGACTATGGCAAAGTGATTGCCTCAGGTAAGCCAGCTGATGTGCGAGGCCATCCTGAAGTCATTAGAGCGTATTTAGGGCAGGGAGCTGTTTAATGAGCGTCCTACTGAATGTTCGTGATTTAAAAGTTGCCTACGGTGGCATTAATGCCGTCAAAGGCATTGATCTGCACGTCAATCGAGGTGAATTGGTTGCTTTGATCGGCGCTAATGGTGCAGGTAAGAGCTCAACCCTAAAAGCCATTGCGGGTTTGTTAACTCCGGCAGGTGGAGAGATTCAGTTTTTGGATCATCAGACCAATCGCTTGCCTGCCTATGAATTAGTTCAACTTGGTTTGGGTTTGGTGCCAGAGGGTCGCGGCGTATTTAAACGCATGACGATTCTGGAAAACTTACAGATGGGTGCTTTTTTAAAAAAAGACCCTAAGGCTATTCAGCAAAAGTTAGAGGAAGTGTTCTCTTATTTCCCAAGACTCAAAGAGCGTTTATCGCAGCTGGCAGGAACGCTCTCAGGTGGTGAACAGCAAATGGTAGCTATGGGAAGGGCGATGATGGCTGAACCCAAGCTGCTCTTATTGGACGAGCCCTCTATGGGCTTATCTCCCATCATGGTGGAAACCATTTTTGATGTTGTTAAAACGCTTTCGGCAAGTGGTATGACTATTCTACTAGTTGAGCAAAATGCACGCTTAGCTTTGCAGATGGCTAGCCGCGCTTATGTCATGGAGAGCGGCCTCATTACCTTCAGTGGGTCGGGCCAAGAATTACTGCAAGATTCTCGAGTACGTACTGCCTATTTAGGGGAATAAATAAGTAAATGCAGGTGGCGGTTTAAGCTACTTCTTTCAGTAGCTCACGCAACATGCCACACATTTGCAGGATTTCATCGTCGCTCACATTTAATGCTGGCATAAAACGGAGTAAGTTTGGTCTTGGTGAGTTAATTAATAAACCCTCAGGACTACGTTCACGAGCAAGTTCAACAAGTTTGCCGCCGATATCGTTACCTAGCATTAATGCGCGGAGCAAACCTTCGCCACGTTCACCCTCTAGACCAAATTCAGCAGACAGTTCTAATAACTCTAATTTCAGTAATTCCCCTTTAGCTTTAACGCTATCCAAAAAGCCAGGAGCAAGCAATTGTTCAATCACGCTAATACCTACAGCAGTCATGAGCGGGTTGCCGTTGTAGGTACCACCTTGGTCGCCAGGCACAAAGCAAGCAACTGCATCGGTAGCTAAGAGTGCAGCTAGCGGTACTCCGCCACCAATACCTTTGCCTAGGGTCATGATGTCTGGCTTAATGCCATAGTGCTGGTAAGCGAAGAGGGTTCCGGTACGACCGCATCCTGCTTGGACTTCATCACAGATGAGGAGAATGTTGTTTTCCTTGGTGAGCTTGCGTAGCTCACGCATAAATTCTTGGGTTGCGGGAATGACGCCACCTTCACCTTGCACTGGCTCAATCATCACAGCTACGGTTTTATCGGTCACGAGTTTTTTAACGGACTCCAAGTCATTCAAGTCTGCCTTTGGAAAGCCGGCTACTTGGGGAGCAAACATCGTGTCCCAATTGGGTTTGCCAGAGGCGCTCATCGTAGCTAAAGTACGACCATGAAAACTATGATCAAAAGTGATAATTTCAAAGGCACCTGATTTATTCAGTTGACCCCATTTGCGCGCTAACTTAATTGCGCCTTCGTTGGCCTCAGCACCGCTGTTGGCAAAAAAGACTTTGTTAAAGCAGCTATTGGTAGTCAGTAAATTTGACAAGCCAATCATAGGCTCGTTATAAAAAGCAGGACTGGGATTAATGAGCTTTTTTGCTTGCGCATTGAGGGCTTCAATCATTCCAGGGTTGCCATGGCCCAAGCAGTTGACTGCCCAACCTTGTAGGAAGTCTAAATAGCGTTTACCGTTGTTGTCTACTAACCATGAGCCCTTACCTTCAACCATGATTACGTCAGGGCGCGGAGTAATAAACATCACTGAGTGGGTGTCGATGGCTTGTATTGGCTTATTCATACGGTTTCAGGGTGGTAGGTCAAAAGGCGAATGAGGTGTCTATTATCCCGCTTTATCGAATTTAGTTTGCGGCTAAATCAGCTGCGCTAGTAAAGGAGTCGGCAAAGAATTCTTCCTCAGGAAGATGGCATTTTGATGAAAAGTCATTTCGTGCCGCATTGACCATAACGGGGGCGCCACAGGCATAGACCTGAAACTCTGTGAGATCGGGGTGATCTGCCATGACGGCTTGATGAACAAAGCCGGAGCGACCTTGCCAAGCATCTTCTGCCGTTCCATCCGAAATGACGGGCACATATTTAAAGTTCGGCATCTCTTTTTCCCAGGATTGGCAAAGAGAATCGAGATACAGATCAGCAGGACGCCGTCCACCCCAATAAAGGGAAATAGGCCGCTGAATCTTTTTAGCCCGCATTTGCTCAATGATGGATTTAATTGGCGCAAAGCCGGTGCCAGCCGCTAGAAAAATAATGGGCTTTTTAGAATCTTCTCTGAGGAAAAAACTACCAAGCGGGCCTTCAAATCGCAAGATATCTTTTTCTTTCAGTGCAGGTGTTGCGACCCCAAAAACAAAATCAGTGAAGAGGCCGCCAGGCATATGGCGAATATGAAGTTCAAGAGGACCTTCTTGTTCGGGGGCATTCGCAATCGAGTAGGCGCGACGTTGGCCATCCTTGAGTAGGAACTCCAAATACTGGCCAGCCAGGAACTGAAAGCGTTCAGCTGCAGGAAGCTGTAACTTCAAAATAGCTACATCATTGCTAGGCTTGCTGATCTCGTTTACACGACAAGGCACCTTGCGAATAGCGATATCTCCCGATCCTTCTACTTCACGGGCTTCAATGAGTAGGTCAGACTGGGGATGGGCACAGCAAAATAAAATGCCGCCTGCAGTCTCTTCGGTTTTACTCAAAGCATTTTCGCTATGCTGGCCATGGTTGACTTGACCTTCTAGGATCTTACCTTTGCAGGATCCACAGGCCCCATTTTTGCAGCCATAGGGCAGCTTAATCCCTTGGCGCAAAGCGGCTTCCAGAACATTTTCATCTGGAGTAACGGTAAATTGTTTGCCGCTCTTTTTGAGCGTGACCTGATAAGACACTCTCATTCCTTTCAATAAATCGTTACGATGTTACTTATGCAATCTTTTGGTAAACCTTCTGTCCTGATTATTGGCTGCGGTGACATTGGTCTTCGAGTGGCTAAACAGCTATCTCGCAGTCATCGGGTCTTTGCATTGACATCCTCGCCAAATCGCCTTCAGGAGTTGAGGGGGGTTGGCGCTATTCCAATTGTGGGGAATTTAGATCAGCCAGAAACTTTATGGCGTCTTTCAAATTTGGCGCAAACCGTCATTCATTTAGCGCCCCCTCAAAATCATGGAAATCGCGATTACCGAACCCGCAACCTGTTGAGAATTTTAGCCCAAGGGCCCAATACCGTCAGGCGCCTGATCTATATCAGCACTACCGGTGTCTACGGTGACCATCAGGGCGCCAAAGTGGACGAGGCAAGCCCTGTAAACCCTCAAAGTGAGCGAGCCAAGCGTAGGGTGGATGCAGAGCGGACTTTACGCTTATGGGCTCCTGCCCATGGCGTCAGTCTCACTATTTTGCGAGTACCTGGTATCTATGCGGCCGACCGTTTACCTCTTGACCGATTGAAGTCTGGCACCCCAGCGCTGATTCCTGGCGAGGACGCTTATTCAAACCATATCCATAGCGATGATTTAGCAAGACTCGTTTGTGCAGCGGTCTATCGTGGCAAGCCGCAACGAATTATTAATACATGTGATGGTGGTGAAACCAAGATGGGTGACTACTTTGATGAAGTGGCAGATGCATTCGGTTTACAAAGACCCTCCAGATTGCCGGCAAGCGAGTTACAGCCATTGGTAAGCCCCATGCTCTGGTCGTTTATGCGTGAATCCAGACGGGTAACTAATAAGCGCTTACAAGAATTAAAAACCCCGCTACGTTATCCCAGCGTAGCGGATTTTCTGAAAACTATTTCCAAGAATCCTTAAGACCAACAGTCCTGTTAAATACAGGCTTGCCTGGCGCAGAATCATTCTGATCCGCAACGAAATAACCATGACGCTCAAACTGAAAGCGATCTTCTGGTTTTACGTCTTTCATGCAAGGCTCTAAATAGGCCTTGATGGTTTCTTTGGAGTGGGGGTTAATCGTATCCAAGAAATTTTTATCGCCACTATCTGGATGGGGGTCAGTAAAGAGGTGGTCGTACAAACGCACTTCAGCGGGGATTGCTTCAGCCGCGCTAATCCAGTGAATATTGCCTTTTACTTTGTAGTTATTGGATCCAGGTGTGCCACTCTTGCTATCAGGGAAGTAATTGACGTTTACTTGAGTGATATTGCCCTTGGCATCAGTCTCAAAGTCAGTGCACTCCACTACAAATCCATGGCGTAAACGCACGCGACTACCCGGCTGATCACCAATAGGTGGGTAGAGTCTAAAGAAACCCTTCACAGGTTCCTGCATAAAGTCATCCGCCTCAATCCAGAGCTCTTTAGTGAAGTTAAATTCACGATTGCCCCACTCAGGGTGATGTGGATGGCGTGGTGCAGAGCATGCCTCACTGTGAGCGGCATCAAAATTTTCTACTACCAACTTAAGGGGTTTTAGCACTGCAGTAGCTCTTGGTGCTCTTGCCTCTAGATCATCACGCAGAGCTTGATCTAGCGTGCTCATATCAATCCAACTATCGGCTTTCGAAACACCAATGCGTTCGCAAAATAAGCGGATGCTTTCTGGGGTGTAACCACGACGACGGATACCGACAATCGTTGGCATGCGCGGATCATCCCAGCCTTCAACATGCTGCTCTTCTACGAGTTGCAATAATTTACGCTTACTCGTAATGGTATAGGTAAGGTTAAGCCGTGCAAATTCATATTGATGCGGGACTGGGTCCTTGAAGACACCTAATTCTTTTAAGGAATTGACGATCCAGTCATAGAGCGGCCGATTGTTTTCAAACTCTAGCGTGCAAATAGAGTGGGAAACATTTTCTAAGGCATCCGAAATGCAGTGGGTGAAGTCATATAAGGGATAGATACACCATTTACTGCCCGTGCGGTGGTGGTCAGTATGTCGAATACGGTAGACCACAGGATCACGCATCACGATGTTAGGGTGTGCCATGTCAATCTTCAGGCGCAACACATGTTCACCATCTTTGAACTTGCCATCCCGCATCTCGCGGAATAGTTGAAGATTTTCGTCGGGAGTACGCTCGCGGTAAGGGCTATTTTTTCCAACCTGTCCAAAGTTACCGCGGTTGGTGTGAATGTCATCAGCGCTTTGGCTATCGACATAGGCTTTGCTGTTTTGAATCAGAATTTCTGCGAACTCATAGAGTCGATCAAAGTAATCGCTGGCGTGGTAAAGATGAGTACCCCAATCAAAGCCGAGCCATTTCACTGCATCCAAAATACTGTCAGCGTATTCCACATCTTCTTTGACGGGATTGGTATCGTCCAAACGCATATTGCAGCGTGCACCACCCGATTGGTTGTTGTAATCGGCCGCCAAGCCAAAGTTCAAACAAATACTTTTTGCGTGACCAATATGAAGGTAACCATTAGGCTCGGGCGGAAAGCGGGTAATGATAGAGGGAATAGCTTCACCAGCCAAATTCGTGCGCTGTGCAAAAGCCCCACTAGCTAAATCATGATCAATGATCTGGCGTAAAAAGTTGGAGGGCTCGGCGATTGCGCCAGCGGCTGATTTGGTAGGTTTGCTATCTTGGGACATAGCCACATTGTAGAGAAAACCCCCAGCCCATAAAGAAAAAGCCCGCAGATTGCTGCGGGCTCGTTTCTATTGAAGCATTAAACCTTAATCTTCGACGAAAGCCTCTTCACGAGTCTTTTTCACCGCCGGCAAGGTTACCATCACCACCAAAAGGGCAGAGGCAATAAGCAGGCCAAGAGACAGCGGACGGGTAACGAAAGTAGTGAAATCACCGCGGGACAGCAAGAGGGCGCGACGGAAGTTCTCTTCCATCATTGGTCCTAAAACGAAGCCCAAGAGTAATGGAGGTGGCTCACAACCGAGCTTAAAGAACAGGTAACCAATGATGCCAAAGGCGGCTGTAACGTAGACATCAAATACGGTGTTGTTTACGGTATAGACACCAATACAGCAGAAAACCAAGATGGCTGGATACATAAAGCGATAAGGAATCTTCAAGAGTTTTACCCAAATACCAATAAGGGGTAAGTTCAAGAGGATCAACATCACGTTACCAATCCACATAGAAGCGATCAGACCCCAGAACAAAGCAGGGTTGCTGGTCATAACTTGTGGACCAGGCTGAATATTATGAATAGTCATTGCACCGACCATCAAAGCCATCACCGCATTTGGCGGAATACCTAAGGTAAGTAAAGGAATGAATGAGGTTTGGGCAGCAGCATTGTTTGCTGACTCTGGACCAGCTACACCCTCAATCGCACCCTTACCAAACTCATGACTGTATTTGGAGGATTTTTTCTCGACAGAGTAGGCGCCGAAAGATGCCAAGGCTGCTCCTCCGCCTGGCAGGATGCCTAAAATTGAGCCAATAAAAGTACCGCGCAAGATAGAAGGAATCATGCGCTTCACGTCTTCCTTGGTAGGAATCATGGTGGTCATCTTATTGAGGAAGCCTTCATCCTCATCGGTCTTCTCAAGGTTGCCCATGATTTCTGCGAAACCGAATACACCCATAGCAACAGATACGAAACCAATACCATCACTTAATTCAGGGATATCAAACGCATAACGCGATACACCCGAGTTCACGTCAGTACCGATCAAGCCCATCAATAATCCCAATACGATCATGCCGATCGCTTTGATCAGAGAGCCAGATGCTAAGACCACCGCACCAATCAAACCTAAGACCATGAGTGAGAAATATTCAGCAGGTCCAAATTTAAATGCGAGCTGTGAGAGTGGGGCAGCAAAGGCAGCTAACACTAGAGTAGCCACGCAACCAGCAAAGAAGGACCCCATACCAGCAGTAAACAATGCCACGCCCGCTCGACCATTTCGGGCCATTTGATAACCGTCGATCGCCGTCACCACCGAGGAGGTTTCTCCGGGAATGTTGAGCAAAATCGCAGTAGTTGAACCCCCATATTGAGAGCCGTAGTAAATACCGGCCAACATAATCAAAGCCGCGATAGGAGGCAGAGCATAGGTAGCTGGTAAAAGCATCGCAATAGTCGCGATTGGGCCTAAGCCAGGAAGTACGCCAATCAAGGTTCCTAGTACGCAACCAATGAGGCAGTAGAGAAGATTTTGTAAAGTAAAGGCGGTATCGAAACCGAGAGCTAAATTAGCAAATAAGTCCATTTTTTCAGTATCCCGATTCGTTATTGAAGAAAGAAAGGTAGCAATGGGAACTGAAGCTTGAGACCCAAAACGAATACCGAATAAGTAAAGGCAATGAGGAAGATTGCATTAACCAATGTACCCTTCCAACTAAATTCATGACTTGCACTTGCAGACATAAATACCAACACAAAGACGGCCACAATAAAGCCCATCGTCGGTAACAGTATTCCGTATAAAACTACTGAGCCTGTAATGAGTCCGATTACCCTCCAATTGAATGGTGGAATCTTTTCAATCGCTGCTTTGGCGCTGAGAGATTTGATAAGAATAAGAAGGCCTAAAGCAGTCATTACCAGGCCAAGCCAGAACGGAAAATAACCAGGGCCCATTTTGGCGGCCGTTCCCATTTGATATTGGGTGGCCATGTAGGTGAAAAAGAGGCCGATGACCATATACATTAGGCCGGCCCCAAAATCTTTTTGATTGCGGATTTCCAAGTTGCGCTCCTTAAGATCGACTTAGTGTCGATTTATTTATTGATGTTGAAGGATTGTAAGGCAGGAAGGGGGTGTCCTGTCTAGGGTTTGCCCTAGAGGAGTGCCAATGCGATAATTATCCTCATGAAAGTAACCCAAATTCGACAGGCTTACCTGGATTTCTTTGCCCAAAAAGGCCATCAAATAGTCCCTTCTAGCCCAGTGGTGCCAGGGGATGATCCAACCTTGCTATTTACTAACGCGGGAATGAACCAATTCAAGGATGTTTTCTTGGGCTTTGATAAGCGTTCATATACGCGTGCCACTACTGCCCAAAAATGTATCCGGGCTGGTGGTAAGCACAATGACTTAGATAACGTTGGCTATACCGCACGTCACCACACCTTTTTTGAGATGTTGGGTAACTTCTCTTTTGGCGATTACTTTAAGAAAGATGCCATTCAATTTGCCTGGGATTTATTAACCCAAGTATTTGAGTTGCCCAAAGACAAACTTTTAGTAACGGTCTACGCAGAAGATGACGAGGCATATGCTATTTGGAAAGATCAAATCGGTGTGCCTGCAGAACGCATTATTCGCATTGGTGATAACAAAGGAGCACGCTACGCTTCTGATAATTTTTGGATGATGGGTGACACTGGTCCATGCGGTCCATGTACAGAAATTTTTTATGATCATGGCGAGCATATTCCAGGGGGCCCTCCAGGAAGTCCCGATGAAGATGGCGATCGCTTTATTGAGATTTGGAATAACGTCTTTATGCAGTTCAACCGCGATGAAGCCGGTGTGATGCATCCATTGCCTAAGCCCAGCGTAGATACTGGCATGGGTCTAGAGCGTATTGCTGCCGTGTTACAGCATGTCCATTCTAATTATGAAATCGATCTCTTCGTCAATCTCATCAAGGCTGCGAAGGATACGGTAGATGGGGCTGGGGGCGAGAATTGTGATGCTCAAAGCCCCTCATTAAAAGTGATTGCTGATCACATCCGAGCATGTAGTTTCATCGTTGTTGATGGTGTGATTCCTGGTAATGCGGGTCGTGGTTATGTATTGCGTCGTATTGCACGACGCGCTATTCGTCATGGTTATAAATTAGGTGCACGCAAACCTTTCTTCTATCAATTGGTTCCTGCACTCGTCAAAGAGATGGGCGATGCTTATCCTGAGTTGCGTGCTGCACAAGATAAAGTCAGCGAAGTATTGAAGCAAGAAGAAGAGCGCTTTTTCCAAACAATTGCCAATGGTATGGAAATTTTGGATGGTGCCTTAGCAGGTGGAGCGAAAGTGGTTGACGGTGAAACCGCTTTCCGTCTGCATGACACTTTTGGCTTCCCACTCGACTTAACGGCAGACGTTTGCCGTGAGCGAGGCGTAACAGTGGATAGCGAGGGTTTTGAAGTTGCGATGCAAAAGCAACGCGATCAGGCAAGGGCAGCAGGTAAATTTAAGGTTGCCCAAGGCCTGGATTACAAAGGAGTACCAACCCGGTTCCATGGTTACGAGACCCTCAAGCATGAAGGCGCCAAAATTACCGCCCTCTACTTAGATGGCTCAGCAGTCAATTCTGTGAAGGCTGGTGATGCTGCAGTAGTGGTTTTGGATAACACCCCGTTCTATGCAGAGTCAGGTGGCCAGGTTGGTGACAAGGGTGAACTTCGTAATGAGGCAGCCCGCTTTACTGTAGATGACACCTTCAAGATTCAGGCCGATGTATTTGGTCACCAAGGTGAAGTTCTCGAGGGTGAGCTCAAGGTTGGCGATACATTAAATGCCTTGGTTGATATTGCGCTAAGAAACGATACGATGCGCAACCATAGTGCGACTCATATTTTGCACAAAGCTTTGCGTGAAGTCCTAGGCGATCATGTGCAACAAAAAGGGTCCTTAGTTGACGCTAGCAAAACGCGTTTTGACTTTACACACAACGCCCCAATTACCGCTGAACAAATTCGTCGCATTGAAGATATTGTGAATGCTGAAATTTTGGATAACAGTGCTACCTCAGGCAAAGTGATGTCTTTGGAAGATGCGCAAAAAACTGGCGCCATGATGCTCTTTGGTGAAAAGTATGGTGACGAAGTCCGTGTTCTAGAGATCGGTAGCTCTAAAGAGTTGTGTGGGGGTACCCATGTGTCTCGCACAGGCGATATTGGTAGCTTGAAGATTGTTTCTGAAGGTGGTGTCGCCGCCGGCATCCGTCGTGTAGAAGCCGTTACTGGCCAGAATGCTTTGCATTTCTTGCAAGGCTTGGAAGACAAAATCAATGAAGCTGCCACTATCCTTAAAACGCATCCGGGCGATCTGGTAAATCGGGTTGCACAACTGCAAGAGAGTTTGCGTTTAGCAGAGCGCGAGTTGGAAAAAGTGAACTCTAAGTTGGCTGCAAGTCAGGGCGATGAGTTGGCTGGTCAAGCAATAGATGTCAACGGCTTAAAAGTGTTGGCTGCCCGTCTTGATGGCGCAGATGCTGGTGTATTACGCGAAACAATGGATGCACTCAAGGCAAAACTGAAAACTGCTGCAATTGTTTTGGCTTCAGTTCAGGGCGATAAAGTCAGTTTGATTGCTGGTGTAACCGCCGATTCTATTGCTAAGGTAAAAGCTGGCGATCTCGTGAACTTTGTTGCTCAACAGGTGGGCGGCAAAGGAGGCGGTAAACCAGAGATGGCTATGGCTGGTGGTAATGATCCTAGTAAGTTGGGCGCTGCATTGGATGGCGTTAAAGACTGGGTAGCAAGCAAATGACCGAGAGCATCAATATTCCCTTTAATGCGGAAGTCGATGCAATCGGCATGAATTGCCCTTTGCCTATTTTGCGCACTAAGAAAGCCTTAGCCACTATGCAGTCTGGAGAAGTTCTCAAAATTAAAGCGACTGATTCAGGCGCGGCTAGAGATTTTCCAGCGTTTGCTAAGCAAACTGGCAATGAACTAATTGGAAGTGCTACTGAAGGGGATGTTTTAGTCTTCTTTCTAAAAAGAAGATAAGCACCCCCCCTTCATCCTTATTTCAAGGACCAGCTTTTTAAGTATTCTGCAAAATCTTCGCCTACTTCTGGGTGACGCAATGCAAAGTCAACAGAGGCTTTGAGATAGCCCAATTTGCTACCGCAGTCATAACGCACGCCGTCGTACTCATATCCAAACACGGGCTCATCCTTGAGCAAGGCCGCAATGGCATCCGTCAGTTGAATTTCACCACCAGCACCTGGCTTGACATTGCGAATGTGATCAAAAATTTTGGAAGACAGAACATAGCGACCTACAACCGCGAGATTAGATGGTGCATCTGCTGGCTTTGGCTTTTCAACAATGCCATCTAAGCGATAGATGCCTTGTTGCACTTCCTTACCTGAAATGATGCCATAGGAGCTCGATTTGGATGGATCGATCTTCTCAACAGCGAGCACTGAACCCTCTTGCTCTTCATGCACTTTGAGCATTTGCGAAAGCACTGGTGGTTGTCCATCCAAAAGATCGTCGGCCAAGATAATGGCAAACGGCTCATCTCCAACTAATTTTTCAGCACATAAAACTGCATGACCCAAACCCAGAGGTTCAGATTGGCGAATGTAAACGCAATCGACATTGTCGGGCTTAACGCTGCGCACTAGATGGAGTAGGTCTTGCTTATTCTTTGCTTCAAGAGCAGCTTCTAATTCATAAGCTTTATCAAAGTGGTCTTCAATTGCGCGTTTGCTACGACCGGTTACAAATATTAATTCGGTAATGCCGGCAGCAATCGCTTCATCCACTGCATATTGAATGAGTGGCTTATCTACGACATTGAGCATTTCTTTTGGGCTTGCCTTGGTTGCTGGCAAAAAGCGCGTACCAAAACCGGCTACTGGAAAAACTGCTTTAGTGACCTTTTTGGAGCTGAAATGTAATGACATAGTGAATCCGTTCTCTATTCTTTGCTACAGATTATTTGAGGCGCTCTAATTGTGCAACAAGCTTATCGTGGTTTTGCTCAAAGCCGGCAAGACGCTGCTTTTCTTGGGCTACAACCTCAACAGGGGCGCGTGCTACGAAGCTTTCGTTATCAAGCTTGCTACGGGCTTTAGTGATCTCATTGGCCAGGCGCTCGATTTCCTTGCCCAAACGAATACGTTCTGCTACAACATCCACTTCAATCTTAAGTAAGAGTTTGATGTTGCCGACTAGAGCAATTGGGGCGCCTGGAGCATCTTTTTCAAGAGCCGATTCATCGCTATAGACTTTGACTTCGGTTAATTTGGCTAGGGCCATTAAATAAGGAGTCGCTTTTTCTAAGAATGCTTGTGGACCGCAAATCCAAAGGGGTACTTTTTGACCTGGGGGAACTTGCATCTCACCGCGCAAATTACGGCAAGCGTCGACAATTGCTTTCACTTGTGCAACCCATGCTTCACTTGGCTCATCAATCTTTTCTGGCTGCGAAATTGGGTAAGGTTGGAGTGCAATAGTTTGCTTAGTTTGTTGAGCTAGCACTTTTCCAGACTTAGGGCCAACGGTTTGCCAGAGGGTTTCTGTAATAAAAGGAATCAATGGATGCGCCATGCGCAAGATCGTTTCTAAAACACGCAATAGAGTACGGCGAGTGGCACGTTGTTGTGCTGGAGTGCCAGTTTGCAGTTGCACTTTCGCAAGCTCTAAATACCAATCGCAGTATTCATCCCAAACAAATTGATAAATGCCGGTGGCAATATTGTCAAAGCGATAGTTTTGAAAGCCTTTGTCTACTTCGGCTTCTGTTCTTTGTAGCAAAGAAACGATCCAACGATCTGCTGGAGAGAAATCTAAATAACCTTCTGGGCCACACTGGTTATCGCACGGCGCCAAGCCATTGTCTTCATCTCCGCCAGGGCAGTTCATTAAAACAAAACGGGTCGCATTCCACAACTTGTTACAGAAGTTGCGATAGCCTTCACAGCGCTTTTGGTCAAAGTTGATATTGCGACCCAGTGAGGCCAAGGAGGCGAAGGTAAAGCGCAGGGCATCCGTACCAAAGGCCGGAATACCATCCGGAAATTCTTTCTTAGTTTTCTTGCCAATGCTTTCAGCTTGCTTTGGATTCATCAGACCAGTAGTGCGCTTGTTTACTAACTCTTCAATCTTGATGCCATCGATGAGATCAATTGGATCCAGGGTATTACCCTTGGATTTACTCATCTTTTGACCTTCAGCATCACGAACAAGTCCGTGAACGTAAACAGTATGAAAAGGAACTTTCCCCGTGAAGTGGCAGGTCATCATCACCATGCGAGCAACCCAGAAGAAGATGATGTCAAAACCGGTTACCAATACAGAGGATGGTAAGAAATGATTTAGTGCTGGCGTTTCTTCTGGCCAACCTAGTGAGCTAAACGGCACGAGCGCAGAACTAAACCAGGTATCTAATACGTCAGGGTCACGATTAAGTTGACCGGTATATCCAGCAGCTACAGCTTTTGTTTTGGCTTCTTCTTCAGAACGAGCTACAAAGATCTGCCCATCTTCGCCATACCAGGCTGGGATTTGATGGCCCCACCAGAGTTGCCGTGAAATACACCAGTCCTGAATATTCTCTAACCACTGGGTGTAAGTATTAATCCAGTTTTCTGGAACCAGTTTGATATCGCCCTTGGTGACAGCATCTAATGCAGCGCCTGCAATCGATGAGCCTGGTTGATATTGATTGTCTTGACTAGGCTTGGACATTGCCACAAACCATTGGTCCGTCAACATCGGTTCAATAATGGTTTGGGTACGATCGCCTCGAGGCACCATGAGTTTATGGGGTTGCACTTTTTCCAATAAACCAGCGGCCTCTAAATCGGCAACAACTTGTTTGCGTGCAGCAAAGCGCTCTAGACCTTGGTAAGTAGCAGGCGCATTCTCATTAATCTTGGCATCTAAAGTCAGAATGTTGATTAATGGAAGTTGATGGCGCTGTCCAACAGCGTAGTCATTAAAGTCGTGAGCGGGGGTGACTTTCACCACGCCAGTACCAAAGTTCACATCAACGTAGTCATCAGCAATGATCGGGATTTGGCGATCACAGAGCGGCAGGTTAACAAGCTTGCCAATGAGGTGTTTATAACGCTCATCCTCTGGGTTAATCATCACAGCGACGTCACCGAGTAGGGTCTCCGGACGCGTAGTCGCAACGGTGAGATGTCCAGAGCCATCGGCTAAGGGGTAGCGGATATGCCACATAGAACCATCTTCTTCTTCGCTGACAACTTCTAAATCAGACACAGCAGTTCCAAGAACGGGATCCCAGTTCACCAAACGTTTGCCGCGATAAATTAAACCTTGTTCATGCAGGCGGACAAATACTTCCACTACCGCTTTGGACATTTTGCTGTCCATTGTGAAGTACTCTTTACCCCAATCAATCGAAGCACCTAAGCGACGAATTTGACGAGTAATCGTTGAGCCAGAAGTTTCCTTCCATTCCCAAACTTTTTCTAAGAACTTCTCACGACCTAAATCGTGACGAGAAACTTTTTGCGCATCGAGTTGACGCTCAACAACAATTTGAGTGGCAATACCAGCGTGATCGGTGCCGGGAACCCATAAGGTATTTTTGCCTGCCATTCGGGCATGACGCACTAAGCCATCCATGATGGTTTGATTGAAAGCGTGACCCATATGCAGGGTCCCGGTCACATTGGGTGGAGGGAGCTGTATAGAAAAATTGCCTTTACCTTCATCCATGCTTGCATCGGCTATACCTCTGCGTTCCCACTCGGGGCCCCAATAGGCTTCGATCGGGGCGGGTTCATAGGATTTGGCAAGTTCGTCTACTGAACCAGCCGCTGGGGAATTAGGGGTATTTGAGGCATTTGGCATAAGAGGCAAATTATAATTGGGGCGATGTACTCAGACTTGCTCGCGAACCTCAATCCAGAACAGCGCGAGGCAGTAACCCTCCCGCCCGTTAATCCCCATGGCCAAGCCCAATCAGCCCTCATTCTGGCTGGTGCTGGCAGTGGCAAGACACGTGTCTTGACCACACGTATCGCCTGGCTCATCCAAACGGGCCAGGTATCGCCTATTGGGGTTCTGGCGGTGACTTTCACCAATAAAGCTGCCAAGGAGATGATGGTGCGTTTAAGCGCCATGTTGCCCATCAATACTCGCGGTATGTGGATTGGGACCTTTCATGGCCTGTGTAACCGTTTATTGCGGGCACATCATAAAGAAGCGGGTTTGCCATCAACTTTTCAGATTCTGGACACTCAAGATCAGCTTTCTGCCATTAAGCGCCTCTTAAAGGGCTTAAAGGTCGATGATGAAAAGTATCCGCCAAAACAATTGCAGTATTTCATTGCCCATGCCAAAGAACGTGGGCAGCGTGCAAAAGATTTGGCAGTCGGTGATGATTTTCAAGCAAAGATGGCCCAACTATACGGTGCTTACGATGAGCAATGTCAGCGTGAAGGCGTGGTGGATTTTGCGGAATTGTTATTGCGTAGTTATGAACTTTTAAAGCACAGCGAGCCTATTCGTACCCATTACCAAGAGCGTTTTCGCCACATCTTGATTGACGAGTTTCAAGATACGAATGCCTTGCAATACGCTTGGTTGAAATTGTTATCAGGTCATGACGCTAGCCGAGTCAATGTGAGTGGCATGGGCACTAGCGCAGTCTTCGCAGTCGGTGACGATGACCAAAGTATCTATGCATTCCGTGGCGCAGATGTTGAGAACATGCGCCTCTATGAAAAACAGTTTCATCCGCTCTTGGTAAAGTTAGAGCAGAACTATCGCTCGCATGGCCACATTCTGGATACAGCTAATCATTTGATTGCAAATAACTCTGAGCGTTTAGGAAAAAATCTCCGAACTGATGCTGGTCATGGCGAGCCAGTGCGAATTTATGATGCACCAAGCGATCACGCCGAAGCAGCCTGGCTGGTAGAGGAAATCAAAGCTTTAGTAAATAGCGGTATTAAGCGTACTGAAATTGCATTGCTTTATCGAAGCAATGCACAGTCACGCATCATTGAGCATAACTTATTTTCTGCTGCGATTCCGTATCGGGTTTATGGCGGCTTGCGCTTCTTTGAGCGTGCTGAGATTAAGCATGCGCTAGCGTATTTGCGCCTACTTGAAAACCCAAATGATGACACCTCATTCTCTCGGGTCGTTAATTTTCCAACGCGTGGTATTGGCGCCAGATCTATCGAAGCATTACAAGATGCAGCTAGAGCGCAGCAATGCTCTTTGTATTCAGCAGCCTCTTCTCTTGAGGGAAAAGCAGGCGCTACCTTAGGTGGATTTATTCGCTTGGTAGACCACATGCGTGAAGCAACTCGCCACAATACCTTGCCAGAAACGGTCGAGTTTGTAATTCAGCACAGCGGTTTAATTCAGCATTACCTTTCAGAGCGCGAAGGTCAAGATCGCGTAGAAAACTTGCAAGAATTAATTAATGCTGCCACCGCCTTTATTGCTGAAGAGGGATATGGTCAAGATGCTGCCGCAGCTATGCTTCCGGGAGAAAATGCACCTGGTGTCGTAGAAGTCTCACCGCTTGCAGCCTTTTTATCCCATGCTTCTCTAGAGGCAGGGGACAACCAGGCCCAGGCTGGGCAAGATGCCGTGCAATTGATGACGGTCCACTCGGCTAAAGGCTTGGAATTCACGGCTGTCTTTATTACCGGCCTTGAGGAGGGTTTGTTTCCTCATGAAAACAGCATTAATGAACAAGATGGCCTAGAAGAAGAACGACGCCTCATGTATGTAGCAATAACACGTGCCAAAGAGCGCTTGTATTTGTCACACACTCAATCTCGGATGTTGCATGGGCAAGTGCGTTACAACATGCCATCTCGTTTCTTGGAAGAATTGCCATCAGACTCATTGAAGTGGCTGACACCCAAAGCAAAAGACGCACGTTGGGGTGGAAACTCTAGATCGGGTTCAACTTGGCAAGATGGCTATACGCGTCAACGGGAATACGAGTCCAATGATTTCTTTGATTCAGGAAGTGAGCGTCAAAGACCAGTAAAGCGTGTTGGCTCAGCCTCTATGGAGGTGAAGCGTTTAGCATCGCCCCCGCGCGGTGATTACCCGTTCAAAATTGGTCAGAATGTTTTCCATACCAAGTTTGGTGAAGGTCGTGTAACTGGTTTAGAGGGTGTTGATACCGATGCGCGTGCACAAGTAAATTTCAAGCGTCACGGCATTAAATGGTTGCAGTTGAGTATTGCTAAGCTTGCGGCGATCGACTAAACCAGTGCCACTTCATCTTCGGTAAAGCACGCTTTCCAGGTGGCGTAAAACGAACAGTGCATCACTGTTAAGCCTGCTATGGAAATAGGTGCGACGATGAAAGAAGCCGCTTGACCTAAATCCAGGGCGTCTAACAACATGCCAATCGTTAATGGAATGGCGATTAGAACAATACTCCAGATTGCTAGGTAGAAAAAGAATGCAGTGCGGTTAACCCAGCATGCCATCCAGCTAGAAAAAAGTGCCTGCGGAATAGACATGTCTGCCCAAGCAATCAATATTGGAGAGAACCACATCAACATCGCTACCGGAATGTAGAGGATGGCACCAAAGAAAAGAATCAAATAGATTTGGTGCAGTGATTCTGGGGTGATTGGTTTATCACTCGTGATTAGCGGAAGCAGCGCTTCAAAATCAATTAAGAGGCTGAGAATAAAACTCAACACAAGAATCAGTGTTGTATAGATCAACCCTAATTGCAAAATGCGACGACGCACTAACACTCCGGATTGGAGGGCCGCTAAGTAGACTAAGGGGCGAATACGCTCCTTTTGAATTGCTTGACGACAGGCGGTTAAAAATCCAACTGATATAGCGGGCGTAAGCAGTAAGACTACGAATACCCCGATCACCGGAACCATGATCGCTATCTGCGCCACAAAAACATACATAAAAATGAGCATTAAAAATCCCAAAGGATTTTGTTTAAAAAGCCAGATACCTTGTCTAATCCAGGTATAGCCTTCCTTAGGCGCTAACGAGTTCAGTTTCATAGAGAGCGACGACTTAAAAGTATGCGTTCAAAGTGTGTGGGGTCATGTGGGGTGAGCATTTGCGCATCGCGGGGTAAATAAAAATCCCAGAGGCGCGACACCCAAAAACGCAGAGCAGCCGCTCGTAACATGAGTGGCCAACTAGCCTGCTCTTCTTTTGTGAGGGCACGCACGGATTGGTAAGCCTTCATTAATGCTTCATAACGCTCGGGATCTAGATCTTGCTTATTCTCTGCAAGACACCAATCATTTACGGTGACAGCAAGATCAAATAGCCACTTATCTGTACCGGCAAAATAAAAGTCAAAGAATCCGCCTAACTGATCTTGACTGCTATCAGCAGTCCCTTTGGGGTCGAACAGTACATTGTCGCGAAACAGATCGCAATGACTTGCTCCCTGCGGCAGAGCATCGTACGCGCTTGAGCTAAAGAATTGTTCTTGAGCCGCAAGTTCATGGGTAATTAAATCTTTTTGAGCGGTACTTAAGTGAGGAATTACTAAAGGAATGGTTTTTTGCCACCATCCAAGACTACGAAGATTTTCTTGTGTCTTAGAAAAATCTTTTCCGGCTAAATGCATTTTGGCGAGCATCTCCCCAACTAGGGCGCAATGCTTTGCTTCCGGTTGCATTCGGGAGAGACCGGGCAATTTAGTCACAATCGCTGCCGGCTTACCTTTAAGGGTAAATAGAATTTCTCCGCGATGGTTCTCAATCGGCATGGGAACCGGAATACCTTGAAGCGCCAGGTGGCGCATCAGCTCAAGGTAGTAGGGGAGTTGCTCTGCGGATAATCTTTCGAAGATGGTGAGAACGTATTCCTGCTTCTTACCATCTTTGAGTGTATCAAGAAAAAAATTCGAATTCTCAATGCCACCATGAATGCCATGAATTTCGATAGCTTGACCGATGTCGAAATCTTGAGAGATCCATTGGGAGATATCAGACAGTTCGATCGGAGTAAATACAGCCATCAGCAGTTACTAAATAAAGGACGTAAATTAAGTGACGAATTAAAAAGGAATGCTAATGCTCGGCACACTTAAAAGCTCACCTTCGCCTGAGGTTGCAGGGCCAGGCTGAACTGAGTCAGGAGGAGACATCTCATAGCTGGTGTACTTCGTTTTGACTTGCACTTGAGTTGGGCTGTTGGCATCTTTGTACTCAGTAACCTCAGTGCCGGTAGCTTCCTTATGTTGGAAGCTTGGCTTTCGCTTTGCAGGCGCATCGAGGGTGTTTGATGGGCTTACCGTTGGGGCAAGTGGCTGGTTGTTAATTTGATTGAGCTCGGACTGGCTGAGTGCTTGGCTGGTATTCTGAGCTTGTGCTGATCCGAGTCCAAAAAGGCCAAAAACCACTAAAAAGCTCATGAGAGCTAGACCGTGATTAAGGGTTTGGCTAAATAAATTTGTTATAGCATGCATCATTTTTCACCTTTTAAGGCCTACTCAAGGGTGGTTTCCTAACCGGACCTGTAGGCAGTTCACAACTAGATTGTACGATTGCGGTATGACTAAACATAGACTCTTGTTGGTAGACGGCTCTAGCTACCTATATCGCGCCTTCCACGCTATGCCAGACCTCAGAAATGGGGCGGGCGAGCCTACTGGGGCTATATATGGCATGGTCAATATGATGCGCCGGGCTCGATCTGAGCTCAAGGCTGACCATATAGCCTGCGTCTTTGATGCCAAAGGGAAGACTTTTCGGGATGAAATGTACTCTGAATACAAGGCTCACCGCTCCCCAATGCCTGAAGACTTGGTCAAGCAAATTGAGCCGATTCATGCGATGGTCAAAGCAATGGGTTGGCCTGTACTCATGGTTTCGGGTGTAGAGGCGGATGACGTCATTGGAACTTTAGCTTGCCAAGCAACCGAAGCAGGTTGGGAAACCATCATCTCTACTGGTGATAAAGATTTAGCGCAATTGGTAAATCCTTCGGTCACTCTCATCAATACGATGACTAATGAGAAATTAGACATCGAAGGCGTGATTGAAAAATTTGGCGTTCCACCAGAATTGATTGTCGATTATTTATCCATCATTGGGGACACTGTTGATAACGTTCCTGGCGTGCCAAAGGCTGGACCAAAAACTGCTAATAAATGGTTAGCAGAATTTGGTAACTTAGATAACTTGATGGCCAATGCGGATCAAGTTAAAGGCGTTGTTGGTGAAAACTTGCGTGCTAGTTTGACTTGGCTTCCTCAGGCGCGTCAATTAATTACTGTAAAAACAGATTGTGATTTATCACCCCATTTACCGGGCCTTGATGATTTACATGAAAAGTCAGAGGATGCCGCTTTGTTGCGTGAACTATTTGAGCGCTATGCATTTAAGACTTGGTTGCGTGATGTCGAAAAGCAGCTCAATAACCCATCTGATGGGGGTTCTGGGGCTGCAGTCACTTTTGATTTGGCTGGCTCACCCATTACCAATTCCAGCTCTGAAACTGATTCTGGAGAGCTTAAAAGAGTCATCGCTACAGCACCTACTAAAGGGCTAACGCAGCAGACTAGTGATTTGCAAGATGCGATTGAACGTCACTATGAATGTGTAGTTGACGAAGAATCTCTTGAGCGTTGGATGAAGAAAATTGAAGCTGCTGAGTTGACGGCAGTCGATACCGAGACCACGAGCTTAGATGCATTAGCAGCAGAATTAGTGGGGATCTCTTTATCAGTAAAGCCAGGTGAGGCTTGTTACATTCCAGTGGCACATCGCAATGGTGAAGCACAGCTCAGTCGCGAGCTGGTTCTGAAACGCATGAAGTCTTGGTTAGAAAGTTCTAGCCACCTCAAGGTCGGTCAAAACTTAAAATACGACATCCATATATTTGCAAATTACGATATTCATCTAGAGGGAATTGCATTCGACACTTTGCTTGAATCCTATGTGTTGGAATCGCATTTACCTCACAATATGGATAGTTTGGCAGAGCGCCACCTTGGTCTTAAAACGATTCGCTATGAAGAGGTATGCGGCAAAGGGGTTCACCAAATTGGCTTTGATCAGGTGGATCTGCAAATTGCTACCAACTATGCCGCCGAAGACGCAGACATCACTTTGCGCTTGCATTTAGAGCTCTGGCCTCAGATTCAGGCGAGCCCAGGCCTGCTCTATGTCTATGAAAAGATTGAAATGCCAGCAATGTTGGTGCTGGGAATCATGGAGCGCAACGGTATCCGGATCGATTCCGCCTTATTGGCTAAGCAAGGCCAACAGGTGGGTAAACGCCTTTTAGAGCTCGAGGGCGAAATTCACCGGCTGGCAGGCCAACCTTTTAATATTCAGTCCCCAAAGCAAATCGCAGAAATTTTGTTTGGACAACTGGAATTGCCTATAGTTAAAAAGACACCTTCGGGCGCACCTTCTACTGATGAAGAGGTTTTGCAGAAGTTGGCGGAAGACTATCCATTGCCCGCCCGCATTTTGGACTATCGCAGTTTGGCCAAGTTGATGTCGACCTATATTGAAAAACTTCCCCGAATGGCTGACCCTAAAACGGGGCGAATTCACACTAACTTTTCTCAGGCAACTGCAGTTACTGGGCGCTTGGCATCAAGTGATCCTAATTTGCAAAATATTCCGGTGCGCACTGAAGAGGGCCGTCGCATTCGCGAGGCATTTATTCCGGCTGACGGTTGCAAGTTATTGTCAGCCGACTACTCGCAGATTGAGCTGCGCATCATGGCGCATATTGCCGAAGATGAAAATTTATTAACTGCCTTCAAAGAAGGCAAAGACGTCCACCAGGCAACGGCTGCCGAGATATTCGGAATCCCCTTGGATGATGTCAATTCTGAGCAACGTCGTTATGCCAAGGTGATTAACTTCGGTCTGATCTATGGCATGAGTGCGTTTGGTTTAGCGGGTAACTTAGGTATTGAGCGCGCAGCAGCGCAAAACTATATCGCCAAGTACTTTGACCGATATCCGGGCGTAGCTCAATACATGGAACGGACGCGTCTCGAGGCTAGAGAAAACGGTTATGTAGAAACAGTCTTTGGGCGACGTCTTTGGTTGCCCGAAATTAAGGGCTCTAACGGCCCACGCCGTCAAGGTGCTGAGCGTGCCGCGATTAATGCACCGATGCAAGGAACTGCGGCTGATTTGATTAAGCTGGCGATGATCGCAGTTGAGGATTGGTTGGAAAAAGAGCAGTTGAAAACCAAAATGCTGCTTCAGGTTCATGATGAATTGGTATTCGATGTGCCTTTAGATGAGATTGATCTGTTGCAGGCTAAATTACCTGACCTCATGTGCCATGTCGCGCAGTTAAAAGTGCCCTTGGTGGTTAGTATTGGTATTGGCGATAATTGGGAAGAGGCGCATTAACCAGGAGAGATCACTATGAGTGAAAAATCGAGTAACGCACGTAGAGAGTTTATTAAGACGTCTGTCATTGGTGCTACGACCATGGGCGTAGGTTTTGTGGCTGCATCAGACCCTGTGTTGGCCGCCGCCATTGAAACTGACTTTACGGGGCTCAAAGCTGGTGAACAAATGATTCCAGTGGGAAGCTTTCAGTTGCCTGCCTATGTTTCACGTCCTGCTTATGCCAAAGGCTCTTTACCTATTGTCATTGTCGTAAGTGAAATCTTTGGCGTGCATGAATACATTGCTGATGTGACCCGCCGTTTTGCGAAGTTGGGTTATTTGGCGATCGCTCCTGAGTTTTTTACTCGCGCGGGAGATCCCAATGCCTACGGCACTATTGCCGAAATTCAAGCCAATATCGTTGCTAAAACTCCTGATACACAAGTGATGAATGATTTGCAGGCTGCCTTGGTGTGGGCTGGAAAAAATGGTGGCGACCTGAAGCGAGTGGGGGTCACTGGATTTTGTTGGGGCGGCAGAATTACCTGGCTGTCAGCAACCTTGCCACAAGTGCGTGCAGGAGTTGCTTGGTATGGTCGCTTGATTGGCGAGAAGACCGAGGGCAATCCACGTCACCCCGTGGAAATTGCCGCTGATTTAAAAGCGCCAGTACTGGGTTTATATGGTGGCGCTGATACTGGCATCTCCTTGGAAAGTGTCGAGCAAATGCGCGCTGCATTGGCGCAAGCTGCCGCTAAAAATCCCGCTGCGAAAGCCTCTCAAATTGAGGTTTATCCCGATGCACCACATGCATTCCATGCGGACTATCGCGCTAGCTATCGTGAGGGCCCCGCTAAAGATGGATGGGAAAAGTGCATCGCCTGGTTTAAGAAAAACGGAGTAGTGTAATTAAATGACTGTCTTAGAGAGCATCGTATTAATTACTGCGCTAGCTGGTATTACTAGTGTATTAATCGCGGCTACCTTCTCCGTGGGGCTGCTCTCCAAGATGGTGAATAACATGGTGAGCTTGTCGGTTGGCATATTGCTCGCTACTGCACTACTGCATTCACTTCCTGAAGCTTTCAGCATGCCAGGCACCAGCCCACAATTATTATTTGCCACTTTATTGGCTGGCTTGCTTGGTTTCTTCTTGTTGGAAAAAATTGCTTTGCTACGTCATGATCATCACCATGAGGGCGATGGTCATCACCACCATCATGGCCACGATGCAGAAAATGCGGGGCGCAGTGGTTGGATGATTTTAGTCGGGGACGGCATACATAATTTTGTTGATGGTATTTTGATAGCCGCCGCATTTATGGCTGACTTTCAAGTGGGTATCTTCACGGCGATCGCGATCATTGCCCATGAGATTCCTCAGGAGATTGGCGACTTCATCGTTCTTTTGAATGCCGGTTTTTCACGTACACGGGCATTGCTCTATAACTTAATTAGTGGTTTATCGGCGGTAGTGGGCGGTGTTCTCGCTTACTTCTTTCTCGAGAGAGCACATGCTGCAATGCCCTATTTGCTGGTGATCGCTTCGAGTAGCTTTATCTATATTGCGGTCAGTGACTTGATTCCACAAATGCACCGACGCCCGCACTGGGCTGAGTCTTTACGTCAAACCATCTTGATTGCGTGCGGTGTTGGCTTTGTAATTTTGCTGTCTTTATTACATTAAAGCTCTACCGGTCTGCTTGAGTCTGCAGACCATTCGCTCCAACTGCCTGCGTATACGCGTGAGCCTTTTAGTCCAGCAATTTCCATCGCTAGTAGATTGTGGCAAGCAGTGACACCTGAGCCGCATTGATGAATCACTTCAGACGGTTTAATAGGCCCCAAGAATTCAACAAATTCTTTAAAGAGTTGTTCGGCTGGTTTAAATGCCGTTGCCGATAAATTGTCCTTGAAGAAATGATTGAGTGCGCCGGGAATATGTCCCCCCACTGGATCCAAAGTTTCGTTTTGACCATGAAAACGATCATTTGCGCGTGCGTCGATCACTACGTTCTTCTTCGTTTGTAGATTAGCGAGAACTTCATCTACAAGCACTAAGCCCACATAAGGCCTGGCTTCGATGGCCTGAGTCACAGGCTTGGGCTGACGAGGAACTGTGCCCATTGGACCGTTCCAGGAGTCAAGGCCACCATCTAAGACTTGTACGTTGGCATGTCCAGTAGACTTAAGCATCCACCACAGGCGACTTGCATAGACTGAACCTTGTTTGTCATAAGCCACCACTAAGGTATTGGGGGCAATACCTAAGCGGGTTTTGGTCTTGGCCCAGACTTCTGGGCTAGGAAGAGGGTGTCTACCATTGCTGCCGGTTTTGGGTCCAGATAAATCATGATCAAGGTCGACATAGATTGCGCCCGGAATATGACTCTCTTCATAAGATTTTTTACCAATGAGCGGATCGACTAGATCAAAGCGGCAATCACAGAGTAATACATTTTCTCCGCTATTGATGATTTCTTCTAACTGGTTTGCGGTAATTAGAGGAGTCATAGTACTTCCTTTATTTTGGATAGTGATGCGGAGGTATTACATGCTGTTTAAATTATGCGCCTTGCAAGTTCATTGCACGACGGTACCACTCGTGGAAGTGTTGCATACCATCTTCCATTGGGCTTTGATAAGGGCCCACTTCATTAATGCCACGTGCGTAGAGGGCTGCACGACCTTGGTCCATGCGCTCACCAATTTCATCATCTTCAATGCAGGTTTCCATATAGGCGGCACGCTCTGCCTCAACAAACTCACGCTCAAAAAGGGCAATTTCTTCTGGGTAATAGAACTCCACAATATTGCGAGTTTTATTTACGCCCATCGGATGCAAGGTGGAAACGCACAATACGCCTGGGTACCATTCGACCATCACATTAGGATAGTAAGTAAGCCAGATAGCTCCGTGGCGTGGGGCTTTGCCGTCGAACTGGCGAAGGACTGCCTCATGCCAATTGCGATAGGTTGGTGAGCCCGGTGTTTTTAAATCTTTATGAATGCCAACCGTTTGGACGCTATGCCAATCTCCGAATTCCCACTGTAAATCTTCGCAGGAAACAAACTTGCCAAGACCAGGATGAAATGGAACAACATGGTAATCCTCGAGATAAACCTCAATAAAAGTTTTCCAGTTGTAGTTGCACTCGTGCACTTCAACATGATCAAGAACATAACCATCAAATTTGAGATCGTCGGCAACACCCAAGTTCGCTAAATCAGTGCGAACATCGCGTGGACCTTCAAACAGTAAACCTTGCCAATTTTGCAAAGGGGACTTACCTAAATTGAGGCAGGGCTTGTCTTCAAAATGAGGGGCACCTAATAAATTGCCACCTAAGTCATAGGTCCAGCGATGCAAAGGACAAACAATATTGTCAGCTTTGCCACGACCATTGAGCATTAATGCTTGGCGATGACGGCAAACATTGGAAAGGAGTTCTACGCCAGATTCATTGCGAACGAGGATGCGACCTTCGTTTTCAGAGCTTAAGGTTTGGTATGAGCCCATTTCAGGCACCATCAGTTCATGGCCTACGTAGCCAGGGCCTTGCTTAAAAAGCAATTCAATTTCCCGCTGATACAGGTCAGCGTCAAAATATGCCGAAACCGGCAGCTGCAGATTGGACGGCGCAAGCTTCTGCGCGGTAGCCAGATTAGTCATTCTCCCCACCCCCGAAAACGTCAGCCGAAGCTAAGCGGAATAACCAATCCAACCATCGACGGATCGATATTGGAAAGGAAGGGATGGATTATACCCATTCAAGGGGTTTCTCGCTTTAATATGTAGGGCTATCCGTGTGGGAAATACCAAGGAAACTAGCTTATGCCAGCCAAGAAGTCAGAGAGTCAAAAACCCGGTCTTGAGATCACTATTGATCCAGATCTTCGCTATGAGCAGGCAGTGAGAGAGCTTGAAAAGCTGATTTCTGACATGGAATCTGGCAAATTTTCTTTAGAAGAGACTTTATTGGCTTATCAACGAGGTACTGCTTTGCTCAAACATTGCCAGGGTGTACTTGCTCAAGTTGAGCAGCAAGTTCGCGTATTCGAGGCTTAATTGAGCACTGTATTTCAATTTCAGGATTGGGTCATCGCTCATTCGCAGCGTGCTGAATCTGCTTTGGACCGTTTGCTAGATTCTGAAAAAACCATTCCCCATCGTTTGCATGAAGCGATGCGTTATGCGGCGCAAGGCGGAGGTAAACGTATTCGACCTTTATTGGTTTATGCGGCTGGCCAACTTGGTAATTCAATAAATGAACAAGCTGATCAAGAAAAAAATGCGGCCCTAGATGCAGCTGCAGTTGCCATTGAATGTATCCATGCCTACTCATTGGTGCACGATGATTTACCGTGCATGGATGATGATGATTTAAGACGCGGCCGACCTACAGTGCATAAGGCGTTTGATGAAGCGACTGCATTATTAGTGGGTGATGCCTTGCAAACTCGTGCATTTGAGATCTTGGCTAATGCGAAATGCGACGCGAATATCCGCTTAGCAATGATTAGCGCTTTGGCGGCAGCCTCTGGCTCACGTGGCATGGCAGGCGGACAAGCAATAGATCTGGAAAGCGTGGGTAAAAAACTCGATCTTGATGGCTTAAAGCAGATGCACGCTATGAAAACAGGTGCTCTGCTATCTTGTGCAACAGCTTTGGGTGGTATTGCTGCCGGTTTGTCTCCTGCGCAGATGACTCAGTTGCTGGTCTACTCAGAAGCGCTTGGCTTGGCATTTCAGGTGGTTGATGACGTATTAGATGCTACCGCTGATAGTCAAACCTTAGGTAAAACGGCCGGCAAGGACGCTGCGGCAAACAAGCCCACCTATGTGACCTTGATGGGTTTAGACTATGCACAGAAGCAGGCTAAAACATTGCAAGAAACTGCAAGTGCCAGCTTGAAAGAATTTGGCAGTAAATCCGCAGCCTTAAAAGATTTAGCCCTGCTGGTCGTCAATAGAGCTAAATAAGTACCTATAAGATTCAATGACTTTACATTCTATTAATTCACCCGATGATTTAAAAAAGCTGACTCGCGAAGAGCTCCCTGCTCTTGCGGATGAGCTGCGCCAATTTATCTTGGACTCCGTGTCTAAAACTGGCGGTCATTTGTCATCCAACTTGGGGACGGTTGAGTTATCCATTGCCTTGCACTATGTATTTGATACTCCGCGTGATCGCATTGTGTGGGACGTAGGGCATCAAAGTTATCCCCATAAAATTTTGACAGGTCGCCGTGATCAGATGCATACACTGCGTCAGTTCAAAGGCTTATCTGGTTTTCCGCATCGCTCTGAAAGTGAATTTGATGCGTTTGGTACTGGGCATTCATCCACGAGTATTTCTGCAGCGATGGGCATGGCGCGTGCTTTTCAAACCAAAGGCGAGCGACAAGTAGCAGTTGCCGTCATTGGTGATAGCGCCATGACAGGTGGTATGGCATTTGAAGCGATGAACAATGCTGGCGTTTATGACGACTTACCTCTAGTGGTGATTTTGAACGACAACGATATGTCGATCTCGCCAGCGGTTGGCGCGCTCAATCGTCACTTAGCGAGATTATTGAGTGGCAATATTTACTCTGCCACCAAAAAAGGAATTGATAGCGTATTGTCGATTGCGCCACCATTGCGTGAGTTCGCAAAGCGTTTAGAAGATCATGCCAAAGGCATGGTTTCACCATCAACGATTTTCCAAGAGTTTGGCTTTAACTATTTTGGCCCGATCGACGGCCATGATTTAGATGCCTTAATTCCGATGTTGCAAAACGTCCGACGGCTTGCTCTAGAGGGGCGCGGACCCCAGTTCTTGCACGTAGTGACCAAAAAAGGTCAGGGCTATGAATTGGCGGAAGCCGATCCTGTTCTCTATCACGGCCCAAGTAAGTTTGATCCTGAACAAGGCGTTAAAAAATCACTCACCAGTAAAAAGACCTTTACTCAAGTCTTTGGTGAATGGTTGTGCGATATGGCTCATGCAGATCCTCTGTTGGTGGGTATTACTCCAGCCATGCGCGAAGGTTCTGGCTTAGTCGATTTTGAAAAGAATTTTCCCAAGCGTTACTACGATGTGGGTATTGCTGAACAACATGCTGTGACATTTGCAGCGGGTATGGCCTGTGAAGGCATGAAGCCGGTAGTGGCGATTTATTCCACTTTCTTGCAACGTGCCTATGATCAATTGATTCATGATGTGGCATTGCAAGATTTGCCAGTCTTATTTGCGCTAGATCGTGCTGGTTTAGTTGGTGCGGATGGCGCTACTCATGCCGGCGCCTACGATATTCCATTCTTGCGTTGTATTCCGAATATGTTGGTGATGACTCCAGCTGACGAGGCAGAGTGCCGTGACTTGTTAACGACCGCCTTTCATCAGCCGCATCCCAGCGCAGTGCGCTACCCCCGCGGTTCTGGTGTAGGCACCATTCCTTCAACTGAGTTGCGTACCGTGCCATTAGGTAAAGGCGAGATTCGTCGTCAATCAACTGCGCCCTCAGGAGAACGGGTAGCAATTTTGGCATTTGGAACATTACTGTACTCAGCTTTAGAAGTGGCTGAGGGAATCAATGCAAGTGTTGCGAATATGCGCTTTGTAAAACCACTCGATGTAGATCTGATTAAATCCCTAGCGGCTGATCATGATTATTTTGTGACAGTTGAGGATGGTGCAATTCAGGGGGGTGCTGGTAGTGCGTGCTTAGAAGCACTTTCCGCGCTAGATATTCATAAACCCCTACTGCAGCTAGGTCTTCCAGATGTATTTGTCGAACATGGCGATTACCAGCTGCTGATGACCAAGTGTGGTCTCGATGTAGAGGGGATGACAAATTCCATAAAGCAACGTTTTCCAGCGATATTTAGCGCAAATTCAGTCGTTTCAGGCAAGTAAGCCCGTTTTGCTTGAAAATAGAGTCATGAATGACATGAACCCCGCCTTTTTAAAAGCCAGCGCAATGCCGGATGTGCAATCCTCTCGGGACGAGCGCGCACTGCCAATTGAGCAGGTAGGTATTCGTGGAGTACGTCATCCTTTAATGATTCGCAGCAATACTGGAAACTTCCCATCAGTAGGAAACTTTGAGATGGATGTGGCTTTGCCAGCGCATGTCAAAGGGACGCATATGTCTCGTTTCATGGCGTTGTTGCAAAAACAAGATGAAGCGATTGATAGCACTACTGTTGTAGCCCTTGTGCGCGACATGTTGCCTTTATTAGATGCAAAAGAAGGACACGTGCAATTTACTTATACGCATTTCGTGAAAAAAGCGGCGCCAGTTTCCGGCGTTGAAAGCTTGATGGATTACGAAGTGACCTGGATGGCAACTGCCAAGCAAAATGACGCAGGTAGTGTTGAAGTCGAATTGGGTTTGCGTGCGCAAGTTCCTGTAATGAGTCTATGTCCTTGCTCTAAAGAAATCTCTGAGTTTGGTGCTCACAATCAACGCTCACATGTCACGATGACAGTAGTGCTGGATACCCAAACTAAAATGACGGTAGAAGATTTGGTTTCTGCTGCTGAGAGAGAAGCCTCTAGTGAGTTATGGGGTCTATTGAAGCGCCCTGATGAGAAGTGGGTTACTGAGCGTTCTTACAGCAACCCTAAATTCGTAGAAGATTTAGTACGCGATGTCGCTGGACGCCTAAAGGCTGATACGCGTATTCAGTCATTTGTAGTGGATGCTGAGAACTTCGAGTCTATCCACAACCACAGCGCTTTCGCGCGCATCAGTCACAAAAAATAAGAAAACTAAAGTAAAAATAAAGTGTTGGTCTGAATTTATTTCAGATTATTGCTTTGCAAGTCCCAGCGGGGTTTGATATCAAAAGCACCCGATGTATTTGAGCCATTATTTTCAGCCAACATTCGTAGTGCGCCTGCAAATGCAATCATGACGCCGTTATCGGTGCAAAGTTCTAACGGTGGATAGTGCACCTCGAAACCATTGCGAGAAGCTTTCTCATTAAGTGCAGCGCGCAACTGTAAGTTAGCGCCAACGCCACCTGCCAATACCAAATGTTTGCAGCCAGTTTGCTTGAGTGCTTTTTCAGATTTACTGACTAATACAGCTACGATGGAATCTACAAAACTTCTGGCTAAGTCCGCATGAAATTGCGCGATCTCATCAGCACCAACAATATTTTTTTCTGTAAATTTTTTAGTTTGATTAAGCACTGCAGTCTTCAAGCCCGAAAAAGAAAAATCTAAATCACCAGAGTGCAACATCGGTTTTGGAAGATCAAAAATACCAGGCCGTCCTTTTTCTGCAAGCTTGGAAATGGCTGCCCCACCTGGGTAATCTAAGCCTAGTAACTTAGCCGTTTTATCAAACGCTTCGCCGGCTGCGTCATCCAAGGTTTCACCAAGTAGTTTGTATTGACCAATGCCTGAGACTTTCATGAGCTGGGTATGGCCACCAGAAACCAAAAGGGCAATAAAAGGAAATTGCGGGGCAGTTTGGCCTAAAAGCGGGGAAAGGAGGTGTCCTTCGAGGTGGTGAACCCCGATAGAAGGCAAGTTAAGGCCTTGAGCTAGGGATTTGGCAAAGGCGCTTCCTACCAGGAGGGCACCAGCCAGTCCAGGCCCCTGAGTGAAGGCCACAGCATCAATATCGCTTAATTTAAGCCCAGATTGGGCTAAGGACTCATCCAGAAGGGGTAAAACTCGGCGAATGTGATCCCGGGAGGCTAATTCAGGAACTACACCCCCGTAATCTCGGTGCATAGCGATCTGAGAGTGCAAACCTTGCCCCAGAATGCCCTGGAATGCAGGTTTGCCCTCTTCCCAGGGTATGGTGTTGTATAAAGCCACCCCAGTCTCGTCACAAGAAGTTTCTATTCCTAAAACAATCATTTTTTTGCTTTGTCGTGCTAGAATCGCAATTCAGTTAAATTTTTCGATATCTATCGAGCATATACGAGTTAAATAAGTATGACTACAGTCCGCCTCCGCGAAAACGAACCATTTGAAGTGGCATTGCGCCGTTTTAAGCGCACCATTGAAAAGAATGGCCTTTTGACAGACTTGCGTGCACGCGAGTTCTACGAGAAGCCAACGGCTGAGCGTAAGCGCAAGAAGGCCGCAGCTGCTAAGCGCCATTACAAGCGCATTCGCAGCCAAATGTTGCCTAAGAAGCTTTACTAATAGAATTTAAAAGCTCTCTTCACCGAGAAGCTTTAAACCCGCTGACGGTGAAACGCAGCGGGTTTTTGCTTTTTAATCGCCAGTAATCGTTCAATATTCAATACTAGGAAAATGCAATGAGTCTGAAAGATCAAATTACCGAAGATATGAAAAATGCAATGCGTGCAAAAGAAGTGGCACGTCTTGGCACGATTCGTTTGTTATTGGCCGCTATTAAACAGCGTGAGGTAGATGATCGTATTGTGCTCGATGATGCAGCTGTGATTGCAACGATTGAAAAAATGATCAAGCAACGTAAAGATTCTATTTCTCAGTTTGAAAAAGCAGGACGCGATGATTTGGTCGCAGTAGAAGCGGCGGAGATGGTTATTTTGCAAACTTACTTGCCAGAACAGATATCTGATGCGGAAGTAGAGGCAGCTGTGGCTGCAGCAGTGAGCTCTACCGGCGCAGCAGGCCCGCAGGATATGGGTAAAGTGATTGGTGCCCTTAAGTCACAGCTGGCTGGTAAAGCTGATATGGGAAAAGTCTCTGGCTTAGTAAAGGCCGCACTCGCAAAATAAGAGAACTCACCGCATACTCTTAGCCTAATGGCACTCATCCCGCAATCCTTCATTGCCGATCTTTTAAATCGGGTAGACATCGTTGATGTGGTTGGGCAGCACGTGAAGTTAAAAAAGGCAGGCGCAAACTATCAAGGTCTGTGCCCCTTTCATTCAGAAAAATCTCCTTCGTTTTCCGTATCACCAACAAAACAGTTTTATCACTGCTTTGGTTGTGGTGCGCATGGCTCTGCCATCAGTTTCATGATGGAGTATTCCGGTCTAGGGTATGTAGATTCGATTGAAGAGTTGGCGCGTTCTGCTGGTTTAGATGTTCCGCGGGAAGAGCGGGCTGCCAATGACGTAGCCCGCCAACAGCAAGCCATGGCCTTAAGTGAAGTTATGAGTTCTGCCGCAGATTGGTATCGCCAGCAACTCAAAGGCAATACTCGCGCAGTGGAGTACTTAAAAGGTCGCGGCCTTACTGGAGAAATTGCTAAGCGCTACTCATTAGGTTATGCCCCAGATGGTTGGCAAGGTCTTGAGGCCGTATTTGGTCCCTATAGCAATGATGAGGTGGCAAAGACCTTGGTGGAAGGTGGCTTAATCATTCAGGGTGAGCAGGCTGAAGGGGCTCCAGTAAAGCGCTACGATCGTTTTCGCGATCGAGTGATGTTCCCAATTCGTAATCCCAAGGGTCAAACCATTGGCTTTGGTGGACGCATTTTGGATCAGGGCGAGCCAAAGTATTTAAATTCTCCAGAGACCCCTTTGTTCTCTAAAGGCAACACTCTGTACGGTTTGTTTGAGGCAAGACAAGCGATACGCGCGCAAGAATATGTATTGGTGTGTGAAGGCTATATGGATGTGGTTGCTTTGGCCCAATTGGGATTTCCGAATGCCGTAGCAACCTTGGGTACAGCATGTACTGCAAACCATGTGCGGATGTTGTTACGTCAAACTGATCGCATCGTGTTTTCATTTGATGGCGACTCTGCCGGTCAACGCGCAGCGCAGCGCGCTCTTGAGGCTTGCTTGCCGCTCATGTCCGACGATAAAGAAATTCGTTTCTTATTCCTTCCGACTGAGCATGACCCCGATAGTTATGTGCGGGCGTACGGCGCACCAGCCTTTGAAAAAGTCATCAAAGAGGCGATGTCAATTTCTAGTTTCTTTTTCAAGATTGCTAGTGAAGGCCATGAGCTCACTACCCCAGAGGGTAGAGCCCATACGCATCACGCTGCTAAGCCTTTGCTCTTATCGATGCCACCGATTGCACTGCGCACACAAATATTGCGCGAGCTCGCCATTAGAACGAATACCACCCCTGCTGAATTAGAAGCATTTTGTGGTTTAACGGTAGTGCCAGCGCCAGTCCAAAAACAAGCGTATCAACCGACCCAAGCCCGTTCACAAAATAATTTTTCCAATACGGGAAATAGACAGGGTGCACCATGGCAAGCATCTAAAGGTTCAGCAAAACGGGTTGCACAAAATATTGAGCCTCCTAAAGCGCCGACTGATTTAGCAGAACAAATGTTGCGTGTCTTGATACAGTTTCCGCATTTAGGAAAAGCATTGGATGGCAATAAACGCACGCTCGCCTTGAAGGCAGCAGAGCAACGCTCTACTAAAGCGCATGCCCTAATGCAAGATCTTTTATCGCAATGTGATTTAGTGGAGTTGGTACCTGGTGATGCTGGTAAGCCGGCCAGTGTTGGCGCAGGTTCATTTGCAATGTTCCAGGATCAACTGTCTCGTAGCGAGCTCGCACCTTTGTATGAAGTACTCAGAAAACGGGTGATGGACTCAGATTTGGATCTAGATGGAGCGGTGGCGGATCTGGATGGGGCCTTCAAAAAACTGGAACTGACTCATCTCAAGCAGGAAATGACAGAAATCACCCAGCGACTCTCTGGCGGGACTGCAACCGAGCAAGATCGGGCGCGTTACCGTGAATTAGGCGAAAAGCTGAAATTCTCTTAAGAATTATCTGAAATACCCCTAGAAATCCCCTAAAAACACCCCATATTTTTAGGTAAGTCAGGGGTAAAAAAGTCGCAATCGACTATAATCCTCTGTTCCCAAGAAAAAACCGATTTAATTCAGCCACTTGCGCTTTATTTTGAAGAAATTTGGGGTAAGTGGACAACGGGGCTGTGCTTAATCAGTCGAGACCAATAACAGTAATGTGAGTAAGTGCTAATAAATGCCTAATATCAAATCTAAAAAACCAGTCAAACCGACTAAAGTCGCTGCTAAGCCAGTAGCAAAAGCAAAGACTCCAGCAAAACCAGCACCAAAAGCGAAGACTCCTGCTAAACCAGTAGTTAAGGCAAAAGCTCCAGTCAAGCCTGCTAAAGCACCTGCTAAGCCAGTAGTAAAAGCAAAGGCTCCAGCAAAACCAGCACCAAAAGCAAAAACTCCGGTTAAGCCAGTGAAGGCAGCTGCAAAGCCAGCAGCAAAAGCACCTGCTAAGCCGGCAGTAAAAGCAAAGGCTCCAGCAAAACCAGTGAAAGCTGTTGTAAAGCCAGCAGCAAAAGTACCTGCTAAGCCAGTGAAGGCTGCTGCAAAACCAGTAGCCAAAGTTCCTGCTAAGGCAGTAAAACCTGAGGTAAAAGTAGAGCCTGCTAAAAAGGGCAAAGTAGCTGTAGCGCCTAAGGTGGAAAAAGTAGAAGTTGTTAAAGAGCTAAAAGGTAAAAAAGCAAACGAAGTTGAGGTGCTTGTAGAGGTTGTTGAGGAAGAAAAGACACGTGGTCGCAAGGCTAAGGCTGATGCACCTGCTGAAAATGCAGAGCCCGTTTTAACTGACCGTCAAAAAGCCCGTGAGCGTAAAGCAAAAGAAAAGGCGCTCTTAAAAGAATTCGCAGCACAACAGTTGGGTACTGAAGAGCAACAAGAGTTACGTCGTGCTCGCTTGAAGACTTTGATCAAGATGGGTATGTCCAAGGGTTACTTGACCCATGGTGAGATGAATGACGTAATGTCTGACGAGTTATCTGATGCAGATGCATTAGAAACTTTGATCAGCTTGCTCAATGACATTGGCATTACTGTTTACGAACAAGCACCTGATGCTGAAACCTTAATTCTGTCAGACAATACAGAAGCTGCAGCTTCCGAAGAGGAGGCTGAAGAAAAGGCTGAAGCAGCTCTCTCCACCGTGGACTCAGAGTTTGGCCGCACAACTGATCCAGTGCGTATGTATATGCGCGAGATGGGTACGGTTGATTTGTTGACTCGCGAAGGCGAGATCGTCATCGCAAAAAAGATTGAAGCTGGTCTAAAAGACATGGTAATGGCATTAGCTGCATGCCCTGTCACGATTGCAGAAATTATGAGCAACGTAGACAAGATCGCCAGTGGTGAAATGGAAATCGATCAATTTGTTGATGGTTTAGTTGATCCAAATGCTGAAGATATTAAATTAGGGCCTGAAGAACCTGAAGTTGACCCAGATGCAGAAGAGGGTGACGAAGAGGGCGGAGAAGATGAAGGCGGCGGTGGCGGCGGTGCTGCAACAGCTAACGCAAAACAATTAGAAGAACTCAAACAAATCTCCTTAGAGAAGTTTGCAATCGTTCGTGCGCAAGCTGAAAAGATGCGTCGTGCGTTTGATAAAGAGGGATATAACTGCCCTGCATACATTAAAGCGCAAGAAGCGATTCGTGCTGAGTTACTCGGCTTCCGCTTAACGGCAAAGAGTGTTGAAAAGTTATGCGACACCATGCGCTCCCAAGTTGACCAAGTATGGAAGCTTGAGCGTGGCATTGTGAACTTGCTCGTAGACAAAGTCGGCGTGAACCGTGGTGAAGTATTAAAAGACTTTCCTAAGATGTCCATGAATTTAACTTGGACTGAAAAGTTACTCAAAGAGAACAAGCCTTATAGCGCTCTCTTGCAACGTAACGTTCCTGCAATTCAAGAACTCCAGCAGAAATTGATTGATATTCAGACTCGCGTGGTGATTCCACTTCCAGAGTTGAAAGAAGTAAATAAGCAGATGATCGCTGGCGAGAAGCGTGCCCGTGAAGCGAAGCGTGAAATGACTGTAGCCAACTTACGTTTGGTGATCTCTATTGCTAAGAAATACACAAACCGTGGTTTGCAGTTCTTGGATTTGATCCAAGAGGGCAATATCGGCTTGATGAAAGCGGTAGATAAGTTTGAATACCGTCGTGGTTATAAGTTCTCAACCTATGCAACTTGGTGGATTCGTCAGGCAATTACCCGTTCGATTGCTGACCAAGCACGTACGATTCGTATTCCTGTTCATATGATTGAGACAATCAACAAAATGAACCGTATCAGCCGTCAAATCTTGCAGGAAACTGGTCATGAGCCAGATGCTGCAACTTTGGCGCTCAAGATGGAGATTCCTGAAGACAAGATTCGTAAGATTATGAAGATTGCTAAAGAGCCTATCTCTATGGAGACTCCAATCGGTGACGATGAAGATTCTCATTTAGGCGACTTCATTGAAGACGGCAATACATTGGCTCCAGCAGAAGCTGCGTTACATGACTCTATGCGCGATGTAGTGAAAGACGTTCTCGATTCGTTAACACCACGTGAAGCAAAAGTATTGCGTATGCGCTTCGGTGTTGAGATGAGCACTGATCACACTCTCGAAGAAGTAGGTAAGCAGTTCGACGTTACTCGTGAGCGTATTCGTCAGATTGAAGCCAAGGCTCTGAGAAAAATGCGTCATCCAAGCCGTAGCGACAAACTCAAGACCTTCCTCGAAGAGGATTGATCCAAAGACTAACGGGCCTATAGCTCAGTTGGTTAGAGCAGAGGACTCATAATCTAATTAAGTTTTTTGATTTATTAAAATTACTTAATTAAATCAAGCATTTAAGTGTAGTAAAAGTAGTAAAAATTGCTTCTACAGTGCTTCTACACTTTTTAGACCTAATTACTGGCCTAGTGAGTGCAGGAGTACTAGAGCAAGTAATGTGAAGTTTTAGGGCCTATAGCTCAGTTGGTTAGAGCAGAGGACTCATAGCGTAAGTTGTGCCTTGCACGTGGAAACTGTGTAAGGGATGGTGTCAAATTCGGAGAAACCTAAAGACGTTTAAACGAATTGTTGTATTTGCAGTCGAATACACAAATCGTTTTAAACGAATATGGCAACGCCGAGCGAAGCTTCAATGCGAAAGTATTGTTGAACGTGTAGAGACTAGACGGCACCCATCTAAGTTCAGATGTTAAGTTTGAATATGATGAAGGCATAGTCCAGGGAGTAGTGAAAGCTACACAAACCGGAATCCTTTGGTCCCAGGTTCAAGTCCTGGTGGGCCCACCAGAAAAGCAAACCCTCATCAGCAATGGTGGGGGTTTTGTTTTTTAATTGGATAATAAAAAAATGAATATGCAGACAGACCTTCTTCAGCAAATGGAAAGATTTCCATTGAGATTTTGTAAGCCAATTTATTTTGGGTTGACCCCCGGAAAAGATGCAGGAGTATCGATTAATAATGGCACGTCTACTTTATTGCAATATCAAAATAAATTTTTAGCTTTGACGTGTCATCATGTTTTTAAGCACTATAGGAAGAGATTGAGAGAGGAGAGGGAAATATTTTTCTCAATATCAAATGTCCATTTTGATCCTGAAAAGCAGTTGATATATGAAGATGAGGCCTTGGATGTGGTTGCTTTTGAATTGACCGAAGAGCAGGCCTCCATGGTTTCAGAGGGGAGTATTGGTATTGGTGAAGCATTTTTCCGCATCCATGACGGTGATTTAGCAATTGTCAAAAATAATGATTTTGTTGCATACAGTGGATTCCCTGGTGATTTACGTAGACTTGATTCTTATGCGGAAATTAATTTTGGGTCTTATAGCAGTGGGGCGTGCCGCGTGTCTGATATCTATTCAGATTACATTTGCTGTGAGTTTGAAAGAGAGCACTGGATATCAAGCTCTTATGAGCTAGAACCAAACTGTTTAGGCGGGATTAGTGGAGGCCCCGCTTTTTTAATCTGTAGAACCCCAGAAAATATCCAATACTATAAATTTGCTGGCGTAATTTACAAAATGCATGAGTCTACAGAGAGTTTATATATTAGGGCTGCTACTTCATTTCCATTTTTGAAAAATTGAACTTAATTTAGGGGTTGACAGCCCATTTGCTTGATCTAATGGGCTGTGCATTTGAAGTTGGTACGGATTTGATGTCGAGCATATTTTTTATGGAAATTAGAATAAACTTAAGTCACAAAGAGTGGAAATATAAAAATGAAACTTACTAATATTGACATAAAAAACTATAGAAGTATTGATACATTGTCTCTCTCAGTGAGGGACGGCGTGACAAGTGTATTTGTTGGCATGAATGAGTCTGGAAAATCAAATATATTGAAGGCCATCAATTTGCTGGCAAGCAATTCGAAAATATCTAGAAAAGATTGTCGAATGAGCGCAGATCCAGACCAAATAATAGATGAATCATTCGTCAAATTTATATTTCAAATGAATGAAGATGAAATTAATGAAGCATATAAAAAATTAAAATTAAATGTTATTGAGCCGACTTCGGGGAAGTTGATAGTTTCGCTGGGAGATAAGCAAGAATTGTCTTTGCAAGACTTTTTTAATGCAAAAGGTAGACTGCAATATAAGGCAAATATCATTTCCGAGGAGAAGACTCTGCAGTATTTTCAGCTCCCTAAAACAGCAAAAATAATAGGGGAGTGGGGGTATATAGAAAAAAGTGAAATTAATGGGGAGTCCAAGCTCAAAAAAATAGACGATGGCGTTGAAGTTCAGGCAAGTACCGTTGACCTTGTTGAATTAAATTCGATAGAAAATAGATCCGATGCCTGGATTAAGCCTTTAACTCCAGAGAAGTTAAACATAATTGTTGGTGGGGCAATCATTGCTTTGGCTAAAGATTTGTTGCCAGAATCATTGTTGTGGAACTTCGACCCAACTAACATATTGCCAAGTGAAATCGATATTGATGCATTTTCTAAAAACCCTGACAGTTGTGCGCCATTAAAGAGTATTTTCATGTTGGCAGGAATTTCTGATTTAGAGAAAGATCTTCTTGGAGAAAAAATTCTTGGTCAACATCAATTTAAAGCTGTGTTAAAAAAAGTATCATCGGCGGCCACTCAATATCTTAAGAATATATGGCGTGATTACAAAGATGTGAGATTGGAAATTACTCCGAATGGATCTTTAATGACTATATCGGTTGTTGATGATGTAACCGACTTCAGTTTTCAGGATAGGAGCGATGGATTTAAGCGATTTGTTTCACTATTGCTTTTGATTTCTGCAAAAGTAAAAAATGGTGAAATGAAAGACATGGTTCTCCTATTTGATGAGCCAGAAATTAGCCTTCATCCAAGTGGTATTAAAAATCTAAGAGATGAGCTTCTTAGGATGGCTCAAACAAATGCTGTTTTTATAGCGACGCATTCTCCTTATATGATTAATAAAAAAGATTACGATGCAAATTTTGTTGTGAAGAAAGCATCGGAAATTACAAAGGTGTATCAAGGGAGTGAGGAGTCTAGGCTTTATGAGGATGAAGTTTTATATAGCGCACTAGGAGCTTCTATTTTTGAAGTAATTTCCGAAAAAAATATTCTATTTGAGGGTTGGCAGGATAAAAGAATATTTGATCTATACATAAGCGGCCAAAGTAAAGCCATTCGAGACAAATTTAGTCGTGTTGGATCTTGTTTTTCACAGGGCGTTAAGTTGATAAAGAATTTGACTCCTATGTTCCAGGTTGCAAATAGAGAGCTCCTGATCCTTAGTGACTCAGATAAGACTGCCCTGCAATACAGAGATGAACATAATAAGTTTCATGGGCATGGCGAGTGGATAACTTATGCCGATATTTTTGGTAATCCTGAATATCAGATCCCTGAAACTATTGAAGATTTTTATTCTGATGAATATTTTCTTCAAAAAATTTCTGAAAATGCCGTTGAGCTTGGCATAAAGGTGAATCTAGCGGATATAACCTTTCCTGAGGTCGGTAAATTAAATTTTCTTAAGAGCATATTGCACAAACAGGGCATTGAAAGGGATCTCATCAACCCTTTCATTGATTCATATAAATTAAAACTCGTTAATGATTGTGAGTTGAAAAATATTTCTGAAAAGTACAAAAACGTCGTAGATTTTATTAAGTCAAAAATTTCTTGAAATAGACAAGCGAATGAATCAGGACGAAATCAAAGATTTTATTGATAGACAGTCGGCCATTGCCCAAGAAAATTCTCGCATTCGTAAGCTTGTTAAAGGGTATAAGAAATCTACTCCAAAAGTAAATCCTATTTGGGATCATTCTCATGAGTCAATAAGTTATAACGATTTATCCAAGGAAGTTTTGAGTGCTGGACTAGTGATTTTGAGTGCGAACTTTAGTGATGTCTGGAGTGCTTTACATAGACCCGAGGTTTACGAAGCTACTACTTTATGGAAGTCTGGGGCGCAAGGACATAACCCCGCAAATATTGCAAAAGTAATTGAATGCTGGGCGCAAGAAATCAAGTTGTCACCTATTTTTTTGTGCCCCCATGAAAATGGCCTTGCCCTTGTATGCGACGGCAAGCATAGGTTGACGGTGGCTAGGTATATGGGGGCGGAGATCATATCGCTTATGGTTTGTGCCGACAACCTGGCATGGTTTCAGAAATTAATCCCTAATGCCCATTTAGTTTTAAATATCAATTGATTTGCTTCTACAAAATCCGTTGACGTAAACGTTATAAAAATTTAAAGTGTTGTGATGCCTGAAAAGCTCGACAGCACTTACGAAATCTACCCGCGCGAACTGATTCTATACAAGCGCCCATCAAGTACTGTTTGGCAGTGTCGTTATAAGGTAGATGGCAAGTGGCTAATCGCCTCTACTAAATTGCGTGATCAAGCCAAAGCGATTGAAAAAGCAAAAGATCTCAAGCGCATCGCTGAGCTTAAAAAAGAAGCCAATCTTCCTGTTGTCACCAAGAAATTTAGAGATATCGCTCGCTTAACTAAGCAGCGCATGGATGACAAAGCTAAAAAGGGTGAGGCTCCCGTTTCCTACAATGTATACAAACGCATCATTGATGATTTCTTAATCCCTTGCTTGGGCAACAAGAACATCGACAAGATTGATTACGCAGCACTCAAGCAATATGAGCTTGATCGTGCTGAGCTAATGGGTAAAGAGCCTGCCTACAGCACAGTACGAAAACATAACGTTACCCTGAACTACATCTTTGAAGAGGCCATTATTCGTGGCTTTATGACCAGAGCCATGAAGCCCGAGCTAGAGACCACAGGGCGCAAGGGTGAAAACTACGCAACCTTTAGCATTAAAGAGGTTAATGCCATTTTGGCCAACTTCCCAGCGTGGATTTTGCGAGGTAGATCTGAAGCCAAGCGTGAGCAGCGTGAACTCCTTTATGACTATGTCCGCATCTTGATTGATACAGGGGCTAGGCCAGGTAAAGAGCTGCTGAATTTGCAATGGAAAAACATCAAGTACAAGACCAAGATTGTGGATATGCAGCCCCAAGAGACCAATGCAGAAGGTTTCTTGGCTGAAGATGAATCATCCCAAAAGCCCATTGAAGAATATGACGAAGAGGGCAATCTCATTGAGCAAATTGAGTGGCAGCCTACGGTGACCTTATCGGTATATGGCAAGACCAAGGATCGGGACGCCAATGGCTTTGATGAAACCTTCAAGGTGCTAAAAGAGATCGTGGCTCGTAATTACCCAGATGGTAAAACCACCTTGAAGAAGCTGACTGAGAGCAATGATCCCGGTTATGTCTTTAGAACCCGCAGTGGTGGCAAGCTGGGTACATCGCACCATATGTTTGATCGCTTTTTGGATGAACATAATTTGCTGCGTGATCCCAATAGCGGTAAGAAGAGGGTCTTCTATAGCTTCCGTAGTGCCCATACCACCACAGTACTTAATATGGATGGGGTGCCGCTACGAGACATTGCTTTGCAGTTGGGTAATTCACCTGGGATTATTGCCAAGCACTATGACAGGGCTACGGGTGAGGCGATTGCTGAAAATGTACGGGCACCTAAAGCACGAGGGGCGCTGTTTAATAAGATTGAAGTGCCCGAGGTATATCAATCTAAAAAACTTAAGCAGCAGCAAGAAGCTCTCAAGAAGAAGAAATCTTGAGCATCTAATTTCGCATAGTCTCTGTCGTGCCGGTAGCGCACTTTTTTGCGTTATATAGATCCCCAGGACCACCGCTCTGCCGGCTCTCTAGCCTCGTTCTTTGTCCATACTCTTCTGCACTATCGGATCGGTTTTGGCATGGATCATGGCTACTTGACCGCTTGGTAATTCGCGCATACTGGGTGGTAATTTGGCGCTTTGGGGAGGGGACTTGGGTTGGCCGCGTGCAGCTACAACTTTAGTGCCTGCGGGTAGTAGAGTGGGTGCTTTTACAGGTTGATACGCTGGGGTGCCACTTGCGGCAGGCAGGGGTAGTGGCTTGGGTTTTGGTAATGGCTTGGGTGCTGCAACTTGGGTGGGCTGTTTTGCTTTACGAGCTAGGGTACGTGCCTTTTTAGCTACCTCGGGTTTTAGCTTTGTAGCCAGGGGCTTAGGGGCATACTGCGCTGCACGTTGTTTTTGATAAGTGTTTAACGCCTCCAAGGTGCTGGCGTACATAATTTGTTGCAAACGAATCCACTCATCATCACTCAAAAATTCATTCAATCTCATTTGGACTCTCCATTTCTTATATTTAGTTAGGAGAGCTAAATGAGTTTTAGTATTCGCTAGGCAATAGCAGAAACCAGAAGTCACCACTCCAGCAGGCATAGAGGGTAATGGCAGGTAAAGGGAAGTCAGTAAATGGAATGTGCTGGCGATCAAGTACTTTCCCATTGCCGTTATCTAACGCTAGCTCAGCACTACCTCTTGTCACGTTGAGCTTGGCAGATATAAATTCCTCACGTCCTGTAAATTGGGGTAGATAACTAGCTATTGCATCCATTAGCCAATATGCCCCAGCTTCATCAGCTAGATATTTGCAGCCATCTGTAATGACTGTGCTGGGGCTAATGCGGTAATAGTGCTCAGTACCGGTAAATTGGCCAAGCATTGCAGCGTCAAATTCAGAATTTGACATGCTTAGTTAACCTGCACGGGCAAGTGAACCAAATTATCTGCACCATACTGGCCTTTAAGTAAAAAGATTGCATCTGAAACGCTGTTTGCACAGATTCTGGTTTGGACTACAAATCCATTGGCACGGACGTAAGCTGAATAAGTGTTCATGTGATTCTCCTAAAGTTAAAAATGGGCTAGCTGCACGATTGCAAACTAGCCCTGGATCATCATTTCTTAAACGAATTGCGAGTCATCTCGCTTACTTCATTAATTGCTTCATCTAAATCACCGTTTAGTACGGCAGTCTGTAGATTCTTCAGTGTGGCTATGAGTTCATCGCCTGAAGCTAGTTCAATGGCATTAGCCCCTTTTTTATTCAGGGGTAATACTTTGCTGCCGTACTTAAGGGTTAGGTTAATCTTGCCCTCGGGGCTGATGTAGAACCACTGACGTACACGCTTTACTGTGTCCACCGTCATGCGTTCGCCCGTTTGCTTGTTTGTGTAAGTGCGGGTGACTTTGGGTTGATATTGTTCGCCAGATTTTTGGGCTTCACAAAGTGCCAATTGCTCAGCAATCTTGTTAGCCATCTTGTTTCTGCGCAGTACGATTGGGCTAGCTGATACCGGGCGCTTACCTGTTATTAATTTAAGACTTGTTAGGACGGACATTAAAAACTCCTTGTTGTTAGTAGAGTCTTAACGATAGTGTCGGCCTACAAAAGGGTCGACCTGATCTGGCATAGAAAAACAACAGATCAATGAAGCAATAGCTAGATCAATAAGCAATGGGATCGAAATCTTGTGAAACCCAGCGAAAACCAAAGAATAAATTTCATATCTTATCTAGAAGGCATAAATAAAAATGCGAGTTGCTTTGAGTTGCTATGGGTTACTAGGTAACAAGAAGAAACAAAGTTACAAGTAACTAGTTACCAGTTACTGCTTAAGGCATGAAGCGACTAGTAACCCAGACAAGTGACTTCTTTTCTGGGTTTGTGACTAGAGGCAACAAAGCAACCCGCAACTAGACCATATCAGGAGAAAGAGATGGAGACAAAACAAGTAACAAAACAAGAAACAAAAATAGCAGTGCGTTTATATAACAACACAAAGTTCGGAAAAACTTTTGGCAAGGGCATGTATTACAACGCAGTATTTAATGGAACTTTAGACCTTCCACAGCAACACTTAAAGTATTTAATCGATCTAGTGCCATTTACCCAATGGCAACATACAGCTACTACCGATATCGATATGGAGGCACTGGGCATGGTCATTTCCCATTACCAAAAAATCAATATAGATGTCCAGTTCGCCAATCACAGCGAACACATCCTATGCAGCTGGATCAAGCGATTTGATAGTGCGATGTCAAAGCCCAAGGTCATGGGGTTTGTTACGGTGGATTTACGCACCTGCCAATTAACTGTGGCCCTTGTGGATGACAGACATGGATTGGCGTTAAGTGAGAAGTTCCCCATGCGTCCATGCCGGGAAAAAACTGGCAACAGCCCAGATTACTTTTCATCAAACTACGATGCAGACCTTAAACAAAGGATCGCTGCTTAGAGCCGTTTATATTTGGATTTAGTAGTAAGGCAGCCGATTGCATAGATAAAACGCAATTCGGCTGTTTTCTTCATTTGGGCGTAACTGGCTTTGAGATGTATAAATGTAAGCAAATAAGCAAAACCTTATATTTTTCAGCTGATCGTCTCTAAACCATTGTGATCATTGAAGAAATCTCACTAAATACAAGCAGACCTTTTTAGGTCGACTTCACGCACATAAGAAATTACATTGAATGTGTGACTTTTATTTGATTTAGGGAGATTACAAGATGAAACAAGCGAAAACACTAACAGCGCAAGAATTACGCAGAGTTTTAGATCACATAGCGACACGCAAGCATTGCGCTAGAAATAGGGCGATGCTACTGATTACGCATTACGCAGGATTGCGTGTTGCGGAAATGGCTTCGCTGCGCTTTGCAGACGTTGTTGATGCAGAAGGTGCTATTAAAAACGAGATCATGCTGCGTCCAGAGCAAGCGAAAGGCGGTGACGCCCGTACAGTCTTCATTAGTGAGAAGCTTAAAAAGGAGCTGTCTGCCTATATCAAGATCTATACCCCCAATGATCCCCAAGAAAAACTGTTTTATTCCCAGAAGAAAAGCAGTGATGGCTTCAACGCCAATACAGCTACCCAGTTCTTTCACTATCTATATCAGCGAGCAGCTATTCCAGGGGCTAGTAGTCATTCGGGTAGAAGGAGCTTCATTACCAACTTAGCGGCCAAGGGTGTTGGGGTGAGGGTAATCATGGGATTGAGTGGACACAGACAGCTATCTAGTGTGCAGCACTATATAGACTGCAACGACGATCAAAAGCGTAAAGCAGTAGAGCTGATCTAAGCTATTGAGCTAATCGTCTAAAACGAATTGAACTTGGTCTTGTACTTGGTTACGTTCATTGTTTTGGGGCTCTTGGATCCCACGGGTCTTCCAGCGTCACGCTCATAACTACCTAGCATCGCCTCTGGGAACATCTTTTTACTGGGAAATCTTCCGCGGGCAGCATTTTCGGCTACTAAAGATGCTATTTTTACCAGTTGCCGTGCTTTAACGCTTAGCACTCTCTTGTATTCGCTGTCTTTCTCCCCTGGCTTAGATGTCTTTTCATCAACCCTATGAGCAGGAGATAAATCCAATTGATTGGCGATCTTCCAAAGGGGGGTTCCCGCCTTGTACATTGTTAAGGCTTCAAGACCATTAACTAGGGTATCTTCCTGTAGCTTGCTTTTCTCTAGCTTGTAATGTGCCTTATAGGCTTCGGGAAGTGGTACGCCAAACTGAATGGGCGGCTTCCAATGTTGCATATAGAACTGAATTAAATTTTTAATACCTTTTTGAGCTTCTGTCATAGTTAGATTTAAAGGCACTTCAATGAGGAAGGTTGGAACCAATCGGCCGCCTTTGTGTAATGTTCTTACTTCACCAGCCTCCATATAGATCCCCGACACTGCTGGAATTGGCATATCAAAACCATATAAGGATTTTCCTGCTCGTTCCCACCAGTCTGTTTGATCCCCTCCATCGTCGTCCGCTTCGATACTCAAGATATCAAACCAGTCGGCAACCTTATATACGGCCGCCTCGTCTTTGGGTAAATCACCCTTTTTAACCTTCATGCCCCTGTATTTGTCCCTAACGGCCAAATAACTGCTGCTGTGTCTTATATAGGGCACAACAAGGTGGTATCTCCAGTCGGCCTCCACTTCCACTTCATCCGCATTGAACTCAGCCGAAAGCTGCGTTAAGGGCTCTTTAATGCGACTGTTTTTTCTCATAAATGTTAAACGTTGATATTAATAATCAACTTTTAATTTTAACATTAAAAATATTTTGCTGTAATAGCTACATATCGCAGCACTGCTGCCGCTCTTTAACAAATCAGTCGCTTTAAACACGCAATTTCACGCAGTACAGCACTACTTGTATGTAGTTGCTGTGCAGCATTTATTAACGCAGTTGCTAACTAGCGCGGGGGTGCTACATGCAAAAGGCATTAACAACACAGAGCTGTTATTTGCTCGATTCAAAGCGAATGCAGGGATTGGCAGCACAGCGCACTGCTAATAGCGCAACAAACTTATTAACAAACAGTAAAGCAGCACTCAGTAATTTTTTTAAACACATATTGAAAGGTAGCAAATGAAAACAGCACGATTAAACACAAACGCAGCAACAAGCGGCAATACAGCGGCGGCACTGGCTTTAGCAAACATTGTTGCAAGCAAGCAGCAAAGTTTTGAAGCTGAAGCTGAAATATTGTTTTGCAGACAGATGCAAGAAGTTAAAGAGTATTACGACAGCATTAAACAGCGCAGCGATAAAGAAGAGTTGCTGCTGATGATGTTGGCGGAGTTAGATGGGGAGTTGGAGTTTGCGGTAGATGGTGATGGGGAAGTAACGGACGAATGCATTGTTGCACTGTTTTTAACACGCAAATGTACAAGCTTAACGGATGCGCTAGTTAATGCAGCACTAGCAACATTGCAAGACGACGCAGTAGCAGTAACACATTAATTAAAAAAACAAGGAGAAGTAAAAATGGAAGCAACTTTAGTAAACACACAAGCAGTAAACACAGCAGCACAGGCAATAGACATTGAAAAGTTTATGCAAGACACAGGGGCGGAGGTAACGGTTAGCGGTACTTCTGAAGAGCAAGCGCAGCAGGCTTTGCGTGAGCTAGAGAAGGCAAGCATTGGACAAAAGCAAGAATGGTACGACGTGCGAGCGCAATTTATGAGCGATGGCAGCGGTGCTGCTAAGTCTATTGACTTTGAAACGCTTATAGGGGCGGCTGCAATGGGTGATCTGATAACAGAGTTAGATGATCTTGCGGCAGAGTACGGGAAATATCAGCGAGAGCTAAATGTTGCAGAGGCCCGTAGCAATGCATTTTTAAATAGCATTGTGGGCAAGTGCTACGCAAAGTATGACTTGTTCTTGCAGCAGAGTGAGAAGGAGCAAAAGCGTATTTTAAATCGCTTGGATGCATACATGCTGGATCGCAACATTAATGTGACACCAAAAACGTATGTGCTCAGCAAGTTTTTAATGTGCGTATTTATTGGTGCAGATGCTAGAAAAATTAATAGCTACTACTCAGCTATTGCTTACGCAAAAAAGAAAGGCTGCGAACCTGCTGATTTTGCACAATACGTGCAAAATTTTGAAGGGGGCTTAACTGCAATGCGCTTGGCTAATGCAGAAAGCAAAAAATCAAATGGCGCAGGTTCTGCATTACTAACACGTGACGAAAAACTGGTGCAAGCGCAGCAATGGGCAAATGCACGTGAGCTGGCCGTGTTTGACAGTGCAGTCTTAGCGCAAAAAGTGGACGCTACAGCAGGGCAAATCGTGCTCATTGCTACACCTTTATCGGGCGGCAAGTACGCAGTACGTGCTGGGCTTAGCGATAAAGCGGTAGTAAACGCAGCGTTGTTAGCGTTTTACAAGGTTAGCAAAGATGCTATTGCTAACGAACAAGAAGAGCAGGCGCAGGCAAGCGATGTTGACCAAGTAGATCAGTTGGCAGCGCAAGCAGCGGCAATGGCTGAGTAATTTTTAACTAAACAGATTGCTGCGGGGTTAGTTGCCCTGCAGTAATCATTCACTGGAGGTTTTATGCAACCTGATTTTAGTAATTTTGATGAGCAGTTTCAGCCTAAAGTATTGGGCGATGTAGTTTTTAAAGATGCAAAAGCGAAGCAGATGATTGAGGGCTGCATTGCTAAAAATGGCGGCTTTCCTGGATCGGGAAAAAACGGCATTTTGTTATATGGGGATGTGGGGACTGGCAAAAGTGCTTTGGCAAAAATATTGCCCGATTTGATTGAGCAAGCGCATAGTGGACAAGAGGCACAGTTGCCGCAGTATTTTGACATTGCTGCTACGTCAAATCACGCACAAATGATGGTAAGTATTGCTAATCGCTGTAACTTCACACCCATCGATGCATTTCACTATTTTGTATTAGATGAGGTGGATAACTTAACTGGTGCTTATATGCCATCGCTTAAAACCGCGATGAATGGGGGCGGTCAACATGCAGTGTTTATTTTGACAACTAATAATTTGTCAAAAATTGACCGGGCGGTAATTGATCGCTGTCATGTGGTGGATTTCACGGCGGCACCTAGTAGTAATTGGCTTCCTGTTATGAGCAGGGTGCTGAGTTATTACGGGGTATTGGGTATTCCAGATCAAGTGCTAATTGATATAGCTAAAGCTTGCAAGGGGAGTGGTCGAGGCGTACTGAATGCCAGTAAACAAATTGTTAAGCATTACTACGCAAATATCCCTAATCCAGCAACGCTTATACCAACGCAGCCTATAGCAGTAACCATCTAATTCAAAAAAAGGAGAAATATCATGGCAACAAAATTTGTAACTTGGAATATCCAACTACGTCAGCAACATGCAAATAAAGAGGTTGTGCAAAAGCTACAAGAATTTCTTGCTGAAGCAGCTTGGGAGGCTGATTGTGAGGAAGTCGCGTTTATGAATGACAAAGACCACAAGACAGTTCGCATGGGGATTCCTGTTCATGATGATAGCGGGCTTGCTTTGTTAGAGGCGGCTGCATTGATGGGCAGGTGCGAATCTGAATATCAATATTCAAAACTAGACTATGGCTATTGCTTTTGGAAATCTATTAATGCGCTTGATGGCAGCGTGGTTGAGACGGCCCACTTTTAAATCGTTTCAAACGATTTGCGTCTGCAATTAAACATTGCAGACGTTTTTATATGACTAAAGGGAATAAAAATTGAAAAATACAGCAATGAGTGCCTTATACATGGGCAACTATGGTATCAAAACAGCGGTTTTAACAAGCCATGAAAAATTTGGCTTATATATCAGCGGTTATGAGGAGGATGGATTGAATCAGTGGCCTGAATTGCGCAAGCAATATGTATTTGAGCGGGTAAAGGCGCTGTTATTAAAGGAAGATGCGTACTTCAACCAGCATTTAGATCAGGCCGTGAGTGGCAATAAACGGTGGGATAAGTTTTGTGACGATTGCATTGAGTTAGCAACGCTAGATCAGTACTTTTTTGGCAAGCCCATTTTCTTGCTGCATCCAGATAGCTATATGAACGGTATAGCAAGTAACTCTCTGGATCCATTGTGGATGAGTGGACCTGATCTGATCGGTGGGATTCCAGTACTGCGACGAGATCACTAATTCGTTTTAAACGATTTGCCGGTAATTCTCAGGGATTGCCGGCATTTTTTTGTCAAAAATTAATGCTGTAAACATTCCAAATCAATTGGGATGGTGGTTAAGTGGCTGTTTTTAAGTGTACAAGCGACTCTCAAAGTAGGGTTTTTTATTAATTTGAAGGTCTCAAATCGGCCAATTAGGGACAGTTGCCTCCCAAACGAGAGGGATTCTCATTTTAGGTTGTGATTGCTCAAATAATGGTCAATTAGATGAAATATCTCAGGTGTAGAATCAATCTATGCAATTTTTGAGATCAAAACCTCTTCTTTTAGCTGCTTTGCTCCTGGCAATCATATTGCAGGTACTGACACCATTCCTACATGCACATACAGGACGATCAAGTCAGTTTGGCCTTCATCTGCATGTTGCAAGCACCGGATTTGAGTCTGCTAATGCCCCTGAGGTCGGCAAAGTCTATCTCACGAGCGCCACGGAAGAATCTCCTGAGGTAGGCGTACCTACTTCACTTCAAAATGAAAAATTTGACCTCATCGCCTTATGTTTTTATGCGTTAGCCTTCTTTATCCTTGTTTATTCGGCATCTAGTGGGCGACAGATTTATTTTTTTAGTGTAGATAGATTCGCCTATCAAAGGTACGCCCAAAGTTCACCACCCCTTTCTTTGGCTCCACCTCTAGCCCTCTAAATTTCTCTGGCGTGACTTGCTCACGTTTCTTGGATTTAGTTAGCAGTGTTTCTAGAGGTTTTTATGTTTCGTTCCCATATAGTTAGACTTTCCCTTTTCTCGCTGATTTTGAGCGGCAGTCTTCAAGCACAAGAATTTGCACCTAAGTCATTAAAACTGACTGCAAATCAACAGGCAGCAATGGGCGTGAATTTTGCCCAAGCAATTTCTGTTGATTCGGGCTCTGTATTAATTAGCGCTTCAGTCACAGTCCCGCCGGAAAAGCAGGCGATTCTATCCGCGCCTTATCCTGGACAGCTCAGTCAAATGGTTGTGGGTGTTGGTGATCCAGTAAAAGTAGGATCACCGTTGGCTTATTTCACTAGTCCCCAGATGGGCGATTCAAGGCAGAAATTATTAGAAGCCACATCTGATGCTCGTTTGGCTAAAGAAGCCTTGATTCGTGATAACGAATTGTTTAAAGAAGGAATTATTCCTCAATCTCGCCTCAATATTACTAAAGCAAAAGCTGAAAATGCCAATGCCATGTTAATGGCAAGACAGTCGGAGCTAAAGGCCGCGGGGATTAACTTTGATGATCCTAAAAATAAAGAGGCGTTTAAATCTTATGCCACAGGCGCATTGAAGTCGCCAATCCAGGGAACGGTGGTTGAGGCTCATAACCTGATCGGTCAGCGCGTTGATACTGGAACCTTGCTTTTTAGAATTGCTGACATCTCCACTTTGAATCTCGAGATCAATACATCTGGATTTAAAGCTCTCGGAATTCAGCCTGGAGATGAGATTGTGATTGCCTCCCGTAACGCCAAAGCCAAGGTAACCGGAGTATCACAGGCAGTTAGCGCCTCACAGTCAGCAAGAATAAGAGCTGTTGTTGAGGAACGCGGCACTCTGCAGATGGGTGAAGTGGTTACTGCAACTATTCAGGCAAGGCTGAAACCAAAAGTTCAGGATAAAACGTTATGGCAGGTACCCTCAAGAGCGCTTACGAGCTGGAAAGGGCAAAGCGCGATATTCATTCTTTCAGGCACTGGTGTAGTGCTTCAACCCGTATCAGTCATCTCAAGCGATGATGACTTAGCCTCAATTCAGGCGCCGCTATCTAGTGGCGCTAAGGTTGCGGTAACTGGCATTGCCTCTCTGAAAGCGCTTGCGCAGAAGGACGAGTAATGTTTACTAAATTAATTGATGCAAGTTTGCATTTTCGCAAGCTCGTATTGGCAATGGCTATTGCATTAGTGCTCTTTGGTATTCATGCGTGGATGACGTTGCCAATTGATGCCTTTCCTGATATCTCGCCAACCCAAGTCAAAATTATTCTGAAGATTCCGGGGATGACACCTGAAGAGGTTGAGCAGAGAGTAGTTCGCCCAATTGAAATTGAAATGCTTAGCATTCCCAAGAAGCGGATTGTAAGATCGGTATCTAAATATGGCATTGCCGATATCACGATTGATTTTGATGATGGCACTGATATTTATTGGGCACGTCAGCAAATCTCAGAACGTTTAAATGCATTTACAAAAGACCTCCCACCCGGCGCAACTGGTGGGCTGGCACCAATTACCACTCCTTTAAGTGAAATTTATATGTTCACTCTTGAGGGTGAGGGCTTTAGCTTAAGAGATAAACGCACCGTGTTGGACTGGACCATTCGACCTGAGCTTCGAACCATTCCTGGTGTGGCTGAAGTCAACGTCTTGGGTGGGGAGATTTTGACTTACGAAGTAATTCCTGACCCATCTCGATTGGCTGCTCGTGGAATTACGATGGCAGATCTTCGTAAGGCGGTAATGACGAACAATAGTAATGATGGGGCTGGGCGTATTGATCAAGGTGAGGAGACGCTAGTAGTTCGTGTTGAGGGGGCCGTTAAAAAGCTGGACGATGTAAAAAAGATCCAGATCCCAAAAACAAACGGTGGCTCAGTCATGCTTGACGAAGTTGCTACAGTTCACTTGGGGTCGGCCACTCGATATGGCGCCGTGACTAAAGATGGAAAAGGAGAGGCAGTAGAAGGTTTGGTCTTGGGTTTACGCGGCGCTAATGCCCGCCTTCTGGTTGATTCGGTTGAGCAAAAACTAGTTGAGATTGCTCCAAGATTGCCAAAAGGCATGACCGTAAATACTTTCTATAACCGCGGTGAATTAGTATCCCGCGCAGCAGGTACCGTTACAAAGGCTTTACTTGAAGCTACCGTGTTGGTTTGCATCACCTTATATCTATTTTTAGGTGGGTATCGTGCCGCTCTGGTGGTTGCGGCTGTACTTCCGCTCTCAATACTCTCTACGTTCATATTAATGAAGGCATTTGGCCTAACGGCTAACTTGATGAGCTTGGGTGGATTGGCAATTGCTATCGGTATGTTGGTAGATGCCGCAGTGGTGGTAGTTGAAAATGTGGAAACAGCCTTTGCTGATCCCAATACATCAAAAGCATTAAGCAAGACGGAAATCATTTCTATTGCTACTCATGAGGTTGTTAAGCCTATGGTAGCTGGTGTATTTATTATTGCTGTAGTTTTTCTTCCGTTGCTCAGTCTTGAAGGTTTGGAGGGCAAACTATTTTCACCGGTAGCGCTAACTATTGTGATGGCGCTCGCCTCATCCTTATTAATTGCATTTACTGTCATTCCCGCCTTAGCTTCGTTTGTTTTAGAGCGCAAGGCTGATGAAGAAACAAAGTTTATGCGCAAGATTTCAGAGAAATACGTTGAGTGGCGCAATCAGGTATGGGGCAATACCAAGTGGCTTTACAGGGCTTCTGGCATTGGGTTGGGTGTGATGGTAATTCTTTATATGATTGTGGGAAAAACCTTTATGCCTACTCTAGATGAAGGAGACATCTTGGTTCAGCTGCAAAAGCTCCCATCAATATCCTTAAATGAGTCACTCATCATTGATTCTCAGGTGGAGCAGTTATTTTTAAAAGAAGTTCCTGAGATTAAATCCATTGTTGCCAGAGCAGGTTCAGATGATTTAGGTCTAGATCCCATGGGCTTAAATGAAACGGATATGTTTTTAGTGCTCAAGCCTAAAAGTGAATGGTCTGGCAATAAGGATGATATTGCCAATAAGCTCAGGATTGCTTTAGATAACTTTCCTGGATTAGTTTATGGTTTTACTCAACCGATTGAAATGCGTGTCTCCGAGATGCTTACGGGAACCCGCGGTGATGTGGCAATCAAAATCTTTGGCAGTGATTTAGCTGAAATCAATAAGGCGGCACAAGCTATAGCTGGCTCAGTTCGGAATGTTAAGGGTGCAGCTGAGGTAATTGCACCTCGTGCTGAAGGAATGCAGTACTTAAGCCTAAAGATTAACCGTACCGTAGCGGGGCAAGCTGGATTCTCGATTGAGGACTTGCAGCAGCGATTACGCAATCAAATTGAAGGTGAGAACCTTGGGGTGGTATTAGATGGGGTCATTAGAACACCATTGGTACTACGTGGAAATGACTATATACGTACAAGCCCAGAAGCATTTGGCGACTTAATGATATCCGCACCTGATGGAAAATCATGGCCACTAGCATCACTAGCTGAAATTAAGCAAGTAGATGGGCCCATTCGGATTGACCATGAGCAATCAAGTCGCTTTGCTAGCATTCAAGTGTCTGTCGATGGCAGGGATCTAGCAGGATTTGTGAAGGATGCTCAGGCGGCAGTGATTGCGTTGAGCTTGCCTAAAACGATCAATGTGGTTTGGGGAGGGCAGTTTGAAAATCAACAAAGGGCTGCTGCAAGGCTAGCTATTGTGATCCCGATTGCATTGGGGTTAATCTTTGCAATACTGATGGTGACCTTTGGCTCGGCAATACAGGCTGGGATCATATTCCTCAATATCCCTTTTGCACTAGTTGGTGGAGTTGTTGCTTTAACCATCACCGGTCAATATCTTTCCGTGCCAGCGTCGGTCGGATTTATTGCATTACTTGGTATTGCCGTCCTAAATGGCGTGGTGATGGTCACTCACTTTAACGAGCGCCTGGTTAAGGGCGACTCTATGTCTGATGTCATTCACTTTGGTACTGGAAGGCGTTTACGCCCCGTACTGATGACGGCAGTTATTACCGCCCTTGGAATGATTCCACTTCTTTTTGCTACGGGGCCAGGTTCTGAAATTCAGCGTCCCTTAGCGATTGTGGTGATTGGTGGTTTGATCACGTCAACTTTATTAACCTTGCTACTTTTACCAAAGCTCTATCAGCGCTTTGGGGCATTAAAAAATTGGAGTGAGCTTAAAGAAGAAATCCACTTTGATCGTTTAATTGAATCTATTAAGAGGATCAAAAAATGAAAAAATTGATTCTATTTGCTACATTTATTGGAGTTTGTTCTTCAGCATTAGCTAATAATTTATTGCCAACTGATGAACAGGTAAAAAATGCTCTGTATTCCAACCCTAAGATTGGAGCTGCGGATGCGAGAAAGGACTCTTTAAATTACAGGGCTGATGCCATCGCCTCGGGTTCGCAAGAGTTTGTTGTCAGGGGCTCTAGACAAAATCGAAGAGTAACCAATATACCGGGAGCCACAAATTATCAAGAATACTGGGCGGGTATTGAGCGTCCAATCCGTTTTTGGGGTAAAGGCGGTGTTGATGAGAAGATTTCCGATGCCACCAAGTCATTTGCCGGAATTGAGTATGCCGATACTATGCATGAAACCAGCAAGGATCTATTAGCAACCTGGTTTACTTATCTTAAAGCGCTTCAGTCAAGAATTGTTGCCGAGAAAAATAGCCAGCTAGGCGATCAAATTGGCCGGATTGCTCAAGTGCGCTACAAGGTTGGGGATGTAGCTAGATTGGATGCTCAATTAGCAACAGCGGAGCAAGGTAGGCTAAAGGCCTTCTTAGAGCTTGCTAAAGCACAAGAAAGCGTAAGCGGTGAATCAGTCACGCAGAGATACCAAGGCATCGCATTAATTAAGAACTTTAAATGGGATGTAATTCCTAATCTTCAAACTAGGAAGGAATTACTACGTCAACAATTTCTTGAGCGAAGTCATGAATTAAAGCTAGCTAAATCAGATGCTGATCGATTTGATTTGCAAGCTAAACGCAGTGGCTTGGACAGGTTTCCGGATCCAACCGTTGGCCTATATACCGCCAATGAGTTTGGTGGCGCCGAGAGAATTAATGGTGTTAGTTTATCGTTCCCAATATCCGGTAGCGCTCGTTTTTCTAATGCTTCTGCGGCAGCATCTGAAGCAGAAATGAGTCGCCAAAGAGTTATAGAAACTGAGCAACGCATTAGCGTTGAGTTTGAACGCTTATGGTCGCAGATGATGAGTAGAAAAACGGCGGCTGAAACATTGCTAAATTCCGCAAAAAGCCAGAATGATGCTGCGCAGGCGGCTGAAAAAGCCTATGTGCTGGGCGAGGGCACTATCTCAGATTTGATTGCTGCAAGAAAAGCCGCCAATGAGAATCAGTTATCGGCTGACCTTATGCGGCTAGATGCACTGGAATCTTACTATCGTATGCGTTTGGATTTGCACGAGATTTGGGACTTTGATTGATATTCTTTTGGCAATACTTTTAGAGACTAGCCTAGAGTTACTCATGATTAATGAGGTATCTTTAGATGTCTGCTGTGGGTCGGAAGCTGTCCAATGGGATGAACGGACCCGGATGTCTCAACTCGGCCAATAAGAGGCGGTAGTGTCACCTCTTTTTTACTTCACGGGTAGCGATAATTTATTTAAGATCCCGCAGTGTGCTGAGTCCTGATTCGCATGACATTGTTTTCTGAGCAGCTTTAATTGTCGTTCAAGTTGGCGTAGCTCATTAATTCGATTGCTTACACCTTCAATATGAGCATCAAGCAATTCATTTACTGCACCACAGTTTTCATCTGGTAAATCTTTTAAGCGAAGTAATTGACGAACTTCACTTAAGGTCATATCTAGCGAGCGGCAGTGGCGAATAAATGTAAGGCGTTGCAGGTGCTGATCCCCGTAGATTCGGAAGTTACCCTCAGATCGAGCCGGTTTTGCTAACAAACCCTCTTGCTCATAAAATCGAATAGTTTCCACTTGAATGCCTGTGGCTGTTGCTAGTTCACCAATTCTCATTTGACCTCCAAGTTTTTACATTTTTATTCTAATCCCTTGACTCTATAGTTACTATAGGGTGTTAAATGTTCTATGTCTTCATCATTTAGGTTTCCGCTATGAGCGAATGCAATACCTCCTGTAGTTGTTCTGCATCAACTCCTGTGACAAAGGCTTCTGAGATGCCGAGCAAGAATAAGGCCATCTATCGCATTGAAAATATGGACTGTCCAACTGAAGAGGCGCTTATTCGCAAAAAGCTAGCGAGTGTAAGCGGCATTGAGTCGCTGGACTTTAACTTAATGCAAAGGATGCTCACGGTTGGTCACAATCTCAACTCACTTGACGCTATCGAGTCCGCTTTGGGTTCAATTGGAATGCAGGCGGTGCTACAAAGTGGTGAGACTTCTACAAAGGGCGGCTCGATTGAGCCTATGCCTAAAACCAATTGGTGGCCATTAGCTGTTGCAGGTATCACTGCAACCTTGGCTGAAATCATGGAATTGCTGCAACTTGGTAATCAGTGGATTGTCATCACTCTAGTAATCGCCTCAATTGCTTCGGGGGGCCTGACCACTTATAAAAAGGGCTGGATTGCATTAAAGAATAGCAATCTCAATATCAATGCCTTAATGTCAATTGCAGTCACAGGCGCGATGGCGATTGGAAGTTGGCCAGAAGCCGCCATGGTGATGTTCTTATTTACTCTAGCTGAAGTAATTGAAGCCAAGTCATTAGATCGTGCTCGTAATGCGATTCGTGGCTTATTAGACCTCACCCCTGAAACCGCAACCGTTCAGCAAGCCGATGGCTCTTGGGTGCTAACGGATGTAAAGGCTATCGCTTTAGGTGCTTTAGTTCGAGTGCGTCCTGGAGAGCGAATAGCTTTAGACGGCATATTAATAAGTGGTAACTCGGCAGTAAATCAAGCGCCAATCACGGGTGAGAGCCTACCCGTCGATAAGATAGTTGGCGATGAGGTATTTGCAGGAACGATCAATCAGACGGGATCATTCGAATACAAAGTTACTGCAGAAGCGACTCATTCAACGCTAGCTCGAATTATTCATGCAGTTGAAGCAGCGCAAGGAAGTCGTGCGCCCACCCAGCGTTTTGTTGATCAATTCGCCAAGATCTATGCGCCAGCTATTTTTTTGCTTGCGGTGTTAGTCGCTGTTTTGCCTCCATTGTTAATGGCGCAGTCATGGCAGGAATGGATCTATAAAGCATTAGTCATGTTAGTGATTGCCTGCCCTTGTGCTTTGGTGATCTCAACACCTGTAACGATTGTGAGTGGCTTAGCAGCCGCTGCAAGAAAAGGCATCTTAATTAAAGGAGGTGCTTTTTTAGAAGCAGGACGGAGCATGAAGGTCTTAGCGCTCGATAAGACGGGGACGCTCACCTACGGGAAGCCTGCACAAACGGACTTTTTTGTATTAAGTGGCAATGACAAGTATATTCACGAAATTGCTATCAGTCTTGCGGCACGATCTGATCATCCCGTATCTCTAGCAATTGCCCATGCTAATCAAGAGCAAAAGAATGATTTAAAGACTGTGGATAGCTTTGAGGCGATTCTGGGTCGCGGAGTCAAAGGCGTTATTGAAGGTAATTTGTATTACCTTGGCAATCATCGACTGATTGAAGAATTGGGTTTGTGCTCTGATGATATTGAGAATCGTTTATTACCATTAGAGCAGCAAGGCAAAACGGCCGTATTGCTTACCAACCAAACAGAGGTTTTAGCCATTATTGCGGTAGCCGATACTGTTAGAGAAACAAGCAAGCAGGCTATTGATGAGCTTCACCAATTAGGCGTGACTACCATCATGCTCACTGGTGACAATCAGCACACCGCTAAGGCAATAGGTAAACAGGTGGGTGTCGATGAGATTATGGGTAATTTATTGCCTGAAGATAAGCTTAAAATAATTGACAGTCGCCTAAAAAAGGATCCCAATGTAAAGGTAGGCATGGTTGGAGATGGCATTAATGATGCCCCTGCTTTAGCAAGAGCAAGTATTGGATTTGCGATGGGGGCGGCTGGAACCGATACTGCGATAGAGACTGCTGATGTTGCGCTAATGGATGATGATTTACGCAAGATTGCTACCTTTATTCGGCTATCCAAATCAACCGCTCTAATTCTGACTCAAAACATTGTTCTTGCTCTAGGCATTAAGGCTATCTTCCTTGTGCTTACCTTTACAGGGCAAGCCACGATGTGGATGGCGGTATTTGCGGATATGGGTGCGAGCTTGCTAGTGGTGGCAAATGGATTGCGGTTATTAAGAAGCTAGGTGTTAGTTCATATCAAGCAGTTAACTCAAGGAGCACTAAAATGAAAAAGCTAGGATGGGTTGCGATTTTAAGTTTAGGTGTTTTACTAAGTGCGCCCGTTTTGGCGCAAACAGCAGGGGCGGGCACTAAAGCCTCACAGACACAACAAAAAAATGTTGATGTAGCGGAGTTTGATAAGCAAGCCGCTCAAATTCAAGAGAACTTTAAAAAGATGCAACAGCAGATGGATCAGATCCGTGCAACTCAAGATCCGCAAGAAAGGCAAAAGCTGATGCAGGCTCACTGGAGCACAATGCAGGGCAACATGAATATGATGCAAGGCATGTGGGGTTCGGGAATGATGGGTTGTTGTGGTGGTAACGGCGGCATGATGGGTGGACACATGATGGGTCCAATGATGGGCTGGAATGGTATGGGCCCTTATTACTCTAAATTAACACCTGAGCAGTTAAAGCAACGCCAATACATGATGGATCAATACATGGGTATGCAGCAGAACATGATGAACCAAATGATGCAGCAGAACTATATGTGGATGGATCGGTCAAGGTAGCAACTGGCTCGAGAATGGGGGGTGGCAGTTATCGCTTTGTAGCCCATTAGCAAAGGCTAATGCCATGTCGTTTAAAGCGACATGGCAGCTGTTAAAAGATTTCCAACCGTATTTCGTGGTTTTTTGGTGGGAAAAGCAGAATATCCCAAATGTAGCTAGAATCACAACATGCTTCGCGTTTGCCTACTTATCCTGTTAGTTGTCCTATTACCCATTCGCTCTTTTGCGTCTGAGAGTATGGGATTTAGTATGGCTCAGCCAACGCATTCCATGGAAATGATGGCTGATAGCGATGCCAGTCATTGCGAGATGATGCAAAGCTCTAGCAAGCAAGACCCTCAATCTGAGCAACATGACAAACCCACTTGTAATGCCTGCTCCTTGTGTATGGCATTTGCATTTGCGTTGCCATCCATAGCAATGAATTTTAAGCAACTCTCGTATCAATTTGCACAGCAAGAGCCATTATTCGTATATGGCGCACTCTTAGCTCTACCCATCAAGCCACCCATTTTGTAATCCCCCTAGCAGTAGTCCGTCCAAAATTTGGATGGAGTTGTTTATCTAATTAACTTTCCTTTGGGGGAAACATGAAAAAATTTGTATTTGGTATTTTATTTCTCATCACTTCACTGTCTTGGGCGGCGCCTGATTGGACCAAAGCGCAAATAGTCAAAGTAGAGCCTGAGCGTCATCGTATTGTGCTTAAGCATGAGCGGATTCAAAGCATTGATATGGATGCTATGACTATGCTTTTTGATACTGCGCCCAAGTTAAATCTTAAGGGCTATAAAGCAGGTGATCAGGTACGCTTTCAGGTCAAAATCAGTGATGGGGCGCTAGAAGTAGTTGCCCTGGAGAAGGCGCCATGAGGGTATGGCTTGTATTCATAGGCAGTCTTTTGCTCAGCCTTAGCGCTCAAGCCGCGCCAATGGGATTTAAGGATAGCTGGATGACGATGGGTGATTTTAGTAAAACCTTTCGAGAGCAAACAGCCAACTACGCCTTGACTCCTAGAGATGCTATTGGTGTGACTTCGACCTATATGCAAACGAATAACTATTCGCAAACTCAGCTTAATAATGAGCTCACCTACACTCGATTAGTTAAGCGTTGGAATATGCCAGAAGCACAAGCCAATATTTGGTTTATCGGCGGCGTTGGTGAGACTACAGGTAACTACTTTAGCGGCACTAAAGCTACGGTATCCCCTGGCATTCAGGCTGATTATGAGACTACTCGTTTGTATGCTTCAGCTAATGCTCGCATCTATGTGGCTGATGGCATTACCAATAATGTAGTTTCGGCAAGAGCTGGCTTTTCTTTCTATGAAGCGAACTACGATGAGACCCAACCATGGTTGATCGTGGAAGCTAGAAGAATGTCGATGGTATCAACCCAGTATGAAGTCACGCCTATGCTTCGGCTGATCCATAACCGTATTTTTGTAGAGGCAGGGGCGAACCTTCATGGCCAACCCCGCCTGAGCTTTATGTATGTCTACTAAATGAACTAACAAGGATTACAAAATGAAAAAGATTTTTATAGCAACGCTCTTAGCCCTCACTTTATCCCCAGCATTTGCTGTGACTAGCATGAAAGCAACAGTTAATGGCATGGTCTGCGCTTTTTGTGCTCAAGGCATTGAAAAACGGATTTCTAAAATGCCATCAACCAAGGCCGTCTATGTGGATCTCAAACAAAAGACCGTTGTTGTGGAGCCAAAAGAGGGTATGGCTTTAGATCAAAAAGCCATAATTGAGGAAGTCAAGGACGCAGGGTATGACATCGTCAAAGTAGAGTCAGTACCTAAAAGTGTTGCAGAACTCAAAGCAGAACTGGTGGCCAACAAATGATTCCTGAAAAAATGATTGCACCCAAAAGCAATCTCCTTACCAGCGTTGCTACGCTCTTTGCCAGTTCAAGCACTTTAATCTGTTGTGCAATACCAGCCTTATTGGTCGCTTTAGGAGCGGGTGCTACTTTATCCACATTTATCTCTATCTTTCCAAAGATCGTATGGATTAGTGAGCACAAGGTAGAAGTGTTTATTTTTGCGGGAGTGATGCTCTCTATTAGTGGTTATATGCAATGGCGCGGTAGATTTGCTCCATGTCCAACCGATCCCGTATTAAGAGATGCCTGTATGAGAACTCTTAAGGCTTCATTAATCGTTTATAGCCTGAGCTTATTGCTTTATTTAACCGGGGGTTGGTTTGCTTTTGTGCAACCACTGTTTTCAAGTTAAAAATAATAAGTCCATCATTCAAAAGTTCAAACCACCTTCGGGTGGTTTTTCTTTTTATGGCTGCTTTGGGTCGGCAGCAGTCAAAGCTCTTTATTAGAGCAGTATGTCTAAAGCCAGCAAGAAGCAGCTCATAGCAGGCGGTAAATCGTTTTAAACGTATTGCTATGTATTTTGGAATTCAAGCGCAGACAACTCTAACGAACGCGAATTCAAATATGTGATGGGTGCAAATCGTTTAAATGAATTGCTGAAAATTTAAAGCAACACAATGAAAGAGATGCTGTTTAAGTGCAGCTTTAAAACTATTAAATATTAATCTAATAATTTCACAAACTGCTTCTACATTCTCTTCTACACTTTGCTAAATTAACGTCTAAGCTATATTCTATATAGCCATAATAAGAGTTATTCTTCTCATAATCCTTTGGTCCCAGGTTCAAGTCCTGGTGGGCCCACCAATGAAATCAACGACTTAGGGAGAAATTCCTAAGTCGTTTATCTTTCCGTGTAGTCTGTGTGTAGCAAATATCACCACTAAACCCCAATAGATATATGGCTCTAGCTTGGAGCAATCAACTACTTGTTACTCGTGGTTTTTAAGTGCTCAATGACTGCTTTCGGCCATAAGCAGCCATATCCCAGATGACACCTTAAGGCATTATTTTCAGGATTTTTATACAAATCCACTCAAATCTTTATAACTTTTTTACACACTTCTTTATAAGATGAATCCATCTAATTCGATTGAGGTGGATATGAGCTTACTGTTTCTCGGCTGCATTTTTATATTCCTTGCGTTGACCATTGGTCTAGCTAAGGGCTGTGCACGACTAAGGGGTGAAAAATGAACTTTATTCAGATTATTAGTGGCGTAGCTGCTGTATTACTTTTAATTTACCTAGTTGCTGCACTATTAAATCCAGAGGACTTCTCATGAGTACCCATGCCATTTTGACAATCGTTCTTTATGTTGGGGTCTTGCTACTATTAGCTTATCCCCTAGGAGGTTTCATTGATGCCGTGATGAGCGGTCAATCGATTACTTCCAAAAAACCATTTAGATTCATAGAAAATTTTATTTACAAAGTATGCGGCATTGATCCAGCTATTGAAATGAGCTGGTTAAGCTATGCAATTGGATTAATTGCCTTTAACATCCTTGGGGTTTTATTTGTCTTTGGTTTACAGTTATTTCAGGGCATTCTTCCGCTAAACCCTCAGGGTTTAGTAAGCGTTTCTCCAGACTCCTCCTTCAATACTGCAATTAGTTTTGCCACGAATACCAATTGGCAGGCCTACGTAGGTGAGGGAACAATGAGCTATCTCACGCAAATGTTGGGACTTACAACACAAAACTTCCTTTCTGCTGCAAGCGGCATCGTTGTTGTGATTGCGCTTATTCGTGGCTTTGCTAGAAACAGTATTAAGACCATTGGCAATCTTTGGGTGGATTTAACCCGTATTACCTTATACGTGCTGGTCCCTATTTCGGTTGTATACGCAATCTTTCTAGTTGGTCAGGGCTCCATTCAGAACTTTGATGCATACAAAGATGTCAAAACAGTTGAGGTTGCTAAGTTTGATGCGCCTAAGCTTGATGCCGATGGTCAGCCACTAAAGGATGAAAAGGGTGCAGTTTTAACTGGGCCAGCCTCAACAGATCAGCAAACTTTGCCAATGGGCCCAGTGGCCTCCCAAGAAGCAATTAAGATGTTGGGCACCAATGGTGGGGGTTTCTTTAATGCGAATTCTGCACATCCATACGAAAACCCAACGCCCTTATCTAATTTCATTCAGATTCTTTCTATCTTTTTGATTCCAGCTGCATTATGTTTTACCTTTGGTCGCATGGTTAGGGATAAGCGACAAGGTTGGGTAGTACTGGTGACGATGATCTTGATTTTCTTAACAGTAACCTTTGCAGCCGTTCATTTCGAGTCTCAAGCTAATCCAGTCCTTACTAATCTGGGCGTAGACGGGGCCATGGGAAATATGGAAGGCAAGGAAACTCGCTTTGGAATTGATGATTCTAGTATTTTTGCAAGTATCACCACGCTCGCTTCATGCGGTGCAGTCAATTCAATGCATGACTCCTTTATGCCAATGGGCGGCTTTGTTCCACTTTGGAACATGATGCTTGGTGAGGTTGTGTTTGGTGGTGTAGGAACGGGTCTATATGGAATGCTTGTCTTTGCGATTCTTGCTGTATTTATCGCTGGGTTAATGATCGGTCGTACGCCCGAATACCTTGGTAAAAAGATTGAATCCTACGAAATGAAGATGGTTGCAATTGCAATCTTGGTAACTCCTATTTTGGCGTTGGTGGGAACCGCAATTGCAGTGATGAGTGTTGATGGAGTTGCAGGTATTGCTAATCCTGGCGCGCATGGTTTTTCTGAGATTTTGTATGCCTTTACCTCGGCAGCTAATAACAATGGAAGTGCTTTTGCAGGACTCTCAGCAAATACACCTTTCTATAACAGCATGCTAGCAATTGCGATGTGGTTTGGTCGTTTTGGAGTCATTGTTCCGGTTCTCGCATTGGCTGGTGCATTTGCAGCCAAAAAGAAGATAGCGGTAAATGAGGGAACCATGCCAACGCACGGACCACTCTTTATTGTCCTGTTGGCCGGTACAGTGATCTTGGTTGGAGCCTTGAATTACGTGCCAGCCCTTGCTCTTGGTCCCATTGTTGAGCAGTTAATGCTCCCAGTGATTCATTAATTAATCTCGGAGATAAAAATGACTAAAAGAAAATTAGGCATGTTTGATGCCGAGTTAGTTAAACCAGCCATTGTGGATAGCTTTAGAAAGCTAAGCCCCTCAATTCAATGGCGAAACCCAGTGATGTTTGTTGTCTATATCGGCAGCATCCTGACTACATTGTTGTGGATTCAGTCTTTATATGGTGAAGGTGAGGCCTCTTCTAGTTTTATCCTAGGAGTCATGCTTTGGCTTTGGTTCACAGTGCTCTTTGCAAATTTTGCTGAGGCATTAGCGGAGGGTCGTAGTAAGGCTCAAGCAGCATCTCTGAGGGGCTTAAAGAAAGAGACCTGGGCTAAGAAGGTTAAAGCGGCCAATATTCCTGAAAATTGGGATAACCGTCCAGCATCAGAGCTTGTCTCTGCAACACAGTTACGTAAAGGTGATATTTTTATTGCCGAGGCAAATGATGTGATTGCTGCAGATGGTGAAGTGATTGCCGGGGTTGCTTCTGTTGATGAGTCTGCTATTACAGGGGAATCAGCACCAGTCATTCGAGAGTCAGGGGGAGATTTTTCCTCCGTAACGGGTGGCACTCGTGTTTTGTCGGACTGGATTGTGGTTCGTGTAACCGTTAATCCAGGTGAGACCTTCATTGATCGAATGATCTCCATGGTGGAGAATGCGAAACGCCAAAAGACGCCAAATGAAATCGCCTTAACAATTTTATTGGTGGCGCTAACGATTGTTTTCTTGGTGGTGGTTGCAACTTTGCTACCGTTTTCTATGTTTAGCGTTGCTGCAAGTGGTAGCGGATCACCAATTCAGATAACAGTACTCATCGCGCTACTGGTTTGTTTGATTCCTACAACTATCGCGGGCTTGTTGTCTGCAATTGGAGTAGCTGGAATGAGCCGTATGATGGCCGCCAATGTCATTGCAACCTCTGGCCGTGCTGTGGAAGCTGCAGGTGACGTCGATGTGCTCTTGCTAGATAAAACAGGCACTATCACCTTGGGAAATCGCCAAGCATCAAATTTTGTGGCTGCATCTGGAGTAACCGAAGCAGAACTTGCCGATATCGCTCAATTAGCATCGTTGGCAGATGAAACGCCTGAGGGTAGAAGTATTGTTGTGCTCGCCAAGCAAAAATTTAATATCCGGGAGCGGGAAATTAACTCGATTGGTGCGCAGTTTGTGCCATTTACCGCTCAAACTCGTATGAGTGGCGTGGATATGAATGGAGAGCAAATCCGTAAGGGGGCTGCTAGTGCGATTCAAAAGCATATTGAATCTCTTGGAGGCCACTTTCCGCAGGAAGTTCTGAAAGCGGTTGATGACGTATCTCGGCGCGGCAGCACCCCTTTGGTTGTATCTCAAGGTACGCGTGTAATGGGTGTAGTTGAGCTAAAGGATATTGTCAAAGGCGGAATCAAGGAGCGCTTTAATGAACTGCGTCAGATGGGTATTCGCACCATCATGATTACTGGTGACAATAAATTGACTGCTGCTGCAATTGCTGCTGAAGCGGGGGTGGATGATTTCCTAGCCGAGGCAACACCAGAAGACAAGCTTGCTTTGATTCGCAAACATCAATCAGAAGGCCGTTTAGTGGCGATGACTGGAGACGGAACAAATGATGCTCCAGCGCTAGCACAAGCAGACGTAGCTGTGGCGATGAACTCTGGTACTCAAGCTGCTAAAGAAGCGGGCAACATGGTCGACTTGGATTCCAACCCAACAAAGTTAATTGAAGTGGTTGAGACTGGTAAGCAAATGCTGATGACCAGGGGATCATTAACGACATTTAGTATTGCTAATGACGTAGCTAAATACTTTGCCATCATTCCAGCTGCTTTTGTGGCAACATATCCGCAGCTTGAGGCATTAAATGTGATGCATCTCTCAAGCCCGTCATCGGCTATTTTGTCTGCGGTGATCTTTAACGCCTTAATCATTATTTTCTTGATTCCATTGGCACTAAAAGGCGTTACATATAAGCCTTTAGGCGCAGCTGCACTCTTGCGCAGAAATATGACGATCTATGGTTTAGGCGGTCTTATCGCTCCATTTATTGGCATCAAGATCATTGATTTAATTATTTCAGTCATTTGATCGCCAGACGACATATACAAAGGATAGAAAATGAAATCCATCATGAGAAGTTGTTTAGGATTATTTGTTTTGTTAACTGTGATTACTGGTGTTTTATATCCAGTGTTCGTCACAGGATTAGCGAAGACGTTTTTCCCAAGCAAGGCGTCAGGAAGCATTGTTTATCAAGGCGACCAAGCCATTGGTTCAGAGTTGATTGGGCAAAACTTTACTGATGCTAAGTACTTTTGGGGTAGACCTTCTGCAACCGGGCCTCAGCCCTACAATGGCACTGCATCCGGAGGATCAAATCAAGGCCCATTAAATCCAGCCTTGGTGGATGCCGTTAAAGGACGGATTGAGGCATTGCAGAATGCCGATTCTACTAATCAATTGCCAATACCAATGGACTTGGTAACGGCGTCAGCTAGCGGCTTAGACCCTGAAATCAGTCCGCAGGCTGCGCAATACCAAGCATCACGTGTAGCGAAGGCGCGCAAAATGAGTCTTGATAATGTCAATCAGCTGATAGCAGCAAATACACAAGATCGCCAATGGGGAATTTTTGGGGAGCCTCGTGTTAATGTATTAAAGCTTAATCTAGCTTTAGATGGAAATTAAACTGAATGCCTGAGTCACGACCAGATCCCGATCAATTGCTTGCTCAAATACAGAGCCAAGAGATTCAGTCTGGTCGCGGCAAATTAAAGATTTTCTTTGGAGCGAATGCTGGCGTAGGTAAAACATATGCGATGCTATCTGCCGCTCATGAGCAAAGTAAAAATAAGCGAGTGATTGCTGGTGTCGTAGAGACACACGGTCGAAAAGACACTATAGCAATGCTTGATGGCATAGAGGTTTTGCCACTAAAAGAGATTGACTATAGGGGCAAGAAACTCAAGGAATTTAATCTTGACCAAGCTCTGATTGAAAAGCCTGATTTAATCCTCATGGATGAGCTTGCTCATTCAAATGCAGCTGGCTCGAGGCATCCGAAGCGCTGGCAGGATGTTGAAGAGCTCTTGGCGGCAGGTATCGATGTCTACTCCACAATCAATGTGCAACATATTGAAACTCTGAACGATATTGTTGGTGGAATTACGGGGGTTAGGGTTTGGGAAACAGTGCCAGATCATATATTCGACTCTGCAGATGAAGTGGTTTTAGTTGATCTTCCCCCTGATGAGTTATTGCAAAGGCTGAAGGATGGCAAGGTTTACCTTCCACAGCAAGCCGAAAGAGCAACTCAAAACTTTTTCCGTAAAGGAAATCTAATTGCGCTACGAGAATTAGCGCTACGTCGCTCGGCTGATCGTCTAGATGGCGAGATTATTAAATATCGAAAAGATAACTCTGTATCCAATGTTTGGAAAACACGTGAGTCTATATTGGCTTGTATCGGCCCTGGAGATGAGGCAGAGAATGTCATTAGAAGTGCTGCAAGAGTTGCCGCACAACTTCAGATTCCATGGCATGCAATTTATGTTGAAACTCCCAAATTACAAAACCTCTCTCAAAAGTCTAGGGAACGAATTCTGAAAACCATCTCTATGGCAGAGGAAATGGGGGCAAAAGTAGTGACTGTTGGTGGAAATGATGCAGTTGAATCCATTATTAGTTACGCAAGAGAGCACAACCTTTCTAGAGTTATCGTGGGTACTGGTGCCCTTAGTAGATGGCAAATTTGGAGAAGAGCATTTTCAGAGTCAATCTCAAGGCGGGCACCTGATTTAGACATTCTCAAAATTGCTCAAGGTACAAATTCAACTAGCATTGCACGCGATAGCTTTGACATTGAATCTTGGATGTGGCAATTAAAGGCGCCTTGGCAATCCTATGCTTTGAGTTTACTAATTTGCGGTATTGCTGGAGTCGTGGCGACTCCCTTGAATTCGATAGTAGAGTTGCCGAATATTGCCATGCTATTTTTGCTGGCAGTCGTTTTAGTTTCCGTAAAGTATGGCTTGGGCCCATCTTTCATGGCCTCGGCAGTCAATGTACTAGTGTTCGACTTCTTTTTTGTGCCACCGCGTTTTTCATTTTCAGTTTCTGATGCGCAATATGTATTCACGTTTGCCGTGATGTTAGTTGTTGGATTAATTACTGCCAAATTAACTACGGGTCTTACCTATCAAGCTAAGGTCGCCAATAGGCGCGAACAAAGAGTAAAGTCTCTTTATGAGATGTCTAGAGATTTATCGGGCGCCTTAATGCCAGAACAAGTAGCCGAAATTAGCCAGCATTTTGTTGAGATTGAATTCAAGGCTAAATCAATCTTGTTATTGGCTGATGATGATAATCAGCTATCAGAAATCATTATTAATAAAAAATCCAATCTTCAAGCAGACTTATCCATCGCCCAATGGGCTTTCGATAAATCGAAAGAAGCGGGTAATGGGACTGATTCATTGCCGGGTGCGCCTTTGCTATATATACCTTTGCGAGCACCAATGCGCACACGCGGCATTCTGGTGATTGATGCCCCAAGTTCTACGCGTCTCAAATCTCCCGAGCAACGCAGATTACTTGATACATTTGCTCGCTTACTGGCAATCTCATTAGAGCGTATACATTATGTATCAGTGGCTCAAAGCTCAACAGTGCAAATTGAATCTGAGCGCCTGAGAAACTCACTCTTGTCGGCTATTTCACACGATTTGCGAACTCCACTCACGGCGTTGGTTGGGTTGACTGATGCGTTAGAGATGTTGGATGCACCCCTTACTTCTGAGCAAAAAGAGATAGCAGTCCTTTTGCGTGAAAAAGCTTTAAAAATGAGCTCACAAGTAAGTAATTTATTAGATATGGCCCGACTTCAGTCTGGTGCAGTTCAATTAAATAAACAATGGTTTCTGATTGAAGAGGCGATTGGCGCCGCCATCAAGTCTGTTGAGTCGGCGAGTGAAGGTAGGCATATCACAGTAACGTTACCTCCGGATTTGCCGCTATTAAATTTTGATGCAGTGCTGATTGAGCGTGTCTTTATTAATCTTCTAGAGAATGCTTATAAATACACCCCTAAAAACAGTAGCGTATCTATAGGTGCTTCAGTCTCTTCGCCACAGTCTGTCGAGATTTGGGTTCAAGATGACGGACCAGGCCTTCCCAAGGGAAAAGAGGAAGATATTTTTAGAAAATTTGAGCGAGGCAATAAAGAGGGTGCAATTTCTGGTGTTGGTCTGGGGCTCACTATTTGCAGAGCAATCATTGAAGCCCATGGTGGCAAGATCACCGGAAAGACAATGGCTGGTGGTGGCGCACGGTTTACCTTCAGCTTACCTCGGGGTAATCCCCCTAAGATTGATATCGAAGATCAGTAGAAATTGATACAGTAGCTAAATGTCACAGCCTATACCCGTCGCAATCGTTATTGAAGATGAGCCAAATATTCGTAGGCTTATCAGAATGGCATTAGAAGCAGAAAAATTTCAGGTATTTGAGGCAGCCACAGTTTCTCGTGGGTTAATAGAGGCAGGCTCACGTCAGCCGGATGTAGTGTTAGTGGATTTAGGTCTACCTGATGGCACGGGCATTGATTTCATTCGAGATATTAGGACTTGGTCGGATGTACCAATTATTGTGGTTTCTGCAAGAACCCATGAGGATGACAAAATCGAGGCACTTAATATTGGTGCGGATGACTACCTATCAAAACCCTTTAGCCCCGGGGAGTTAGTGGCAAGAGTCCGGGCGCAGTTACGTAGGCGTTCTATGGCGTCAAATAAGGGTGAGACGGTTTTCAAGTTTGGGAATATCAATGTTGATTTGACGACTAGGGTTGTTAAGCGGGATGATGAGCTTTTACATTTAACCCCAATTGAGTACCGGCTATTGTCATTTTTAATAACGCACCCAAATATCGTATTAACTCATAGGCAGCTATTGCTCGGTGTATGGGGGCCTAATGATGTTGAGAATCATCATTACGTAAGGATTTACATGGGAACGCTTCGCAAAAAAATTGAAGATGATCCCGCGCAGCCAAAACATGTGATTACTGAAACTGGAGTGGGGTATAGGTTTCTTTTCTAGCATGACTTAAGTTGAAGTGTCTCTTTGGGTCGTTAGTTGTCATTGATAAAACGAGCGTTACTTTTTAGAGATTTTTTTGATTTAATTCTTTTTTATAAAAAATATCTTTTAATTTGGCTAATATTTATTATTATCCTTAATATTAATTTAAAAATAAATTAGAAGGTCTTATGACATATACATTAGAAGAAAAACGTAAAAGAATATTCGCAATATTTGCAGCATCTTCCGGTAACCTTGTCGAGTGGTTTGATTTTTATATATATGCTTTTTGCGCAATATATTTTGCCCATATATTTTTTCCTACGGCCAACCCTACTGTACAGCTACTCAATACGGCTGGCGTGTTTGCAGCAGGTTTTTTGATGCGACCTATCGGGGGGTGGATTTTTGGGCGTATTGCCGACCGTCATGGCAGAAAAAAGTCTTTGGTAATTTCTGTGATGATGATGTGCGCTGGCTCTTTGACGATTGCGTGTTTACCTGGTTATGACATTATTGGTATTTGGGCCCCAGCCTTACTATTATTAGCAAGGCTGTTTCAGGGTCTTTCTGTGGGCGGGGAGTACGGAACCACAGCGACCTATATGAGTGAAATTGCAATGAAGGGGCAAAGAGGTTTTTATTCATCCTTTCAATATGTCACCCTGATTGGCGGTCAGTTGTTGGCTGTTTTAGTAATTTTAATTCTGCAACAATTTTTAGACGAAAGCCAGCTAAAAGAATGGGGGTGGAGAATTCCATTTGTTATCGGGGCATTTGCGGCAGTGATCGCGCTCTTATTGCGAAAAACTCTCTCAGAGACAGCATCTAACCTATCAGAATTAAACAAGGACGCCGGCAGTATCAAGGCTTTATTTCGAGATCATAAAAAGGCATTTTTTACTGTCTTAGGCTATACGGCAGGGGGCTCCTTAAGTTTTTACACATTCACAACCTATATGCAAAAGTATTTAGTGAATTCAGTGCATATGTCTATAAAGACTGCTAGCGCTGTCATGACTGGATGTTTATTGGTTTATATGTTGATGCAGCCTCTATTTGGGGCCCTGTCAGATCGTATAGGTCGAAGAAATAATATGCTGCTCTTTGGCGGCTTAGGCGTACTTTTTACGATTCCAATTATGGTCGTTCTCCAAGGAGTTTCTGACGCCTGGATAGCTTTTTTGGTTATCACCTTTGCATTGGGGATCGTCAGTTTCTATACGTCAATTGCCGGAATAGTTAAGGCGGAGATGTTCCCTCCGGAGGTCAGGGCTTTAGGTGTCGGCTTGTCTTATGCCATTGCTAATGCAATCTTTGGAGGCACTGCTGAATTTGTAGCTCTAAGTTTTAAAGCAGAGGGATATGAATCAATGTTTTACTGGTATGTCACTGGAATGTTGGGGCTAGCTTTTTTGGTTAGCTTCCGGCTACCAAGAAATGCGCCTTACTTGCTCAATGACCATTGATAGATATAGATCTCGGTTGGATGCGATTGCGACCTTTAAGGTAATATCCTGACGGCCCAACCGGTAATATCAACGACTTAGGGAGAAATTCCTAAGTCGTTTTTCTTTGCCTGCAGCTATGTAAGCAAGTTGTGGACCTCAATTAGATGATTTGGATACAAACTCATTCTGGAAAATCGCCATGCAATAGGCATCGCGATACATACCATCGGCAAAATACTCTTGTCTTAAAAGACCTTCTTCTTTAAAGCCAAGTTTTCTATAGACATTAATTGCCCGTTCATTTTCAGAATCTACAACGAGCGAAAGCTTATGAAGATTTAATATTTTGAAGGCATAGTCCATTGCCAATACCACAGCTTTTGTTGCAAAACCTTTGCCTTGGTATTCTGGGCTGATGATCAGCTGAAATTCAGCGCGACGATGGATGTGGTTAATTTCAACCAATTCAACAAGGCCTACAGACTTATCTCCATGAACTACTACAAAACGACGTTCACTCTGATCATGTATGTGTTTTTCATATAAATCGCTCAGCTCAACATAAGCCTCGTAAGGCTCTTCGAACCAATAGTGCATAACGGATTCATTGTTATCAAGTTCATGAACAAAACGTAAATCTTCCCGCTCTAGGGGGCGCAATCTTAAGGCAGCATTTGCAGTCATTTGTATTTTCCTTTGATAGACATGATAACGAGCCAAAAGCAGACGTCAAATATGGATTGTGATGAATAATGATCTTTGGTGTTTGGATTGAATTCTATTTAAGTCTATGTAATCATAGACTTAGAGCGATTTAGAGGTCGTTTTTCTATTTAAGCCACGAAGTGTTTATGTAACTGCTATGCATCCTGCAAGGCAACCCGTATATAAATGCGCATCTACTGGTGGAACAAAGCGCTGCTTTTAGATTGATGGCTTGGTAGTTTCCCGAAGTGGCTTAAATATCAGTATATTTTCTATAGGCACATCATTTATATAAAGCAAAGGCCGAAATGACCGCTACAGCTAAGCCCCAATCTAAGTTCTCAACAGTAATCCGCGTTACCAGCGGAAACTTTATTGAGATGTATGACTTCTTTTTATTTGGCTTTTATGCCACATATATCTCCAAGGCATTTTTTCCGTCCGATAGTGAGTACGCATCTTTAATGCTGACTTTTGCAACATTTGGCGCTGGATTTTTAATGCGCCCATTAGGCGCCATTTTGCTAGGTGGTTATATTGACCGCATTGGTCGCCGCAAGGGCCTTGTGCTCACGCTGGGCATTATGGCTACAGGAACTGCAATGGTTGCTTTTATTCCAAGCTACGCGACGATTGGCTTGCTAGCCCCTTTATTGGTTTTAGTGGGGCGCTTGCTTCAAGGTTTCTCGGCCGGGGTAGAGCTGGGCGGTGTATCTGTTTATCTATCAGAGATGGCAACGCCTGGACATAAGGGCTTTTATGTCAGTTGGCAATCTGCCAGCCAACAAGTGGCTATTATCTTTTCAGCTGCTTTAGGTTACATCCTCAATGAATCAATGAGTAAAGAAGTGATTGCTGATTGGGGATGGCGTATTCCATTTTTCATTGGTTGCATGATCATCCCTATCGTTTTTCAGATTCGTCGCTCATTACAAGAAACAGAGGAGTTTCTTGCTAAAAAACATCACCCTACTTTTCAAGAAATTATGAGGGCACTTACCATCAACTGGCAATTAGTGGTGTCTGGAATGATGTTGATTGTGATGACAACAGTATCCTTCTATTTAATCACTGTTTATACGCCTACATTTGGCAAGAGTGTGATGAAGCTCTCTATCGTTGACAGTCTGCTCATTACTTTATTCGTTGGTTTATCCAACTTTATTTGGTTGCCAGTGATGGGCGCCTTGTCTGACAGAATTGGGCGATGGCCGATTATGGCTTTATTTTCTGGACTTGCTTTATTTACCGCTTACCCGACTTTAAATTGGTTAGTAGAAAATCCAAGCTACGAACATATGTTGGCTGTTGAACTTTGGCTATCATTTTTGTATGGCAGCTATAACGGAGCAACCATTGTTGCCCTTACTGAAATTATTCCAATTCAAATTCGTACTACGGGATTCTCATTGGCTTATAGCTTGGCCACAGCTCTTTTCGGTGGCTTCACACCATTGGTTTCCACCTGGTTGATTGAGACAACGGGTGACAAGGCATCACCTGGTTATTGGATGGCGATGGCTGGCGGCATGGGTTTAATTGCCACTGCTTTGATCTACAAAGGAATAGTTAAAGCTAAGGTTTGAACGAATAGTAGGGCATCCTGGGCCTAGGTTGAACTTCTAGTGAGTTCACTAAAAATTAAACCCTCATCAGTAATGGTGAGGGTTTTTTCTTTCAGGAATACATTTAATTAATGCTTGTTCCTTGGAGCCCAATTAAGTAAATGCTTTTTGGAAAATGTCTAAGGCCTGATTAACTCGTTTTCTTTGTGTTCCAAAATTGAGCCTCACAAATTGATCGCGGTTAAATTGATTCCCCGGTGAAGTGGCTAGGCCTGCATCCAATAATGCTTGATATGGGTTCTGGTGGCCAAGCTGCGTACAGTCAATCCAAGCAAGGTAACTGCCCTCCATTTTTCCGATACTTAATCCTTTAATTGCATTGATTTTTTCATGAATTAAATCTCGATTACCCCTAAGGTATTGAATTAACTCCTGTCGCCAGGGATCACCTTCTTCTATTGCTGCCATAGTTGCGGTATAGGCCAATAGAGATGGCGCTGCAATTGTTTGATGAAGGCCAACTTGAATTGCCTTGCGCAGGAGCGGATTTTCAGCAACAGCCCATGCAAGACCAATGCCTGGAAAGTTAAACGTCTTATTTAAAGACATTAAAGTAATTGTCTTCTCAGAAATTTCTTTGCTAATACTAGCTAGGGGGATATGTTTTTTGCTCTCATCTAGCACAAGGCCCGCATGGATTTCATCGGAGCAAATCCATAAATCATTCTTAAGGCAAAAGTTACCAAATGTTTGTAACTCTTCTCGAGTAAATACGGTAGAGCCTGGATTTTGTGGGTTGCAAAATAAGGCTAATTTAGTTTTATTGGTAACCAGGCTTGTTAATTCATTACTTGGTAATATCCAGCGCCCATCCTTTAGTTCCAGTCGCATTTCTTGAAACTGCCTACCAGAGCTCGTGCAGGCAAGTCGCAGATGATGGTATACGGGATTAGGAATAAGCACCGCTTCATCGGTCTTAGTTAATTGCTGGACGGCGGTGTAAAGCCCGGATACCACGCTAGGGAGAATGACAATCCAGTCAGGCTCTACTTTCCACTCATATTGATCTAATAAGTATTGAGCAATGACTTGATTGAAATGGCTGGGACCATGTGTATACCCATAGATTCCCTCTTGAATACGTTTGCTTAAGGCATTGATTACGCAGGGTGGTGATTGAAAGTCCATGTCTGCGACCCATAGCGGCAGTACTTTGTCCTGGTCAAAAGTATCCCAGCGAATGGAATCAGTATTTAGACGATTGGTGGGCGCATCAAAATCAAAGACCATCTTTAGCAAGCCTTAAGCCCGTCATTTGCCAACGAGCATGGGTTGGGAAAAAATTTCGATAACTGATTCTGGAGTGATCAGAAGGCGTGTACTCAGAGCTACCTCTGAGAACCATTTGATTGACCATAAATTTACCGTTGTACTCGCCTGCAATTCCGCCCCATGGCTGATACCCGGGGTAAGGATTGTAGTTACTACTAGTCCATTGCCAGACTTTGCCAAAAAGATCATTGCTTGACTCAGGATTTAATCTCGCAAAAGCCTCCCATTCAAATTCAGTGGGAAGGCGGGCACCAGCAAACCCGCTTAGGTTCTGGCTAGCCCAGCGTGCAAAAGCATCTGCTTCAAAATAGCTGATGTTTGATACAGGCGCATAAAGATCAAGTGGTAGATTGCCATTAAGTGAAAATCGTAATAGCTGATCTTGACCTTCTTTGTTCCAATACAGCGGAGCAGAGATCTGTTCTGACTGAAGCCATGCCCAACCTGCATCTAGCCACCATTGGAAATTTTGGTAGCCACCATCTTCAATAAATTGAAGCCACTCTGCATTACTAACCAATCGATTGCCGATTGAGTGAATTTGATTAAAGGCTTGATGTTTAGGCCCTTCATTATCAAAATGAAATTGTTCGCCTTCATAGCCTGTCTCTACCAGCCCACTCATACCTTCTACCCATTGAAAGGGTGCTACAGCAGTCGATATATTCTTGACCAGAGAGGAATAAACCGGGAAAAGCGAGTTATTGGAGAATAGATGATGTAGATCGGTTAATAGCAATTCTTGGTGTTGCTGTTCGTGGTTAATGCCAACCTGAATTAACCAAAGTAATTCTGGGGAATTTTTTGCTTTGATGAGTTTGCAAACGCGATCTTCAATATTCTTGCGCCACTCTAGGACTTCCGCTAGAGAAGGTCGCGTTAAGAGGCCTCTTTTACTGCGTGGGTGCTTATCCCCAATACCGTTGTAATAGCTATTAAATAAAACGGCAAACTCCGGATTCCAGAAAGAAAAGTTGTCTTCAAAAGCCTTGAGTACCATGACCTCATAAAACCAAGTGACATGTGCCAAATGCCATTTAGCAGGGCTAGCATCCTCCATCGATTGGGCTTGACAGTCTTCAGCGCTCAGCCCAACTATGAGGTCTGTTGAGTATTTTCTGGAGCGATGAAATTGCTCTAGTACTTCATTTGCTGAAAGCGATTGAGGAAAGACTTTATTGTGCATAGATTACGGCAAAATAGTTTTTTGGATCAGTCCAGATTTGGGTTTTTTCAAAACCTGCGTCATTTAATAATTGCTGAATAGATTCAATAGTGTACTTGTGAGAGTTTTCAGTATGAATTAATTCACCCTTTTTGAATTCTCTAGAATTTCCGGGCCATGTAACAGTGAGGTCTTCAAGGGCTTCTAAATAAAGCTCAACCCTATTTTCTGCATGATTAATCTTCACTCGATGGCGAAATTGCTCAACCCTAAAATCAGAGTTCAGGTGCAAGTTAATGGATCTCAGGATATTGAGATTGAACGCTGCAGTGACCTTCAGGGGGTCATCATATGCGGCCATCAGAACAGAGTCTTCCTTCATTAAGTCAACGCCAATGAGTAATCCACCAGCATTACCTTGGCTTTTGATTTGGCTCAGGAGGTGAAGTGCTTCTGGTCTAAGGAAGTTTCCGATACTAGAGCCAGGATAAAAAAAGATTCGCTTACTTGTAGCAATAGCGCTCGGAATCAAGAGTTGTTTGGAAAAATCCATACCAATACATTGCATGAGAATGTGCGGGTATTTCCCCTCAAGTTTCTTTACTGCTTCTTCGAGATATTCAGCTGAAAAGTCGATCGCAAGATAGCTTAAGGGCTTTAGCGAGTTAAAAAAGGATTCTGCCTTCTGGCAATTTCCAGCACCCAAATCAATGAGGGTGCCACCGACTCCTATTGCATTAGTAATTTCTGCTTGATGTTGGGAAAAAATATTCTTTTCGGTATTGGTTGGGTAGTATTCGGGCAGCAAGGTAATAGCTGTAAAAAGATGTGACCCTAAGGGATCATATAAAAACTTTGGAGAAATAGAGGCTGATTGAGCTAGCAGGCCTACTTCGATCTCGTGAGCAAAGCCTTTTTTAGTTGTAACCGTAACTTCTAGGGTGCTGAGTGTTTGCATGTATGTTTTATTACAGTATAGGCTCTAAGGTTGTCAGTCTTTATACAGCATAAACAGGAGATTTGCTTTATGCTAAATCCTTACTAGGAGGGCTTATGAAGGCTATTTGGAATGATGAAGTGTTGGCTAATTCAAACGACACTATTGTGGTGGAGGGTAATCATTACTTTCCGTCCAATAGCTTGAATACGCAGTTTTTTAAGAAGTCAGAAAAACACACTGTTTGTTCCTGGAAGGGCACTGCGAATTACTATGATGTAGAGGTAAATGGCCAATCCAACAAAGACGCTGCTTGGTATTACCCTGAGCCTAAATCGGCTGCAAATAACATTGCTGGATACGTTGCTTTTTGGAAGGGTGTACAGGTAACTGACTAACTCTTCATAAGGCGACTATGAATAAACCCTCATCAGCAATGATGAGGGTTTATATTTTGAGGATTACTTTTTAAGACGGTAGCCTGTTTTAAATATCCAAATGACTACCGCAACTGATATGGCTAAAAAGGCAACCGTCATCCCAAGGCTCACCAAAAGGGATACATCCTCTATCCCATAAAAGCTCCAACGAAAGCCGCTGATCAAATAGACAACTGGGTTGAGTAAAGCTACTTTTTGCCAGAAAGATGGCAGGACAGAAATTGAATAAAAGCTACCACCCAGGAAGGTTAGGGGTGTAATGATGAGTAACGGTACGACTTGGAGTTTTTCAAAGCCATCAGCCCAAACACCAATAATAAAACCGATCATGCTAAAAGTAATTGAGGTGATTATTAAATAAAACAACATCCATATAGGATGCTCGACATGAAGCGGGACAAAAAAAGCCGATGTCAACAGAATGATAAGACCCAAGATGATTGATTTGCTTGCAGCAGCGCCAACATAGCCTATCACGATTTCTAGGGGCGATATTGGCGCAGAAAGTATTTCATAAATAGTTCCACTAAATTTAGGGAAATAGATTCCAAAGGAAGCATTAGAAATGCTTTGAGTCAAAAGCGAGAGCATGATGAGGCCTGGCACAATAAATGCGCCATAAGAAATGCCATCCATTTCCGTGATACGAGACCCAATGGCAGAACCAAACACAATAAAGTACAAGGAAGTGGAAATAACAGGGGCAACAATGCTCTGCATTAGGGTGCGGCGAGTACGGGCCATTTCAAAGTTATAGATGGCGCGAATACCATAGTAATTAAGCTTCATGGGTAGTGGCCCCTGAATTTACGAGATTGACAAAGATTTCTTCAAGAGAACTTTGCTTTGTATGTAAGTCTTTAAAAACAATTCCTAAGCTAGCCACTTTTTGCAGCAGTTGTGCAATATTGATATCTTCATCTTTGGAATCAAACCGGTAAGTGAGCTCATATCCGTCTTCTGAAAGACTTAACCCGGTCATCTCAAGCTCCTTAGGAAGGCTCTTTAATAGATTTTGTAGTTCTAGTGTTAATTCTTTTTTGCCTAATTTATTCATCAAGGCTAGTTTGTTGTCCACCATAATCAGTTCGCCACTACGAATGATGCCAATGCGATCTGCCATTTCCTCAGCTTCTTCAATGTAGTGGGTTGTCAGAATGACGGTGGTTCCATTGTCTTTAAGAACTTTGACCAAGTTCCACATGTCCCTTCTGAGGCTGACATCAACCCCAGCAGTAGGCTCATCCAAAAAGAGGATGCTGGGTTCGTGAGAGAGGGCTTTGGCAATCATGACTCTCCGCTTCATACCACCAGAGAGGGTCATAATTTTATTATCGCGCTTATCCCATAAAGATAGATCCTTCAGAATTTTCTCAATGAAGGCTGGGTTAGGGGATTTCCCATAAAGGCCTCGACTAAAGGTCACGGTGTTCCATACAGTCTCAAAAGAGTCCGTTGCAAGCTCTTGAGGCACTAGGCCAATTAACTCCCTAGCTTCGCGGTAATTGTGGATGACGTCCTTGCCATCCACCAATACCTGACCACTTGTGGGACTAACAATCCCGCAAATGATGCTGATGAGAGTGGTTTTTCCTGCACCATTCTGGCCAAGTAGAGCAAAGATTTCACCTTTAGATATCTCTAAATTGATATCTTTTAGAGCTTCAAAGCCAGATTGATAGGTTTTATAAAGATGGGAAATCGAAAGGATATTGATCATATGGGTCAATCATATTGGAAATTGAGCCACAGGGAGTTATCCGTCTTTAGGAGCCTCTTAAATAAAGCTAAATTTGGAGGCGGAAGCCTAGAATCGAACTAGGGTAGTAAGATTTGCAATCTCACGCATAACCTCTCTGCCATTCCGCCACAAGCAAGAGAATAGCCTAATAATTAGAATTAATCTTTGAAGACATCAATTCCTATAAACACTTTCTTAAAACCTATTTCGCAATGAAATTCTTTAAAAAAATTCTTGAGCTTTATGACGAAGTTATAAGTCTTATCAGAGCATACTTACGTTGAGGGTTTAAGGGTTCTCAGGTCATTCAAGATGGTTTGATCTACCGATAGCCGAATGCCAAGCGAGCCAGATCCTGCGCTAACAGGTAACTTCCTGAGGTTAACTTCAAGAGAGCTGATTTCGGGATATTTTGCACAAGCTTGAACTATGCGAGTAATCAATCTTTCTTGGGTTTCATAATGACCATCGCCTGCTAGCCTGTTGATTTCAACTACCAAGGGATCATAGTCAAATACATTCTCCATGACGTCTGCCGAAATTAAGACGAGCGCCGAGTCAATCCACAGTATTAAATCTAAAAGATGTTGTTTAGGGATGATGGCTCCAGGCCCATAAGTTCCAATTTGAGTCTGGAGTTTGAGATCCTTTAATTCGATACAGGCATTTGTTTTCATCATATGTTCTAGAAATTTGGTTTACTTTTGAACTTTTTCAATTTGGCAGGCTAATTGATAGCCACTGAGCCAGGCACCCTCAACCCTGCCCCCATTAAGCCAATCACCGCAAAAGCCTAGCTTGAGGTCCTCATGAAGTCTAAATACTGGAATCGGGTTGGTATGCCCGCTTGCATAGCGCCAGCGATGAATAGAAATTTTAGCTGTGCGGCAATCTAAGCCAAGCTTCGTGGCGCAATCTAGGATGCGCTTCGCTGCCTCATCTTTATCTAGCTCTATCCATTCCTGACTCCAAGTTGGGTTGCAGTGAATTACCCAAGTTTCTAGACCAATTCGTTTCGGCTTAGAGTTATTTCGAGAAATCCAGCTAATACTCTCATTATTGATAAAGGCAGCATCAAACGGGAGATTTAAATTATCTGTAAAGCTTGCCATCACTGTCCAACAACCCTGCATATTCGCATCAATAGTAAATTTTTCAATGGATTTATCTATTGATTTGGTAAGAGCAAGTGCTTGTGGTGCAGGCAGAGCTACAACAAGCCAATCAAATTGCTGGTGAATGTCACCTGACTCTAGGCTGTGAAGCTGCCATTTATTTTGAGCATAAGCAACACGATCAATTGTTTGATTGAATTCAATCGGCAGTGCCTTAGCTAAATGTTTGCCTGGAGAATTCATTGCAGGAATTCCCACGTAGCGATTTTCAGTGGCGGTACTGTCTTGCCATTGATTCGCTTTAAATACCTTTAAGCGGGGATTCCAGATGGCGGCTACTTCAGCATTAATCCATTCCTTGACCTGATTGATGAATAGGGGGTCTCTTGCTGTGAAATACTGAGCCCCATGATCGCCAGACCAGTGATCATTATTGCGCGTGCTCATACGCCCGCTAACTCCGAGGCTCTTTTCATAGAGTTGGACTTGAAAGCCGAGCGCTTTTAATCGAGTGGCACAGCTTAGACCAGCAATGCCGGCACCAATGATGGCAATAGTGGTCTCTTTTGGCTGGTTCTTATGCATTGCTGATGGATATTCGTCTAAAGGTTAAATTGATACGAGGCGTATGAATGGTTTTGGTTTTGAGAAGCGCATGCTGCCAAAATTGTTGAGTAGGTGCGTGCATGATGAGAGCGCTACCATTTTCTAGAAAGAGGGAGGTGGTTGATTTATCTTTTTTGTGCTTAAAAGAAAATTTACGTGCAGAGCCAAGGCTCAGCGAAGCAATAGGGGATTGCGCATCTAACTCTTTTTCATCATCACTATGCCACCCCATGCCATCGGCCCCATCGTGGTAGAAATTAAGTAAGCATGAATTAAATTCTGCCTGGGGCAGTTCCTCTAGTTGCCTTTTAATAATCAGTAATTCTGGCGTCCAGGATTGAGGTTGTTTTTTTACTCCCGAGTAGGTGTAAGTACATTTTGGGTCACCAATCCAAGCCACCTTGCGGCGGGTGCTGATTAATCTCCCAAATATGATGAGTTGATCCGCCTCCCATTGCAGAGACTTTTGCAGTTGATTCAGTAGGTTAAGGCTTTCTACTTCACCTAGAAATTCTGGATAGTAGTTAACGAGCCCCTCTTTAGGTAGTAGATTTGTAGCGCAAAGATCTGAGTCGATGCTAAATAAGGAGCTTTGATTCATCGAAGGATGGGGGTAGCTGCAAGCACTAAATGAATAAAAACCCTAGAATAGCCTCAAATCCACTTTTATGAATTCAGGCCCTCATGAACCAATATATCTATGCATCCTTCATCACTTTGATGACGGTCCTATTAATGATGGGGCTGTTATTTAATGTCGGAAGAGCGCGCGGTAAATACAAAGTTCAGGCCCCGGCCACCAGTGGCAATGAAATGTTTGAGCGCGCCTATCGTATTCAACTCAATACGATTGAAAACGTCCTCCTATTTTTGCCAGCTTTATGGCTCTATGCCATCTTCATTGGAGACAAAGGGGCGGGTGACTCTGGTGTGATTTGGCTGATCGCTAGAGTTTGGTATGCCATTTCCTATCAACTCAATCCCGCTAAACGCGGACTTGGCTTCTTAATTTCCCTCCTGGTGATAGCCGGGCTATGGACGGGAGCTGCATACGGAATATTTACTCAGTTCACAAAGGTTTCAATATGAAAGCCCCTGATAAGCGCTGCTGTGGATCTGGTGTTTGCATTATTAGTGATGCGGGTGAATGCTGGTGCGGGCAGGTCTGGAATGGTGAAAAGATGGTAGCTCCTACCCTGAAAATGCAATCAACCACGCAACAGAAGCCAGAGCAAGATCTAAACAAGCCTAAACCCGACTAGTAGGTTAAGGAAGACTTGCCTTTTTAGGGTGCTTTGATCAAAAGATAGATAAAAGTAATTAACTGAAAGAGGTTAATTACTACGCTGGATCCGTGAAGCCAGTGAAACAATCGGTTGTTACCGCTATCCTTAGCGTTATTAATTTTTCCGGTCAGGTAAAAGAAGGTAAAAGCAAAAAGGACTGCGCAGACAGCAAGTAACAACTTGCTGGTTGAATCTGTCTCTGTAAATACACAGATCAATGTGATTAATCCTAAGGTGGCATAGTATTTTGGGAAAAAGTTTCTAACGTATTTGCTAGACCATTCCACTGGTAGTACCTTAAAAACAGTGGGGGCTACAACAACGGTAAAAAAGAGCATGATGCCGACCATGCCAGATAAAAGATAATTTGTAATCATGATTTCTTTCTAAAAAATTATCCGTAGATTCTACGAAACGAGTGGGCAGCCACACCATCTTTAAGGGCTTCGCGAACGGGCATAGCAATTAAATGTATGCTCTTTTTGACTGCTAAGCGTTCTAAATAACTTGGAACAGTTTTGCCAATCATGGGATATACCCAGTCAGGAAGGTTGAGAAAGCCTGCGCGACTAATGAGTTTGATAAACGGCTTAGCCATCAGGTTTCCCGGAAAGTTCTCAAGCAAATCAATAATGCTCGATGCACGCTTTCCAAAATAAAGCTCTGGAATATATGCCGTAATAGCACTCTCGGTATTGGCATAAGTGCTAGGAAGGTCTTTAGCCCCCATTCTCTCGCCCAAAGATTTCATTTCTAAAAAATATTGATCTTTTTCTTCGGGGCTAATGATTTCCTTGCGGTAGTCTTCAAAAGAGTTCATGAAGCTACGCGTTTCTGTAAGATGTACCCAGGCCAGCAAATGTGGATCTGTAGCAGAATAGGGGTTACCAAATTCATCTAAGCCGGTAATTTTAGCGTGAATGTGATTGACCTTTTCGATCACATTGTTTGCCATCTCAGTAGGGCCGTAGGTAGTTGCTGCAATAAAAAATGCGGTTCTTCCAAGCCGCCCTTTCAGGTCCTCCCTGAAAGAGGAGTGATCCCAAACACCAGCTAAAGCCTGTGGATGCAGGGCTTGTAAGATTAATGAGCTAATGCCACCAATCATCATGGAGATAAAGTCTGCATGCACTTTCCAGGCAATTGATTCAGGGCCAAATAGCCCTCGATCACCTTTTGGTGTTAGGAATGCTATTGGGGGTCCACTACCACCCACCATCTCTCGAATCGTTTTACGAATGAACTCATCTAGCATAGTATTAATGCATCATGACATTTCTTAAATCGTCATCTTCAATAATTTCAGTAATGAGATCGAGCCTGATCCTGGGATTGGTTTGAGCCAGCAAGTGATTCTTTTGCGCTAGCGAGAGTGGCAGTAGTTCGGCAAGACGGTTGGAAACCCAGCCACAATCATCGACCTTAAATGGTTTCTTAAAAGGCGCCTCTCCTAATAGATCCTCGCTTTGAATGACTGAGATGATTTCATCTAATAGCGTAGCAACTTTTTGATGCTCTTCGGGGATTGGAGTAAGTGGATCATTTTCTAAAAGTTCAACTTCACCCATCCAAAGTCCATTAGGTTCTTGTTTGCTATTTATGAGCTTGAAGCGCTGTGTGCCAAATGATTTGGTCATGTAAAGAGCGGGCTGGATAGGGTCGAAATCTTCAATTTGAGCCAGTGTGCCAATTTTGGAAAAGGAAAGAGACACATCTTCTTCATTGGCGTCAGAGTTTTTGATGATGCTCACCACGCCAAACTCTGTCTTTTCTCGCAAGCATTGCTTAATCATGTCGAGATAGCGGGCTTCAAAAATCTTCAGCGCAATCACGCCATCTGGAAAGAGTACGGTACCCAGTGGAAATAAAGGGATTTTTCGAATGGTAGAGGTGGAATTAGTCATTTAATGAATGTAATGGATTTATCTCTTCTTTGCTTTCGCTCAATGGGGCCCTAATAACCTCACTGTTTTTTTGGAGCCAGCACTAAACCCGATTTACGTTTACATTTAAAGCTCAAAACTAGGAGATTCATATGATTCAAAAACTGCGCATCAAGCTTGCTCGCTTGATTCTAGGCAAGCATTGTCCTTGCTATCAAATGGGTTATCACAGTATGGTCGATTTTCAACAACGAACTGCTGACCAGCTGGCCAAAGCTCAAGAGCGCAACAAAATTAAATAACTGCTTGCCTAAGGTGATTTGATATCACTTAGGCGCCATGCAATTAAGACGCTAGTGATAATCTGACCGCAGACCAATAGATATGTAATGCTGTTTAACGTGACAAAGTAGTTTGCAAAAGGCGAGAGCATTACGGGCATACCATCTTGTAGTGCGGTTTCTCTTAAGTAATCCATGCGCGGGATTAGCAAATAGCTTGTAACTACAACGCAAACCATCAACACTAGTGACGGTAAGCGCACCCCTTTCAGCTGAGCTATACCTCTCTTAATCAAGATATTGGAGAGGCTCAAAATGACAAAAGCACATCCCAAAAAGTAATACGAGAGATGCTGAATCAAAAGATGTGCAATCATCCCTGCGGCTTGAGCATCCTCCATTAAAAGATAGGGAATGAAGCAGCTAAGAGCCTGTGCAATCATCGCGCCAGATACCAAGTAAGCAAGCAAGCGTAGTAGGCGGCAGGAGAAGGTGTATTGGCTTTTGGGAACTTCAACCATAGGGTAAAAAGGGTTAATTAATGCGCTGCAGCACAAAGTTTGAATCAGTTTCATACTAGCCTCAATCTAACTTTTATGCCAAATACACCATGGAAGTCACAAAAGCAGTCAAAGTAGCGCTGAACACCCTAGTTGATATCGCAAGTCACTCTAACAAGGGTCAATTAGTAACGGTTCCCGAAATAGCCCAAAGGCTCAATATGTCAATTAGTCGCATTGAGCTGTTGCTGCGACCTCTACGTGAATCAGGACTCGTTATTGGCATCAAAGGACGTACTGGCGGCTATCAACTTTCAAAAGACCCTCGCATCATTACGATTAAAGACATTGTTTTGGCAATGAATAAAATCAAAAAAAGAAAAGTAGAGGTGTCTGATATTGCAAAAGATCTCTATCAGTCACTAGAGGCTTACATGATGAACTGCATTTCGAATGTTACCTTGGCCTCAGCGATTAAAGATTACATACCGCGCTTTAGTGAAGTGCAAACAGCGCCAGAAAGAAAATCTTATTTTCCTGCTGAGTCTGAAGTGAAGGTTAAGGAAGAAAAAAGACCCAAAGGAGAGGTTCAAAAAGTGGTGAAGAGTTCTTTCAAAAAGGTAGAAGAAGTTCCTCGCGGACCTAACTCTATTTTTAGCTTTGCTGACTATCTCAACAGAAACTCACCGGCAAACTAAGGTTGCAAAGTCATTTGACGTGGATATTAATGAGGTCTCGTACCCGGATTTAGCTTTTGTAGACATAGAAACTACTGGGTCTCATTTTGATCGGGATCGCATTACAGAAATTGGCATCAAAACACTAGCTAACGATGGAATTCAGGTGTGGGAACGGTTAATTAATCCCCAAACCTTTATTCCGCAAAATATCCAAAGACTTACCGGCATCTCTCCACAAATGGTGGAAGGTCAACCAAGCTTTGATCAGGTTGCGAAAGAGTTAAAACAAGAGCTTGAGGGAAAAATATTCGTTGCTCACAATGCTCGATTTGATTACGGGTTTATCAAGGCCTCTTTTAAAAGGGTCGGCATCGATTTCAAGCCGAAAGTGTTATGTACGGTAAAGCTTTCTAGATTGCTATTTCCAGAGCAGCCTCGCCATAATCTAGATACCATCATTAACGCCCATGGTCTTCAGGTTAGCGCCCGCCATCGTGCGCTGGGCGATGCAGATTTACTGCTGCAGTTTTGGCGTGTTTGTGAAGCCAAGTTTGGGGCAGAAAAGCTCAATGAGGTGATCAATCAACTGATTGGTAATCCTAGTCTACCGCCGAATATAGATAGAGACTTAATAGACTCCATCCCAGATACTCCTGGTTGTTATATCTTTTACGGCGATAACAAGACGCCACTCTATATCGGCAAGAGTATTTCTTTGCGTAATAGGGTCATGGGGCATTTTCAAGGCGCATTAACACAGCGTAAAGAAATGAAGCTCTCTCTGCAAATTCGAGATATTGATTGGATCGAAACCAGTGGCGAGCTTGGTGCCCTCATTCTTGAGTCTAGGTTGATTAAAGAACGTATGCCTAGTATGAACATTAAGCTACGAAGGTCTAAAGATCTTTGTGGTTGGAGCTTAGTTGAAGATGAGTCGGGAGTTCTTTTGCCGCAACTAGTGACCCACCATCAACTAGCTCCCGGTTTGCAAGAGAATTTATATGGCTTGTTTTATAGCAAACGAGAGGCGCACTCTTATTTAAAGGCAATAGCTAAAAAGCATCATCTTTGCGAGGCATTGCTTGGCCTAGAGAAGAGGGTCGAGGGTAAATCATGCTTTGGTTATCAGGTAAAGCAATGTGGTGGTGCGTGTCTTAACCTTACCCCAATTACTTTGCATAATTTGCAATTAAAGACGGTATTAGAGCTCTTTAAAATACAGGTATGGCCTTATTCTGGACCGATCGCAATTAAAGAGGGTGGCGAGATGATTGTGATTGATAAATGGTGTTATCTAGGTACCGCCATTAATCAAGATGAGCTGTATGAGCTGGCTGAATCTGGTGATGCTGAGTTTGATCTGGATATTTACAAGATAGTTAAAAAAGCCTTATCAGGCGCCTATAAGCAACAAGTGATTCATTTCTCAGCTCAATAAATGTAAATCACAGCACATATTTGCTTATTTGCTAAGACTAGCTACCGTTGGAGCTGCTTTCTGCAGCTTATAAGGAATTTCTATATTCTTTGTCTTTAGTTTGAAATATCACCAAGGAAAAAATGAACACATTTGACGCTATTCGTGAGCGAAGGGCTATTAAGCACTTTGACCCTACCCATCAATTTACCCAGCAAGAGACTGAGCAGTTGCTCGAGCTCGCGATGCAAGCACCATCGTCTTTTAATATTCAGCACTGGCGTTTAGTTAATGTGACTGATAAGGCACTCAGAGCTAAGTTGCGTGAAGCTGCTCATGATCAAGCTCAAGTAACGGATGGATCATTATTATTTGTAGTGACGGTTGATATCAAGGCATGGGAAAAAGATCCCGCTAGATATTGGATTAATGCACCTAAAGAAGCTCAGGATATTTTAGTTCCCTGGATTCATCCTTTTTACTCTGGAAAAGAGCAGTTACAAAGAGATGAAGCAATGCGTTCCGCTGGAATCATGTTGCAAACGATGATGCTTTCAGCCAAGGCGATGGGCTATGATTCTTGCCCTATGGTTGGTTTTGATTTTGACAAGGTGGCCGAACTTATCCATCTGCCAAAAGACTATGCTATTGCTGCAATGTTGGTGATTGGAAAAGGGATCAAACCTGCATGGCCCAAGCCGGGATTTATCCCCAAATCAGAGATGGTGATTGAAAATCACTTCTAAATATAACCACCTTCGGGTGGTTTTTTCATACTCATTTTCTTCAGCAAATTGATCTTGAGTCATTTGATTTCTCCACTTATGATGAAGAATGCTTCTTAATTTAACTGAAATGCCAGGTGTAAACAATGTGGAAAAACCTTACAAAAGATGAGCTTGATAGGGCGTATAACAATTCATTGGCTGTTGCGAATAGCGCCCAGATAGTTGAGGGTTGGATGCAAGCTAGCGATCAGGTGCGAGAGAGCACAAAAGGTGAGCTAGACATTAGGTATGGTCCACATCCAAGGCAGTCATATGATTACTTTTCTGCTGGAGATCATTCTCCCATCATGGTTTATATACATGGCGGTTTTTGGCAGTTCCGCTCTAAAGATGATTTCACATTCATAGTTCCACCTTTAATAGATTTAGGCTTTAGTGTTGCAATGCTAGGTTATAGATTGGCGCCTGATGCAACAATGGAGCAAATTATTGCGGATATACGTACCGGGTTAAGTGCAATTGAAGTTAAGGTTCGGGACGAAAGAGGATCGTTTCCAGGTTTTTATCTTCTTGGATGGTCTGCAGGGGCTCACTTGGTTGCTTCAGTTTTAAATGAGCCCAATGTCAAAGATGGAATTTGTATCAGCGGAGTCTATGACTTAGAACCAATTCGACACTGCTATGTAAACGATCAGTTGCATTTGAATCTTGAAGCTTCTCTGGAGAACTCACCAATTCTAAAAACGAATCATTTTGGAAAAGTGATTGACTTATTTGTCGGTAGTGCTGAGTTGCCGCATATGCAAGGACAAACTACCCAATTTTATGAGTATCGAAAGCAACACTTACAACCAGGTAAATTTCAGTTGTTGAATGGTTTTAATCACTACACCATCTTTGATGAGTTAGTGAGAGCTAATGGAACAATCCATAAAACCATCAAAGACAGAGTGTTAGGCTAATAAGGAGGCTATCTCCAATCCCCACCTCAATTCTGTGAGTGAGGACTGATTCATTAATTTACTTTGACAAGCTGCTGCAAGACGTCGCGAACATCTTGTGGAATTGGGGTTGGTTTATTTGTTATTCGGTCTACGTAAACATGAACAAAATGCCCCATCGCTGAAGCAACATCCTCAGCATTCCTAAAAATGGCAACCTCATATTTCACGCTACTATTACCGAGGTGTGCAACTTTGAGTCCAACATGAATCATATCGGGATAAACAATAGAGGAAAAATATTGGCATTGGGTTTCAATAACCAACCCAATAGTTTCACTTTTTGCTATATCTAAAACATTTCGTTCAATGAGATAGCGATTTACGGCTGTATCAAAAAAAGAGTAGTAAGTAACGTTATTGATATGTCCATAAGCATCGTTATCCATCCATCTAGAATGAACTTCTTCAAACGCTACAAAATCAGCTCGTACTGGAGGGGAGGGTCTTTTGTTGCTCATAAAGCCTCTTTATAAAGATCTGCAGCGTCATTCAATGTGATTTCGCGTGGGCTATTTTGTAGTAAACGTGCCTGAAGCATGGCATCTGCAGCCAACTGGTCTATATCTTCTGCAGTGATGCCGACCTCAACCAATCGTTGTGGCAAACCTAGATCACCAGCTAGGCCACCAAGATAGCTTGCCAATTGAGTGGCTTGCTCAATGGTCGAGCCCTGTAAACCAGGTTTGATAATTTGACCTAGTTCAGCATACATAGTGTGTGCAGCATCTAAATTAAAGCGCATCACAGGTCCCAGCATTAAAGAATTGGAGAGTCCATGGGGAACATGGAATCTGGCGCCAATTGGATAAGCCAATGCGTGTACACCGGCTACTGGTGCATTAGTAAATGCCATCCCTGCAAGACAGGCACCCAACAACATATTTTCACGCGCATCAATGTCATTCCCAGTCTTCACAGCCTTATGCAGATTTCCAGCTAACAAACGCAGTGCTTCTTTGGCCAAACAATCTGAAACGGGATTTTTTAATCGCTTAGTTGTAAATGCTTCAATTGCGTGAACCATTGCATCGATTCCAGTAGCTGCTGTTACATGGGCTGGAAGACCCAAAGTTAACTCAGCATCAAGCAATGCAACATCAGGGAGTAATTGAGGGGAAACTACCCCCTTCTTCTCGCTCTCGCTAACAGTAACTATAGAAATAGTGGTCACTTCAGATCCAGTACCTGCTGTTGTGGGGACCAAGATCAAAGGTAAGCGTGGCCCTTTAGCCATACCTACACCATAGACATCTGCTAATTTTTCTTTACCTGGTGCTAATAGGGCAACTAATTTGGCTACATCCATTGAGCTACCGCCGCCAAAGCCCACAATGTAGTCAGCTTTAGAGGCTTGAGCAGCCTTCACTGCAGCATCAATCACTGAGACAGGGGGGTCAGCCTGAACATCAGAAAAAATCTGTACAGGTAAACCAATCTCCTTAAACTGAGGCATGGCTTTATCGAGTAAGCCAGCAGATAAGACACCTGGATCAGTGACGATCAGTGCAGATTTTCCACCTCTCTCAGCAATTCTCTTGGCCAGATTATTAGCGCCACCTCTTTCTACGAGAATTGAGCGCGTTGAATGAAAGTCAAATTGCATGATTGTGACCTTTGCTAGATTGTTTTATTAATTTGCTCAAACGCATTAACGAAAGCCTCAGGAGGCTGGGCTCCTTGTAATAGGTATTGATCATCAATAATAATCGAGGGAACTGAGCTGATTCCCGCACTGGTATATGTTGCCTCTTCATCCCGCACTTCTTTTGAGTACTCATTGCCCTTGAGTACTTCTTGAGCTCTATCTTTATCTAATCCTGCACGCATCACTGCATCTAATACATTCTCCGGATCATCTAAGCTAACTGCAAGACAAAAGTAAGTATTCAGTAATTCCTTTTTTAGGGCAGCTTGTTTTTGTAGATCGTATTCTTTACCGGCCCAATATAGGAGGCGGTGAGCATCAAAGGTGTTGTACACCCGTTTACGACCATCTGGATGAAATGCAAATCCAGCTTCTAATGCTTTAGTGCGAATATTGGCTTGGTTTACTTTGACCTGTTCTGCAGTTAAGCCGTATTTTTCAGTGAGGTGCTCGATGGCATCTTGACCGCCATGGGGCATCTTTGGGTTGAGTTCAAAGGGGCGAAAGTGGACTTCAAAATTAATCTTGTCGCTTAACTGAGCCATGGCCTGATTGAGATTTCCTAAGCCTACGGCGCACCATGGGCAGGCTACATCTGATACATAATCTATTTTGATGGTTGGTTTCATAAGCTTTATTCTACAGAAGCCATTTTGAATGGTGAAATGATTGGTAAACAAACTTGCCGCAGTAAAAAGACCCAATTTTGGTCCAAATGCAGCTTATTAAACAGGTAAGGTATCTACTTCAATGAGTGACTTTAACGGGTTTAGTCCGAAGGCTTTTCAATTCCTGGAGGATTTAACAGATAACCAAAACAGAGTTTGGTTTGCAGAGCATCGCTCTGAATATGAAGAGTTTGTGCGTGAGCCGATGAAGCGCTTCACTGAGGCGTTATCAAACACGTTATCGAATAAAGACATCCCCTTGTGGGGCGACCCTAAAAAATCGCTTTTTAGAATTAATCGAGACGCTCGTTTCTCTAAAGCAAAGCACCCTTACAACATGCATGCCAGCGGATTATTTACCCGAACTGGCGACAAACACTCTCCTGGTGTTTTATATTTTCGTTTAGACCCATTAGGCAGTAGGTGCGCTGCAGGTTATTTGCAGCCTGAAACCCATATTCTTAAAAAGCTGAGGCAGGGAATATTAGATAACCCGAAGGCTTGGCTATTAATTGAGAAATCGCTTAAGCGAAAAGGCTATGAATTGGATTATTCCCATACATTAGCCCGTATACCGAGAGGGTTTGTTGATGTGCCCAAAGAAATTGAATCGGCCATTAAGCTAAAGGGGTGGATTGTTAGAAAGCAGTTGCCCCGATCTATTATTTGCTCAAAAGGCTTAGTGAACGAAGTAGCAGATTTTGCCAAAGATATGCTTCCTTTATTAAGTTTTGGCTGGCTTCATATCCAGTAGGAAATCATATAATTTATAAACAAGCCGCTTTTATATGCGTCAGCTACTTTTTATGTAATGCGAGAATCAATGCTAATTAGATTAATTAAGAATGCTTTATTGGCTTTCACAGCTAGCCTTCTTTTTTCCGCATCAGTCCTGGCGGCTGATATTCAGGTGATCACTTCTGGTGCATTTGCGGAAGCCCTTAAGGCTTTAGTGCCAGAATATGAAAAACAGTCTCCCAATAAGGTGATTATTTCTTATGGATCGTCCATGGGGACTGCTCCCGATTCCATACCATCAAGATTGTCTAGGGGTGAAAAATTTGATGTATTGATACTCGCATCTCCTGCATTGGATGGATTTATACAGAGTGGCTCAGTCCAGCAGGGGACCCGCGTGGATTTAGTCGCCTCTGTTATTGGCGCCGCCGTGAAGACTGGCGCGCCAAAGCCTGACATCAGCAGTGTTCCAGCCCTGAAGCAAGCTTTATTAAATGCAAAATCTGTTGCATATTCCGCAAGTGCTAGCGGTACTTATTTATCTACAGAGCTATTTCCAAAATTAGGAATTGCAGAGCAAATGAGTAAGACTGCAAAAAAGATATATAGCGAACGAGTAGGCACGGTGGTTGCTAGAGGAGACGCTGAACTAGGGTTTCAACAGGTAAGCGAGCTAATTCCAATACCAGGTATTGATTTCATTGGCGAGATACCCCCTGAAGTCCAGCAAACTGTTTTATTTTCGGCAGGTATAACTAGCAATGATGCAAACATCAAGGCATCAAGAGATTTAATTGCATTCTTGGCATCGCCTAAAGCAGTGCCTACTATTCAAAAGGCAGGTTTAAAACCTGTATTACCGGTACTCCCTTGGTAATATTTCCTCACAAGAAAACGGTCATTATGGTGGTTGTTTTTGCTATTGGTGGATTTGAGATAACTGCCGCACGAGTAATAGCCAAAAAATTGAGTGAGAACATTGGGTAGGTAGTGGTTGTAGATAAAAAGTCTAGTGCCAGAGGCAATTTTGCTCATACTGCAGCAGCAAATGACTCCTTAAATCCCTTTTTAGACGTAGAAAAGAAGTCGATAGATTAATTCGGCTTGAGGGCTATAAAACTTAATTAAGTTTTGACCTTGGCGACTGGCATTCTTTTGCCAATGGCAACCACTACAAGCACGGCGCTAGCAAAGAAGATATTGCTGATGGTAAGGGGTTCGAATACCAAAACGCTCGATAGGGCTAGGGTGCAAAAGGGCTGAAGCAATTGCACCTGTCCGACATGTGATATTCCGCCCATAGATAATCCGGTGTACCAAAATATATTACCGATGTAGGCTGAAAAGATGCTTACAAAGAGCAATGCTAGCCATGCTGGTAATGAAGCATTCATGATTGGTATTGCAGTAACACTCGAATGCATTGCGTAATAAATCGCAATTGGAAGACTGGGTATGAGGGAAATAATTGCTACCCATGAGATCACAGCTATGCCCCCCATCTTTTGGGAAAGGTTACCAGCTTCTGCATAACCGTAAGAAGCAGAGACTGCAGCAAGTAACAAGGCTAGATCACTTAACTGTAAGGCTCCCCCACTTTCTTTAATTGAGAAGGCGAGAACTAAAGCACTACCAAGAATGGCGGTAATCCAAAAGCCGCGTGATGGTCTTTCGCCAAAACGCAAGGTGGCGAATAGAGCAGTCAATAAAGGTGATATTCCTAGAACAATCCCACCATGTGAAGAAGGCAGATCTTGCATCGCAATCGCGATGGAGATTGGAAAGACAAAAGAAATAAGGATGGAAATGATTCCCAGTGTTGGAAGATCACTCTTTTGGGGAAGAGCAATCTTTTTTGCCGCTATATAAATTAAGGCAGCTACACCAGCAATGGCTGCTCGGTAAAAAGAGAGGGGAATCGCACTAAAATCTGGAACGGCTATTTTGGTAGCGGGCAGCGTCATGCTGAAAATGACAACTCCGACTAGACCTAGCCAAATTCCTTTAGTTTCTTTATTCAAAGCACAGTCTCAATATTTTTCTATAGGATGGTTTCCTGAAGTTTACTAAAGGATTACTTGCCATGAACTTTTCGAATCAATAATCAATCCTCTGCTACATTACATTTATTACATTCGATAACAAATAAGAGACAATAAAATGAAAGTATTAGTTACTGGTGGAGCTGGATTTTTAGGGCAAAAACTTGCTAATCAGTTATTAAGTCGTGGGTCTTTAAAAGACTCGGATGGGGCCGAGCAAAAAATTGAGCAACTCATACTGGTTGATGTTGTTAAGGCCAATGATTTTGGCGATTCACGAGTTAAGGTGATCGCTGGAGATATTGCGGATCCTAAGCTCATTCAGGGATTGATTACCCCAGAGATTAAATCTATCTTTCACTTAGCCGCTATCGTTAGCGGCCAAGCAGAGGCTGACTTTGACTTAGGAATGCGAATTAATCTGGATGCTGCACGACTATTGCTAGAGGCTTGCCGCAAAGCGGGGCATAAACCCAAAATTATCTTTACTAGTTCGGTAGCTGTATACGGTGGAGCTCTTCCAGAGATGGTTTTGGATACAACAGCCTTAAACCCTCAATCATCGTATGGCACTCAAAAGGCAATCTGTGAGCTTTTACTTAATGACTTCACTCGCAAGGGTTTTGTAGACGGCAGGGTATTACGTTTACCCACTATTAGTGTTCGCCCTGGAGTTGCTAATAAAGCAGCATCTTCGTTTGCTAGCGGAATCATTCGCGAGCCTTTAAATGGTCAACCTTCCATTTGCCCAGTTTCACCTGACTTGCGTATCTGGTTGTTATCACCCCTTTATGCCATTGAATCTTTGATTACTGGCCATGACTTAGATTCAAGCAAATTGGGCTTGAATAAGTCAATCAATCTTCCTGGTGTTTCAGTAAGTGTTGGTGAAATGATTGAAGCACTACACAAAGTGGCTAGTGAAGAGACTGTTTCTCTCATTTCCATTGAGCCAGATCCAAAGGTAGAGGCGATCGTAAGAAGTTGGCCTGCATCCTGGGATGCCAGCAGAGCTCAAGCATTGGGTTTAAAGTCTGACCCCAATTTTCAAAGTATTGTTGAGGCCTATATTGAGGATGAGCTTAAAGGTAAGAGTTAATCGTGTGGGGTGTTACCCACGATATCTCTGGCTAAGGCGCTACCCTCCTCTTTCCAGAAGCTTCTGTCGGCCAGCTTCAGCCTCTCCGCTGCGTTAATCATGTGGATACTGGCAGCTAGACGTGCTTGATCGGCATCGCCCGAGGCAATGGCAGCAACAATCGCTTCATGTTCTTCTTGTACTTGTTGTGCAAAATCTAACCTTCGGTCTTCATTTGCTCGAGTAACACTAGTTGCTGCTCTGAGCGAATAGGAAAAAGTGTCTACAAACTTCAGCCAATAAGGATTTCCGGTAGCTTGCGCTATCAGCATATGAAAACGGACATCTTCTTCGACACCATTTTGGCCAGCGTCAGTCACCTTTTTAATTTTTCTTAATGCTTCTTCAATATCTGAAAGTTGTCCTGGTGTGCGGCGAATTGCTGCCAACGCGGCAATTTCAGATTCAACACCGCGCCTGACTTCAATAATATTTTGCAGAGCATGAACCGATTGTTCTGCGACTTCATTTACCAACTCAGGATTAGGCTTGAATTTTTCGCCAATAAAGGTGCCGCTACCTTTACGTGATTGCAAAATCTCATCTTTCTTCAGTATTGCAATCGCCTCTCGTACTACTGTTCTGCTGACTTTGAAATGCTTAGCAATCACTGACTCAGAGGGAAGGCGGGTATTGGGATTTAAGTTATCCGCATGAAATTGATTTAGTAGGGTGTTTGCAATCCGCGTCCCAAGATTTCCCGCAGAGAAGTGGGTCTTCTTATTCTCTACATCTGCCAGTTTTAGAAATTGACTCATGAGCGTTTAAATGGATAGTTGTCTACTAAAAATCATAAAAAGTATACAACTTATTAGGGTAAAAGCTAGATCTAAATCATTGACTCCTATATTTTTTGTGATTAGCATGGCTATTAGTAAGTTGTATAAAAGTTGTATATTTTATTAAAAAAATTAAATGCTAATCCAATTTAGCTTTAGAGGGAGACGGTAATGACTGCTACAAGCATGGGCACCCCGAGTGCTTTTGAGGATTTAACTTATAAGAAAGTCGCATGGCGCATCATGCCGCTGCTGATGATCTGTTACATCGTTGCTTACTTAGATCGAGTCAACGTGGGCTTTGCAAAATTACAAATGCTGACTGACTTAGGGTTTAGCGAAGCTGTATATGGCTTCGGTGCTGGCGTATTCTTCTTCGGCTACTTTATCTTTGAAGTTCCCAGTAACATCATCTTGCATAGAGTGGGCGCACGAGTGTGGATTGCTCGAATCATGGTTACCTGGGCGGCAATTTCAGGTGCTTGTATGTTTGTAAGTACTCCCACCAGCTTTTATGTAATGCGTTTTTTATTGGGCTTAGCTGAAGCTGGATTTTTCCCGGGCATCATTTTGTATCTCACATATTGGTTTCCATCGGCACGCCGTTCAAAGATTGTTTCAATCTTCATGGCTGCTATTCCGTTAGCAGGTTTGATTGGCGGACCCTTATCTGGTTGGATTATGGAGTCTGTAGCTGGTGTTAACGGCCTTACAGGTTGGCAATGGATGTTTGTGCTTGAAGCCATTCCAGCAGTCATTTTGGCTGTAGTAGTTTTCTGCTATTTAGATGATGGCATTAAACATGCTAAATGGTTGAATAACGAAGAGAAGGCCATGCTTGCGGCCAATATTGTGGCTGATCAACGTGAAAAAGTAGATCACGGCTCCTTTGGTGCAATCCTTAAAGATGGCCGCCTCTGGCTTGGTATCGTGGTGTATTTCTGTATCGTGATGGGTCAGTATGGATTAACTTTCTTCCTCCCAACTTTGATCAAAACCGCAGGAATTAAAGGCGTCTTAAATATTGGTTTGTTTACTGCAATCCCATACGGAGCGGCAGTGATCTCCATGATCTTCTTTGGTCGCAGATCCGATAAAACCCGTGAACGCCGCTGGCATTTAGTTGTTCCTATGTATATGGGCGTGATCGGTCTTACTGGTAGTGCGCTTGCGGGCACAACAAATACCGAGATTGCAGTTGCCTTCTTAACTTTGGCAGCAGCTGGAGTGCTCTCTGCTACTCCATTGTTCTGGGCATTGCCTACCTCTTTCTTGGCCGGTGCTTCAGCTGCTGCAGGTATTGCCGCAATTAATTCTGTTGGAAATCTCTCGGGCTTCGCAGCACCATTCTTAATTGGTGCTATTAAGGATGCGACAGGCTCTTCCAATATCGGTCTTTACGTAATTTCTGGCGTGCTGGTAATTGGGTCATTTGCAGTATTGAAATTCCCGGCGAAGTTAGTTAATAAATAAGCAATCACTAGATTTAGTGCCATCTGCCATCACGGCGGTGGCACTTTTTATTTAAAAGGTCAGAAAATGAGTTCCCAAGGAATAGCTGTTGGTGTTGTGGGTCTTGGCGCTATGGGTAAAGGAATGGCTGGATCATTGCGCCGTTCTGGTTATAACGTTTATGTAGCCGATGTTCGTAAAGAAGCTGCTGATACATTTGTTGAGGATGGCGGCGTTGCTTGCTCGTCGCCGGCAGAGGTAGCCGAACATTGCGAGATTTTAGTCAGCGTTGTAGTCAATGCTGCGCAAACAGAAGAAGTGCTGTTTGGTAAAAATGGCGCAGCCAATGCGATGAAGAAGGGCTCTGTTTTTGTGATGTGCTCTACAGTGGATCCTAATTGGTCCGTTGGATTGGAGAAGCGTTTAAATGATATGGGGATCCTGTACTTAGATTCTCCCATCTCAGGAGGAGCTGCTAAGGCTGCGTCTGGCGAGATGACTATTATGAGCGCCGGCACTCCGCAGGCATATGCCAAAGTAGGTGGCGCATTAGATGCGATGGCGGCTAAAGTGTATCGTCTGGGCGATAGCGCTGGAGCTGGCAGCAAGGTAAAGATCATTAATCAACTATTGGCAGGTGTACATATTGCAGCCGCTGCTGAAGCTATGGCTTTAGGGTTGCGTGAAGGTGTCGATGCTGCGTCTTTATATGAAGTCATTACTAATAGCGCTGGTAATAGCTGGATGTTTGAGAATCGGATGGCTCACGTTTTAGCTGCAGACTACACACCGCTTTCGGCTGTGGATATTTTTGTTAAAGATCTAGGTTTAGTTCTCGATACCGCAAGAGCCAGCAAATTTCCGCTGCCCTTGAGCTCCACCGCACACCAAATGTTCATGCAAGCATCTACGGCTGGTTTTGGTAGAGAAGATGACTCTGCAGTGATTAAAATTTTCCCTGGAATTGAACTTCCGGGAAAAAAATAAATTAATTAGAAGAAAAGATATTGGGATATGGCTGTTTTATTGGGTTGCATTGCAGATGATTTCACAGGTGGTACAGACCTAGCTGGCATGCTAGTGAAGTCTGGGATGAAAACCATCCAATTGATTGGGGTACCAACGGAACCGGCGCCTCACGATGTTGATGCAGTAGTCATTGCATTGAAATCTAGAACAAACCCAGCGCCTGAGGCTATTGAGGAATCACTGCGTGCTTTAGAGTGGCTAAAGAGTCAAGGATGTCAGCAATTCTTCTTTAAATACTGCTCAACATTTGATTCCACCCCAAAAGGAAATATAGGTCCGGTGGCCGAGGCCTTAATGAAGGCACTTGATACGAAGTTCACTATTGCATGCCCCGCGTTTCCTGCAAATAAGCGCAGTATTTACAAAGGACATTTATTTGTTGGGGATGATCTGCTTAGTGAATCTGGCATGCGCAATCATCCTCTGACACCGATGACGGATTCAAATTTAGTTCGTGTGTTGCAACAACAGGTTCAATCGAAGGTTGGCTTAACCGACTACTCAGTGGTCAAGGGTGGTGCAGGAGTAATTCAAAAGCGCTTTGCTGATTTGCGAAAGGACGGCAATCAGTTCTCTATAGTGGATGCCTTATCTGATATTGATTTATATAGTATTGGAGCCGCTTGTGCCGACCTACCATTAGTCACAGGGGGTTCAGGGATCGCCTTGGGATTGCCGGAGAACTTTAGAAAAAAAGGGCTCCTCAAGATTATTGGTGATGCCAGTAAGCTTGGGACGGTTCGCGGCTTAAAGGCCGTCATTGCAGGAAGCTGCTCTGTTGCCACTCAAGAGCAAGTCAGGGCAATGAAGGAGAAATCCCCAGCGTATTTTGTTGATCCACTTGCCTTAGTCGATGGTAGGGATGTCGTTACTGAGGCGCTCGAGTGGGTTGCTCAAAAAATTGTGAAGGGCCCTGTATTGATCTACGCTACCTCCAGTCCCGAGACTGTCAAAAGTATTCAAGATAAAGTAGGTATAGAGAAGGCTGGGGAGATGGTGGAACATGCTCTGGCGCAAATTGCTAAAGGCCTTATCAAGCTAGGTGTTGGTCAGCTCATCGTTGCTGGCGGTGAAACCTCCGGCGCAGTCGTCAAGGCCTTGGGTATTTCTGGTTTAAGAATAGGCCCTGAAATAGCCCCTGGTGTACCTTGGACTAAAGCCATTTTTACTGAAGTAAATCATGACCCCTTAGTGCTCGCCTTGAAATCGGGTAACTTTGGTAGCCCTCAATTCTTTAACGAAGCATGGGATTACATCCAATGACGTTTTCTATTAATAGCAAGTCAGAAGAATCCAAACACCGCGAACAAATTGTTGAGTTTGGAAAGTCAATTTTTGATAGAGGGCTTACGGCTGGCAGTAGCGGTAATTTGAGTGTGCGCTTGGATGATGGTTGGTTATTAACCCCAACTAATGCTTCTTTAGGAAGATTGGATCCAGCCACCCTGACAAAATTAGATTGGGATGGCAATACTGTCAGTGGTTTGCCGCCCTCTAAAGAAGCGTTTTTACATAGAGCTATGTACAGCACTAGAGGCGGGGCAAAAGGTATTGTGCATTTGCATTCCACCTATTCTGCCGCCGTTTCTTGTATGTGTGGCCTCAATCACGATAGCTGTATTCCTCCGCTTACCCCTTATTTTGTGATGAAGGTGGGGCGTTTACCATTGGCCCCATATCACCGCCCCGGTGATCCTGACTTAGCTGCGGTGATTGAAAAGTTAGCGGCGAAGAATTCTTCTGTATTGCTAGCCAATCATGGCCCAGTAGTTTCTGCCAATTCTCTAGAAGCTGCGGTTAATGCAGCTGAAGAGCTCGAAGAAACAGCCAAATTATTTTTACTCCTGAAAGGTGTTGAAACACGCCCGTTAGATGAGGCGCAGATTCAAGATCTTAAGAAAACTTTCAACCTCGATATTTAAATAAAGGTATTACTATGCCAAAGTTTGCTGCGAATTTGACCATGATGTTTAATGAGCATGAATTTCCAGCTCGTTTTACCGCTGCTGCAAAAGCAGGATTTGAAGCCGTTGAGTTTTTATTTCCCTACGACTATGCACCTACTGAGGTTGCTCAGTGGTTAAAAGAAAATAATCTAAAGAACATTCTTTTTAATCTTCCTCCAGGAGATTGGGCTGCGGGGGAACGTGGCATTGCTGCTTTGCCTGGTCGCGAAGATGAGTTCCGAGCTGGTGTTACAAAAGCAATTGAATATGCCTTGGCTCTAGGCACCCCTCAAGTGCATATGATGGCTGGCTTAATACCTTCAAGCTCTGATTTGGCTCTATATCGCAAGACTTATCTCGCAAATATGAAATTTGCTGCCAAAGAACTGGCTAAGCACAAGCTCAATCTATTGCTTGAGCCAATCAATACACGCGATATGCCTGGGTACTTCCTCAATACCCAGGCTCAAGCACACGAACTTCGCGCAGAGTGTGGGGAACCCAACGTGAAGGTGCAGATGGACTTTTATCATGCTCAAATTATGGAGGGTGATTTGGCAATGACATTTAAAAAGTTCTTTAACGATATTGGACATACTCAAATTGCCAGTGTTCCCAATAGAAATGAGCCGGATGATGGTGAAGTGAATTTCCCATTCATTTTTAAGATGCTCGATGAGATGGGTTATCAGGGTTGGATAGGTTGTGAATATCGGCCTAAGGGAAAAACTGAGGATGGTTTGGCTTGGTTTAAAGCAGCAAAGTAATTTAATAGGTTTGCATACAAGAGGATTAAATGAATTCCAAGAAGATTTTGTTTTTAACTGGTGATTTTGCTGAAGACTACGAAACAATGGTGCCTTTTCAGGCAATGCAAATGGTTGGGCATACCGTTCATGCAGTTTGCCCTGGGAAAAAAGCTGGGGATACCATAAAAACGGCTATTCATGATTTTGAAGGTGATCAAACTTACACTGAAAAGCCAGGCCACTTATTTACACTCAATGCTGCATTTGATGATGTCAAAGTTGCCAACTATGATGCACTGATGATTGCGGGCGGTAGAGCGCCAGAATATCTTCGCATGACACCTAAGGTTCTAGAGGTAATTCAAGAATTTGATAAAGCTAAGAAGCCCATTGCGGCAATTTGTCATGGCGCTCAGTTATTAACTGCCGCCGATGTGATTAAGGGTAAAAAGATTTCCGCCTATCCTGCCTGCGCTGCTGAAGTCACGTTAGCAGGTGCGGAGTACGCCAACATTAATGTTGATGATGCGATTACCGACGGACATTTTGTTACTGCTCCTGCATGGCCGGCACATCCAAAGTGGTTGGCACAGTTCTTAGTGTTGCTTGGAACCAAAATTACTTAATAGGGTGATACGCAGTAATGGTTAATGAAGTTCCAAACTATCGAATCGGCCTAGTTGCAAATAGGGCGCATCAAGACTCTGAAGATGCCACCCTGATTCAACTCTTGAACGGTTCAAAGGCATCAATCACCGAAACTCTGAAACCCCATTTCTCGGTAGTTGGTAGAACGATGGATGCGATGAAGATTTATGATTTATTGCCTGATTACGCTGATATCGAACGCCTTCCTTATGGTCATGATGGTGGCTTGATGCGCCTAGTATCAAGGGTGGTAGACCCAGATCCCAATAAAGCGTTGAATGCAATTATTTACCTGATGGATCCTGTCGACCCTTCATCTGCTTTTCCTGAAGCAGTTGCATTAAAGCGTCAGTGTGTCATTCACGGCAAACCATTTTTATCTACTTTAGCTGGGGCAAGGGAGTGGATAGAGCTTGAGTCTATGAATTTGACTGGGAAAAAGACAAAAGATCTAGATCCATATTTTGCTTATGAGAATCAAGGAATAGCATTAATTGCACATGATGCAATGAAGCCAGAAATGTTGAGGTTAGCTGAAAAGCATTTTGATTTACTCGACCGTTTCAAGGTGCGCTATGCCACTGGCACGACTGGTGGATTACTTAATGAACTGGCTAAGCAAATTAAGGGTAGCAAAGATGGAGAAGGTTGGGTAACTCCGTGTTTAAGTGGTCCCATGGGCGGTGATGCCCAGATTGCAGAATTAGTTCTAGATAGAAAGTGTGGGCGAATTCTATTTTTAGAAGACCCCCACGTTGCAAGGCAACATGAAGCAGATATTCAGCTTCTCGAAAGAGCGGCACGTGTTGTAACTGACTTTGCATCTTGCAATAGCGATAATAAGAGCGCAGATCGTTGGTTAAGCCTTCTATCCCAGAGGGCATAAGGCTAAAAGTTGCTGTCCCCTGACTTAATACCACCTTCGGGTGGTATTTTTTTGAATGCTTCTCTATCGTCAATGAAATCAATTACTTAGATAGAATCTTCCCTGCTGACTTTAATAGATATATAGTAATTAATGTAGTTTTTTATAAATAACTAAAGAAACACTAAGGAGCATTATGAAAAAGTTCATTATTCCTATCGCAGCAACCATTCTTTCATTGCCATATTTAGCAATCGCTCAAAACGCACCTCAAGTTGGGGCGGTAGTAGCTAAGGGACCTAATGAAGTTGCAGCTGCAGATGGTATTCAAATTCAAGGCAAGGTGAAGTCAATCGATAAACAAAACCGTAGCGTAGTTGTTGTTGGTGAGCAAGGCAAAGAAGTTTCATTATCTCTAGGGCCACAAGTCAGAAATTTTGATCAAATTAAAGCAGGGGATTTGGTAACCCTGACTTATGTACAGGCATTGGCCTTAGATTTGCACAAGTCTGTTAATGGCGGCAAATTAGGTCAACCTATTGTTGCAGAAGAATCCGTACGTGCCGCCCCTGGTAGCAAACCAGCTGGTGCAATGGAAAGAACAGTTACGCTGACTGCCAATGTAACCAAAGTTGATCAAAAGACCCAGATGGTGACTTTAAAAGGCCCTAATCGCACAGTAGAGCTCAAAGTGAAGGATCCAGCTGTGTTACAAAAGATCAAAGTAGGTGATCAGGTTGACGCTACTTATACCGAGGCTGTAGCAATCCAAGTAACTGCTGCTCCAGCAAAGTAATGTATTTACGTTTAGCTGCTGCAATTTAAATCTACATAAATCTAAACTGCACTTATAAAGTTTAATAAGTATGTAGCATTGACTCAGGAAGTAAGTCCGAAGAAACCCTCATCAGAAGTGATGGGGGTTTTGTCTTTTGGATTGCCTTAATTAAGACTTTGGACTGGGATAGAGTTGATGTGAGAGATATTTTCCATTCTTGTCGACCTTCACTAAAACCATATCACCAACATCGACTACTTTTCCGGTATAGGCTTGAATGTTGACATGATGAGTGACTAGAATCAGCGGTACTTTTGGGTTGCTATTGAGCTGAGATTGAATGAGTTTTTCTAAATCCTGCGTTTGTTGTTTTTCTAGACTCATATCGTCAAAGAAAGACCCGAGAGCGGGTGAAATGGTGGCCGTTCCCTTATTAAGTAGTTTTGCTGTATCAAGACAGCGACACCAGGGACTACTCATCACCTTTGCTGAAGTAATGCCCTGACCACTTAACCACTCGCCTATCAAAACTGACTGCCTCTTGCCAAGCTCCCCCAAATTTCTTTGGGTTGAGCACTTGTCTAGCTGATAACCTTTAGGATCGCCGTATCCTGGTGCATCAGCATGACGCATGAGTAAAACATGCTGCCCATCAGTTAAGTCGCTAGTGAGGCTTGCATTCGCAGAGGGGGAAAGTAGGCCAATTAAAGCACCTACTACTAGAGGGGTGATTATCCTAATGAGTTTCATGGTTTTTAGATATTTGCATGAGTGTATTCAAGATTAAGCTTTCTTGCAGCACACATTCTCGATTGAATCTTGGGTAAACAGAGCTGATTAAATTGTGTCAAACTGAACTCGTTGCAATACCAAATCCAAACTCAAGGAGTTAGCTATGGGCATGAATCAAAAACAGTTATTGATCGCATTAACCGCTGTGGGAGTACTTTCATTACTTGCTTGCCAATCTATGGAGCAAGGCACCGGTCAAAAAGCAAGTGCAAGCCTAGAGTCAAAGTCAGGATCTCAGGCAAAGGGCGAGGTTAATTTTGTATGGCAAGAGAATGATGTTTTGATTAATGGAAAGTTCTCTGGCCTCAAGCCTAATTCTGAGCAAGGAATTCACGTTCACGAAAAGGGAGACTGCTCTGCGCCTGATGCTACGAGCGCAGGTGGACATTTCAATCCAGAAACAAAAATGCATGGCGTACCTGATAGCGGCATGAATCATGCTGGAGATATGCCCAACATTAAATCGGATGCAAATGGTAACGCAGTATATGCAGCCAAGTTACATGGTTTTGCAGTGAACACAGGATCCAATGGAATTGTCGGCCGCGCAGTTGTTGTACATAAAGATCCGGACGATTACAAAACCCAGCCTGCAGGTAACTCTGGCCCAAGAATTGCCTGTGGAGTGATTAAGTAATTTCAGAGTCATTGTTAATCTGTTTTAAGAAAATCCTCACCCTTATCCTTATATTGATGGGGGCGAGATCATTATGAAGTTCCCAATCATTCTCATGCAGTCCTCTTAAATATGAAACGTTGGCAAATGCGAAGAAACTGCGCTTTGACTCCAAAGCAGCTTCTACAGTTTTATATCGCATTAGTCTGTCTTTCTTTAGTGGTAGCTACAGGTTTCTTTTTGGCTGGCGTTTGGGTGATCCCGATTTTTACAGCAATAGAGTTAAGCGCGGTAACGCTTGGTTTTTTAATTTACTGCAGGCACGCGCTTGATTGTGAAACCATTGAAATTGATGGCACACGGTTAATTGTTAAGAAATTTATTGGATACAAAGAAACCATATATGAATTCAATTCACGATGGGCAAAAATCGAGCCGCCGATTGCCGGCTCCAAAACATTCCACATCATCCAATCTAATTTACGAGTTGAACTTGGCCAGTTTATAAGACACGAGCAGCAGATGGCTTTAATTGCCTCTATACGCCCCCATCTAGGATGATGAATTCATACTGCGGCTATTAAAATAAGAGAGAGCCCAGCGCTAGAGGTTAAAAGAGTATTTATCTCGCTAATTTATTTCTTATAATGTTATGCGTTTTGTAATTAATTTAATTACTGAGTAGCTTGATCTGCAATTATTTTCAGCATCGCAAGCGGTAAAACCAGTCTATATTGTTTGTTAACCTTTATTGAGATGGGCTTCATCAAATGAAAAAGATACTTTATTTCTGCTTCGCATTAGTGGCTTTAAATCTTTCAACAGCTTTTGCTGCGGAAATTAAAGTGGCATCCGTTTCTTTCCACTCGAAGGATATGGCCTATAACATTCCTAAGATGGCTGACATATCAGCAGATGCGGCCAAAAATGGAGCCAAGCTCATTGTTTTTCCTGAAATGGCTAGCACCGGCTTTCTTTATATGACTCTAGAGCAGGCTGGCCCAAACGTAGATACTTTTCCGGGGAAGGCTACTGCAGCTTTTGGTCAAGTTGCCCAAAAATACAATACCTATATTGCTTGGGGCTATATTGAGTTGGATCCTAAAACTGGAGTAGCTTACAACTCCGCCGCGATAGTGGGTCCAAATGGTTTTTCTGGAAATTACCGTAAACACCAGTTAGCTGTTGGTGACGATAACCTTTTCAGAGCCCCTGGCAATATTGGGTTTCCAGTTTTTAATACACCGATTGGAAAAATTGCATTACTAGTTTGTTATGACGACAGCCAATTGCAGTCATTGTTATTACCAGCCCTTAGAAATGCAGACATCATCGCCTATCCAACTGCATCTTTATATAGCCCTGGAGCTGATAACCACACCACTATAGGCTCAATGGCTACATTGCCAGGTTGGATTGGGATTAACGTGGTTGCTGCTGACTCTAGTGGAGTCGATACAGTGGGAGGCAAAGATTTAATAGGCCCTGGGGGTTCCTCTGTTTGGGATGCGCAGGGAAATGTACTGGTGTCCGCATCAGTTACAAACTTCACAGATCCTCAGCAGCCTAAAGTCGTATACGCCACAATTAATACAAGCAAACCCAATCCTCAGCGTGATTTTTGGTTAAAAAATCGTCGCCCCGAACTCTACGCGGACTACAACTTTTATAGACCAACACATGACGGCAATGTGAATAATATATCTGCACAGGTTTCAGCGGTATTGGTTCAGTATGAGCCAAAAACAGGCGCTGTAGAAGAGAACTCTAAAGTAGTTGAAAGGCTGATTAACGAGAAAATTTTAGGTCAAGGTATCAATCTAGCCGTTTTACCATTTAACTCATTCATCGGTAATGAAAAAATCACCAAAGAAAATGTTAGCAAGTTTGCGGAGCCTTTGAATGGCAAGAGTTATAACATCGCATCAAGCTTGGCAAAGAAATTTCAGGTGAACCTACTATTTAGTATGCCTGAAATCACTGACGGAAAATATTATGAAACCGCTATCCTCTTTGATTACACGGGTAAACAAATTGGTCTTTATAGAAAATCGCATCTCAATGACATTGAAAAGACATGGGCAACTGCCGGTAATGAATTGCCTGTTTTCAATTCTTCGATCGGACGCATTGCTGTAGTGCTCAATGACGAGGTGCGTATTCCAGAAGTCACTGATATGTACATGTTAAAGCGCGCCAATTTACTGCTCGTCCCAGTAGCCTATAACCAAAAAGAGTATGGCGGGGATGTCAAGATTCCTAAGGGCTTAATAGCAGAAGAATCTAATAAAGGTATGTTCATTTGGTTCTCAATGGCGCAGCATTCTCAAGCATTTACCCTGGTTGCCAACTATGTCAATGGCGCTCATGGTGATATTGGGCAAAGTGCCCTGTACTCGCTGGTTCCTGAAGAGGGTTTCTACCCACCAAATATTGCGCCTAAAGATAAAGAAGTTGCTCATCAGGTTGTTTTTGCAACCAACCAAAATCTGAATCTTTGGACCAATCAACAGCAGAAGGTTGTGGAAAGAATCTGGTCAGCGGCACTCCCTTTAACTCTAAGCAAAGATAATGATTGCCTTAAGGAATGGCAGCAGAACTCATCAAGCCCTATTGTTTGCAAAGGTATCTACAAATAGATTGGTGATGATGGGCCTTGCTAATTGCGAGGCCTATTTATCTTGAAGTGTGTCTCAGTGAATAAGTAGATTTGCAAAAGAGGTCTAGGATTATTTTCTAGACTCCTTTTTGTTTTTATTGGCCTCGTTTCCTCAGAAGTAATTTTTGCAGATGAGGGCGGGTCTGCATTCTGGCTTTCTAGACATATATATTAGAATGTTTCTTATCTGAATTAGCTCTTTAACTTACATTCATCACCAAGTAAATTTACTTCACATACATATATGTCATCCATCTCAGCCATTGATTTTGTTTTTCAGAATGCAATTCCTCAAACTGCGTTCGGCATTTTTATGATTGGCATAGTATTGGGATTCGATGGCTTTGCGTACGGGTGGACTATTAGATTCTTTAGGGCGAATGTTGGACAGCGTCCTAATCCCTCTATGATTCGAGCAACCTTTTTCTTTATTCTCTGTACGCAGTTACTTGCACTTACTCAATTAGCTTCCATTGTGATTTGGGCTGCAGCCATATTATTGGTTGGAGTTACCCCTGATTGGTTTACTTCAATTCGTCTGAGTGCAAGTAGCTATACAACTTTGGGTGATTTCCCCAGTTCAATGCCTGGTGGATGGCATCTGACTCCGGCTTTTATGGCATTTTCAGGACTCTTTTCATTTGCATGGGCATCATCCTCGATTATTAGCATGCTGAATTCGTTAAATAAGTTCCTGGATGCTGAAAACAAATCAACGGAATGATTCGGGTTTAACACAGGTAGCTAAGCTTCAAATACGCGATGTTCTTGGCGAGGCAAATGAAAAGTAACTCAAGAACTCGATACGATTAATAGTGTCGCGTTTAAAGATAGCAAAATGAACTCTAAGCCTGTATACGACTACACGACTGGTACATCAAATTAATTCTATTATTTAAAATTTGACTTATTGTTGTAACTATTTAAGCGCAAAGTAAGTGATGTCTATGAAGGGGTTCCCGGCAGCTCTTTACTGGTTGTGAGTCTGCTAAGTATGCCTTCATAGGCAACCATTGCTTAGATCTCAAAAAGTTCTAAGTCCTAATCCACCCTTAATCACAGGGCTAGTTATGAAAAGCATTCAAAAATACTTATTAATTGTTTGGCAGACATGGTACGAAGCAAGAATTGCTTATGCAAAGCGTTACACCAAGCATTTGCTTGGAAGTTAGACTAAAAATTGCCAAGTCTTTGGAAGGAGCTTAGTTAATTCCCGCCAAAGACTTGCGTGAATAAATATCTACCTAACAAAGTTATTAATATGTCAGCAGTTACTTGCCATTAAAAACGCCAAGTCACACCGATTTCCGTGCGTGTCGCATTGGTGTCATTAGCAGATAAAACCGTCCCATAATTAGCGGCACTCCTCATAGCTGAAAGGCCAATATCTATATCTTCAGTCGGAGAAAGAATGAGTGCAACAAGCCCGTAAGTATTTAAATATTGCTCGGGTATTGGTGGGTTGGTAGTAGCGCCAATGTCTAGAGCGACCTTCACCCCAGGCCAGAGTGTTAAGACAGGCGCAAAAGACATCAATAGTATATTGGTGCGATTAAGATCCATACTTTGTCCAACTGCATAATTGGTGTTGTAGGGTGAATGCATATAAGACAGATTCACATGCACTTCAAGTGACTCCCAATAACGAGAGGCTATGAAGTTGACTCCATAATTCAAGGCTGCAGATCCTAGTCCATTAACTTGCTGCTGCTGACTAGCTGGAAAAATGAGAGTGGGTTTAACGGCTAGAGCGTAATGATTTTCTTGATCTTCTAAAAAACGCCATTTAAGTCCAATCATTGAGTTTGAAAATCTAGTGTAATTTCCGGTGGGCTGGGTGTAGTAAGTTGTAGCAATAGAAGCCTCTAGGGTTTTGGTAAGACCCCTGGTATACGTAAATGGAAATGCTTTAGCGCTATCCTGTCCAGAGTATTCCTCACCCGGAGTAACAATATCAGTTGGAGTGGCGCTTGTATTGCCATGCCGATTAATAGAGAAAAAATATTGCTCTATTTGATTTCTGCCTGCCTCTACAGTACCCGCATCATCTGTATTTAATGGTTCAAAGGCAACTGCAGATGTTGAAATAAGAAAAAGCAGAAGCAGTATGTATTTAAACAATTGGAGGGCGATAGGGGATTTCAAGCCATTACCTTAAATTGCTCTTATGACAGTCTGATGTCTGCCCTTACAATACCCACCTATGAGCGATCTAACACTGAATTCTTTTCCGATTGATGGCGTAGTTTTTGCTTGGGCAATGACCAGTTCGGGCGAGAACTATGAAATTCCCTTGGATCAGATTACGGAAAAATTAGATGATTCCCAGCAATCTATCTGGTTGCACCTCAATTTAGCCCATTCCCAAGTTCAACGCTGGCTTGATAAAACACCCCTGATCCCTGAGCGTGTTGTAGAGATGATTCATGAGGGGGTGACCCGAAGTCGTTTGGAAAGAATTGAAAAGTTAGACGATTGTTTATTAATGGTGATGAATGATTTTCACCAAGAATTTGGTGTCAAAGAGGGTGAGGCAACATTAGGCACCTTATGGGCCATCCTGACTCCGAGATTGATGATCTCGCTAAGAAATAAGCCACTCAACACCACGGATAAATTAAGGGCCGACCTTAGAGATGGGCAATTACACCCACACTCTGCAATCGAGTTATTTCATGAATTGATCGATTTACGAGCTGAATACCTAAGGACTTTGCTAATACGCCTATCTGAAAAGATGGACGATTTAGAGGAATTATTATTAAAGGGCCGTGAAATTCCAGAACATGAAAATTTAGGTCGAATTCGCATTCATTGCAGTCGCTTACGACGTCAGTTTGCGCCTGAGTTAGTTGCGCTTCATCGATTACAAAAACACTTGCCTTATTGGTTCTCGGCTCAAGATAAAACGAGACTGAGTGATGATTTAGATCTACTATCCTTTTTAGTTCAAGATATTTCTAATCTCTATGACAGGGCGAAGGTATTGCAGGATGAGCAGGCTGCGCACGTAGCAGAATTTAATGCCCGTAACTTACAAGTTTTGTCCATCATGACTGTCATATTTCTCCCAATGACTCTACTAACGGGAATTATGGGAATGAATATGGAAGATTTGCCTGGACTTAAAGGCTCTTTTTATGGGGTGATGATGCTCATGGCTGCTTGTGGTGGCCTTGTCTATGCAGGCCTCAAGTACAAAAAAATTATTTAAACCCTAATTCCCCTCGCCGGAATACTTTGAAAAAATTAGGGTGAGCAATAAGCTTCCGATAATTTAGAGGTCATGAAGATGTAACTTGAAGAGTGGATGATCAAGTTGAAAATCAATACTGGCTAAATTCAAGGAGGTCAAAATGCTAGATCAAGATACAAATGAAAAAATCATATCTTTAAGAAGAATGGCCGCAGAATATTTTCAAAAGGCCGCCTGGAACCAGTTATTGGCCTTAGATAATTATCGAGAGAATAATTATGTTGCCGCAGATCGCTTTGCGCAGCTCTCTTTTGATGATCAAATGAATGCGGTAGAGTTTGCAGAATTGGCTGATGCTGAGTCAGAACTATTAATTGACTTGAGGATGGTGGAGCAGAATTGATGCTGAATGGCAAAAAAGTGTGGGCTAAAGCCTTATTCTTTTTAGCACTTGTCTTTGGCGGACCTTCTCAGGCTGCTCCACTTAATGTTGCAAAAGGTGACATTCTGTTACATATTGTTACTCAGTGTGTTGATCCATCAAAGGCTAATTACTGTGCTAATTGCATGTTGCCGAGAGCAGATGGGGGATGTAGCAATATTAATGAATGCAAAAGCACGAATGAAGTTTGGACCCTCAATCAGAAATATGCAGCCATAAGAGACATTAAGATGTGCGGATGCCCCTCTGATTTCGTACATGGGCTAGCCATACCAAGAGACATAATTACAGGTGTTGAGGATGTAAATCGAGAGGAGGGGATATGGCAATTCGCTTGGGGTATAGGTTTAGAGCGTATTGAATCAGACTCACTTGCATTAGTAGTAAATCCAAAGTCAGAGAGAACTCAGAATCAACTCCATGTGCATATTCTTACTTTGAAAAAAAATGCACGATCAGACTTTGTAAATTATCCTCACGCATACATTCAAAACTTAGATCGGGTATGGAGTACATCTCAAAAGATTGCCGTTTCTCAGGGTTTACCTGATTATGGGATATTGGTCGCTAGAGAGTCTAAGGACCAATATATTGTGGTGGTAACCCCTAAGAGCCCTGAAGCTGCATTCACGGTTTGGAATTGCAGTAAATAATCATGCAAACTAAGCTTTACCTGGGTAAATTCATCATGATGATTACCTCGAATTAAATAAGTTAGAGCATAAGGTTAAATGGCCAAGGGCTAATAATTGCACCATTTTGATGCTGCAGTGGTTAATGGGATTCACATAACTTATGTATTTTTAACCCGTATATTATGGGGATTAATGTCCTTTGCTGTACCACTTGCAGGGCAAGGACTTACGAGACACGCACTATATATAACTAGCGGAAATAATTATGAATGATGAAGTCATCCCAAAAATCCTCGATTTACCTATTGGTTTAAGCGCTACTGGCGTACGGCAAGAATTCGATAGCCTGGGTAATGTAGATGCTCCAGCAAATCGCTATTGGGGCGCCCAAACCGAGCGCAGCTTACATCACTTTAATATCGGTAATGACTTGATGCCTAAAGAGGTTTATCAGGCCTATGGTTATGTCAAAAAAGCAGCCGCCATCGTAAATACTGAGGCCGGAAGACTGCCAAAGTGGAAGGGCGATCTGATTCAAAAGGTGAGCGATGAAGTAATTAGCGGATCTTTAAATAGTGAGTTCCCGTTATATGTATGGCAAACCGGGTCAGGTACGCAATCGAACATGAATGTGAATGAAGTGATTTCTAATCGCTGCATTCAATTGGTTGGTGGCAAATTGGGTTCTCAAGCCCCGATTCATCCGAACGATCATGTAAACATGGGCCAGTCAAGTAACGATACCTTCCCAACTGCGATGCATATTGCCGCATACAAGATGACTGTTGATAAGACCCTTCCTGCGCTTAAGGGATTGCGTGATGCGATTGATAAAAAAGCAAAGCAATGGGATCAAGTAGTCAAGATTGGGCGCACCCATTTAGAAGATGCAACGCCACTAACAGTCGGCCAAGAATGGTCTGGTTATGTTGGCGCACTCGATGATGCGATTGCTGATATTAAGCAAGCGGTTGATGGATTGCTCGCTGTGGCGATGGGCGGAACTGCTGTAGGCACTGGCTTGAATGCACCCGTTGGTTTTGGTGAGGATGTTGCCAAGGTACTTAGTAAGTTGACTGGGTACAACATTCAAACTGCCCCTAATAAATTTACTGCACAGGGCACTCTGGATCGCATGGTCAGAGCCCATGCTGCACTTAAATCAGCGGCAGTCAGCTTATTTAAGATTGCTAATGACCTTCGTTGGTTAGGTTCCGGCCCAAGAACCGGGTTGATGGAAATTAATTTCCCATCAAATGAACCGGGCTCATCTATCATGCCGGGCAAAGTGAATCCAACCCAAGCTGAGGCGATGCTGATGGTCTGTATTCAGATTATGGGATCTGACGTTGCCGTTCAAATGGCTGGTGCTGAAGGTAATTTTGAGCTCAATGCATTCCGTCCTGTCATCATCAATAACTATCTACACTCTGCCTTAATCATGGCGGATATGTGTGATCATTTAAGAGAATTCATGATTGAGGGTGCGGAATTGAATGAAGCACAACTCAAAAAAAATATTGAAAATTCAGTCATGATGGTTACTGCGCTCTCCCCAATCATTGGATATGACCAGGCCTCACTCATTGCTCATTACGCGATCGATAAAGGCTTGTCACTCAAACAAGCGGCCCTGGCCAATGGTGTAACAGAAGACTTATACGATAAGGTAGTTATTCCTATCAATATGACTCATCCGGGCTCGGCTGACGTCAAAAGCTAATTGTTAAAACAGTATTTATTGAATCAAAGGAGATAAACAATGCGTTGTATTCGCTTGTGGACTGATGCGGAAGGCATCTCACGTTTTGAAGAAGGTCGTATTGCTCTTAAAGATGGCGGTACAGTCAATTTTCTTTCAGACAAATTTTCAACCAAGAGTATTTCGTTTGCTGAGACAAAAGCGGGAGAGTCTTTGCAATGGCACAATGCGCCAGCGAAACAATTCGTGATTACTTTACGTGGCACCCTAGATTTTTGGAATAAGGTGGATGAGCACGTTGTTATCACGCCGGGCGATATTTTATTGGCTGAAGATGTTACTGGCCCGGGACATTCTTGGAAATTGATTGGCGACGATCCTTGGCGACGCGCGTATGTCATTTTAGAAACTGATGGCGATCTTGCCTTCATCAAAAATTAAATAAAGAGGCACCACTTGAGTAATCAGAATAATATGACCGAAGTGGATTGCGCATTAGTAGGTGCTGGCATTATGAGCACCACTCTGGGCGTATTTCTAAAAGAGATTAATCCAAATCTATCCATTGAATTGGTAGAGACCTTGGCCAGTGAGGCACTTGAAAGCTCTGGTAGCTGGAATAATGCAGGTACAGGACATGCTGCTAACTGTGAACTAAATTACACGCCCTTAGAGCCAGATGGCACAGTTAATATCTCTAAAGCGTTGGAGGTGAATGTTGAATTTGATCTCTCTAGACAATTTTGGTCTTACCTAGTTAAGAAGGGCGCGATCAAAGATCCATCCTCCTTTATTAATCCAGTGCCACATATGAGTTTTGTTCAGGGTGACGAGCATGTCAGCTTTCTGAAGAAGCGCCATGCAGCAATGAGTGCTCATCACTGCTTTCATGGCATGGAGTATTCAGAGGATCCTAAGCAGATTGCACAATGGGTGCCATTGGTCATTCAGGGTAGAGACCCAAAAGAAAAGATTGCTGCTACTCGAATCATTACAGGTGCCGATGTTAGCTATGGCTCATTGACTAAAAATTTAATGAACTACTTAAAATCTTTAAGCGGATTCAAGGCTTCATTCTTGGAGAAGGTTACGCATTTAAAGCGTGAGGCAGATGGTCGTTGGTGTCTGACTATAGTTAATCAAAAAACTGGTAATACGCGTTATGTGAAAGCCAAGTTTGTCTTCCTAGGTGCTGGCGGTGCAACGTTAACATTGTTACAAGAATCGGGTATTCCTGAGTCTGATGGCTATGCAGGATTCCCAGTCAGTGGAATTTGGTTGCGCTGCGATGATCAGGAAATTGTGAGCCAGCACGAAGCTAAGGTGTATGGAATGGCGGCTGTGGGCTCGCCACCAATGTCTGTTCCGCATATGGACACACGCATTATCGATGGCAAGCGCTCAGTGCTTTTTGGCCCCTATGCTGGTTTCTCGACCAAGTTTCTTAAAACTGGCTCCTACTTTGACTTAATAAAGTCTATTCGCCCTGGAAACATCCTGCCATTGATCGCTGTAGGGCTGACAAATTTTGGATTGGTTAAATATCTAGTTCAGCAAGTCCTGCTAACTAAGAAGGAGCACTTTGATGTGCTCAGAGAGTTTTATCCAAACGTCAATCCAAAAAATTGGTATCTCGAGGTAGCTGGTCAACGCGTACAAATTATCAAAAAAGATAAAGCAAAGATTGGCATTTTGGAGTTCGGCACTGAAATCGTTGAGTCTGCTGATTCATCCATTGTGGCTTTACTTGGCGCATCACCGGGTGCATCAACAGCAGTCTTCATCATGATTAATGTGATTAATAGGATGGAACCTACTGGGTTATTGCCAAGCGACTGGAAGCAGAAGATGCAAAGCATCATTGAATCGTATGGTGATTCTTTAATTACGAACGCTGCGCTTTGCAATAAAGTCCGAGCAGAAACTGCCCCGATATTAGGCCTGCATTACATTCCTTAAGGCGACGAGTGAATTTTAATAAAGAAAATAAATGATGGAATTTTTTGATGCAGTCATGCTTGCACGCATGCAATTTGCATTTACCGTGGGATTCCATATTATTTTTCCTGCATTTTCAATCGGACTAGCAAGCTATCTCGCACTTTTGAATGGGCTGCACCTCTATTCCCAAAAGAATGTCTACCTAGATCTTTTTAATTACTGGATCAAGATATTCGCAGTTGCCTTTGTGATGGGGGTGGTTTCAGGCTTGGTCATGAGTTATGAATTTGGCACCAACTGGAGTGTGTTTTCATTTAAGGCTGGACCTATCATTGGCCCTCTAATGGGATATGAAGTGATGACAGCCTTCTTTTTAGAGGCTGGATTTTTAGGGGTAATGCTTTTTGGTAGAGAGCGCGTTGGCCCTAAGATTCATTTCTTTGCAACCTTAATGGTGGCAATTGGTACATTTATTTCGGCGTTTTGGATTCTTTCGGTCAATAGCTGGATGCAAACGCCAGCAGGTTACTCAATCAATGCGGCTGGTCAATTTGTTCCCGAGGACTGGATCAAAATCATTTTCAATCCGTCTTTTGTGTATCGGTTAGTGCACATGGTCTTTGCGGCCTATATATCTACAGCCTTAGTTATTGCTTCTGTTGGGGCTTTACATTTATTGAGGTTAAATAAATCCGCTGTTGGGTCTGCTGCTGGAACATTTACCCAAGGCTCACGTCAAGCAGTCTGCCTGATGTTTTCTATGGCCTTGTGGATTCTTGCCATCCTTGTTCCGATGCAAATGGAGGCGGGTGATCAGCATGGTCTTAATACATTTAAATATCAACCTAAGAAAATTGCAGCAATTGAAGGGCATTACGAAGATGCAAAGCCTGCCGGACTGATGATATTTGGCATTCCGGATGACAAAAATAGAAAAATGGATTACGCCTTAGAGATTCCTTACTTAGGCAGCATTATTTTGACTCATTCACTAGATGGTGAAATCTTAGGTATGGATACCTGGCCTAGGGATGAAACTCCTCCAATGGCATTGCCATTCTTTGCTTTTCGAATCATGGTCGGGCTCGGTGTAATGATGTTTATTTTAGGAATGTGGAGCTTGTGGCTGCGACATAAAAAAACACTTTACGAAAAAACCTGGTTTTTAAAGTACGCATTAGTCATGGGTCCCGCAGGTTTTATTGCCGTGTTATCTGGCTGGGTTGTTACTGAAGTTGGGAGACAGCCTTATACCGTTTATAACTTGTTGCATACCACTCAATCACATTCACTCTTAAATGCTGCAACCGTTGGTACAACGCTAGTGGCATTCATTACGGTGTATTTTGTACTCTTTGGCATTGGGGTGTATTACATCTTAAGATTAATGAATCAAGGTCCAGCTGGTAGTGAGCTTGCCTCGACTCCAGTTACCCAATCAAAAAATGCAGTGTATGGATCGTATTTGCAAAATGTAGGCAAGGGAGATTCACATGAATCTTGATATCACTTTAATTTGGGGTGGATTGCTCGCCTTTGTTGTTTTGGCCTACATTATTTTTGATGGTTATGACTTAGGTGTAGGTATATTGATTCCACTCATGCGCTCGGACCAGGAGCGGGCTCAGATGCTTAGTTCAGTCAGACTGTGGGATGCTAATGAAACCTGGTTAGTCTTGGGCGGTGGCGGTCTTTTTGCCGTCTTTCCCTTGGCATACTCCATTATTTTTCCGGCGCTCTACCTTCCGCTGATTGGCATGTTGCTCTCACTAGTGATTCGTGGGGTTGTATCTGAATTTCGTTGGCAGAACAAACAAAGCGCCATGATTTGGGACAGTTTATTTTTTGTAGGCTCATTCTTGGCAGCCTGTTTTCAGGGAATGATCTTAGGTGCACTTGTGCAAGGTATTCAGGTAGTTGATCACGCGTATGCGGGTGGACCATTAGATTGGTTGACACCTTTCTCGGTGATGACTGGGATTGCCTTAGCGCTTGGTTATAGTCTGCTGGGAGCTACTTGGCTTGTATTGAAGACAGATGGAGAATTGCAAAATAAAGCTTTCTCACTGATTAAGGTATTGGGCTCTCTGATGGTGTTAATGGTTGGGGTAGTGAGTCTTTGGACGCCATTCCTTAAACAAGATTATTTAAGTAGGTGGTTTGCTTGGCCACAAGCAATTTATGTACTTCCTGTTCCCTTATTATTGGCAGCAGCAATTTTCATTCTCTTTCGGGCGGTCAATAGAAGAAATACTTGGGTACCTTTTGTGGCTACCATCAGCATCTTTCTTCTGTCTTATATTGGCCTGTTAATTAGTATTTTTCCATACGTTGTTCCTGATACGATTACCTTGTGGGAGGCTGCAGCTCCGCTCTCGAGCCAGAAATTTTTGCTTCCAGGAACATTGATTTTGGTTCCCATTATTTTGATCTACACTACATACGCACACTGGGTGTTCTTGAAGGAAGAGAAAGCATGATGAGCAAGCTTAAAAGAGGAAGGCCTACTCTTTTAAAGCAAGTGACTTGGCTTTGTATTATTTGGACGCTTAGCGTTCTTGTACTGGGGAGTGTTTCCCTATTGCTTCGTTCAATACTCAAAAACTGAATTTGATTAAACATAGGTATAGCTAGTGCAAACAATAGTAGAGCCCCTAGAATTTCAGTTGATTCGATCATGCGCTGAAATACTCTTTACGAATGGCCAATCTACTAAAAAATTAGTACATGATTTGCAGTTGATTGCTCGTAAGTTGGGCTATGAGTCAGAAGTCATTCCCTTATGGGGTGGAATTTTTATTGAGCTTGACGGAAATAATGCTACCAAGCCCAGTCGAACACTCATGTTAAATATTCAACCCTCTGGCGTGCAAATGAATAAGGTGAAGTTGGCGACGCTCGTCATTAACCAATTTATTGCGGGCACCTTAACCTTGGAACAGGCAATCCAGGGAATTAAAGAGGTTGATCAAAGCCCCCCATGTTCTTTAATTCGCTTTATTGCAATGTCTGCTATCGGCGCTGCTTCTCTGGGTGTGATCTTTGGTGTGGCAGATCCCAAACTATTATTGCTGGTCATGCTCAGTGCTGGTATTGGTGCGCTACTGAGAAGATTAACGGCAAAAGTATCTTCTAATCTCTACTCGCAAGTCTTAGTGGCCTCCGTTTTTACTGGGGTATTTGGTTCACTAGCGCATGCTTACCAATTTTCTCCAGCAAACGTCTTCCTCTTTCTTTGTCCCTGCATGATTTTGGTTCCGGGACCGCATTTGCTCAATGGTATTTTTGATATTGCTCGTGGTAATGTGGGGATCGGTCAATCACGCTTGACTTATGCCATTACGATTTTATTGGTGATCTGTATAGGTTTAGTGAGCTCACTGGTTTCTCATAACCAGTCCTTAACTCAATACGCAATCACCAGTGACTTGCCGTTGCCATATTACTTACTCGCAGTCTGTGGTGCAGTGGCCGCCTATGGCAGCTTCTTCTCTATGTCTTGGCGAGATATCATCATTCCCGTTTTTATCGGAGCAGTTGCTTTTTTACCTCGTTACTACCTCGCCTTCGTTGATGGTTACTCAGTTGTCATGGGTGTCTTTATTGCCAGCTTGGTTGCTGGATTGATGGCTGCTTTGCTGGCGTCTAAGACCCAGCTCCCATTTGCAGCCTTAGCATTTTCTTCGGTAGTCGCAATGATTCCAGGATCTTATCTTTTTAGAATGGCTGATTACTTATTTAATTTTTATCAAATGGGTGTCAATGCTTCAGCTCAAGAGAGTCTGTTGGCCCTCAATCAAGGTATTACGGCCATAGTCATCGTGATAGCAATTTCTATTGGTGTGATATTCCCAAAATTGTGTGTTGACCACTTTTGGGACAAAAGGCCTAATTCTTAGCCCTCATTACATCTCGTAAGCCCCTTGTTTTTAATGGGGCCGAGTCTCAGGCATGCCCTATTAATCTGTGATTAAATGCAATAGAATAGTATTTAATTCTGAATGTAGTTCTTTTTGTGAAACTTAAACATGTCTAATTCTTCTTTGCTTTCCGGCGTTACTGTTATTGATTTATCTAGAGTACTAGCCGGTCCTTTTTCTACCATGACCCTAGCTAATTTAGGTGCTCGCGTGATTAAGGTAGAAATTCCGGGAACAGGTGACGACTCTCGTGCATTTGGACCATTTCATAACGGCAAATCACTGTACTTCGCATCGATCAATTGCAATAAAGAAAGTATTGCGTTGAATTTAAAAAATCCTGAAGATCGCGCTATTTTTGAGAAGTTGCTTGAGAAGGCCGATATCTTGGTTGAAAACTATCGACCAGGAACGATGGAAAAGCTAGGTTATGGTTGGGGTACCTTGCATGCTAAGTATCCAAAATTAATTTATGGCGCTGCATCTGGTTTTGGTGACAGCGGCCCTTACTCCAAACGTGCTGCGTATGACATGGTGGTGCAGGGTATGGGCGGCGTGTTGAGTATGACTGGCTATCCGAATCAACCTCCTGCTCGCGTAGGTATTTCTATTGGAGATATCACTGCAGGATTGTATTTAACCATTGGCTTAAATGCTGCTTTATACAATCGCACAGTAACTAAAGTAGGCTCAAAAATTGATATCGCCATGCTTGACTGTCAGGTTGCCATTTTGGAGGATGCTATTCCCGCTTATGACAAGACTGGCGAGATCCCAGGCCCATTAGGCACTCGCCATCCTTCCATTGCGCCATTCCAAACCTTCGCTGCAAAAGATGCCAGCATCGTGATCGCTGCTGGTAATGATCATTTATTTGATTTGATGACTCAAGCATTGGCTCGTCCAGATTTATTAACGGATGCGCGCTTTAAGACTAATGAATTGCGTCATGAAAATATTGATGTCTTACAAAAAGAAATGGAAACCACACTTGCTGCGAAGACAGTAGCTGAGTGGTTGGTTGCGTTAAATACGGTCGGCGTTCCTTGTGGTCCAATTAACGATGTCCCTCATGTCATTGCAGATCCACAAGTTGCCGCACGAAATATGGTGATTGAAGTAGATGATCCCGTCATTGGAAAAGTAAAAACTGCTGGTAATCCTGTGAAGGTAGTGGGTGCAGTAGATGAGGTGACCTTAAGGCCTTCTCCCGAGTTGGATGCCAATCGTGCGGCTATCTTGGCTGAATTCGTTGGAGTAGGTAAATGAGTGCACCAATTACCGCGGCGGCACCAAGTTCCGACGCATTAGTGTTGGCGTCTATTGCCAATAGCATTGGCACGATTACCCTCAATAACTCCACACGCCGGAATGCACTTAGTGAAGTTCTATTGGATCAAGTCATAGCTGCTTTAGACGACTTTAAAACTAAAGAGGTTCGAGTGGTGATTTTGCGCGCTTTTGAGGGTGCGACTGTTTGGTCTGCTGGTCACGACATTAAAGAGTTACCTCAGGCCAATCAAGATCCATTGGGGTATTCAGATCCTCTCGAGCGAGCCTTGAGAGCTGTGCGCGCTTTTCCTGCTCCAGTTATTGCCATGGTTCATGGATCAGTATGGGGCGGTGCCTTTGATTTGGTGGCGAGTTGCGACATGATTATTGCGGATGAAACTTGCAGCTTTGCAATCACGCCTGCAAATCTCGGTTTGCCATATAACACTACAGGTTTAATGCATTTCCTTGGACGTCTTCCGATTAATCTTGTGAAGGAGTTGTTCTTCACTGCAGCCCCTATCAAGGGTAATGATGCGTACAAGTGGGGGATTGTGAATCATCTAGTCCCGAGTGCGGAACTAGAAGCATTTACTACGGATTTCGCTACAAAAATTACCAAAAAGGCGCCATTGGCTATTTCAGTGGCAAAAGAGCAATTGCGCATTCTCACTGACTATCAGCCTATTGCTGCACAAATTTTTGAACAGCTCCAAGAGATGCGTCGTACGGTATATGACAGTAAAGATTACACAGAAGGAATTCAAGCCTTCCTACAAAAACGCCCAGCTGTATTTACAGGTAAGTAATCTATAGTACTCAACAGGATATAGGATCATCAATATCCAGATAAGTAAGCCCTCATCAGTAATGGTGAGGGTTTTTCTTTTAAGGCCTAGCTTTGCACTTAACTTTCTTTTAAGCGAGCACTCTTTCTCGACTTTTCATAAAAGTCATTTGGCTTTGTTTTAATCCACTGAATAAATCGCTGCATTTCTGGGTGTTCCTGAAGGGCTGCTGCAGTATTCAATTGCACAGCTAACTCAGTTTCAGTAAAGAGAGCATGAATCTGACAATGACAGATACGGTGGAGATATTCAGTTATTTTCCCGCCCTTTGATTTGGGTACCAGATGATGAGCATCCTTTTGGGATTCTGGAATCAGGCGATCGCAAATAGGACAGATTAATACCAATGATTTCTGGCTCAAGATAGGCTCTCGAGAGATGAGCTTTTGTCTAATTTTTCCTATCATGGAGGGCTAGGTGCTTAAGTGGGTAATCTTTACTGAATGTAATTTGAAAATGGAGGTCTTATGCGAGTTTATTCAATAAGTCTTAAACTTGCACTGTGCCAAAATTCTCACCCAAAACACTCTCTGCTTCAGATATCTCGCGCTTAATAGAAATGGCCTGGGAGGATCGCACCCCATTTGATGCGATAGAGAAGTCTTTTGGATTATCTGAGCCTCAAGTGATTCAATTAATGCGCCATGAGCTCAAGAGAGGTTCATTTGAACTCTGGCGTAAGCGGGTTACTGGAAGAGCAACTAAGCATGTAGCCTTACGCAGTAAGTTAGTAGATCGCGCTTACTGCCCAACCCAATATAAAAATAAATGAAATCCCCTAAAAGGCTGGTCTTAGTTCTTGGCGACCAACTTGACCTAAATGGTGCTGCACTTAAAAAATTAAACTTTGAAACAGATGAAGTGTTCATGGTGGAGTCGATAGATGAGGCGCAGTACGTTTGGTCACACCAAGCCAAGATTGCCTTATTTTTTTCGGCAATGCGTCACTTTGCACGGTCTTTGAGGGCGCTTAAGTACCCGATCACTTATATCGAAAATACACCCTTATCTATTGTTGATGCATTAAAAGAAAAGTTACAGCAAGACAATATTGGGCGCTTGATTTGTATTGAGCCTGGTGAGTGGCGCCTCAAGCAGCAGATAGAAAAATTAGCAAGCGAGTTATCGATTTCACTGGAGATGTGTGAAGATGACCACTTCTTTTGTACACATCAAGAGTTTATAGATTGGACTGCCGGCAAGAAAGAATTGAGGCTGGAGTACTTTTACCGCTTAATGCGCAAGAGACACAATATATTGGTTGATGCTGAGGGTAACCCAGAGGGTGGTCAATGGAACTTCGACCAAGATAACCGTAAGCCCTACCCTAAAAAAGGTCCCGGCATGGTTGATGAGCCAGTCTTGTTTGAGCCAGATGAGATTACGCAAGAGGTGATTGCATTCGTTAAGAGGACCTACCCAAAACACCCGGGATCATTAGAGGCATTTCGTTGGCCGGTAAATCGTGAGCAAGCATTAGAGGCGTTAAATTATTTTGTGGAATATCGTTTACGCAACTTTGGCGTGTATCAAGATGCCATGTGGACTGATACTCCTTATGGCTGGCATTCAATTCTATCGAGCTCGCTCAATCTCAAACTGCTCAATCCTCGAGAGGTCATTGCTGCCGTCCTCACAGCTTGGAAAAAATACGCTCTAGATTTATCAACGGTTGAAGGTTTCATTCGTCAAATTCTGGGATGGAGAGAGTTTGTCCGGGGGATGTACTACCTAGATATGCCGGGAATGGCACAAGATAACTATTACGGACATGAGAGGGCTCTGCCTAAATGGTATTGGGATGGCAAAACCAAGATGGCTTGTATGAAAGATGCGATAGGCCAAACTCTGGAATACGGTTATGCGCATCACATTCAACGCCTGATGGTGACAGGCAATTTTGCTCTCTTAGCTGAAATCCTGCCGTCCGCAGTCTGCGATTGGTATTTAGCAATTTATGTAGATGCAATTGAATGGGTGGAGTTACCCAATACGGCGGGTATGGCTTTGTTTGCAAATGGCGGTCGCTTCACTAGTAAGCCTTACATCGCTAGCGGTGCCTACATCAAGCGGATGAGTAATTACTGCGGTTCTTGTCAGTACAAGCCAGATGTCCGCTATGGTGAAAATGCTTGTCCTATTACGACTTTGTATTGGAACTTTCTCATTAAGCATCGAACTCAGTTTGAATCTAGCCCACGTACACGCTTAATGACGGCCAACCTCAAAAGAATCAGTGATGAAGATCAGGGGCACATTGTGGCGCATGCTGATCAGATCCTTACTCACTTAGACGATCTATAGGGGTGCTGATGGGTGTGACCTTTAAGGGAAACAAGAGTTTTCTTCCTAGCAAGACTTGTGTGGTCTGCAAAAAGGAAATGCCTTGGAGAAAGTCGTGGGCCAAAAACTGGGAATCCGTTAAATACTGTTCCGATGCCTGCCGTAAAAAGGCACCTAAGACCCAGGCTTAGCAATAACTAATTGCCTTGCTATTTACCAGGGTAATTTTTCACCAGCATAAGAAAGAAAGCTTCCTGAATCACCCTGTTGAAGATTTTCAATCACGTTAAACATATCGGCTACTGCATCTTGCGCTGGTCGCCCAATCTGCTCTCCACGAAATGGTTTAGATAGCCTGGAATTGACAGTGCCTGGATGCATGGCAATGAGGGCGACCTTTGACTTAGTGCGAGCGAGCTCTATTGAAGCGGTTTTAATCAGCATATTGAGTGCGGCTTTAGAGGTTCGGTAGCTATACCAGCCACCCAATCGATTGTCTTCAATGCTGCCAACCTTGGCGGATAGCGTGACCATAATGCTGTGTTGAGGATCTAATAGTTTGGAGAAATAACGAATCGTGAGAGCTGGCCCAATGGCATTAATTTTGAGGAGCTCCATCAAGGGCTCAAAACCCAGATCATCCAATTTCTTTTCTGGCATCCACTCACCGCTGTGTAGCACACCAATCGTATTAATGATGAGTTGAAATGGTCCTTGGCTAGCTAGAGCCTCAGCACAACTTTTAATAGATTCAGGATTCTGATAATCCAGCGGATGCTCGGAATGACGATGAACCCCTACAACCCCTGAGCAGGAGGGGTTATTTTTAAGTAACTCCATAAAGGCCAATCCAATCGTGCCAGAAGAGCCGATCACTAAAGCGCGAAAGGGTTTGGGAAGTATTTTCAAGTGAGTGAATTCATTTAATGACCTGTCAGCCAGTTTAGTGAATAAGTCTTACACTTGCTTGATGACCCATGATTTACAAAAACTGACCCTGTATTACGATGGCGCATGCCCTTTGTGCCAGGCAGAAATTTTGTTTCTCACAGGACGCAACCAAGCTGGCCTACTCAACTTTGTTGATATCAACTCAGATCGTTTCGATCCTACAGTTGTGGGAGTTTCATGTGAACAGGCTTTAGCTGCTATGTATGGTCAATATTCTGATGGAGTCTTAATTCAAGGGGCGGCAGTATTTCCTGAGGCCTATCGACGCGCCAACCTTCCTGCTTTAGCCTGGCTATTTTCTAGAAAAGATTTGCAACCCTTTCTTCAATTCGGATATCAAGTCTTTGCCAAAAATCGTCATGCAATTTCTCGAGTGCTTGGGCCAGGGGTCTTGCGTTTGGTTAAAGCGAGAGCTAAGTAGAGCGTCATATGACAGCTCAATCCCTACTCATTCGCTTGTGCGTAATAGCTTGCTTGTTGTCAGGCTCAGCATCTGCGCGCGAGTTAACTTATATAGATGAAGCTCTGAATCCGGCAAGGCTGCAAGGCAGTGGGAAATTAACTTGGTGGGGCTTTCATGTGTATGACGCCACTTTTTATCGAGGCGCTAATTTGAATTCTCCCGAGTTTGCGCTCGATTTGCGTTATCAAAGATCACTCAACGGCAATGCAATTGCCAATAGAACTAGTGACGAGATGAAGAAGCTTGGTGTGCCAGAGGCTCAAGCGCAGAATTGGGGAAAGCAGTTGGCAACCTTTTTGCCTAATGTCGAGCCTGGTCAGAACATCACGGCCATCTATACTCCGAAGCAGGGAACCACGTTTTACTTTGAAGGCAAACCACTTGCTCAAATCCCTGGATCAGATTTTTCTAAAGCATTTTTCGGCATCTGGTTAGATCCTAAAACCAGCGCACCTAAATTACGCGAACAATTATTGGGTCAAAATTGCCCACCACCCTTATTTCAAGAGGCTTGTAATTAATGAAAAATATCCTCAGTAGATTTATCGCAGTATTATTCTGCGCAGGTTTTTTATTGGGTTGCTCTGGGCCTCAAGTTTCTCAATATGCCAATGAAAAACCCACTTTAGATCTCAGTGAGTATTTCTCGGGCACGATTGATGCTTATGGAATCTTTACTGACCGCAGTGGAGCGGTAGTAAAACGCTTTACCGTACTCATTCAGGCGAACTGGAAAGTAGTTGGTGGTAAAAAAGTGGGTACCTTAGATGAAAGCTTTGACTACTCTGACGGAACAAAGCAAAAACGCATCTGGACATTGACAGAGACTGCCCCAGGAAAATATATCGGCAAGGCAGATGATGTGGTGGGAGAGGCTAATGGATCCTCAGCAGGTAATGCGCTCAATTGGGCATATACCTTGGCTCTGCCAGTTGACGGAACGGTTTACAACGTGCAGTTTGATGACTGGATGTATTTGGTCACACCTAAAGTCATGATTAATAAAGCCCAAATGAGTAAGTTTGGGATTAATTTGGGTGAAGTTACCCTGAGCTTCTATAAGCGCTAGGGGTGGCAAAAAACACCATAAAACCCCATTTAAGACCTTAATCAAGGCTGTTTTGGGGGTGTCATAGAGCTGTCATATTCGACCCGTATCGTCCTTGTATCGCGCTATTGCGCATATTCCATTCAAGGACCGATTAAATGAAATCTTTTTTGAAAAAAGCCCTGATTATTGGCGCTATTTCACTTGCTCCTACCGCATTTGCTGTAGAAATGACTGGTGCTGGATCCTCTTTTATTTATCCAGTATTAAGTAAGTGGGCTGAATCATATAAAGCTAAAAGCGGTGACAGCCTGAATTACCAGTCCATAGGTTCTGGAGGCGGTATTAAACAGATTAAAGCTAAAACAGTTGATTTTGGTGCTACTGATGCACCATTAAGTTTTGAAGACTTACAAAGTAATGGCATGGTTCAGTTTCCAGCAATTATTGGCGGCGTAGTTCCAGTTGTTAACATCGAAGGTATTGGCCCAAACCAGTTGAAGCTCTCTGGTGACCTTTTGTCAGATATTTTCCAAGGTTCTGTAACAGACTGGAGCGACAAACGCGTAGCTCTCCTAAATCCAGGCATGAAGATCCCATCTGGTCCGATCACAGTTGTAACTCGTGCAGACGGATCTGGTACTACTGCAATTTTTACTAGCTTCCTTTCTAAAGCAAGTAGCAACTTTAAAGATGCGGTTGGCTTTGGTGCGCAAGTTAAATGGCCTGCAGCTTCTACTGTAAGTGGCAAAGGAAACGAAGGCGTTGCGGCTAACGTTGCACGCATCAAGAACTCAATTGGTTATGTTGAGTATGCTTATGCTAAAAAGAATAACCTGAGCTATACACAGGTTCGCAATGCTGATGGCGTAATAGTATCTCCAACTGCAGAAGCTTTCGCTGCCGCCTCTGCCGGTACAGACTGGTCTAAATTTCCTGGAATGAATACTTTTATTACATATGCTAAAGGTGCTAAAGCATGGCCAATTACAGGCGCAACTTTCGTTGTAGTTTATAAAAAGCCAGAAAATAAATCTCAAGCTGCAGCAGTATTGAAATTCTTTGATTATTCATTCAAAGATGGTAAGAAAGCCGCCTCAGACTTAGATTACGTCCCAATGCCTGACGCAACCGTAGATTACATTCGGAAGCAAGTTTGGTCACAAGTTGAGACTAAATAATTTCTGTTCTAATTTTTCAGATTTGAACGACCCTGTTAATCAGGGTCGTTTTCTACTTAAGATATCCATAGAATGAATGCTTTAGAGACTACCAGTGCTCCAACGCTAATGGCTTCAAAAATTGCGCGACTCCAGAGAATTCAAGATTTTCTATTTCATCGCATTACGCAATTTTTTTCTCTATCGGTATTGTTTGCGTTACTAGGAATTATTGGCTCTTTATTTATTAATGCATGGCCTGCATTAAAAGAGTTCGGCCCCCAATTTTTTATTACTCCTACCTGGGATATTGTGAATGGAGAGTTCGGTGGTTTGATCGCAATTTATGGAACATTAGTTTCTTCAGTAATTGCACTCTTAATTGCTGTCCCACTAAGTTTTGGCATTGCTTTTTTCTTAACAGAAATTTGTCCCCCACCTCTCAGACGCCCTCTTGGAACAGCTGTTGAGTTATTGGCCGCTGTGCCATCCATCATTTATGGCATGTTTGGTTTATTTGTCTTTGCGCCTATATTTGGCGACTATATTGAGCCTGCTCTTCAGGCTACCCTGGGTCAAATTCCCCTAATTGGAATTTTATTTTCAGGGGCACCTAATGGCATTGGTATGTTGTGTGCGGGATTGATTCTTGCTCTCATGATTTTGCCTTTTATTTCTTCGGTCATGCGCGATGTATTCGAGATTGTTCCACCAGTTCTTAAAGAATCGGCCTATGGAATTGGCTGCACAACATGGGAAGTAGTCCGAAATATTGTTCTGCCTTATACAAAGGCAGGGGTCATTGGTGGGGTGATGTTAGGTTTAGGTAGGGCGCTTGGAGAAACCATGGCAGTTACTTTTGTCATTGGTAACGCACAACGAATTTCCCCTTCCCTTTTTGCTCCAGGTAGCTCTATAGCATCCACCCTGGCAAATCAATTTGGCGAAGCAGAGGTAGGTTTACATTACTCATCTCTTTTTGCTCTAGGCCTTGCCTTATTTTTTATTACATTTGTGGTGTTGGCCCTTGCTAAATGGTTGTTAATTAGCATGGAGAAAAAACAAGGGCTGAAATCATGAGTGTGTCTAATAATTTTGACATGGCTGTATTTGCTCGTCGTAAAAGAGTAAATAAAATTGGCCTTGCTCTTTCCATGTTGGCTATGGCTATCGGTATGGCTAGCCTTATTTGGATTTTAAGCATCCTTTTTATTAAAGGATTTTCTGCAATTAATTTGAATATGTTTACTGCGAGCACTCCTGCTCCAGGTACTGAAGGCGGTGGTTTAGCCAATGCTATCGTGGGAAGTCTCTTATTGGTTGGCTCATGCACTTTTATTAGCACGCCTGTAGGTGTGTTAGCTGGTTTATATCTTTCTGAGTATGGCGATCGCAGTAAAGTTGCCTCTCTTACCCGCTTTGTAACTGACATCATGCTTTCCGCTCCCTCTATTGTGATAGGCCTGTTTGTTTACGCCTTATATGTTGCGAAGGTTCAGCATTTCTCTGGCTGGGCGGGCACTGTGGCATTGGCTTTAATCGCTATTCCTGTGGTTGTCCGTACTACTGAAAATATGTTGCGCTTGGTTCCTGGAAGTTTGAGGGAGGCTGCTTATGCATTAGGCACTCCAAAATGGAAGGTGGCCTTTATGGTTACCTTGCGCGCAGCGCAAAGCGGCATCATGACGGGAATCCTATTGGCATTAGCTCGAGTGAGTGGTGAAACTGCGCCTTTGCTTTTCACAGCCTTGAGCAATCAGTTCTTCTCAACGGATATGAATAAGCCCATGGCTAACTTGCCGGTGGTTATTTTTCAGTTCGCCATGAGTCCATACGATAACTGGGTCAGTCTGGCCTGGGGCGGATCCCTTCTGATTACATTTGCTGTGCTTGGCTTAAATATCTTAGCTCGCGTGGTGTTTAGAGAGAAGGTACAGGGATGATGAGCAATATGAAAACAATGTTTGACTTAAATAAGATTGATAGTCAAGGAGTAAGAATGGATACAGTAAGCCAAGAGCCGAAGAATTCGGTAGTGAACGCCATTGAAGTGCGTGACCTTAATTTTTATTATGGCGCCTTTCAGGGTCTAAAAAAGATCAACTTAGATATTGAGCAAGGCAAGGTGACTGCATTCATTGGCCCATCTGGTTGCGGAAAATCAACACTGCTCAGAACACTCAATCGAATGTATGACCTCTATCCAGGGCAACGCGCAGAAGGCGAGATCAATTTTTATGGTCAGAACATTCTAGAGCCAGGCCAAGACTTGAACTTGTTGCGATCAAGAATAGGGATGGTTTTTCAAAAACCAACTCCATTCCCAATGTCTATTTACGAAAACATTGCTTTTGGAGTTCGTCTTTATGAAAAGCTCTCCCGCTCTGAAATGGATGAGCGCGTAGAGTGGGCATTAAATAAGGCCGCTCTTTGGAATGAAGTGAAGGATAAGTTGAATCAGAGCGGTTTATCACTCTCTGGTGGTCAACAACAGCGCCTGTGTATTGCACGGGGTGTAGCTGTGAAACCTTCCGTGATCTTGTTAGATGAGCCAACCTCAGCTCTAGATCCTATTTCAACTGGAAAAGTTGAAGAGTTGATCCATGAACTCAAGAATGAATACACCATTGCTATTGTGACTCATAATATGCAGCAAGCTGCTCGCGTTTCGGACTATACGGCCTATATGTATTTGGGTAGCCTAATTGAGTATGGCAAAACGGACGAAATATTTATTAAGCCTAAGCGTAAAGAAACAGAAGACTATATTACCGGCCGCTTCGGTTAATTGGAGACATTAATGCCAGATAAACACTTATCATCACAATTCGATGCCGATTTAAATTCACTTTCAAGCCGCTTGCTTGAAATGGGCGGTCTTGTGGAGTCACAAATTGCTACAGCGATGCGTGCATTTACGCAAATGGATATTGATACTTGCAATGTCGTGATCGAAAATGAAAAATTAGTAAACGATCTTGAGATACAGATTGATTTGGCTTGCACGGAATTAATTGCGCGCAGACAGCCAACAGCGCGAGATTTACGACTTGTGATGGCGGTATCCAAAGCGATTACTAATTTAGAGCGTGCTGGTGATGAGGCTGAAAGGGTGGCTAAACGTACAAAACGCCTAATAGAGTCTGGCTTACCAAATAACATCAACGTTGCAGAAATTCGTTTGTCGGGTCAGATGGCTATTTCACTCTTGCGCCGCAGTCTTGATGCATTCGCCCGCTTAGATACGATTGCAGCTGCTGAAGTAGTTGAAGAAGACCGTCAGATTGATGAAGAATTTAGGGGTTTTGTACGTAAGCTCATTACCTATATGTCTGAAGACCCCCATTTAATTACTACTGGTCTTGATATGCTGACGATCGCCAAAGCAATTGAACGTATCGGTGATCATGCTAAGAATATTGCAGAGTTTGTGATCTACATTGCTAAGGGTGCTGATGTACGTCACCTACCGCATGAAGATTTAGTTCGTGAAGCCAATAGACCATAATCGGAGCGTCTAATAATGACTCACCGCATACTCATAGTTGAGGATGAGCCATCAATTGCAGAATTGATTGCGATTAATTTGACACATGCAGGGTATAAAGTCGAAAAAGCAATGCAAACGGATATCGCATCGGCAATGATGAAAGATCAATTGCCTAATATGATTATTCTGGATTGGATGTTGCCTGGAAAGTCTGGAGTTCAGTTTGCAAAGGAGCTTCGCTCTAACGAAAGAACCAAGGCCTTACCTATTTTGATGTTGACAGCCAAAAGCGAAGAGTCAGATAAGGTTCTGGGTCTTGACTCTGGCGCAGATGACTATGTCACCAAACCATTTTCACCTAAAGAATTAGTAGCGCGAGTGAGGGCAATGTTGCGTAGACAGATGCCTATCGAAGATACTGGCCCACTTACTGTTGGCCCACTTAAATTAGATCCGAGTTCTCATCGTGTTTTGGCTACATGGCCCAATGCCGAGTCTAAAGCTATTGCTTTAGGGCCAACCGAGTTTCGTTTGCTTCAGTTTTTCATGGCCAACCCTGAGCGCGTTCACTCGCGCGCCAGTTTATTGGATAAGGTTTGGGGTAGTGAGGTCTATATTGAAGAAAGAACAGTAGACGTTCATATCAAGCGTTTACGAGCTGCTCTAGTCCCGTTTGATTGTGACCGCTATATAGAAACCGTTCGTGGCAGCGGTTATCGTATTACTAAGACTCCAACCCAAACTTAAGTCTTCATTAGGCTACATTTTCTGGGAATTTTTATGATTCTTTGGAGATGCTCTAATATGGCAGCATGTTATCAGCGCTAACCCGATTTTCTCTCATTATCTGCATCGGCTTTATTGCTGCGTTTACGGTAATGTCCTTTTGGGGACCAGAGTGGGGTATTGCAGCGGGAATTTCAGTACTCTCTATACCGCTTGTTTATTCCTACATTAACTTAGCGCGCCTTAGAAAATATATTCTTGCTGATTCTGTTGAAAATATGCCCTTACCGAGTGGCTTTTGGGAGGAAGTATTTTTTAGGCTTCAGCGTTTAGTCAGAAATCTGAAACAGAGAATTCGCAGTATTGAGCGGCAACATGATCACTTTATAGAGGCATTCCAAGTCTCACCTAATGGCATATTAATGCTCGATGATAGCGATCAAATTGAATGGTGCAACGATATTGCGGAACAATACTTTGGGCTCATATTCAAACGTGATGTGATGCAGCGAATTAATTTTTTAATTAGACGACCTGAATTTATTCAGTATCTGAATAAGCGCAATTTTGATGAGCCCCTATTAATGGAGCGCATGGGACCCCATGGAAACTTGAGTTTGATGTTGCAAGCTTTCCCATTTGGTCAAAAGCGTCACCTTCTTTTGGTGCAAGATATTACCGATTTGCAAAAAGCCGATGCTATGCGTCGCGATTTCGTAGCCAATGTTTCTCATGAAATGCGCACACCAATTACCGTATTGATGGGCTTTCTGGAGACAGTTCATTCACTTGATCTGAAGAAGGAACAGCAAGATCAATACTTCGACATGATGATGGCTCAAGCGCAAAGAATGAAAAGCTTGGTTGAGGATTTGTTAACTTTGGCTAATCTAGAGTCAAATGCTTTACCTGCCGCCAATACGGTAGTGAAAGTGGAAACCTTGATGGCGCTTCTGAAGAATGATGCTGAGGCACTCTCTCAAGGAAAGCACGCGCTCAATTTTGATCTGGAATCGCCTCAGAATTTAATGGGAGATGAGAGAGAGATTCTTTCGGCATTTAGCAATCTCGTATCCAATGCGATTCGCTATACCCCTGACGTTGGCGCAATTCGCGTGGAATGGAGGGTGAATGATCAGGGGCAAGGTGAGTTTTTAGTAACAGACTCTGGCCCCGGTATTGCATCAGAGCATTTATCTCGGCTTACGGAGCGTTTCTATCGCGTAGACAGAAGTCGCTCAAGAGATACGGGTGGAACGGGATTGGGCTTGGCTATTGTTAAGCATATTGCCAATAGGCACCAGGCTCAACTCCTAATAGAAAGCACTCCTGGGAAGGGCAGTCAGTTTATGTTGCGATTCCCTAAAGAGCGGATTGCCGCTTAATCCTTTTTCTTTTTCTTTTTCTTCTTGGATTCTTTGGGTAACTTATCGGCTTTACCGTTAGCGTAAAGACACCAAACCTTGATTTCCTCGAACAGCTCCACTAGCTCTTCATGAGGTAAGTTTTTTAAGTCCGCTAAACCAATACTGCCCGTCTCTTGTAATTGCTTTACAGCATCTTCATATAGATATTTACTCATATTCATTCAATCCACGGATTAAGTTAGGGCCAATCTTAGCAAACTAATATGACAAATATAGTTTTTTTGGACCTTAAAGGGGCTTAGTCAGGATCGCTAGATACTTCGGAGGCTCGGCGAACCCCAGTGACCCTTGCTATAAGCCTCTCTAACGGCCCCCCGATCACTAGCGTTAACAATATGGCCCCAAGACTAAGTCCGCCCAAGGCAAATTGTCCCGCCCCAAAGGCTGCGCCAATGAGGGCACAAGACCAAATACTTGCTGCTGTAGTGAGGCCAAAGATTTTTTGTGAGCGTTGTTCGCGAATAATGACGCCGGCACCCAAAAATCCGAGACCAGTAATTAACCCTTGCAAAACACGGCTAACGGATTGGGCATCATCCTGAACGAAATCACTAATTAATAGTACGGCCGTTGCTGATCCAATTGCTACTAGGGAGTGGGTTCGTATACCGGCGGATTTATGGTGGAGCCAACGGTTTAAGCCTAATATGGCTCCTACCAGTAATGCTAAACCGAGTCTGAGTGCGATGGTCCCGTATAGATCCCACTGAGCCATACCAATTCCTTTATAAAATCCAATATTTTGTTGTTTCAGTGTATATCAGAGTCATTAATTTGACACATCCTTTCAGTAATCTAAGTGCGCTGGATTAAATGCCGGCCAAGTAAAATGTTTCAAATCTTCTTTTAAAGCCCGGTTCTGCTGGGCTTTTTTTCTTCATTTATTAATAAATCTTACATATAGCAAGAATAAGATTAGTTTCATATACCTATAAAGGAAGTTGAAATAACTATGAATGAAAATCTCGCTAAATATATCTCTTCAGCGTTGAGAAATACTACTATCGATCAAGCAATATACGAATCCATCGAATCAAAATTAACAGTGCGTCACCCATCGAATGATTTGCATAAACCTCAATTTATTGTGGACACTAGATTCTCTCTACGCCTTGAAGAAGTTGCATAGAGGCGATTGATTAATTGAATGAGTAAAAGCTACAACATCCTATTTTTATGTACAGGAAATTCAGCTAGATCGATTTTAGGTGAGGTTTTAGCTACGACTTTGAGTCACGGTCGATTTGTGGGTTATTCAGCAGGTTCTCAGCCTAAGCGTTTTGTTCATCCATTAGCCTTGAAGTTCGCAAGAGGTGTTGGCTATCCACTTGAGAAATTGCGCAACAAAAGCTGGGATGAGTATTGCGTAGAAGGTGCACCACGCATGGATTTTATTATTACTCTGTGCGATTCTGTGGCGGGGGAGTCGTGCCCCTATTGGCCCGGCCATTCCACTAGTGCGCATTGGGGGTTTGCAGATCCTGCCGCTGTCGATTCTGGCGATGAGGCGATGCTTCATGCTTTTGGGCAGGTGGAAATGGGCTTACGTAACCGTATTGAGCTACTGCTGGATCTCCCTCTAGATAAATTAGATCATTTCCAGATAAAAGAGAAATTACAGTCCATTCATCATCGCCTCAAGTTTAGGTAGATCAAAACCCCTAGGAAGGAGTTAAGATTAGCTAAAACCTTGTGAGGAAGTCGATGTCCATTCAGAAACACCCTAAATTCGCCGTCTTAAGATCAGTAGAGTCGTTTAGCAATCCTAGGCCCAGCATTAAAAAGCGCATGGCTGATGGCAAAGTTTTACGAAGAAAGGTCAGCTTTACTCAGCAGGGTGTTTATGAGCCACCAAAAAATCGTATTGATCCAATCACCATTCTGGAGAATCAGGCTAAGACACGTGTTGAGTCCCTAATACCGATTCGTTATGAGCGCATGTTGCAATCCCCTTTTGCGTTTTATCGTGGGGGCGCAGCAATCATGGCTCAGGATTTGGCTAATCAGCCGCGCACCAATATCACTGTTCAGCTTTGTGGTGATATGCATGTATCTAATTTTGGATTATTTGGTACAGCCGAACATCGTCTGGTATTTGGGATCAATGACTTTGATGAAACTCTGCCCGGCAGCTGGGAGTGGGATCTTAAGCGTCTTGTAGCTAGCGCAGTCATCGCTTGCGAAAGTAATGGAGGAAGTAAATCGTTAAGTAAAAAAATTGTGTTACGTATTTGCTCCGAGTACCAAAAGCGAATGGCTCAGTATGCCAAAATGCCTTATTTGGAGTTAGCGCAGGAATTTATTAGCGAAACAGAAATTCGTAAATATTTTTCAAAAGAGCACCAAAAGAAAATTGATATCTATCTAAAAGAGACTAAAGGGCAGGGAAATATTCAGGTATTGCAAAAACTGACTACCCTGGTCGGGAAAGATAGAAAAATTATCAACAAGCCACCATTAATTGAGCATTTCAAAACGAATGCCTATGGGCGACCTCTTCACGCGCTGCTTGATAAGGCTTTGTGTAATTACTCAAGCACCTTGCTGGCCGATAGAAAAATTCTTTTTGAGCGTTATATGTTGAAAGATTTTGCGCGCAAGGTGGTTGGTATCGGCAGTGTTGGAACAAACTGTATGGTGATGTATTTTGAAGGCGATAGCGCTAACGACCCTTTATTTTTACAATACAAAGAGGCTCAAAAATCTGTTTTGAGTCCATACATAGGCGAATCGATCTATAGAGACATGGGTCAGCGTGTCGTGGCTGGACAGAGATTACTTCAAGGTGCTCCAGATATCTTTTTGAACTACGGCTCTATGCAATTTGATATCGACAAAAGCGAGGGATTTTATCTCCGCCAATTGCGCGATATGAAGGGCGGTATAGAGATTGGGCCTAATGGTGTCTCGTTGAAAAATTTTGCTGAGTATGCCAAATTATTTGGTTGGGCTCTTGCACTAGGCCATGCGCGCTCTGGTGATGCAGCTGAAATTGCTGGGTATTGTGGCGAATCTGAAGAATTGAATGAGGCCATGCATTCATTTGCTAGGTCGTACGCTAAACAAAATGAGAAAGACTATGAGTTATTTTGTAAGGCGGTTAAAAGTAAGCGATTAAAGGTTGCAAAGGTATAAATTTTCTTAGGCAATGATTTGTACGTTCGTCATCAAATTGTCATTTGATTGATAGATAGTCTAAGTTGACTCACTTCATCTGCTATTTCTCTACTATGAAAATTTCACAACTCCTTAAGTCAGCCTCATACATTCTTTTTAGCGTTTTAGCTGGGCTGGCTCAAGCAGCGGCGATATACCCGATTGATAAGGCAGCCATTTTGGCTGGATCTAAATTCGATATCAAAATTGAATTTAATTCAGTTGTGAATCAAGATGAAGTTGTACTGGAATTAAACGGTGCACCACTAAATAAAATCATCCCAAATAAGTCTGATTTCATTGCCAACGAAAATGGCAAGGGAAGCTCAATACTCATTCGAGATGTGCAGCTAGCAAAAGCAGGTAACTATCAAATTGTGGCTCGATCACCACAAGAGCGCCTGCAGGTAAATTGGGACGTCTATTCAAGTGGACCTCGTCGCGTAAAGAATGTGATTCTCTTTATTGGTGATGGCATGACGATAGCCAATAGAACCACCGCAAGAGTGCTCTCTAAGGGTATGCAAGAGGGAAAGTATCAGGGTCGTTTAGCTTTTGATGACATGCCTAGTACTGCAATGATTGGTACATCTGGATCTGACTCCCTAATTACAGACTCTGCTAACTCCATGAGCGCTTATACAACCGGACACAAAACAGCTGTGAATGCTATGGGTGTTTATGTTTCTCGCGCTAGCGATAATTTCTCTCATCCAAAAGTAGAAACAATCACTGAGCTTATCAAGCGCAATACTAAGATGTCTGTGGGAATAGTCTCTGATGCTGAGTTAGAGGATGCAACACCAGGCGCAATGGTTTCTCATACAAGACGAAGGGCTGATAAGCAATATATTGCCGATCAGCTTCTAGCTAGTGGTGCAGAAGTTATTCTGGGCGGGGGATCAGCCTACTTTTACCCGCAATCGACTAAAAGCTCTAAGCGTAAAGACGATAAAAATTTGCTTGAAAGTTTTAAGTCTCAGGGTTACCAAATCGCTTTTACAAAACAAGAATTGATCGCAGAATCTGATAACAAAAATACTAAAAAGTTATTTGGAGTTTTTCATCCAGATAATATGGATGGCTCTCTAGACCGCTTATATCTAAAGAAAAATACGGTTGAAGAATACCCAAATCAACCTGACCTTACAGAGATGACGCAATCCGCACTCAACGTGCTATCCAGAAATCCAAATGGATTCTTCTTGATGGTGGAGGCAGCATTGATTGATAAATTCAATCATCCTCTGGATTGGGAGCGCGCAGCGTTCGACACCATTATGTTGAGTAATGCAGTACAAATTGCTAAAGAATTTGCAAAAACGCATCCTGATACTTTAATTATTGTGACTCCCGATCATACTCACAGTGGATCGATCAGTGGCGTGGTGCATGACGATAAGCCGGGACCGTTGCGTGAAAAAGTGGGTATTTATGCAGATGCAGGCTTCCCAAACTATCCTAAGGCTGATACTCAGGGTTATCCAAATCGAATTGATGTCTCAAAACGCATTGCATTCTTTTATGGAAGCTATCCTGACCACTATGAAACGATGCATCCTAAGCTGGATGGCACTTTTATGCCGGCGATAAAGGGTGAGGATGGTAAATATGTTGCCAATCCAAAATATATTCAGCAACAAGAGGATGCCATCCATGTTGGCGGAAATTTACCTTCACATCAAGAATCTGGCGTGCATGCTGCAGACGACGCGGTATTAAATGCATCAGGTCCAGGATCAGAAAAATTTAAAGGGTTTATGGATAACACTGAGGTCTTTAAAGTGATGGTAGAGTCATTAGGCTTGGGATCCAAATAGACTAAAGACCTGCTTTCATGGAATTCGTAAATAACATTAACTATGCCTCGCTGACTGACACCACTATCAGTCTTTGTGCCGCCTTTATCTTGGGCGGACTAATTGGCTTAGAGCGTCAATATCGTCAGCGAACTGCAGGTCTCAGAACCAATATTCTAGTTGCCGTGGGCGCGGCCATATTTGTGGATGCTGGTAATCGTTTAACCGGCCATGACGGTGCTGTTCATATCATGGCTTATGTCGTCTCTGGTATTGGATTTTTAGGTGCAGGCGTCATCATGCGGGAAGAGGGCAACGTCAGAGGCATTAATACGGCGGCTACTTTGTGGGCATCTGGTGCCGTTGGCGCATGTGCTGGTGCCGATTTACTTCTCGAGGCTTCTCTCGCTACGATATTCATTCTTGCGGCAAATACTCTTCTTCGACCTGTAGTGAGTTTTATTAATAAGCAACCTCTAGATACCATTTCAGTAGAGGTTACGAACTCGGTTTATATCATCACGCCAAAACACGCTCAAAAGATTGCTTTAAAGCAATTCATTAAAACATTGGAAGAAGCGGGCTATCAAACGCAAGATGTTGAAGTGCATCAATTTGGAACTGATGATGTGGAGATACAGGCTGTATTAACTGCATCAGCTGTAAATGGAGATGATATGGATCGGTTAATTGCAAAAATTGCCGATCAAGATTTCGTGTCTCAGGCATTCTGGAGTCCTAGTACAACAGATTAAGCCTGTCATTGGCATTGACACAATAGTGAAATATTTTTACCCCATCATGTTAGGGTGAATAAAACTATCCTCGAACTAGAGTCTGTCGTTACCTGTCCCCATTGCCAAGCTTCCGAAGTGATTAAAGTTGAAGCGGGTACCTCTCAGCACTTATATCGTTGCCGCTCCTGTAGCGCCATCCTCAAGCCTAAATCTGGCGACTGTTGCATTCTTTGCAGCTTTGGTGATCGGGATTGCTCAAGTTCTGAGCAGAACTTAGCCGCCTAGTAGAGAGCGTCACCCCAGCCACATAGGCTAGTTGCTGATTTCATCAATGTGTCATGGTTTTTACATAAAATAGACATAATTGATTCAGCTTTCTATTTTTGGGGAATATTTTGGCCAGCAATCCCGCAGATCCTATAACTAATTCCGCAAACCTAGTGGCTGCGGTTGATTTGGGATCCAATAGCTTTCGGATGCTTGTAGCGCAGGCAATAAATACACCATCGGGCACTCAACTTCGCCCGATAGATACCTTGCGTGAGTCAGTTCGCCTTGCGGCCGGCCTGACTGAAAATAAACTCCTTGGTAACGATGCATACCAACGAGGACTTATTGCTATTAGGCGCTTTGGTGAACGAATACGTGGATTTGATCCTGCTAATGTTCGGGCGGTAGCTACCAATACCTTGCGCGTTGCTAAGAATGCCCAGCAATTTGTTGCTGATGCAGAAGAGGCTCTGGGATTTCCTATTGAAGTGATTGCTGGCGTTGAAGAGGCGCGCCTCATTTACATTGGAGCAGCACATGAGGTACCAGCTGTTCAAGGCAATAGATTGGTGATTGACATTGGCGGCGGCTCCACCGAATTTATTATCGGCAAAGGTTACGAGCCAAAGCTTATGGAGAGCCTTTATATTGGATGTGTATCACATAGCCTAAGTTTTTTCCCTAAGGGAAATATTGATACGCATGCCTTCAAAGAGGCTGAGTTAGCCGCTCGTCGTGAAATACAAGTGATTTCAGGGGCATACTTAAAGAGTGGTTGGAATCAAGTCATCGGCTCATCTGGAACGGCTAGGGCTTTGGCAGATCTGATTGCCAATAACAACTTCAATGGGCTTGGTGATGGCTTGACTATGGGTCGCGTCAATGGCGCGAGCGGCTTGATTACCCGTGAAGGCCTTAAGAATCTCAAGAAACATTTACTCAAGTATGAGCATGTTAATCAAGTTGAGTTGATTGGCTTGAAAGACGATCGAAGATCGGTATGGCCTGGTGGCTTGGCTATTATGCTGGCGGCATTCGATGAATTAGGTATTGAAGAAATGGAAGTAACCGATGCTGCTTTACGAAGTGGTGTACTTTACGATTTGCTTGGAAGATCGCAGCATCATGACATGCGTTATGTCACTGTAGAACAATTCATGCAGCGCTACACGGTAGATCGAGAGCAAGCTGATAGAGTGAGTAAATTGGCTACAGAGTTTTTACAACAACTTCCCAAGCCCGAATCAGAGAGCAGGGCGGATAATGTTGCTCTATTGCAGTGGGCAGCTAATTTACATGAAATCGGTTTATCGATTTCTCATAATGGCTATCACAAGCATTCAGCCTATATCGCAGGTAATGCAGATATGCCCGGCTTCTCTAAGAATGACCAAGCTAGATTGGCTGCACTCTTAATTGGGCATACAGGTAAGCTAGGAAAGCTAGCAAACAATCACAGCTTTGAAGACTGGCGCATGTTGTTTTGTTTGCGTCTGGCTCAAGTGCTTTGCCGTGGTAGAAATGACACCAACTTTCCTAAGGTAAAAGTATCCGAGCACGATGGCTCTTATCTCGTAAGTCTCTCTAAGGAATGGGCTGCCAAACATCCATTGACAGAGTTTAGCCTCTTAAAAGAAGCAGCAGAGTGGGACAGAATCGGCCGCTCTTACCAAGTGAGCTTTAAGTAGTAATAAAAAACCACCCCATATTGAGGTGGTTTTTAAAAGCCCGCTCACAATCAAAATTACATTCCTAAAAAATGCTTTGCGTAACGCGGATTAATTTCTGATAGACGCAGCATCGTTAATAAATCAGCAGTATTAAAGTCTGGATCCCATGCTGGAGCGCTGCAGATTTTTGCACCAAGCTTTAAATAACCTTTGATCAGCGGAGGAGGCTGCACCTCAAGTCCTCCATTTAATCTATCCAACGGCAAAGGCAGTCGTGGAAAAGCATGGAATTCTGTTGGTGCCATCTGATCATTGCCTAGTGAGTTATATAAACTCGCTGCAAAGTGACCGCCATCGGCCATGGGGATGCTAGCGCAACCTAGCATGATTTCATAATCATTTTTTTGCATGTATTGAGCCAGACCGCTCCATAGCGCCATAATGACCGCTCCCGAGCGATAGTCTTGATGTACGCAAGATCTGCCTAATTCAACCAATTTAGGGCGCAAATGATCAATGCGAGATAGATCAAACTCAGAATCAGAATAGAGGCGTCCGATCTCTTTTGCTTTATGGGGAGGGAGCACGCGATAGGTTCCAACTACCTTAAGACTATCTTGATCACGAATTAATAAATGGTCACAATAGGAATCGAATTCATCTACATCTAAGCCGTCAGCATTGCTAGGTAAATTAGCGCCCATCTCTTCGGCAAATACTTTATAACGCAGTCTTTGAGCTTCTTTGATTTCGCCTGGCGTGCTTGCCCAAATAATCTGAAATGCAGCTTTCTTAGGCTTGGCAATTTGAATAGCAGGGCTTGGATCAACTTCTCTTAATTCAGCCCTTGTTTTGGTAACAAACTTTTTCCCAAAGAGCTTCTTGGCAACTTTTTTGGAGAGTTTTTTAAGTGTGTTTGATTTACTTTTTTTGAATGGTTTGACTTTCTTGGGTGTGAAAATCTCAAATGAACCAATTGGATTAGGGATATCAGACATAGCTAGCCTCGTGTAGTGAATGTTTTCTCAGCGGAATGCATTTAGACCTTGAAAACCATGGGGATGCAGACAGCAGCCCAGATGAGGGCTGCCACAAATAGGGCAAGCATCACAGCGGCACTACCAAAATCTTTGGCTCGTTTAGAAAGGTCGTGATGCTCAAAAGAAATACGATCGATAGCTGCTTCAACGCTCGAATTAAGTAGTTCAATAACCAGAACCATCATGAGTGAAGAAATGAGAAGGGCTTTCTCTAATAAGCTAATGGGTAGGAGGATAGCAATTGGAGTAAGCAATACAAATAAGGTGAGCTCTTGCCTGAAGGCGCTCTCTTCCAAGAATGCATAAACTAAACCGCACCAAGAATTTTTGGCAGCATGCCAGGCCCTTGCTAGACCTCGGTTTCCCTTGTGGGGATTTTGGTCTATGTGATACGGGGAGTTCATGTACAAGCTTCCTTAGGCTAGCGCAGTAACATGCACTTCTGGTGTCGATACTGGCTTGAGGTGATCTGCAAACTGTACTGAAGCAGCTCTCCAGGAGAATTTCTCTGCATGGGCGCGCGCTACTTCGCGAGGAATTTTTAAAGCCTGCATACAAGCTTCACGCAAATCTTCATTCATCGCTCCGGCATTAGAGTGGCCCAAAACATCGATAGGGCCGGTGACCGGATATGCCGCCACTGGTGTGCCGCATGCCATTGCTTCAAGTAAAACCAGGCCAAATGTATCTGTTTTGCTTGGAAATACAAATACATCTGCGGCTGCATACACTTTTGCTAGTTCATGTTGTTGAAGTACGCCCAAATAATTTACTTCAGGGTATTTTTCTTTGATAGCAGCCATTGCCGGACCATCGCCTACTACCCATTTAGAACCTGGCAATTCAATTTCTAAAAATGCATTGATATTCTTTTCAACGGCAACACGCCCCACGTATAAGAAAATGGGATGCGCAGTGTTTAGTGCTTTGGAGTCTTGAATTTTAAAAATATCAAGATCAACACCTCTTGACCAAAGCACTACATTCTTGAGGCCATACTCTTCAAGATCATTCTTGACAACAATAGTTGGTGCCATGACCGCCATTGATGGACCATGAAACCAGCGAATAAACGCATAGGTAATTGCAAGTGGGATTCCAGTGCGGGCTTTGACATATTCGGGAAAGCGAGTGTGATAAGCAGTAGAAAAAGGTAAGTTGTTTTTTACTGCATAGGCACGAGCTGATAAACCAAGCGGCCCCTCAGTAGCTATATGCATAGCATCAGGAGCAAATTCTTTAATGCGTCTTGCCACCTCTTTGCCAGGAAAAAGTGAAAGGGCGATATCTGGATAGGTTGGGCAAGGAATTGATTTAAAACCAGTAGGGGTAATCATTTCCACTTCATGACCCATTGCGGTTAATTCAGCACGGGTTTGTTTAAGTGTTCGTACGACACCATTAACCTGTGGGTCCCATGCATCAGTGATGATCATAATTTTCATAGCACAGCCTCTTTGATAAGTGATTCAATACCAGGTTGAAGGGTGATTTGGGGGATATCTTCTGGCTCACCCTTGATGTGTGTCCAGTGAATAATTTTGAGTTCGCCGGTATGTGTTTCAACAAGGGCTGTTAGGCTTTCCACCCAATCACCATCGTTGCAATACAAAAGACCATCTATTTCACGAATTTCTGCTTTGTGAATATGTCCGCAAACTACACCATCACAACCTCGTAGGCGGGCTTCTCTCGCCATGATGTGCTCAAAGTCTGCGATATAGCTCACGGCATTTTTTACTTGATGCTTAAGGTATTGCGATAAGGACCAGTACTGCAACCCCATCTTGACGCGCAGCATATTGAAATAGCGATTGACATACAAAATGAAGGAATACAAAGTATCACCAACGTATGCCAACCATTTGGCATATTGCATCACACCATCAAACTGATCACCATGTGTTACCCAAAGGCGCCTACCGTCTACAGTCGTATGAATGACATCTTCTTCTACTTTGACGTCACCAAATGAAAGACCAAAAAACTGCCGAGCACTTTCATCATGATTTCCAGGGATGTAGATCACTTCGCTACCCTTACGCGCTTTACGTAATAGTTTTTGTACAACGTCGTTATGTGATTGAGGCCAGTAGAAAGATTTTTTCAATCTCCAGCCATCAATAATGTCGCCTACTAGATAAAACTTGTCGGCTTCATTGTGTTTCAGGAAATCGAGAAGGTAGTTTGCCTGACACCCTGATGTTCCTAGGTGTATATCTGAAATCCAGATGGCTTTGTAATGCATCATGAAACAGTATTAAGCCTAGGGAGTATGAAAGTAGCATGACAGTTCTAAGTCAGTTTGATGACGCAATCATTTTTTTTGAAACTTGATTTATATTGCCATTTAATATGAAAGCGAATTCTTTAGTTAAAGCATTTAACTGGTTGCGGGTATGGAGTCATGTATTTGGCGGCTTAGCGACGCTCTGCTTTCGATTTCCTTTCATAGGGCAACCCACAAAAAATAAGCTGATTCAAAATTGGTCCATCCATTTACTTTCCATTCTGGGAATTGAATTAAGGCTAAAGAAGGCAGACATATTGCCTGCCGCTCCATTTTTGCTGGCATCGAACCATATTTCTTGGGTAGACATACATGCGATTAATGCATTTCAGCCCATTCGATTTGTAGCTAAGTCAGAGGTGGAGGGATGGCCCGTATTTGGTTGGATGGCAAAACAATTGGGAACCATCTTTATCAATCGCAATAACTCTCGCCATGGCAAGTACATTGCAAACGAAGTAGCTAAGGCGCTTAAAACCCAATCAGTCTGCATTTTTCCGGAAGGAACATCTACAGTAGGTGAGACTGTTCTTCCATTTAAGCCAAATTTATTTGAAGCGGCCGTAATTGCTCAGGTCCCAGTGTATTCCCTGGCAATCTCATATAAATCTGCAGAATCTGGTGAAAGAAGTGACATCCCAGCATTTATAGGCGATATGGGGCTCCTGGAGTCAATATCGAGCATCCTTAGTCATCGAAAGCTCACGGTCGAATTGACCTTTATTCTTCCTTCTGGATCGAGCCCTAGTGCTTCCAGGGATCGAAAATGGTTGGCTCTATACAGTCAAGAGGCCATTTTGGGGCAATTAAAAGGTAATCAACCCCTTATGTAACAAAATTGTCATTTATCCTAGCTATAAATATTGCCTAGGAATGGAAAGTTATGACATCAAAGCATAAGGAAATGGCCGAGTGGTATCGCCGTGCTCAAGAAGAGATTCTGGATAGCATGGATGAAGAGCTTGAAATGGAGCTCGATGATGATCGCCTAACGCCTGATGGTGACAGCCAGTCAGAAATTCCACGCAATGTTTACTTCCGAGAGCTGTTTAGGCTTCAAGGCGAATTAGTAAAGCTTCAAGACTGGGTGGTCGAGAATAAACTTAAGGTTGCTGTCCTATTTGAAGGTCGAGATTCTGCTGGTAAGGGTGGGGCAATTAAGCGAATTACTCAGCGACTCAATCCCCGCGTGTGTAAGGTCGTGGCTTTGCCCGCTCCAAATGAGCGCGAGAAAACTCAGTGGTATTTCCAAAGATATATTTCTCATTTGCCCGCCGGTGGCGAAATCGTTCTATTTGATCGCAGTTGGTATAACCGTGCTGGGGTTGAGAAGGTCATGGGATTTTGTACTGACTATGAATATGAAGAGTTTTTAAGAACGGTTCCTGATCTTGAGCGAATGATGATTAGTTCCGGAGTTATCTTAATTAAGTATTGGTTCTCTATTTCAGATGACGAGCAATACAACCGCTTCATGATGCGTATTCATGATCCGTTGAAGCAATGGAAATTAAGCCCAATGGATTTAGAGGCTAGAAGGCTTTGGGAGGCTTACACCAAGGCCAAGGAAACTATGCTTGAGCGTACGTCTATTCCAGAGGCTCCATGGTGGGTTGTTGCTGCAAATGATAAGAAAAAAGCGCGTTTGAACTGCATTACCCATTTACTGAATCAAATACCGTATCAAGAAATTGATCATCCGGTAATTACTTTGCCTAAACGCGTGCATAACCCAGACTATCTACGCGGACCGGTTCCTCCAGAGATGTATGTCCCTGAGGTTTTCTAAAGCCTTATTTTTCTAGACTTGAAATTTTCCCGTCCCACTTAAAGGTGATCTCTTGATCAACTTTAAGTAGACTTTTGTCTTTACCGGGGTAGTCAACCCTAGAGAGAAGATCTCTGATCATATTGAGGTGGGCCAGCTTTTTATCGTTTGCTCTAACGATTATCCAAGGCGCATCTTTTGGGCTGGTATTTTGTAGCATGTCATTTCGACACTTGCTATAAGCATCCCATTTTTTCTGCGCCTGTTGATCAATAGGGCTAATCTTCCATTGCTTCAGAGGGTCATCTTCTCTAGCTTTAAGACGAACAGCCTGCTCTTTTTTAGAAATATCTAAATAGTATTTCAGAAGGGTGATACCAGAGCTCACTAGGATGGATTCAAAGGGATTAACCGTATCCATAAAGTTTGTGTATTGAGGTTTGGTGCAAAAGCCCATTACTTTCTCAACGCCAGCTCGGTTGTACCAGCTGCGATTGAAGAGAACAAACTCTCCTTTCTTAGGCAATTCAGCGACATAGCGCTGAAAGTACCATTCTGCAGACTCGACATCTGATGGCTTGCCTAGGGCAACTACCCGAGTTTCTCGTGGGCTCAAATGCTCAGTAATGGTCTTAATGGTGCCATCTTTACCGGCAGTATCACGACCCTCGAGGATGACCAGTATCTGATCACCCTTACTAATGAGGCTATTTTGAAGTTTTACTAGCTCTATTTGTAATAAGCGGAGCTGTGAGTCATAGCTAGAGGATTCCAGCTTTACGAGATCTTTTTTCCCCATTAGCTAGCGTCGCTACTGCCAATTGGCTTACTCTCAGTCGCAACCTTTTTAGCAGCCACTTTCTTAGCGGGCGCCTTCTTTGCAACAACTTTTTTCGCTGCAGCTTTTTTCACGGGAACTTTTTTTGCTGCTGGAGACTTTTTAGCAGGAGGTTTTTTAGTGGCAACCTTTTTTTCTAGCTTATCCAATGCTTTAGCAAGTTTGTCGATCAGCTTTTCTCTGTCAGACTCTAATTTGTCGAGCTTTTTAAACAACTGTTTTACTATTTTCTTTTGGCTCATGACTATTCCTAGGTTAGCTTGTAGATGGTTGTATTGATACGTCTATACACGAATCCTACGTTTTAATCGCTCTATTTTCAAGCGTATATGACACTTATATGTCATTTTTATGACATTAATTTCCTGATGAATGCTTTTTAAATTCTGATTAGTTAGTGTCGCTGCCGATAAGTATTGTCATCATTTAGTAATTTATATTTCTATATAATTGGAAATATGAAAAATACAGATGCTATCAAGGCTTTTCTGGCTCTCGGTCAGGAGACACGTTTAAATGTATTTCGTCTGGTTGTGCAGCGCGGTGACGTTGGACTAACACCTAGCGAGATCATTGAAAAGTTGGGTATCCCCAATGCCACATTGAGCTTTCATTTAAAGGAATTGGTAGAAGCGGGATTATTGAACGTCGAGCGCCAAAGTCGGAACCTGATCTACAGTCCAAATGCGCAGCTAGTTGAGGAATTAAGCGGGTTCTTGCTTGAAAACTGCTGCGGCGGTCAATCATGCGCGCCCATTTCTATTGTTAAGAAGGCTAAAGCTAAATGAAAAAATTCAACATACTCTTTTTGTGTACCCACAATTCAGCCCGCTCTGTTTTAGGTGAGGCGCTAGCATCGACTCATCAGAGTGGTAAGTTTGTAGGTTACTCAGCTGGCTCTACACCGGGCACTATGGTAAATCCCTTTGCTAGGGAACTAGCGCTGGAAATGGGTTACGACGAAAGTAAGTTACTTTCTAAGTCATGGGATGAGTATGGTTTACCTGATGCTCCTAAGATGGACTTCATAGTGACCGTTTGTGACAATGCAGCCGGAGAAGTGTGTCCGTTTTGGCCAGGTAAACCTGCTACTGCGCATTGGGGCTTTCCCGATCCATCACAAGTGCAAGGCACTGATGAAGATAAGAGACGCGCATTCCGTGATGTGATGTTTGGTTTAAAAAAACGCATTGATCTTTTGGCTGATTTGCCACTAGACACATTAGATTCACTTAGCTTAAAAGAAATTCACACAAAATCATGAGTCAAGTTACCCAAAAACTGTCATTTCTAGATCGATACCTCACAGTTTGGATTTTCGCTGCGATGGCAGTAGGTATTGGCTTGGGATTTTTTGTGCCGAGTATTGAGGGCTTTATTAATCATTTTCAATCTGGTACTACCAATATTCCTATTGCTATTGGCTTGATTTTGATGATGTACCCACCGTTTGCTAAGGTGAAATATGAAGAATTGCCTGATGTCTTTAAGGACAAGCGAATCTTTGGATTGGCATTCTTGCTTAATTGGATCGTAGCCCCAACCTTGATGTTTTTCTTGGCTATTACCTTTGTACCCAATCAACCTGAATATATGGCCGGACTGATTTTGATTGGTATAGCGCCTTGTATCGCAATGGTCATTGTTTGGAATGATATTGCCAAAGGCTCTACAGAGTATGCTGCAGGCTTAGTCGCATTTAATGCGGTATTCCAAGTTCTATTCTTCAGTCTGTATGCATATTTCTTCCTGACTGTGTTGCCACCATACTTTGGTTTCGCTGGTTCGGCAGTCAATATCACTATCGGTGAAATTGCTAAAACAGTTGCAATTTACTTAGGCGTTCCTTGTGTAGCAGGATTTATGACTCGGTTTGTCATGCTCAAGTTTGTTAGCAAAGAGTGGTATCAAAATATCTTTGTGCCAAAAATTGGCAAGATTACCTTGATTGCTTTGCTCTTCACGATCGTAGTCATGTTTAGTTTGAAAGGTAAGTTAATTCTTCAACTACCAATGGATGTGGTCACTATTGCGATTCCCTTGCTAGTGTTTTTTGTGGTGATGTTTGTATTAACTTTCTGGCTCACTATCAAAATGGGCATTGAGTACAAGCGTTGCTGTACTTTATCTTTTACAGCCTCTAGCAATAATTTTGAGTTAGCAATTGCTGTCGCTATCGCAGTTTTCGGGATTAATTCAGGCGCTGCATTTGCGGCTGTAATTGGCCCCCTGGTTGAGGTGCCGATTATGGTGGGGCTAGTTTCAGTGGCGCTATGGCTTAAAGAGAGGGTTTTTCAGGCGCAATGAACTTATAGATACAATGATGAAGGTCCGTTTCTTGGTAAGCCTTCATTTTGAATATTTTTTCAATGCAATTTCTAAGAGCCTGCTTATTAGGCTCATGCTTACTATTGACTTGTAATGCTCAAGCTCAAAGCGATAGCGACCATACTAAAAAATACAACCCTACTCAGGAGCCGTATACGCTTTTGTGGAATGCCAGCGTTGTATCTGATTACCGATCTAAAGGGATTGATCAAACCTTTGGTTTGCCTGCATTCCAATTTGAGCTAGGTACACTATTGCCAAATAATTTTTATGTTGGTACGTGGAACTCTAATGTCAGTACTGGTGCAGGTTATCCCGGAACCTTTTTGGAGACTGACTTTTTTGCGGGCTGGACTCATGTCATTGATGAATATCACATTAACACTGGACTTTACGGCGTAGTTTTTCCTGGCAGTAATGTAGCAAACTACGTTACCTCTCCGGTGGAGCCTGGCATGTCTAGTGGCTTGGTGCATAACGGCGATGTATTTCTTGCTGTTAGAAAAGGCCCGGTAACGATTCAACAAAATGTCACCTTTACTAATGCTGGAAATATGTTGAGTCCTACTGGACAATCTACCGCCGGATCTGCCTACACCAATCTACTTGGAGTCTTTCCTGTGAGCTCTTGGAATTGGTTGGATGGACAATGGAGTGTTGTTGCACATACTGGTTATCAATTTATCAATAACTATTCTGCAGCAAGTTATTTTGATTGGAAGTTTGGTATTCAAACAAAGCTTGATAAAGCTTGGACGGTTGACTTGCTCTATATACAGACTAATGCCAAGGGAAATTGCAGCATTGCCGCAACTACAGCCCAGCCTTATTGCTATAACAAGTTTCAGAATGCCAGCGGAGTGGGTTCTGGCCCCACTAAAAATGCCGGCGATGCTACAGTGATGTTGAGTATTAAAGTTGCCAATTTCTAAATAACCTGAATAAAGGGCGATTTATGCCCTTTGTATTGATGAAATCAATTATTTAATTCATCGGATAAGGCAGTCTAGAGCGCTTGAGAGCGCCATCATCGCTAATCGTCTTCAATGTTATGATTTTCTATGTAATTGACCTATTCAATGGAGATTGCAGTGAAACAAAAAATAATTAAAAAGATGGTAGCTGCTTCAGTTTCAGCTACCTTGGCTTTTGCTCCAATGGTGAGTAATGCCTGTACTAGTTTCTTATTAAAAGGTAGTGATGGCGGTTCTGTTTATGGACGCACCATGGAATTTGGTATTCCCTTGCAATCACAATTAATGACCATTCCAAGAGCTTACGAGCTCAAGGGGGTCGGTATTGATGGCAACTACGGTACTGGGCAAAGTTGGATCACTAAGTATGCAGTTGCTGGAATGAATGGACTTGGTCTTCCCGAGTTCTTTGATGGCATTAATGAAAAGGGATTGACTGGCGGAATTCTGAATTTTCCTATTAGCGCCTCTTTCCCTGTAGTTACTCAAGCAGAATCGTCTAGTAGCATTAATGCCAGTCAGGTTCTTACTTATGTGCTGAGTAATTTTTCTACTGTCGAAGAAATTAAAGTTGGTTTACGCAGTATTAAAGTAAATGGCGCGAGACTTGCGGTCTATAACAATCAGGTACCTGCGGCACATTACACTTTCCATGATTCCAATGGGAAAAGTATCGTGGTGGAATATCTCAATGGACAATTAGTGATTACGGATAATCCTGTCACTGTGATGACTAATGATCCTCCAATTGGTGATCAGTTGAAAAATATTGGTAATTACTCAAATCTTTCTAAGGTAGAAAAGCCACCACTAGTCATTAATGGTGCTACATTTGCGGCGCCTAGTTCTGGTAGTGGCTTACATGGCCTTCCTGGCGATTTCCTAAGTCCAAGCCGCTTTATTCGTGCGCTCTTCTTATCTGATTCAGTGCCTAAGACCTTTACAACTGCTCAAATGGGCGATGCGGCATGGCATATCTTAGGTAGCTTTGATATTCCTCCAGGCTCAGTAACTTTGCCAGCCAGCAATCCTTATGGTGGTGGTTTAGGCGGCTATGAAGTAACCGAGTGGAGCGTCGTAGCAAATAACAAAGACATGACCTATAACGTCAAGATGTATGAGAACAACAACATCTATACATTTGATCTAAAGAAAATGGACATGAATGCTAAAGAGATTAGGTATACAAAACTGAATCAACCAAAAATAATGATTCCAGTGAACTAGTCTTCTGAATTGACTTAGACGGTATTAAAGAAACCCGCTCAGGCGGGTTTTTCTTTTGAGCGTAAATTCAATTTACTTGCTATTCTTAGGTCTATATTTACTAATTTAAAATGCAACACATGAATATCAATTCAGATTACAGCAAAAAGGTCGTGGTTAATCATCATGACTTACCTTGGATTCCGAGTCCTGAATTGGGTATTGAAAGACGCATGCTGGAGCGTACCGGTGATGAGGTAGCAAAGGCTACTTCTATCGTCTGCTATAAACCGGGCTCTCAATTTCCAATGCATGCCCATGAATTTGGTGAAGAGATATTAGTTTTGGATGGGGTATTTAGTGATGAAACTGGTGACTACCCGGCTGGCACATACATCATGAATCCACCAGGATCGGCACATGCGCCTTTTAGTAAAGATGGATGCACTCTTTTTGTAAAGCTCCGACATCTTGGTCTAGATCAGGTCGAGCGAGAGGTGCTCAATACAAAAACAGCCCCCTGGTATCAAGGAATGGTGCCAGGTTTAAATGTCATGCCACTCATGCAGCAAGGAAGCGGGTCGACTTTAGTTCGATGGGCGCCTCAAACCTATTTCAATCCTCACAAGCATTACGGTGGCGAAGAAATTTTTGTGGTGGATGGTGTTTTTGAGGATGAACACGGTCGCTACCCGGCTGGCTCATGGATTAGAAGTCCTCATATGAGCCTACATCAGCCTTTTAGTAAAGAGGGCTGCACAATTTTTGTGAAGACTGGGCATTTACTAGACTAGTATTGTTTTACATTAACCAATCGTTTGGGCGGTCACTAATGAAATATCCAAAGCTGGCTTTATTAGGGGGCCTCATTATTTTGGCTAGTCCTATTACCCACGCCTTTCCAGATGATGGGTATTCCAGACCTTATCAGCCCATTACTCCAGCCCCTGTTTTTATTCAAGGGCCTCCTGATCAGGCAAATATGCTTGTCAGGCAGCTATCTAATAGCAAAAACAATACCTATATTTTGCCGGCGATACCCTCAACAACCAACTGGGGATATTTCGACGCTGGTGCACCTCCAGCTTTATCAATTAAATCTGGCGACACAGTCATGATTGAAACTCTCCCAGCGGGTGGTGGACAAGTTGCCCCTGGAATTACTGAGGCACAAATTGACTCAATCAATAATGACCCAATGTTTCCTGGTCGCGGTCCGCATACCTTAACAGGCCCCATTTTTGTTGAGGGGGCAAAAAAGGGTGATGTTGTCGCTGTGCATATTAATAAAATTCGCATGCGAAGTTATGCAACAAATAATAGTGCTGCTAAGGCTGGCCTTTTTTATGATCAGTTTCCACCAAAGGTAGATACCTACTATCTCGATAACGAGAAGATGGAAATGCAATTCGAATCCAATATCGTTGTGCCACTATCTCCATTTCCTGGAATATTGGCAGTAGCAAGATCGAAGGAAGAGCAATTGCTTCCATACACCACTATCACTTCATTTAATGAAAAAAATCCACCATCCCCGCAACATTCCGGTTGGTGCGTGAAGATGTCTGGTTCATTAGGGGGAACTATTGGTTGTGACTCCAAACAACCGGGGGCATACGGTGGCAATTTGGATTTGCGCGAGATGACGGTAGGCTCAACTACCTACCTGCCAGTTTTTGTTGATGGTGCTTATATCTGGACAGGCGATTCGCATGCCGCTCAAGGAAATGGTGAGGTTGACTTAGATGCTCTTGAAACAGCCTTTTCTGAATTGAACGTAACGGTAACTTTAATTAAAAAAGAGGATCGTCCAGAGTTTGGGGTTTGGCCTATCGTCGAAACTCCTAATGCATGGATAACTATTGGCTATGATTTGAATCTGAATCAAGCGCTGAGTAATCTAAAAGAAGAAACTGTTCGATTTATTCAAAGCTCTCGCAAGGTAACAAAGCCTGAAGCAGAAGCCATCATGCTAAATAATTGGAATTGCCCGATTTCAGAAGTAGTGAATGAAGTGCTTGGCACTTACTGCATTATTCCTAAAAATATCAATACACAAAAATCTGCTGATATTCCAAAAGAAGACAGCGCTCAATTTTGGGTTTCATATGCAAGCGATCCATCTGATTTAATGGCTGCAATGAAGTCTGCCTCCATGCAATCGATAGTAAAAATGTCCCAGAATCTTTCTATTACTGAGGATCGAGCATATCGATTAGCAACATTTGTTATGGATTGCCGCATCGGGCGTCCTCAGCAGGGGATTTATGAGGTTTCCTGTATGGTTCCAAAAAGCATTCTACGCAATAGCGCTAAAAATAAATCCTGAAGCTAAAAAAGTTAGAAAGAGTGTTTTAGCTATGTGGCTTAATGTTCTTTTATAAATAGATAGCGGCACCGCCCTAAAATAAATTAAAGATAAAAATCGGAGGGTGCTATTTGAGTCTTATTTCTGCTTTAAGGTTTCTGGTTTCCTCGTTTTGGGCTCTATTAAGCGAGCGACTAAATCCAATATAATATTTGCTGTTCTAAGGAAAGAGAAATTATGAAAACTAAATTATTAAGTCTTTTTGCTGTATTTTCTTTGGTTGCTTGTACAGCGCCAGTGACACAACAAGAAGTACAACAAGCACAATTCCCAGCTCAGCCAAAACAAGCTGAGATTGATAAAGAAGTGGCCGCATTCATGAAGGCCAAAATTATGAATCCTGATTCTGCGCAAAAAGAATGTGCCCCTCCACGTAAAGCATGGGCAAGACAAAATGCAGATAAACCAGCTGACTTTGGTTGGATGGTTGTTTGCGATATCAATGCTAAAGACAACTCTGGTAATTTGACAGGCATTAAATCTTATATGATTTTGTTCACCACAAATGGTGTCAAGACTTATGATCCAACTACATTCTTCCTGAATATCAACGAACACGTCCAGTTCTTGGATTTGATTGGCAAGAAGTAAGAAGTTTTATTAGCGCTAAAAGAAAAACCACCTACGGGTGGTTTTTTAATTTTGGATGATACAAATCGGCATAATTTCTGGATTTCACGATTTATTACAATTTCGCTACATAGCAGGGTGACTTATGGCTTTCCCTTATGGATCTGGAGATGCCCATTTTATGGTCTTCTGAACTAAAATAAATCATGAATAAATATTGGCCTACCAATTTATTGTTTGGATATACATAGCATGGGATTCAATGAAATCTTAGTATGTGATCAATGTGATCTATTGTTGGATGAAATTCCGCTAGAGCCAGGAGGCAAGGCCGCATGTTCTCGCTGCGGCAATATTTTGTACCGCAATAAACCTAATGGCTTACGACTGAGTTTAATGTTCTCGCTCACAGGCGCCGCATTGTTTCTAGTATCGAATTATTTCCCCATCGTTACTATTGATTCGAATGGGCTGAGCAATTCCACTACATTGTTGGATGCACCATATCGGTTGGTTCACGATGGAATTCCAAGCATTGCCGCCTTAGTATTTGCTACTACATTTCTAATGCCAGCACTTGAAATTCTCGCTTTAATTTATTTGTTATTTCCCTTAAGTTTAGGACGCTTACCCCCGGGATTTTCATATGCGTTTCGATTAGTGCATTTTGTAAAGCCTTGGTCAATGATTGAAGTATTTATGTTGGGCTTGCTAGTGACGATTACTAAGCTCAATGCATTTGCATCAGTGGTCCCAGATATAGCTTTAGGATCTTTTGTGTTCCTCATGTTTACGGTGACTGCTGCTGCAGCTAATTTTGATCCGCATAGTTTTTGGAAGCAGATCGAAATTGTCAAAGCTTCGCAAGGAAAAATATGATAACCGGCGCCTCTCGCGGAATAATAGGGTGTGATACTTGTGGCCTTGCTCAACGGGAAGCTCCCGAGGGTCCACATATGGAGTGTGCACGCTGTGGCGCTGATATGCATATACGTAAGCCCGATAGCATTACCCGCACCTGGGCATTAGTCATCGCAGCCTATGTATTGATTATTCCAGCCAATTTGATGCCAGTAATGGCTACTGGCTCTCTCTTTGGCACCGAAAAAGATACGATTTTTGGCGGGGTGGTGTATTTGTGGACTTCAGACTCACAGGTGCTAGCTATCATCCTATTTTGCGCCAGTATCATCATCCCATTCGCCAAGTTATTTTCTTTAACTTTCCTCTTGATTTCAGTGCAATTACGCTCGACCTGGAAACCTAGAATGCGTGCGAAACTCTATCGTATGGTGGAGGCAATCGGGCGCTGGTCGATGATTGATGTCTATGTTGCTACTATGCTTACTGCGCTCGTACAATTTGGTAACTTAATGTCGATTCGGGCGGGTGGTGGTGCAATTGCTTTTGCAACAGTAGTAGTCCTGACAATTTTTGCTGCAAAGAGTTTTGACCCCCGGATAATATGGGATGCCGCGGGCCTTTCAAATAATAACGAGATGATTGCTGAGGAATTGCATGTCTGACACAAATCAAGGGCCTGAGCTTCCTAATTTGCCTTCTGCTATTGCGCACGGTAGCAGACGTTGGGCGCCTCAAATTATTTGGATTATTCCAATTATTGCTGTAGTAGTGGGTCTTAGTCTCATGTACAAGGCTGTGGTTGATCATGGCCCCACCATTACTGTTGCATTTAAGACGGGTGACGGCATTACCGCCGGTAAAACCTTCGTGAAATTCAAAGATGTCAATATTGGATTAGTGAAGACTGTGGAATTGTCAGAAGACCATCAACAAGTCATTGCAAAGATTCAACTGGATCAAGGTGCGGCTGATTTTGCCAAAGAAGATACGCGGTTCTGGATTGTTCGTCCACGTATTAGCGCTAATGGTGTTTCGGGATTAAGTACTTTATTAGATGGACCATTTATTGCGGCTGATTTAGGGAAGTCAGAGGCTACTCGTGAGCATTTCGTCGCTCTTGAGGTGCCCCCGATTCTCACAGGAGATAGCCCAGGTAGAGAGTTTATCTTGCGAGCGCCTACCTTAGGATCCCATAATGTTGGCACGCCAGTATATTTCCGACGCATCTCCGTTGGTCAGGTGATTGCTAATGATTTGGATAAAGATGGCAAGAGTGTCTCTATCAAAATCTTTATTAATGCGCCCTATGATCAATACGTTATCAACAACACTCGCTTTTGGAATGCTAGTGGCATTGATGTCACAGTTAATGCATCCGGTGTGCAATTACAAACCGAGTCTTTGATTGCAGTTATTGCTGGTGGCATAGCATTTGAGGCCCCGCAACGCCACACAGATCCTCAGAATCTTATTGCTGGAGATGACAAGCAGTCTGATTCCTCTGGGCTGCCCAAGGAGGGCAATCTTTTATCTGATCGCGCTAAGGCAGATACTGTATTTACCTTATTCGATACTCGCCTTATCGCTATGAAGCAGCCTGATCTGCGCTCTCAACGTTTTGTCATTAACTTTAAGAGTTCAGTTCGTGGCCTGTCTGTAGGAGCCCCAGTTGAGTTCCGGGGTATGAACTTCGGTGAGGTAGTAAATATCGAAACTGCAATGGATCCAAAAACTCTTGAAATCATTCAGCCGGTAGAAATCTTCCTTTACCCTGATCGCTTGCAAGTTCGCTCTATTAAAACTGGCAAGATATTACCACCCCCAACTAATGAAATAGAGCGCTTACAAGCCTTAATCAAAAAAGGAATGCGCGCACAATTGCTTACGGGTAGTTTTTTAACGGGTCAGAAATATATTGGTATCGATATTTTCCCTAATGCGCCTAAGTACACTTTAGATTTATCTCGCAACCCACTGGAATTACCAGCTATACCAAATGAGCTTGATGATGTAGAAAAGTCGCTGACTAGCGTGATTAAAAATACAGATAAGCTAGTCAAAAAACTAGACAATCAAATCATTCCACAGTTCGATAAGACGTTGAAGAATGTTAATACGATGACAGATGGAGATTCTCCGCTACTAATCGATATGCGTGATTCCTTGCGTGAAATCACTAAGGCTGCAAATTCTGTAAAAACTTTGACGGATATGCTTGATCAACAGCCTCAGTCAATAATATATGGCAAGCCAACACAGGAGTCTAAGTAATGAGATTGATCTTCAGTCCCCTATTGATTTCCTTATTGCTGTGGGGTTGTACCTCTCCTAAAACCTCTTATTACAAGTTAAATGCTGAGCCCATTCCTGTAATGACATCAGTTAGCAATAAGATGCGCATCATGGTTGGTCCGGTAAGTGTGCCTGCACGCATGGATCGTCCGCAGCTAGTGACTCAAGCTGCTGGTAGTGAAGTAGAGGTGTATGAGTATCACCGCTGGGCAGGATCTCTTAAGGGAGATGTAGGTAGGGTAATCTCATCAAACATAGCCCGTAATTTAGGCGCCCCTAATGTTTGGAATTTTGCACAAAGTACCCAAGCTCAATATGACTACCAAGTATTGATTGACGTTCAAAATCTAGAGAGCGTACAAGACGGCGATGTTGTAGTGGATGTATTGTGGACTATTAAGCCTTCAGCACCGGTTATAAAAAATCAAGCTCAAAGCGCCCGAACTAAGTGTGTACCACAAGAAATTATGGGTCGTTCTTTGGTGCGTGAACCAGTTTCTGGAAGCGGTTTTGATGCCTTATTAAGCGCACAAAGCCGCGCCTTTTCTAAGGTGGGCGATGATATTGCTAGGCGATTCAGTGAAAGCGAATGTCGATCACCTACATAAGGGAGTCGACCTAATTCTTTTATGAGGCCCCAAGCGGGCCTCTTTTGCTATGACTTTAATCGTTTGAAATGGGAATGAGCTTGAGTGACTCTTCCAGCGATTGAGGATTAATAGGATTCATCCCGCGATAAGGGGAGATATTGAGATAGAGAAAAAGCATGGTTGAGCTGATGCAAAGAGCCCCCATGATTAATGTAATTCGCATTGCCCTTGGACTTTTAAGCTGGAGCAATCCAACCGTCATCATCAACAGGAATGAAAGAACAAATACAGAAGGCCATCTCGAGAAATTGGTAGAGTCATATGCCAAAGAAAGTCTTTGAAGTCTCTCATGACGCAGGATATCAATGGTCGATAAAAGATGCCCTTCAATTGAGCTACGCTGATTGATTTGCATAGCAATCGTATTAGCTACATTATTCAGATTCTCAAACTCAGCAAGCGCTACCGTTTTCCCAATAGGATTTTCACTTTTCATCGCTGGCCATTCTTTGTTTAACACTGTACTTACATAGTTCTTTGTAGCTAGATTGAGACTTTTACCATCAAGCGGCGGTAGCGTAGAGGCGATGCTTGTTAGCGTTCTTACTGCAGTAGATTCATTTACGAGGCTTGAATTAGCAGAAACATGGCTATCCCAGATTGATGAGGATAGTGTTGATATTGATAGCCCAAATAAAAATGCAGGTACGGTAATAAATGAAACTGCGATACCTTCGGAATTTTTAAACCAATTTGACAGCGGAGATTTCTCTAGAAACCAGGTAATAGCAAATACTGAACACGCTGCAAGGGCGACCATGATTGCTATAAATTGAAAATCCTGAATGATGAAATTTTCCATAAGTTATATCCGGGGCTTTTTTGAGAAATTTAGTAACATTAATTATAGGATGAGGATTAAGACGCTATACGTATAGGCTAGGCTACATTTTGAGAGCAAAAAAGACCTAGAAAACGCTACTCTTTGAATTTACATACAATGCTACTAGAACTTGCTTATAGCCCCTTCTCCATATTGCAATAAGGAAACCCAGATGCCTCAGTTTGCCGCTAATTTATCAATGATGTTCAATGAACACGAGTTTCCAGCTCGATTTCCTGCCGCTGCTAAAGCAGGCTTTAAGGCTGTCGAATTTTTATTTCCTTATGACTACTCGCCAGCAGAAGTGGCGCAATGGCTTGAAGAAAGCCATCTTCAGAATATCCTTTTCAATCTACCTCCGGGAGATTGGGCTGCTGGTGAAAGAGGTATAGCAGCGCTACCTGGTCGTGAAAAAGAGTTTCGTAAGGGTGTCGATAAGGCAATTGAATATGCTTTGGCACTGGGCACCCCGCAGCTTCACATGATGGCAGGAATAGTTCCGGCTGATGGAGATAAGGCAGCTCACCGCAAAACCTATCTTGCCAGTATGAAATATGCTGCTCAAGCCTTAGCTAAACATCAGCTTAATTTATTGCTAGAGCCGATCAATACTCGAGATATGCCCGGATATTTCCTGAGTACGCAAGCTCAGGCTCATGAGCTGCGAGAAGAGTGCGGAGAGCCAAACGTTAAAGTGCAGATGGATTTCTATCACGCTCAAATTATGGAAGGTGATCTTGTGGAAACATTTAAGAAGCACTTTAAAGATATCGCGCACACTCAAATTGCTAGCGTCCCCAAAAGAAATGAGCCAGATGACGGCGAGATTAATTACGAATACATTTATAAGCTATTAGATGAGATGGGATATCAAGGCTGGATTGGTTGTGAATATCGCCCTAAAGGTAAAACAGAGGATGGTTTGGGTTGGTTAAAACCTTATCTTTGAGTCGATTTACCCATAATTTAGAAGTGTTAATAACACCTCAGTCCTTATTTTCGCAATGCTCTATTAATGGCGTGGTATATAAAAATGCCAAAGAAGGTTAGCCCAAGAATCCAGTGTATCAATTCACTGCCTTCATGCAATTCTTCTGGTCCATAGTAGAGCAGCATCGCAGTAATGACTAAGACAAGCAAGAGGATGAGCTGAAAAACCCCGCTGATTAAGTTCTTCTTGGCCTTTAGTCCTGCTTTGATGTGAAATGGGAGGATTGCGCCAAAAGCGATTAAGGTTATTGCTGCTGATACCCCATGAATGATCAAAATATTGCGATTTCCTAAGGTGGCGCGTGAAATCTGAAATTCATGGCCAAGCAAGAACGAGATGCCAGAGATGGAACAGATGCAAAACACGCTAATTGTGAACAATCGCTGCCATGTAGGCATTTTTCCAAGACTGTGGTTTTTCATTATGCAATACGAATGGCATGAGCAAAAAATTGAGAAAAGCAGGGATGAGCACTATTTTTTGAAATCGCTAAGATTTTGGTTAGCGCATCTGCATATATACATTCAGGCGCAATCACCGAATAGGATTCTGTAAAGTGAATCTGTTTCATGTTCATGGGGTCAACTATTGGGCTCCTCGATGAACTGCTTGTGGTATCGCTGTAATAGAGACCAGTGCTAGCTATAGCTCCATCTTGTAGAGAGCCAATAAAAATGAGTTCTTTGGGCTTGGAAGGTGAGCGAATCTGTATCTCATAGGGAAAGGCTCCGAAGACTCTCATATCGCCACCGGCATTGACTAGTCCTGAGTCAGCTTGTGTAGCTTTTAAAGCCTCAATAGCTTTATCCACCGCAAAACCCTTTGCTATTCCTCCAAGATCAATTTGCATAGGCTTAGTAGAACTCACTAGATTAGGAGTTTCGAGGATGACATCCGTAAGTCCTCCCCAGATCTGATGTGGCACGTTCCGGTGCATTGGAAGAAGTCCAGCTTCAACTAACTTGCTGCCAATGCCACAATCAAATATTCCCAAAGAGGCTTCATGAATTTCTTTAGCAATACTAAGGACCTCGAAAGTCCACGGATGTATTGCAAGTACTTCTAAGTGAGCGCGAGCATTAATTTTGGATAGCTCACTATCGGAATCATGAAATCCCATTAAGTCTTGTACTAACTCAATGGCAGAAAATGCTGTGTCAATGCATTCATTCAATTCAAATGAATCGAATTTCCCCGAGGTAATTTCAGCTCTTATCTCAACATAAGTGCCCAATAGGGGTTTACAGCGAATCATTTTGACTTGGGTTTTAATGCCAAGTCGTACATCACCATAATTCTTTTGACGCCGTCAGTCAGGTGTTTGCATGAGAGGGTGGCACCAGAAATATTTTGAATATCTTTCTTCAGTTTGATGGCGTCATTTGCATTTTTGCCAATAAATTGTTTGCGCCAGCTTTCATCTGCAACTTCGTAGCCATAGGACTCGACATATTCCATGATCTCGATGTTTTGTACTGTGCCATTGGGCGAGATACCAACTGCATAGGTAATCATTTCGTGCTTACCCACTACTTCGTCTACTATGAACCAGCTGCCATCAGCAGCCTTCCAGGTTCTATCCCCGTTAAAGGGGTGTCTTACACTGGAAGCGGACTGCATCTTATCCTGAGTATCTTCAGTCAGAACCACTGAGTACTTGGTTAATTGTTTATTAGGAAAAATGAGTTTTTGAGCTTGTTCTGCTGAAACATAAATCTTGGCATGAGCATAGATTGGCGCACTTGCAATTGCAATACCCGTGGTGATCCATAGAGGGTTGGGGTTCCACTTCATATGAAGATCTCAATTCTTCAAATAATCAATAAGGCATTTGCTTCACTGCAAAGCTCTTGAATTTCGGGATCACTTTCTTTGAGTTCGGACAGGGCATCAAACATCATCATTGCCCTTTGTCGTGCAATAGGGCAATCCGTAGTTTGAAATCTCACCATATGCGTTAATGCGGCAACTAACAAGTTTTGCATTTGCGTACACTCCTTTTATAAAAATCCTGGTAAATATTAATAAGAATGGTTCTCATTAATATACCACTAATGAGAACCATTCCTATTTGTAGGGTGAAGGATGTAATCAATTTTCCTGTTAGATTGCTTTTAAGAGGGTCCTTCAACAAGCTTAGGTAGTATTAGGGGATTCCAGTTTTGTTAAATAAAGGCTGTAACCATGAATCAAATTGAAATCATCAAAGAAGTTAGTGATGTGATGGATGCCCTAGGAGTAGGTGTTGTCTCTGTAGGTGTGTTGTGGGGACTCATTTTCTTTATTAAGAATCTTGCTACTCAGACTGCAGACGTTGCCTACAAAGTTTTTCGCGTTCAAATTGTGCGTTCACTAATCTTGGGTTTAGAAGTCTTAGTTGCTGGGGACGTCATTCGGACAGTTGCTCTCAGCCCTACCTTAACGAGCGTGGCTGTTTTGGGTGCAATCGTTATGATTCGATGCTTCTTGAGTTGGTCTCTGACTTTGGAGATTGATGGTCGCTGGCCGTGGCAGGGTAAAACTGATTAATACTGCCGAGTTGGTTGAAATAAACACAATATAAATAAGACCCCAATCTTGGGGCCTTATTTATTGGAGAGCGATATTGAAGTTATTACCTTCTTTGATTAATTGCTTCTTGGATTTGATCTAATACAGTTTTATCTTCGATGGTACTAATGTCGCCTAATTCTCTGCCTTCAGAGATAGCTTGAAGTGCACGTCGGACAATCTTTCCCGAGCGTGTTTTAGGCAAAAGATTCACGAGATAAATTTTTGCTGGGCGCGCTAAGGCTCCCAATTTGGCGTCCACAATTTTCATCAATTCAGATTCAATTTCTGGTGCGTTTGAACCATCTTTTGTGACCACAAAGCCAATAGGTACCTGACCTTTGAGTTGATCCTCAATACCAACTACCGCTACCTCAGCAACATTGGTGTGACTAGATAGGCACTCTTCGATTTCACGTGTACCGAGTCGATGACCTGCAACGTTAATTACATCATCTGTTCTACCAAGAATAAAGAAATAGCCGTCCTTGTCTTTGATGCCCCAGTCAAAAGTGGAATAGGTCATCTTGCCTGGAACGGTTTCCCAATAAGTACTTACGAAACGCTGGTCATCACCCCAAACAGTTTGCATGCATCCCGGAGGAAGCGGCCCTTCGATTACAACAACACCTTTCTTATCTGGACCCAACTCTTCGCCAGTACTTTCATCTAATAGTTTGAGGTTATATCCAAACACGGGTACACCAGGAGAGCCAAATTTATGAGGCATGACTTCTACGCCTCTTTGAATTGCCATCATTGGCCATCCGGTTTCAGTTTGCCAATAGTTGTCAACAACAGGTTTTTTGATGCCCTCATGAATCCATGTTGCAGTGGGTTCATCTAATGGTTCCCCAGCCAGGAACAATAAGCGCAATGAAGACAAATCATATTTACTGAGGTAAGCGGGATCTTGTTTTTTAAGAACCCGAATTGCTGTTGGTGCAGTAAACATCACAGTAACTTTGTATTTTTCAACAAGCTGCCACCAAATACCTGGGTCAGGACGTAATGGGGTGCCTTCATACATGATTGAAGACATGCCATTAATGAGGGGTCCGTAGATAGTGTAGCTATGGCCTACTGCCCAGCCCACATCTGAGGCAGTGAACATCGTCTCTCCTGGTTGCCCGCAAAAGATGTATTTCATTGAGGCAGCAAGGGCTACTGCATGTCCACCAGTGTCCCGTTGAATGCCTTTGGGTTTTCCGGTAGTTCCTGAGGTATACAGAATGTAAGAGGGGTGAGTTGCATCTACCCACTCAACAGGCACTTTGTCATCAAGATGTTTTTGATGTTCAGTAGCGTAATCCAGATCTCTTCCTGTGACTGTTGTAAAAGCTAGTAAGCCACGATTCACAATTAATACTTTTTTAGGCTTGTATTTAGCAAGCTCAATGGCCTCATCTAGCAATGGTTTGTAGGGAACCGTTTTTCCTGCGCGCATACCTGCCTCAGCAGTAATAATTACCACTGGTTCAGCATCATCAATACGGGTTGCCAGGCTGTGTGAGGCAAAACCCCCAAAAACAACTGAATGAATTGCTCCTAATCGAGCACAGGCCAGCATTGCAAATGCCGCCTCAGCAATCATTGGCATATAAACCAGTACTCGATCGCCTTTGTTAACCCCATTCGCTTTCAGAATGGCTGCCATCCGATTCACTTCCGTGTACAACTCTTTATAGGTATACGTTTTTTCTTGGTCTGTTTCTGTAGAAACCACAATGAGGGCGATTTGGTCGCCACGAGTCGCGAGATGCCGATCAATCGCGTTGTAGCAAAGATTGGTTAGGCCACCCTTAAACCATTTTGCAAATGGGGGGTTGGAATAATCCAGCACTTCTGTATAGGGCTTTTCCCAGTGGATTAGTTTGGCCTGCTCATCCCAAAATTTTTCTGGATTTTCAATAGAGGACTGATGAAATTCTTTATATGACATACGTTCTTTCTGACTTACAAACCCTATACGGGTAATGGTTGTATTTTCTAGAATGAGTGTAAGGGGTTTAGATGAAAGATAAAGCTTCGGGATAACCCTAGATACTTTTATTAAGGATTTCCCTAGTTCCTCTTCAATTGGGATTATTTATATAGATAATGCATTTGTTATATCTTGATCATCATTAAACAGGGGCTACTAATGTCTACAGCGCATAAAGCTACTCCGATGACTGCCGAAGAGCGCAAAGTTATTTTTGCTTCCTCATTGGGTACGGTCTTCGAGTGGTACGATTTTTTCCTCTACGGTTCACTTGCGGCAATTATTGCTAAGCAATTCTTCTCAGGGCTAGATTCTGGTTCTGCGTTCATTTTCGCTTTGCTTGCGTTTGCCGCTGGTTTCATCGTGCGTCCATTTGGCGCATTGGTGTTTGGTCGCTTAGGTGATTTGATTGGTCGTAAATACACCTTCTTGGTCACGATTTTGATTATGGGCGGCGCTACGTTTGTTGTTGGTTGCTTACCAAACTACGCCACTATTGGCGTTACTGCCCCTGTAATTTTGATTTCCTTGCGTATGCTTCAAGGTTTGGCTTTGGGTGGTGAGTACGGTGGTGCCGCTACTTATGTTGCAGAACATTCCCCCGCTGGCAAACGCGGTGCTTACACCTCATGGATTCAAATGACGGCCACTATTGGTCTGTTCTTATCTTTACTCGTGATTTTGTTTACCCGTGAATTCACTGGCCCAGACTTTGACGTGTGGGGCTGGCGTGTTCCATTCCTAGTATCAATTGCCTTATTGGCTGTTTCTGTATGGATTCGTTTGTCCATGAATGAGTCACCAGCCTTTAAGAAGATGAAAGAAGAGGGTAAGTTATCTAAAGCACCTTTGACAGAATCTTTTGGTCAATGGAAAAACTTAAAAGTCGTGCTTTTGGCGTTATTTGGCTTAGTAGCTGGTCAAGCAGTGGTTTGGTATACCGGTCAGTTCTATGCACTGTTCTACCTTACTCAAGTATTGAAGGTAGATCCTAAGACGGCTAACTTATTAATGACAGCTGCTTTAGTTATTGGCACACCATTCTTCGTAGTGTTTGGTAGCTTGTCTGACAAGATTGGCCGTAAAGTGGTGATTATGAGTGGCTTGTTATTGGCAATTATTTTATACATCCCCAATACACCGGTGTCCATCTTTAACGGCATTACTCACTTCGCTAACCCAGCGTTAGAAAAAGCAATGGCAACAGCGCCAGCAACCATTACTGCTGATGTCAACGAGTGCTCCTTCCAGTTCAATCCTACAGGTACCTCTAAATTCACTAGCTCATGCGATATTGCCAAACAAGTGATGGCCTCTAACTCTGCTAGTTACACTACTATTCCAGCTCCAGCGGGCAGCGTTGCTGTGGTCAAGATTGGTGATGTAGAGATTCCTGGCTACTCAGCTAAGGGACTGGATCCTGCTGAAGCAAAAGCGAAAGATGCTGAGTTTAAGAAGGCAATTCGTGATGCTTTAACTAAAGAAGGTTACCCAGTTAAAGCAGATCCAGCACAAATGAATTATGTGATGTTGGTTATTTTGCTTAGCATTTTGGTAATTTTGGCAACTATGAGTTATGGACCCATCGCTGCAATGTTGGTTGAGATGTTCCCAACTCGTATTCGTTACACCTCTATGTCCTTGCCATACCATATTGGTAACGGTTGGTTCGGCGGCCTCTTGCCAACGATCTCCTTTGCCTTGGTTGCGCAAAACGGTAACATTTACTACGGTCTCTGGTACCCAATCATCATCGCTGCAATGACATTGGTAATCGGTGTTCTGTTTGTACGTGAAACTAAAGATGTAGATATTCTCAACATGGATTAAATTTATTTTTAATGCGAAAAAAGCCTGGTCTATTTGGCCAGGCTTTTTTTCTGATCCCCTGATTGAAGTTTTACCCTGAAGCCTCTTTTTTAAGGCAATCCCATACCAAATTCATCCGATCCACTTTCTTGTACTCATTGGGCATCATCATCCAAAAGCTGCGAATAATACGAATATCTTTTGGAAGAATTTCTTGCAGACCATCCTGGGCTTGCACCATAAAGCTAGGAAGTACCGCTACACCAAGCCCAACGCGGGCTGCCTGGAGCTGAGATTGGATACTCGTACTCCGAAAAGAAATTTGTTTTGGTTTGCAAATTTCATCTAAATAGCTGAGCTCTTTGCTAAATAGCAAATCATCGACATAGCTAATAAAGGTTTGCTTATCTAAATCACCACGCGAGAGTATGGCTGGATTAGACGCCAGATATTCGTTGGATGCGTAGAGCTTAAGTTCATAGTCTCTTAGTTTGGTAACGAGATAGGGACCACGAGTTGGTCTTTGTAGCGTAATGGCGATGTCAGCTTCTCTGCGTGATAAGTTAACGATACGCGGAAGGGATAAGAGGTCGATTGATAGACGAGGAAATTTTTTACTTAACTCGTACAAAATAGGGCCAACAATAAAAGTACCAAATCCTTCAGTGGCACCCACTCGAACCGTTCCGCTTATTTCGGTGTTTTCAGAGCCAATGTTTTTGCTAATGCCATTAATTTGCTGCTCCACCTTATGAGCAATGTTTTGTAATTGCATTCCTGCTTCAGTGAGCTCAAAACCAAGGTTGTTGCGGCTAAATAATTGCACACCCATTTCCCGTTCCAGAGCCTGAATGCGTCTAGAAACAGTGGTGTGGTTTACCCCTAAAGAACGGGCCGCCACAATTAATCGCCCATCTTTTGCAAGCGCCAAGAAATACTGCAAATGATCCCAATTCATTGAATTCATTAGAGGTTATTTATCCTATTTGGGGTTTTATTATGTGCATAAATGCAGATTGAACTTGCAATTAACATTGTTGTCAATACATTTTTATGAAGTTATTCTTTGTGAATAGTCTTTTTACTGATTCATTCAAAGGAAATAGCCATGTCCACAAATCCTCCACAAATTCCTCTTTTTATTAACGGTCAACTAGTTCAATCCAACACACAAGAATGGCGCGATATCGTTAATCCAGCGACGCAAGAAGTATTGGCGCGAGTCCCGTTTGCAACTGCTGATGAATTAAATGCAGCTGTTGCAAGTGCTGCTAAGGCATTTACGACTTGGAAAAAAACGTCGATTGGTGCAAGAGCGCGTATCTTTTTAAAGTACCAGCAACTCATTCGTGAAAATATGAAAGAGCTTGCAGCGATTTTGACTGCTGAGCAAGGCAAAACTCTGGCTGATGCTGAAGGTGATGTCTTCCGCGGACTTGAGGTTGTTGAGCATGCTGCTGCAATTGGAAATCTCCAATTGGGTGAATTTGCAAATAACGTGGCTGGCGGTGTGGATACCTATAGTCTCTTACAGCCTATTGGCGTGTGTGCAGGTATTACCCCATTTAATTTCCCGGCAATGATTCCATTGTGGATGTTCCCAATGGCAATTGTGACTGGAAATACTTTTGTTTTGAAGCCATCCGAGCAAGACCCAATGGTTACTATGCGATTAGTTGAGTTGGCTGCTGAAGCTGGCGTACCTCCAGGTGTACTGAACGTGATACATGGTGGAGAAGCAGTAGTTAATGGTATCTGCGATCATCCAGTTATCAAAGCCGTCTCCTTTGTGGGATCAACTCGTGTAGGAACACACGTTTATAACCGCGCTACGCTGAGTGGCAAACGCGTTCAATGCATGATGGGTGCAAAAAATCACGCCATCATCATGCCTGATGCTAACAAGGAGCAAACTTTAAATAATTTATTAGGCGCTGCATTTGGTGCCGCTGGTCAGCGTTGCATGGCTATTTCAGTAGCCATCATGGTGGGTGATGCTAAGAACTGGATGGCAGATTTGGTGGCTAAATCTAAGACACTTAAAGTGAACGCTGGTGTAGAGACTGGCACTGATGTTGGCCCATTGGTTTCTCAAAGTGCCTATAGCCGTGTAAGTAGTTTGATTGAAAAGGGTGCTGCTGAAGCAAAGTTAGAGTTAGACGGAAGGACGGTAAAAGTTGTCGGATACGAAAAAGGCAACTTTGTTGGCCCAACTATCTTCTCTGATGTCAAGCCTGGTATGACCATTTATGAACAGGAAATTTTTGGACCTGTACTATGCGTGAGCTTTGCCAAAGATATTGATGAGGCAATTGCCATGATTAATAAAAACCCGAACGGCAACGGTACTGCAATCTTTACCCAATCTGGGGCTGCAGCGCGTAAGTTTCAGGAAGAAATCGATATTGGCCAAGTGGGTATTAATGTGCCCATTCCAGTGCCAGTCCCCATGTTTTCCTTTACCGGCTCTAGAGCATCTAAACTAGGTGACTTAGGTCCATACGGTAAGCAGGTTATTGCTTTCTATACTCAAACTAAAACGGTTACCGCCCGTTGGTTTGATGATAGTTCTGCTTCCGCTGGAGTAAATACCACTATCAGCTTGAAATAAAGAGGCTTTATGACTTACGAAAATATTATCGTTGCTAAACATGGCAAAGTTGCTCTCATCACACTCAATCGCCCAAAGGCATTGAATGCATTGAGCCCCGATCTCACTCGTGAATTGGGGGAGGCCCTTGATGTTCTCGAGATAGATCCAACAGTTGCGGCTGTCGTATTAACTGGTAGTGAAAAAGCATTTGCGGCTGGTGCCGATATTAAGGTCATGAAAGACTGGTCTTACATGGATGTCTATAGTGCTAACTTTATTACTGCTACCTGGGAGCGCATTGCTAAGTTTCGCAAGCCAACCATTGCTGCAGTAGCGGGTTATGCACTGGGTGGTGGTTGCGAGTTAGCGATGATGTGTGATTTTATTATTGCAGCGGATAATGCTAAATTTGGTCAACCTGAAATTACTATTGGTACGATTCCAGGGGCTGGTGGTACACAGCGTTTAACCCGTCTCATTGGTAAATCCAAGGCGATGGAAATGGTGTTGACTGGCCGCATGATGGATGCTGTCGAGGCTGAGAGGGCTGGCTTAGTAACGCGCATTGTTCCTGCTGATCAACTCATATCCGATGCCTTGAAAACTGCAGAGAAGATTGCCTCGATGTCTATGCCCATTGCGATGATGGCGAAGGATGCTGTGAATAGGGCGTATGAAGTTTCATTAAGCGAAGGCATTCATTTCGAACGACGTCTCTTCCACTCGACTTTCGCCACCGAAGATCAAAAAGAAGGTATGAACGCTTTCTCAGAAAAACGTCCACCAGTATTTAAAGATAAATAAGCACTCAAGGAATCAAAATGAAAATTGGATTTATTGGTCTAGGTAATATGGGTGCCCCAATGGCACGCAATCTTTTAAAAGCAGGTCATGAGTTAACCGTCTTTGACGTGGTGCAATCAAATGTGGATGCATTGGTTGCTCACGGTGCTGGCAAAGCAAAAGCGGCAACTACACCGGCTGCAATCTTAAAAGAGGGTGTTGAAGTCATTGTTACGATGTTGCCTGCTGCGCAGCACGTGAAATCTGTTTATCTGGGTAATGATGGCATTCTGTCTGGAAATGTAGATGGCGTAATTCTGATTGATTCCTCAACCATTGATCCAATGTCTGCTCGCGAAGTGGCTAAAGCGGCTGCCGCTAAAAAAGCGCTGATGTTAGATGCTCCAGTATCTGGCGGTACTGGTGGTGCTGAAGCAGGAACCCTGACTTTCATGGTGGGTGGAGAAGAAGGCTTGTATGCCCAGATGCAGTCTTTGCTGCAGGCAATGGGAAAAAACATTGTGTATTGCGGGGCAGCTGGTAATGGTCAGGTCGCTAAAGTAGCTAACAATATGTTGTTGGGTATTTCCATGATTGGCACTGCCGAAGCAATGGCTTTAGGTGTGTCATTGGGAATGGATGCCAAAGTGTTGGCTGGCATCATCAATACCTCTAGCGGACGTTGCTGGAGTTCTGATACTTACAATCCCTATCCAGGTGTTTTAGAAAATGTACCTGCATCACGTGGGTATACCGGTGGATTTGGTTCAGATTTGATGTTGAAAGATTTAGGTTTGGCTACGGAAGCGGCTAAATTAGCAAAACAGCCAGTACCGCTTGGTAGCTTAGCTCAACAGGTATATCAAACCTTTAGCTTGCAAGGCAATGGTGGTCTGGATTTTTCTGCAATTATTAAACTCTTTACTAAGAAATAAGCTATACGCAGGATCTACCCAATGAGTGATGAAATACTATTTGAGAAAAAGAGTGGTCTTGGCCTGATTACACTGAATCGACCTAAGGCATTAAATGCCTTAAATTATTCAATGATTAAACTTTTGCATCAAACCCTCAAAATATGGGCAGATGACTCTGAGGTTTTAGCGGTATTGATACAAGGTGAAGGCGAGAAGGCTTTTTGTGCTGGGGGCGATATTCGTAGTATTTACGAAAGCATTACTTCTGGAGGTGATGAGCATGCCCACTTCTTTCGTGATGAATATGCGTTAAACGAATACATCTATACCTACCCAAAACCCTATATCGCCTTAATGAATGGCTATGTAATGGGCGGAGGAATGGGTATTTCTCAAGGCGCTGGCTTTAGAGTCGCCACTGAACGCTCTAAGATCTCGATGCCTGAAGTGGTGATCGGCTACTTTCCGGATGTCGGTGCGAGTCACTTTCTCTCCAAATGTCCTGGCAGTATCGGCGAGTATCTAGCACTCACAGGCGTTACGCTAGATGCTGAAGATGCCTTCTATGCCAATCTAGTAGATTGGATTTTGCCTGCCGAGAAAATTGGTAACTTCATTGAGCAACTCCAAAATCTGCAGGGGGATATTTCAGCATCATCACAGGTAGTCGATATTTTGCACAGCTTAGGTGGACGCAATACGCCAATCAATGCTGCACTTGCTGAAAAACACCCACTGATAGACAGTATTTTTTCTCTACCAAGGGTTGAGCAAGTGATTGCAAAATTAGAGCAAGTTGCGCCCAATGGCCCAGCCTGGTTAGCAGAAACTACCGAGTTGATGAAGAAGCGTTCACCCATTGCCATGGTTGGCGCTCTAGAAACGATTCATCGTGGTAAACATCTTTCTATTTCAGAGTGCTTTGGGATGGAGCTGGCTTTATCTGCTCGCTGGATTGAAGTGGGTGATTTTGTAGAGGGTATTCGAGCTTTGATTATTGATAAAGATAATTCTCCTCAATGGGCTTACACCCTTCCAGAACTGAATGAACAAAAAGTACAAAGCCTGTTTCCATTACTAAGCAAGTATTGATTATCAAAAAAGGATATTTCTATGGCATTTCTTGAACTTTCAGAGGAGCAGGTTATGGTTCAGGATATGGCAAGAGACTTTGCCAAAAATGAACTTGCACCTCATGGTGAGCGCTGGGACCATGAAGGCTGGATAGATGATGCCGTGATTGCCCAGATGGGTGAGTTGGGCCTATTGGGTATGGTTGTCCCGGAAGAATGGGGTGGCGCTAATGTAGACTATATTTCTTATGCTTTAGCGGTAGAAGAGATCTCTGCAGGCGATGGTGCAGTAGGGGCCATTATGAGTATTCATAACTCGGTTGGTTGCGGACCGATTCTCAAATATGGTAGCGAGGCACAAAAAGAAGCATGGCTTCATGAGTTGGCTTCAGGCAGAGCGATAGGATGTTTTTGTTTGACTGAGCCTCAAGCAGGGTCAGAAGCTAATAATTTGAAAACAAGAGCAGTACTTAAAGATGGTTCTTGGACTCTGAATGGTTCAAAGCAGTTTGTCAGTAATGGCAAGCGCGCAAAACTAGCCATTGTTTTTGCGGTAACAGATCCTGAGTTGGGAAAAAAAGGAATCTCCGCTTTTTTAGTTCCAACTGATACGCCAGGATTCATTGTTAATCGAGTGGAAAAGAAATTGGGTATTCGCGGCTCAGATACCTGTGCGATTACCTTAGATAATTGCGTGATTCCGGAAGAAAACATCTTAGGGCCACGCGGTAAGGGCCTTGCGATTGCCTTGTCTAATCTTGAGGGTGGCCGCATTGGTATCGCTGCGCAAGCTTTAGGTATTGCACGCGCTGCATTTGAGTCTGCCCTGAAATACTCTAAAGAGCGTATTCAATTTGGTGTTCCTTTAATTGATCATCCGCCAATCGCTCACTTTTTGGCAGATATGCATACTCAAATAAATGCAGCTCGGTTGCTTATTCTGCAGGCGGCGAGTATGAAAGAGCGTGGCTTACCTTGTTTATCAGAAGCTTCTCAAGCGAAATTATTTGCTTCAGAGATGTCTGAAGTAGTTTGTTCTAAAGCCATTCAGATTTATGGGGGGTATGGATATCTTGAAGACTACCCAGTTGAGCGTTATTACCGAGATGCTCGTATTACTCAAATTTATGAAGGTACTAGCGAAATCCAGCGCCTATTAATTGCCCGCACTTTGAAAGATGCGGATTTTTAAAGTAGTGATCGTGTCGGTCACCTAGTAGTATAGAAAATACCAACCCGACGGTTGGCATTATTTTCTTCATCTTAAGTTGCAGACAAGAGGCTGGCTATAAATTTAGCCTCTTCCTACAAACGGCATATTGGTAGCCATAATAGTCATCGAAAGAATATTGCTCTCGAGAGGAAGTTGGGCCATGTGCAAAACAGCCTGACCCACATGGTCTACATCCATTCGGGGCTCAACCTTAATCGACTGGTCAGCTTGCATGATGCCTGCTGCCATGCGTTCCGTCATTTCGGTTGCTGCGTTACCAATGTCAATTTGGCCACAAGCAATATTGAACGGACGGCCATCAAGTGAAATAGTTTTTGTTAGTCCACTAATGGCATGTTTAGTAGCGGTATAAGGTGCTGACATTGGGCGTGGAGCATGTGCAGAGATAGAGCCATTGTTAATAATTCTGCCGCCTTGCGGTGATTGCGCTTTCATCATGCGAATTGCTTCTTGTGAACACAGAAATGCACCTGACAAATTGGCATTGACGGCATCCATCCATTGTTCATATGTGAGGTCTTCCATGGGGATAGCAGGAGCACCAATACCGGCATTGTTAAATAGCACATCAATACGACCAAAACGCTCCTTAAGAGCTGCAAATAATTTCTTCACTTGCTCAGGCTTACCTACGTCACAGGCAAATGCAAAACAATTATCTTGATTGCCGCCAATAGTTTCCATCGCCTTTTGAAGCTTATCTAGATTGCGACCAGTTAATACGACTTGATAGCCACCTTGAAGTAGAGCCTTAGCAGCCGCCCTTCCAATGCCAACACCAGCTCCAGTAACCAAGGCTACTTTGTTATTTTTCTGACTCATTTCATTCTCTCTTAATTATGTCTCAACGGTCTCAATGATTTTATATTTTTTCTAAATAAGACGGTAAGTCTACGCTAAAAATAAAATCATGTTTTACGTGAACTTATTTTGGTAATGGTAAAGCAGTCTTATAACGTACCTGCTTTAGTGCGAAGCTAGACCGAATTTTTTCAATGCCAGAAATTGGCGTGAGTTGTTCTAGGATAAATTTCTCCAATGCAGCCATATCAGCTACAGCTACTCGAATGAGGTAATCACTATCGCCGGTCATGAGATAGCATTCCATGACCTCATCATGCTCAGAAATCCGCTGTTCAAATTCTGCCAAAGCTTCTTTAGATTGCTCCTTAAGACTGATTGAGATAAAGACATTCAAGCCAAGACCTAAAGACTTGGGGTCTGCGAGTGCAACGTAATTGCGAATGACTCCCTTATCTTTCAGTGCCTTGACGCGCATGAGGCAGGGGGAGGGTGATAAATGAACCCGTTTTGCTAGCTCTACATTGCTATGTGAGCTGTCATTTTGTAGTTCATTTAATATTTTGAGATCAATCGTATCTATCTTCATAAAATTCCATAAAAAGCTTATTTATAAGCATATTATGCTTATAAAAGCGTTTTATAGCCAATATTTAGCATCCTATTTGGCAAAAAATACTCCAAAATTAGCCTCATATTTATTACTATTAGGCATTGGAGCGGCTTTGGCGATTGAGATTCTTGTTCCCGATATAGGGGACTATCAAAACATCCCTGTGATTGAGGTATTGGTACAAGTGGGTGATCAGATTGAGAAAGAGCAATCTATTTTGACCTTGGAGTCCGATAAGGCAACTATGGATGTGCCGTCTTCTCATTCGGGAATCGTGAAAGAAATTAAGGTCAAGATTGGCGATCTACTTTCTCAAGGGAAGTCAGTCATCGTCCTGGAGGATGGCCTACCATCTGATGCTACAAGCAATGAATCTGAGCATATCTCGCAAAGCACTATTGAAGTCATCAATAAAGCAAAGACCAATGAACTCTTGACTATCGATGGGTCTCGAGCAGAGTCCTCTAAAGAAATCATTTCAAGTTTGGTCAGCAATGACCCTAATGATGAAAGTCGAGAAGCATGGGCAAGTCCTTCCGCGAGAAAGTTCGCCCGTGAATTTGGTGTGGATCTACAAAAAGTAAAAGGCAGTGGAATAAAAGGCCGGGTGACGAAAGAAGATATTCAGCTATTGATTAAAAGTACGATGTCCACTATTGGGGCCAATACTGAAAGGGCTTCCGCGGGAATTTCAGGAATGGATATCTTGCCTTGGCCAAAGGTGGACTTCAGCAAATTTGGCTCCATAGAGAGGGTCGCACGCTCGCGGATTCAGAAAGTATCGGCAGCCAATCTTGCTCGCAATTGGCTCATGATTCCAGCGGTAACTTATCACGATGATGCGGATATTACTGATCTGGAGAAATTCCGCAGCGACCTCAATAAAGAGGGTAAAAAAGATGCGGTGAAGATTACCCTGCTGGCTTTCCTAATTAAGGCAGCTGTAGCTGCCTTAAAGAAATACCCTACTTTCAATGCTTCACTTGATGGTGAGGAATTGATCCTTAAAAAATATTGCCATATTGGCTTTGCAGTCGATACCAATATTGGATTGGTGGTACCGGTGATTCGCAATGCGGATCAAAAAGGGATTTTAGAGATTGCTAAAGAAACCGCAGAACTTGCCCAATTAGCGCGTGACGGAAAGCTTAAGCCAGAGCAAATGCAGGGAGCTAGTTTTACGATCTCTTCCTTAGGGGGTATAGGGGGAACTTACTGTGCTCCCATCATTAACGCCCCAGAAGTGGCGATATTAGCCGTCAATAAGTCCGCCATAAAGCCCGTCTGGGATGGTGCCGAGTTTATTCCTCGCTTGATCTGTCCGTTATCCATGACTGCTGATCATCGTGTAATTGATGGCGCTTTAGCTACCCACTTCACTACTTATTTAGCTCAGCTTTTAGCTGATTTTCGCAAAGTGCTCTTGTGAGTGCAATGACTCGCATAGGAAATTCGAATGAACGCCCCTGACATAAAAAAATACTTTAATTCGGAACAACTTGATACGGATCCTACTGAAACTGCGGAGTGGACTGAGGCTTTTCAGGATTTGCTGGCTAATAGTGATAGTGAGCGCGCCAAATTTATATTAAATAACCTAGTTAAGCTTGCCAATAAAAATCAAATTAATTGGGTTCCTGATTTAGTAACGCCTTATATCAACTCCATTCCGGTTGATGAGCAACCTGAATTTCCTGGAGACTTAGCTACTGAAGAAAAGCTAGCATCTCTCATGCGATGGAATGCGCTTGCGATGGTGGCAAAAGCAAATGAAGCCTATGGAGAACTTGGCGGTCATATTGCTAGCTATGCAAGCGCTGCCGACTTATTTGAAGTTGGCTTTAACCACTTTTTCCGTGCTAGAACAGAGGGCGGTGATGTTAAAGATCGTGGCGATCTAGTGTTTTTTCAGCCTCATAGTGCGCCAGGAGTTTATGCACGCGCTTATCTCGAGGGCAGGTTAACTGAAAATGATCTTGCGCACTATCGACGTGAGATTACTGCGCCTGATTCAGGCGCGCGCGGTTTATCTAGTTACCCACACCCATGGCTCATGCCTGACTTTTGGCAGTTTCCAACGGGTTCAATGGGTATAGGTCCAATTAGCTCGATTTACCATGCGCGTTTTATGCGCTATCTGACTGATCGTCAATTATTGGATTGCACTACTCGTAAGGTATGGGGAGTATTCGGCGACGGTGAGATGGACGAGCCTGAGAGTATGAGCGCTCTTACATTGGCTTCCCGCGAAAAGTTGGATAACTTGGTTTGGGTGGTGAACTGCAACTTACAACGCTTAGACGGACCAGTTCGAGGTAACGGCCGAATTATTGATGAGCTTGAAAAGTTATTCCGTGGCTCGGGTTGGAATGTTATTAAATTGGTCTGGGGTAGTGACTGGGATGGACTCTTTGCAAGAGATACTACTGGCGCATTGGTGAAAGCTTTTGCTCAGACAGTTGATGGGCAGATGCAAACTTTTGCTGCAAAAGATGGGAGTTTTAATCGCAAAAACTTTTTCGGTCAAAACGAGGAATTGGCACGCCTAGCTCAAGGTATGACAGATGAGCAGATTGATAGATTAAAACGGGGTGGTCATGATTTAGTCAAAATCTATGCTGCATATCATGCGGCGGCTAATCACGTAGGACAACCGACAGTTATTTTGGCGCACACCAAAAAAGGATACGGTATGGGGAATGCAGGTCAAGGCAAGATGACCACTCATAGTCAGAAAAAGTTAGATGACGAAGCCTTAATTGAATATCGCAATCGCTTTAATTTGCCTCTGACTGACGAGCAAGCAACAAGCCTGACATTCTTTAGACCGGATGAGGACAGCGAGGAGCTTCAATATTTAAAACAACAACGCAATCAGTTGGGCGGACAGCTTCCTAAACGCTACTCTGATTGTGAGAAGTTAAATGTTCCTGATATTGAGTCTTACGCCGCATTTGCACTCAAGGCTGACGATAAAGAAATGTCCACCACCATGGCTTTTGTTCGCATGCTGGGTAATTTACTCAAAGATAAGACTTTGGGACCAAGAGTAGTGCCGATTGTTGCTGATGAAGCACGTACATTTGGTATGGCCAATTTATTTAAACAGGTTGGCATCTACTCCAGTGTTGGACAGCGCTATGAGCCAGAGGATATCGGCTCAGTCTTGAGTTATCGCGAAGCATTAGATGGTCAAATATTGGAAGAGGGCATTAGTGAGGCTGGTGCAATCGCCAGTTGGACTGCGGCTGCTACGAGTTATAGCGTTCACGGCATTGCGATGCTACCTTTTTATATTTATTACTCGATGTTTGGGTTTCAGCGAATTGGCGATGCCATTTGGGCTGCAGCCGATCAGCGGGCAAGAGGGTTCTTATTGGGAGCTACTTCAGGTAGGACTACTTTAGGTGGGGAAGGATTGCAGCATCAGGATGGTAGTAGCCAGCTAGTTGCCGCTACCATTCCTAATTGCAAAGCATATGACCCTGCATTTGCTGGCGAGCTAGCAGTGATAGTTGAACAAGGTATGCGAGATATGTTGGTAGAGCAAAAAGACTTGTTCTACTACATCACCTTAATGAATGAAAACTATGCTCAACCAGATTTACCTGCGGATGCTGCTGAAGGAGTTATTCGTGGAGCATACCGATTTAAAACTCTCATAGCTGAGAAGAGTGCAAAAGAGAATTGGGTGACTTTATTAGGTTCGGGCGCCATCATGACTGAAGTTTTAAAGTCTGCCGATTCTTTGGTAAAGCAGGGAATTAATGTTGATATTTATAGCGTAACTAGTTGGAGTGAACTGTCTAGAGATGGTAAATCTAAGGAGCAGGCAGCACACAGTCAAGGTGCCAAAGCAGAGCCATCCTATGTTCATCAGCTTTTGATGGAAAGTCATGGCCCTATCATCGCAGCTACTGACTATGTACATGCTGTTCCAGAAAGTATTCGTGCATACATTCCTGAAGGTAGGTCTTATATCACTTTAGGTACCGATGGCTTTGGAAGAAGCGATACTCGTGCTGCATTACGCGATTATTTTGGTGTTGATGCAGAGAGCATTAGCAGGGTATCTACTCAAGCCTTAAAGCAATAATTGAGAGAAGCTTCCCTTATGATGAGCTCACAATTTTTATTATTCAAATTATTGGAGATTTTGTAGATGTCCCTTATTCAGAAGTTGAAGGCGCGTGCTGCCAATAACAATCCTGTGCGTGTAGGTGTGATTGGAGCAGGCAAGTTTGGTTCGATGTATCTTTCCCAGGCACCTCGTACTCCCGGCATACATTTAGTAGCCGTTGCCGACTTATCTCCAGCGCGTGCAAAAGAATCATTGGCTCGTGTAGGTTGGGATACACCTCGTTATAGCGCTACATCAATGCAAGATGCTGCTAAATCAGGCGCTACTTTTGTGACTGATGATGCAGAAAAGATGATTGCTAGTGAGTACATCGACATCGTGATTGATGCTACCGGGAGTCCAGCTGCTGGTATTCGTCATGCATTGCTTTGTTTTGATCATCGCAAACATATCATTATGGTCAACGTAGAGGCTGACGTGTTGGCTGGCCCATTGTTAGCGCGTAAGGCAGCAGAGGCTGGGGTCATTTACTCCATGGCTTCTGGTGATCAACCAGCTCTCATTGCTGAACTAGTTGATTGGGCTAGAACGATTGGCCTTGAAGTAGTGTGCGCTGGTAAGGGCACTAAGTATTTGCCTATCTATCACCAGTCCACTCCAGATACTGTCTGGGGGCACTACGGATTTTCTGAAGAGCAGGTGGCTGGTGGCGACTTTAATGCACAAATGTTCAACTCATTCTTGGATGGCACTAAATCAGCGTTAGAAATGGCGGCAGTATCGAATGGTTGCGATTTAACGCCTCCAAGCAATGGCTTGGAATTTCCACCTTGCGGGGTTGATGATTTACCGCACATCTTTCGCCCCATATCTGAGGGTGGAATTCTGAAGCAAAAAGGAACTGTAGAGGTAGTCTCTTCAGTTGAAAGAGACGGTCGCCCAGTATTTAGAGATTTACGTTGGGGTGTATTTGCAGTGTTTGAGGCACCGAGCCAATATGTTATTGATTGCTTCTCGCAATATGGCTTAAAGACCGATAGCACTGGTAAATATGCAGCAATGTATAAGCCTTATCACCTTATAGGCTTAGAACTTGGTATCTCAGTTGCGAGTATTGCCGTACGTGGCGAAGCTACAGGCGCTACAGGTGATTGGAGGGGTGATGTGGTTGCCACCACTAAGCGTGCACTGAAAGCGGGCGAAAAATTAGATGGAGAGGGCGGTTTTACCGTTTACGGCAAACTCATGACAGCTGCTGATTCCTTAAAACTCGGCGCTCTACCAATTGGTCTGGCACACAACATGGCTCTGAAAAGAGATATTCCTGCGGGAAAACCAGTTTGCTGGAGTGATGTTGACTACGATGCCACTAAGCAAGCAATAGCGTTCCGTAGGGAAATGGAAACAGTATTTGGTAAATAGCATTCGTATTTTTAAGTTCGGGCTAGCGTTATCCCTAGCTTAAGAAGGTTTTTTGTTCTTGTAATACCTGTAATATGATTTTCACTAAAACTAGTAGCAAAGAAAGTTGTAATTAAAACAACATTAAATTAGGAGACAGTATGAAGATTCGTCATCACATTTATGTAGCAGCAATTGCTGCAATGCTTACAACAGGGGCTTATGCTGAAGACATTATTCTTGGAGTGCAAGGACCCTATACAGGAGGCTCATCTTCAATGGGCGTCAGTAATCGTGCCGGCATTCATATTGCAGTGAATGAAATCAATGCTGCAGGTGGAATAATCGGCAAGAAAATTGTCCTAGTTGAAAGGGATGATGAGGCGAAGAATGAGCGTGGCGTTCAAATTGCACAAGAATTTGTGAATAATGCAAAAGTTGTAGGGGTATTAGGGTTTGTTAATACCGGCGTGGTTTTAGCCTCTTCTCGCTTTTATCAGGATGCAAAAATTCCTGTAATAGGAATGCCATCAGGATCAGTTGTAACCCAACAATTTCCCAATGCTCCTGAGAATTATATTTTCCGTATTGCTGCGAGAGACAGCCTCCAAGCGCCAATGATCGCAAAGGAAGCCGTTGAAAAGCGAGGCTTCAAAAAGGTTGCCATTCTGGCTGACTCTACCAATTACGGCCAGTTAGGTCGTGAAGATATGGAAAAAGCATTAAAGGCATATGGCGTCACTCCAGTGGCAGTTGAGAAGTTCAATATTGGTGATGTGGATATGACCTCTCAATTGCTCTCTGCAAAGAGTGCTGGTGCAGAAGCCATTCTCACTTATGGAATTGGTCCTGAGTTAGCTCAGATTGCTAATGGTATGGCGAAATTGGGTTGGAAAAAACCCATGATTGGTAGCTGGACTTTGTCAATGTCTAGCTTTATCGATACAGCTGGTAAAAACGGTGACGGTGCGATCATGCCGCAGACTTTTATTCAGATTGGCAACACGCCTAAACGTAAAGCCTTTATTGATGCTTACTTAAAAGATTACAAGCCTAAAAACGGGTTAATGCCTTCCGCAGTTTCTGCTGCACAAGGTTACGACTCCGTATATATCTTGGCGGCAGCTATCAAACAAGCAAATAGCACCGATGGACCAAAAGTATTGGCTGCCTTACAAAACCTTAATGAGCCAGTTCCTGGCGTGATCACTACTTACGTGAAACCTTACAGCGCAACTGACCATGAGGCAATTGAAGCTAAAGATATTGTGATGGGTGTTATTGAAAATGGTCGCGTTCAATACCTCAATGCAGAGGATGCCAAAACTAAAAAGATGTAATGCTCTGAAATATACATGTATTGCTAGAAAGACGCCGCTCCTCAGCGGCGTCTTGCTTTTAATTATCAACAGAACAAACTATGACTATTCAATATATTCAAGCCAACAAACTCCAATTTGCCTATCAGGAATACGGAGATGGTCCGTTAGTTATTTTGCTGCATGGTTTTCCAGATATCGCCACCACTTGGAGTCATCAGGTGCCTGCGCTTGTTGCTCAGGGATATCGAGTGGTAACACCTTATTTGCGTGGTTATACCCCCACTGAAATTCCTGAAGGTGGGTTTTATGACAAAGCTACTTTGGTGGAAGATATTGCGGGTCTGATCAAAGGGCTTTCTGGCGGTAAGCCAGTTCATCTCGTTGGGCAAGACTGGGGTGCAATCATTGCTTACGCGGTATTGGCCGCATATCCTGAATTAATTTCTCGAGCAGTTGTCATGGCAGTGCCGCATCCAGGCCAGGTGACCGAAAGCCTGGTGAATCCAAAGCATATTCATCGATCATTTCATTGGTGGTTCTTTCAGCTACCAGATTTGCCAGAGAAGGCCATCTTAGCGAATGATCAAGCATTCATTGATTACCTATGGGCGTATTGGACAATTCCAAGTCATCGTGATGAGGAGCATATTGTTGCAGTGAAGGAAACATTAGAAAAACCTAGGGTACTGTCAGCAACTTTGGCTTATTACCGTGCAATGTTTGATGTCTCTAAAGCAGATCCTGCTTTGACGGCTGTAAGAGAAAAAATGACTCGTCTAATTCAGGTACCAACATTGGCACTTTGCGGTCGTGAGGATCTGCGAGCAGAACTCATGCTCGAGCAGTCACAGTATTTCACTAATGAATATGAATTCAAGCTCGTAGACAATGCAGGACATTTTTTGCATCGCGAACAACCCGAGGCAGTAACTCGGCTGATTATTGACTGGCTTAAGAGGTAATGCCTAAACCTTATTGGGATCCTCTATGCCTGTAGAGCGATGATTCCAGATTAGCCAGATACCTGATGCAGCAATGAGAATCATGCCAACCACGCTTAGTCTATCTGGCAGCTGTCCAAAAATGAGGTAGCCATAACCTACCGCCCAAATCAATTGCAAAAAGACTAGGGGGGTGAGTTTGTATGGGCGCATTTGATAGAAGGCCAGCACGACAAGTAAGTGGGCAAGACCGCCTAAGAAGCCTAACAATCCAAATAAAACATATTCGTATACAGGCAAAGTCGGTAGTGGATCGGAATAAGGAAGCAAGGCGGTAGAGACAATGAGGCCAACGATGCCACTGTAAAAAAACGTGGTGTATGCCGAATCCCGGATGAGCTTTCGGGTATAGAGCTGAAAGATCGCATTGAGAAATGCCATCATCACAAGCAACAAAGCTGCCAAATGAAAAATTGCAGATCCTGGTCTGGCAATAAAAAGGATTCCTAAGAATCCAATTCCAGCGACCAACCATTCCTTTAAACCAACACGCTCACCCAGCATTGGGCCCGATAGAATTGCTACCCAAATTGGCGCAGTAAAGGTAATTGAGGATGCTTCTGCTAATGGCAACCAATTAAGCCCCGCAAAAAATAAAGTGGCAGAGGCAACTAATAAACAGGATCTAAATAGCTGTAGACCCAAATGATGGGTGCGCCAAAAATCTTTGCCTAGGAAATACCATGCAATTGGAGCTGCGAGTAATAGCTGACCAAAAAATCGAGACCATACTACTGCAATGAGATTGGTATCTTGAACGAGAATCTTGGCGATGGCATCTACAGTAGAAAAACAAATCCCACTCAAGATAAACAAGAAGATTGGTGAATTCACTCTGTAACTACCCCTGCCTTAGCGCAAATCCATTCTTTAAATAACTTAATTTTTTGATTGTTCTTGGTGTTTGACCTAAAAGATAAAAAATGGGTTCTATCCATCGTTGGCAAAAAAACGCCTGCGCCAATTTCTACTAATTCACCACGCGACATCTCTTTTTCTGCAAAGCGAGTGCTTTCCAGTACGACCCCAATGCCATCTACAGCGGCAGATACCGAGAGAGCCGCACGATCAAAGGCGATTTTTCTAGTAGAAAGATTCTTGAGGTGATTCATCTCGAACCACTGCTCCCAACTATGGTGATTGAGCGAAGACTCGATAAGCGTTAATTTGCTCATCAATTCTTCAACCGGAATACTGGGGTCAATGATTTCGGGTGAGCAAAGCGGCGCAATTTTTTCTTCTCCCAAGGAGAGAGAGGTAATCCCAGGGCCTTCATGGGAAAATTGATAAGAGATTGCAATATCAATCTCTTGATTACGCAATAAATCAACGTAGTCTGCACCCGAGGTTAGGCGAATAGTGATATCGGGATTATCTTTAATGAATTCGGGCAATCTTGGGCTTAACCACTTTGCCGCAAAACTAGGCGAACAATGCAAGGCAAGCACTTGTGAACTAGGCGCCAGGGTGACTTCATTACAAGCCGCTTCAATTACATCAAATACTCTTGAGAGTGAATCTAGTAGTCGTCGTCCCTCTGCCGTTGGTTCTACTCTGCGGTTCTGACGCAAAAACAATGGTTTACCAAAATACTCTTCAAGCTCGCGAATCTGATGGCTGATAGCAGACTGGGTTAGGTGCAACTCTTTTGCCGCAAGCGTAAAGCTTTCTAGGCGCGCTGCGGCCTCAAAAGCCCTTAATAAGACATAATTTGGAATTTTTCTCATGTAAATAAAGTATATATGATTTATATTCATGTATATATGAATAGTTATCGTTTGTCAAAACGTTCAGAAAAGCCCATGATGGCTGTTAATTTGTGAGTTGATATAGACGCTCACTCTAAATGCATATTTACTAAGAAGAGGAATGATCATGGCTGAAGTAATGGAGAAAGCGCGCAAATTGGATTTGGGCGGAAGAGAGTCCATTTATCAACCAGAAGATGAAAATCTCATCTTTCCTTATCAGCCTAAATTCAAAAGCTTTGCTGAAGAGCGTCAACACCTCAAAGAGCGCTTGGTTGCTGCATGTCGTGCGTTTGCTTTGGAAAAATTTGATTATGGATTTGCGGGACATTTAACTGTACGCGACCCAGAGCATCCTCATCTTTATTGGACGAACCCCATGGCCGTGCACTTTGACCAAGTTAAGGTGTCCAATCTCATTTTGGCGGATCATGAAGGTAATATTTTAGAAGGGAAGCATGCATTAAATCGCGCAGGCTTTGTATTGCACGCAGCAGTACATGAAAAGCATCCCGATATTGTGGCGATGTGCCATGCCCATACTGTTTATGGAACCGCATTTGCTGCTCTTGGTAAGCCATTGGATCCAATCTCTCAAGATGCAGCGGCATTTTATGAGGACCATATGGTCCTGTCTGAACAAGCAGGACAAGTTGCTGTTGAAGATAATTCAGGTTACAACGTTGCAGGATCATTGAAAAAAGTGAAGGCGATTATTCACCGTAATCATGGCTTGTTAACAGTAAGCCGTCACAGTATCGAGGCTGCCGCGTTTTGGTTTATCGCTTTAGAGCGTTGCTGCAAACAACAGATGATTGTTGAAGCTACTGGCATTAAGCCTAATATGCTTAGTCCTGAGGTGGCCCGCTACAGTCGTGAACACGTTGGTAGTGAATATATTGGGTGGCTTCATTTCCAGCCAATCTGGGGTTATTTAAAAGAAAACCAGCCGGATATGTTTGCTTAAAAACTGTGCAAGAGTCGATAAAAAATCCCAGTTATGCTGGGATTTTTTAATGGTTCGTTAGAACTTCGCTCAGTTGATGAATCAGATTTTTTCTAGCTCGCATTGCATGCAATTCTGAAAGTTCTGCAGCTTTTTTTTCATCCCCATTTTTAATGGCATCAGCAATTGCTTGGTGTTCATCCCAAATAGCTGATCGTTGTGATGATTGCAATACAGCCCCCATGACTCTGCGTAGATGAACCCAGTGTAAGTGCGCGCTTTTTGCAATTAGTGGATTTTCAGAAGCTTCATAAATAGCGCTATGAAAGGCCATGTCAGCATCAATTAAGGCCTTAACATTGCCTTTCTCTGAAATGGCGCGCCCGTTCTTAATTAGGGCAGGGTCAATAATGCATTTCTTTTGGGCTGCTAGTTTTGCAGCTAGAGAATCGAGTGCGCCACGTATTTCATATAACTTATCAATCCATTCAATATTTAATGCTGTAACTTGCAAGCCCCTTCCGGGAGCATCTTCCACAAAACCATCATTTTTTAGCATTCTGAGTGCTTGCAGAACGGGCAAGCGCGAGACATTCATTTGCTCAGCAATTTCTTCCTGAGTAATGCGAGTCCCTGGCGGTAGTGAGCCGTCACTAATCGCGTCAAGTAAGGCCTTGTACACCGCCTCGACATAGTCTGTTCTAGCGGGAAGTTTGTTTAGTTGAGAAAGCATTAATTTGGGGTTTAAAGGTTCTTAATAGGCGAGTTTTACACAGTGCATGCATTTAAAAAGCATTATATACTCTGTATACAGTATACGGAATACATAGAATAGTCAAAAAACAGGAGACCCTAGTAATGACGATTAAGCAAGAGCAAGCGGAAAAGAAGGTTGGTGCAACAGCTGGAACAACAGCAAGCCCCAAGAAATTAGTGCCATTTGGTGGTTACTACACCAACAAAGTTCCTGGCCATGATCCAGAATTGACTGAAGTTGGCCCCGGTACTCCAATGGGTGAGTACATGCGTGGTTTCTGGCATCCCGTTTGCATGTCAATTGAGCTTACTGATACACCAAGGTTTTTGACGATCTTAGGCGAAGAGTTAGTAGCATTTCGCGATGGCAGCGGTAGCGTTGGTGTATTGCATGCACATTGTGTACATCGCGGTGCTTCACTTGAGTATGGTTTGATTCAAGAGCACGGAATTAAGTGTTGCTACCACGGCATGGTGTTTGACGTTGATGGTACTTGCCTTAATGCGCCCTTCCCAAAAGGTGAAGAAGCTGAGGCTGAAAAATACGCTTGCTCAATTCAGCAGGGTGCATATAAAGCTTTTGAAAAAAATGGTTTGGTCTTTGCTTACATGGGTGCTCCAGATAAAGAGCCGCCATTCCCGGAGTGGGAGTCAGACTTTACTGTTGCAGAAGGTGACGAGTTAGTTCCTTATAGCAATTTCCAACACTGCAATTGGTTGCAAGTGCAAGATAATGCAGCAGATAATTTCCACACAGCTGAATTGCATGCCGCCAAAAACGTGGTGGGTGGACACTATCAGGGCACTACGTTTGATGAAGTGGGCGCCCCAACAATGGAGGTGCACCCTGATATGCAATTCGTGCCGATCCACGGCGGTCGTGGCCTTGCTTGCTCAGGTGCGCGCCGTGTAAACAACGAAAAATTATTTATTCGTGTTCAGCATCAAGTGCTACCAAACTTAAGTTTGCATGCATATACGTCTGAAGATGGTTCAAACAAAAAATTATTCAGTCGCTTCCATATTATTCGTTGGACTGTTCCAGTCGATGACTTTAATAGCAAGATGATTGGTTGGCGTGTCATGGGTCCTGGTATTGATACTCGTGGTATTGGTCAAAAAGAGCTAGTAGGCTATGAGTCCATTGACTTTTTAGATGGTCAGGTTGCATTACGAAGGGCTGAGCGCTTTGGCAATCACACGATTAACGATATCGTGGAGATTCCTGCTGATCACAGATCAAGGCCTAATTACAAGATGGCCCAATATGCGCCTGGTGACTATGAGGCAATTATTAGTCAACGGCCCATTGCTGTTCATGCGTTAGAGAACCCTACTAAATTTGATGCGGGCCCATACCTCTTTAGAAAAATGTTGCGTGATGCCGTGCGTGGATCTAATCCAGCAGCTAGTGCAGAGGCATTTTCTGAGTGGCTAAAAGATTTCGGTGGAGCGCCAAATAGCTACTGTTCTGGAAATGTATTTGAATTACCTATTGCCGCAACAACTGAAGAAGAAATTGCGCAAAGACGCTTTGTTGCTAAAGGAGTGATTGCTATCCTCACGGAGAGTGAGCAGTACAAAGGCAAAGAGCGCATTGAGTTTGTTAAGAGCAAGATGGAAGAGCTTGAGCAGACTGCAAAAGCACAATTTAAGCATTAATCAAAGTATTGGAAGGGATAGATTGGGCTTGCAGCCTATCTCTTTTTATGGAGCGAGACAAAAAAGTGACTGACAATAAATTACTTCACTTAAAAATAAAACAAATCCGCCAAGAAGCTAGTGGAATTCATTCCTATGAACTAGTTTCTGAGGATGGAAAAGCATTGCCATCTTTTGATGCAGGTTCACATATTGATTTACATTTACCTTCGGGTAGTATCCGCCAATACTCTTTAAGCAACGATCCTGCTGAAACCCATCGTTATGTAGTCGGTATATTGCGAGATGAGCAAGGCCGTGGCGGATCAAAAGAAGTTCATCAGGCGCTCAGGGTGGGTGATTTTCTTGCTGTAAGCCGCCCTCGCAATCATTTTCATTTGGATGAGTCTGCGAAAAAAGTTATTTTGTTGGCGGGGGGAATTGGAATCACCCCCTTAAAGTCGATGGGGCATCGCCTCAAGTCTTTGGGGATTCCCTTTGAATTACATTACTGCGCACGTGCCCAAGAAAATATTGCATTTCCGCAAGATCTCCAGAATTTATCTGATTCAGGGGAAATTCAGTTTCATTTAGATGACGGTATTCCTGGAAATGGATTGAATATTTCTGAAATGATTGAGGATCTCGAGTCTGGGGCACATTTGTACTATTGTGGACCGGCTGGATTTATGAAGGCATGCGCTCAAGCTGCAACAAAACGCAGCGATATTCACGTGAATTGTGAGCACTTTAAAGCCCCAGAAAAAGAGGCTGGCCAAACCGAAGTTAAATCAGATGTTAGTGAATTGGCGATTCAAATTCAGAGCACTGGTCAAAAAATAACGCTTTCGCGCTCAGAATCCTTGATTGATGTTTTGGCTAAATTGGGCGTTGAGGTTTCAACTTCCTGTCAATCTGGCTTATGTGGAACCTGTAAAACTCGCTATATCAGCGGTGATGTGGAGCATGGCGACTGTATTTTGAGTGATGCGGAGCATACAGAGTATTTAACGCCATGCATCTCCCATATCAAAAGTGGAACATTGGTTCTCGATTTATAAACTACATTTTTAATAGACTTTAATCCTTTGTCAAAATATCAAAAGATCTATGTATTAGGTGCAGGCGCAGTGGGTTGCTTTTTTGGAGGCATGCTCGCTCGTGCAAAGCATGATGTCACTCTGATTGCTAGAGTTGATCGCGCAGAGGCGATCAATGAATTGGGTTTGGAAATGGACTGCAAGTCATTTCAAGAAGTCATCAAAGTGAAGGCAAGTAGCGATCTTTCTCTACTAAGAGATGCCGATCTCGTCCTGTTGAGTGTGAAATCTCCGGATACAGAAAAAACAATTCAAGATATTGCTTCTGTATTACCAAGTCATGCAGTTATATTGAGTTTGCAAAATGGAGTGGCTAATACTCAGATTGCATCCGGTCTCATTTCCAATCCAATATATCCAGCAGTGGTCTATGTAGCAGCGGGGATGAATGGTCATAGAACCATGAAACATCATGGGCGTGGAGAGCTTTTGGTGGGCAGTCTTCAGGAGATAACACCGCCCGACCAAGAAAAGCTCGCTGGTATTTGCGCATTATTCGAGAGCTCAGGGATACCTTGTGCGATTACCGCTCAAATTAAAAGGGATATGTGGCTCAAGTTTTTGGTGAATTGCAGCTACAACGGAATTTCTGGAATTGGACAAATTACCTATGGTGAGATGGTGCGGGTACCGGAGATTATTCAACAGATTGATGGTATTACCCATGAATTTATCAAGATTGCTGCTTTAGAGGGGGTTCTGATTTCAGAAGCTGAGGGCAGAGAAGCAAATGAATTGATCGCATCGACCATGGTAACGCAGCGCTCTTCGACTGCTCAAGATCTTGCCAGGGGCAAAAAAACAGAGATTGATTTTCTCAATGGCTATATTGTGCAGCTCGCTAAAAAATATGGTGTTGAAGTGCCGTATAACCAATCAGTCTATGCTTTGATAAAGATGCTAGAACGAGCTCAACATAACTAATCCCGCTTGTTATGACATCGCTGAAAGGTACAATTTAGACTCTACAGTTTATGCAAACAAGGTATTGGATTAATAACAATCATTAATTTCCAAGAGATAAAGTATTCAAATATGAATAACAAGGATTCAAACAAACGTCATGTTGCCGTTGTCACTGGTGGTGCTCGCGGAATTGGTTTAGGAATAGGCAAATGGTTTTTGCGCCATGGATATCAAGTTGCCTTGCTCGACATTGATAAAGTTACTCTCGATAAAACAATGCAATCTATTGGCTCTGAAGATGTTATTGGCATTCATTGCGATGTGTCTAAGCCACAAGAGGTTGAAAAAGCATCTCAAGAGGTATTGGCTCAATTTGGTCATGTAGACGCACTGGTCAATAACGCAGGAGTTGCTGTATTTAAGCCGGTATTGGAAACCTCATTTGATGAATGGCGCACAGTTCTTGGAACCAACTTAGATGGCGCATTTATTTGTTCACAAGTATTTGGGCGATCAATTGTTCAAAACGGTGGGGGCGCGATTGTGAACATCGCTTCTATATCAGGTTTGCGAGCTAGCACCCTCAGGGTTGCTTATGGCACCAGTAAAGCTGCATTGATTCAATTGACAAAACAATACGCTGTGGAGTTAGGTAATCTCAATGTACGTGTCAATGTCATTGCCCCAGGCCCAGTTGAGACTGAAATGGCAAAGCTAGTTCATAGCGTGGCCATCCGGACGGATTATTACGACGCCATTCCCCTGGGTCGCTACGGCACCGTAGAAGAAATGGCGAATACAGTCGGCTTTTTATGTAGCGAGCAAGCCGCTTTTATTAATGGGCAAGTAATCGCAGTGGATGGAGGCTTTGAGGCAACTGGGGTTGGCTTGCCTACCCTGCGCCGCAATGGGGCGCCCGCTAAGGCCTATTAATTTGGTGTTTTCCCTTGATTTTGGCTTATTAATTAAAATTGAGCGGTATATTAAGCACCAGAATGAATAGCTAAGATCTTTGCTATTTAAAAAATAAAAAATGAATAGATTAAATGGAGATGAAATGACATACACAAGACGTGACTTTATGAAGCATGCGGGTATTGCAGCATTACCTTTGGTAGCTGGCAACGCGTTTGCACAAACTGCAGAGTTCAATATGAAATTTGGTAGTAATTTACCTGCTACCCATCCATTGAATATTCATGCATATAAGATGGCCTCAAAAATTAAAGTGGAAACAAAGGGTCGCGTCGATATTCAAGTTTTTCCTTACAACCAATTGGGTAACGATACCGATATGTTGTCTCAGTTGCGTTCAGGCGCTTTAGACTTCATGACTTTATCTCCATTGATCTTGGGTTCACTTGTGCCGCAAGCTCAGATCAACGGTGTAGGCTTTGCCTTCAAAGATTACAAACAAGTATGGGCCGCAATGGATGGTGAATTAGGTGCTTATGTTCGCCGTCAAATCGCCAACACAGGAACCATTTTTGCTTTCGATAAGATTTGGGATAACGGTTATCGTGAAGTGACTAATAGCGTTCGCCCAATCAACAAGCCAGATGATTTAAAAGGTATTAAGTTACGTACGCCTCCTGGCCCGATGTGGGTTTCTTTATTTAAGGCCTTGGGTGCAGCTCCAACCCCATTGAATTTTGCAGAGGTGTATTCAGCACTTCAGTCAAAAGTGGTAGATGGACAAGAGAATCCTCTGGCGATTATTTATACCGCCAAACTTTATGAAGTTCAAAAATATTGCTCTATGACCAATCATATGTGGGATGGCTATTGGTTTATGGGTAATAAGAAGTTATTTGAACAATTGCCGCCAGATCTACAAGTAATCGTTACCCGTAACGTGGCGGAGTCAGCGGTCCTGCAGCGTGCCGATGTTCGTAAGATGAATGATGGCTTGCAATCTGAATTGAAGGCTAAGGGCATGGCGGTGAACGATACCAATCCAGACCCTTTCCGTGAAAAACTTCGTCAAGCTGGTTTTTATTCCGAATGGAAGGCTAAATTTGGCGATGAGGCATGGTCTCTACTTGAAAAATATGTAGGCAAGTTAGCGTGAGTCTGCCGTCCTTAGAAAATGAACCAGTACCTACTGGTTCAATAGCCAAGGGCGCTGTCTGGTTGGAAACCATTGTTGCTACCCTCGTTCAATGGGTAGCAGCAGGTTTGGTCTTAGCTTGTATTGGCATTTTGTTTTCCGGGGTGGTGGGGAGGTATGTATTTAACTCCCCGCTCATTTGGTCAGATGAGCTTGCTTCCATTTTATTCTTATGGCTAGCGATGATTGGTTCGGTCATTGCTTTAAAGCGTGGTGAGCATATGCGTATGACGGCTTGCATCAGCAAGCTCACTCCACATAAGCGAATGTATTTCGAGTCATTCGGGATTTTGGCCTGCTTCTTTTATCTGGCCATCATTCTTCGTCCTGCATATCATTTTGCTCTAGATGAATTAATTGTCACTACGCCGTCTTTAGAGATCTCCAATCTTTGGCGCGCTGCAGCCATCCCTTGTGGCGTGATCTTGATGATGTTCTTTTGTCTCTTCCGCTTAGTCAGGATTGGTAGCGTAAAAGTGATTGCAGCGAGTACTCTGTTGATACTGGCAGGCTTCGCTATTTTTTACTATTGTTCTCCCTGGTTTGCAGGGCTTGGAAAATATAATTTACTGATATTTTTTGTTGGTGTCGCTGGCATCAGTATTTTGGCCGGAGTGCCAATTGCCTTTGCCTTTGGCTTGGGGACGGTTGCGTATTTGGGATTGAGTACGCATATGCCTCTATCAGTAGTGATTGGGCGTATGGATGAAGCAATGTCTCATATGGTCTTGCTGGCAGTACCTTTGTTCGTCTTCTTGGGTCTTCTGATGGAGATGACCGGTATGGCTAGGGCAATGATTGCTTTTCTAGCTTCAATGCTTGGACACGTTCGAGGCGGCTTATCGTATGTCTTGGTTGGTGCAATGTATTTGGTATCCGGCATCTCTGGGTCTAAGGCAGCTGACATGGCAGCAATTGCTCCAGCACTCTTTCCTGAAATGAAGAAGACAACTCCACCGGGTGAGTTGGTTGCTTTATTGGCAGCAACTGGCGCGCAAACAGAAACAATTCCACCAAGCTTAGTGTTGATTACGATTGGCTCTGTAACTGGTGTATCGATTGCAGCGTTATTTACAGGTGGTATGTTGCCGGCCTTGATCTTGGGGTTAATCTTATGTGCATTAGTTTGGAGGCGTAATCGTCATGTCCAGATTACTGTTACCAATCGTCCTAAAGCTAGTGAAATATTCAAGCTATTTTTCATTGCCTTTCCAGCGCTGGCTCTGCCGTTCGTCATTCGTGCTGCTGTAGTAGAAGGAGTGGCTACAGCTACCGAGGTATCAACAATTGGTATTGTTTACGGCTTGGTATGTGGCGTATTGGTTTATAGGCAATTTGATCTTAAGCGGATTGTGCCTATGTTGATTGATACAGCATCTTTATCGGGCGCGATTCTATTAATTATTGGCGCTGCTACTGGGATGGCCTGGGGTCTAACGCAATCCGGTTTCTCTCAGGTGGTTGCGCAAATCATGACTGACCTTAATGGCGGCCCCCATTTATTTTTATTCATCTCCATTATTGTGTTTGTGATTTTGGGATCCGTTCTTGAAGGTATTCCGGCTATTGTGTTATTTGGACCATTGTTGTTCCCTGTTGCTCGTCAATTAGGTATTAATGAGGTCCATTATTCAATGGTCGTGATTTTGGCTATGGGTATTGGTTTATTTGCCCCTCCTTTGGGGGTTGGCTATTACGCTGCTTGTGCCATTGGCAAGGTTAACCCAGATGAGGGCGTTAAACCAATCATGGGTTATTTAGTTGCACTAGTGATCGGCACTTTGATCGTGGCATTTGTCCCATGGATTTCTACTGGATTTTTGTCATAAAGCCACATTAGCTTTAAAGAGTTTTTAACTAATACCAGCTTCCCAGCTGGTATTTTTTATTAAGACCCCGTCAACTCCGGCATTCCTATGGACGTTGTAGGAGTAAGAGCTTAGAAAAGTCTCTATACATTGGTAGGGGGTAAAGATGAAAAGAATTCTTGTTTCCTTGGTGGTCGCCGTAACTCTATTCAGTTCAGTTAGCTCAGCAAATGCGCATGGATGGAGAGGGGGCTATGGGGGTGGCTGGCATGGCGGTTGGGCTCCTTTTGCGGTTGGTGCTGTTACAGGTGCCGTAGTTGCTGGTGCATATTACCGACCTCGCCCTATTTATTATGGTCCGCAGGCTTACTATTACCCCCAGCAAAACGTGGCTGCCTTTTGTCCAGAAAATGGCTTGTACTATCCGCAAACCCAGGCTTGCCCTAGTGGCTGGCAAAGAGTAATGAATTAGTAGTTAAGAATATTTCCCACTGCGTATAGAATGTCCAGATGGACCTTTGCGCATGAAATACATTCTTTTGATCTCTTCTGCTATGTTGGTACTCATGGGTTGTTCGGCAGAGCAGACAACACCTCAATTGACTATCCACGATGCAATACCCAGTAATTCAATTAGCGTAGACGATCCCATGCAAATCGCCGGTGCATTAGAGGTAGCAAAAGAGAAATGTAAATCAGAAGGCGGAAATTTAATTGTGATTGATACCCGCTCTCCAGGTGTTACTTATGGAGCAGTGAGGTATACCTGTATCCCTGGAAAATAAGTAGCCCAAGCACTTTTCAAAGACCAAGCAATTTGAATGCTTAACTAAATAAAAAACCCAGAGACTGATCTCTGGGTTTTTTATTGCTACTCGGCATACCCCATGTAGATTTAAGCTGCCACTTTTACCGGAGCCTCTTCGCTTACAGAATGGCGGATGAGGTAATCAAATGCTCCTAATGATGCTTTTGCACCTTCACCCATTGCAATAATGATTTGCTTGTAAGGAACGGTAGTGCAATCGCCGGCTGCAAATATACCGGGAACAGAGGTTTCGCCTTTGGCATCAACCATCACCTCACCACGTGGTGAGAGTTCAACAGCACCTTTTAACCACTCAGTGTTTGGCAATAAACCGATTTGTACGAAGATACCTTCTAGTTCAATTGCATGCTCTTCATTGCTGATGCGATCTTGATAGCGCAAGCCATTTACTTTACTGCCGTCACCCAATACTTCTTTAGTGAGGGCGCTCTTGATAACGGTCACATTCGGTAGGCTAGCTAGTTTTACTTGCAATACAGCGTCTGCGCGAAGCTGACTGTCAAATTCAATGAGGGTAACGTGACTTACTAGACCGGCGAGGTCAATAGCTGCTTCTACACCAGAATTTCCGCCGCCGATTACGGCAACACGTTTACCTTTAAAGAGTGGTCCATCGCAATGCGGGCAATAAGCAACCCCTTTGTTGCGATATTCTTGTTCACCAGGAACATTCATCTCTCTCCAGCGTGCGCCAGTGCTTAAGATAACGGACTTGCTATTTAACACTGCGCCGTTTGCTAACTCAACTTCAATCCCGTTAGCGGTCTTACGCAGTGCATTAGCGCGCTGCAGATTCATAATGTCAACTTCGTAACTCTTGACGTGTTGCTCTAAAGCCTGAACAAGCTTAGGACCTTCTGTGTGCGAAACAGAGATAAAGTTTTCAATTCCTAAGGTATCCATTACCTGGCCACCAAAACGCTCAGCAACGATACCGGTGCGAATACCTTTACGAGCAGCATAAATAGCGGCAGCAGATCCAGCAGGGCCACCGCCAATGACGAGAACATCAAAGCTATCTTTGGCATTGAGTTTGGCGGCCTCTTCCTCTGAGCTTCCAGTATCGAGTTTGGCAACAATTTCTTCTACGCCCATTCTGCCTTGGCCGAATACTTCACCATTGAGAATGACGGTTGGTACGGCCATAATTTGATATTGATCTACTAGACCCTGAAAGAGGGCGCCATCAATCATTTCATGTTCAATCTGTGGATTTAATGCAGCCATGAGATTGAGGGCTTGCACAACATCTGGACAGTTATGGCATGACAAGGAAATAAATGTCTGAAACTTAAATTGACCATTCAAAGTCTTAATGCGTGCAATAACATCTTCTTCAACTTTTGGTGGGTAACCACTGGCTTGCAAAATTGCTAGGATGAAAGAGGTCATTTCATGACCCATTGGCAATCCAGAAAAGGTAATGCGCGCATCACTACCAGACTTGCCAACAGTAAAACTCGGAACATGGCCGCTCTTACCATCTGTTTGGAGGGTGATCTTCTCAGACTGCTCAGCAACTTCAGTGAGGAGTTCAAGCATTTGCGCTGAGGAAGGGCTGCTATCTAAGCTAGCTACAAGAGTGATCGGATCTACGATCTTTTCGAAGTACGCTTTTAATTGGGTTTTGAGATTGGTATCTAACATGATTGCATCCTTGGTATTTATTTCAGTGAGTCTATTGGGCAGGATCTAGTCCTCTCCAATAGACTCTCCGGAGAGAGTCTGATTGGTTGGAGATGCTTACTTAGATCTTGCCTACGAGGTCTAAAGATGGAGTCAATGTAGCTGCGCCTTCTTTCCATTTCGCTGGGCAAACTTCACCTGGGTGAGCAGCTGTGTACTGAGCAGCTTTGAGCTTGCGCAATGTTTCAGATACATCACGTGCGATTTCATTGGAATGAATTTCTGCAGTCTTGATGATGCCTTCTGGATTGATGATGAAAGTGCCACGCAATGCCAGACCTGCTTCAGGAATATGTACGCCAAAAGCATTTGTCAATGTATGTGTTGGATCGCCAACGAGTGGGAACTTCGCTTTACCAACAGCAGGTGATGTCTCATGCCATACTTTGTGTGAGAAATGCGTATCGGTAGTGATGATATAAACTTCTGCGCCCATTTTTTGGAATTCAGCATAGTTTTCTGCTGCATCTTCAATTTCAGTAGGGCAGTTAAATGTAAAAGCTGCTGGCATGAAAATAAAAACTGACCATTTGCCTTTAATGCTCTCGTCGGTCACGGTTACGAACTTGCCATTATGGAAAGCTTCGGTTTTGAATGGTTGAACTGCAGTATTAATGATTGACATAGGGTGCTCCTGTTTTGGTTAATGAATATCTAACAACTTGAGCAATTTTGGACCTTGTCTCTATATTTGTCTAATGAATAAATTAGATATTTATTATCGATTTATTCGATATACAGTTTGAGGCTATTTTTCAGGGGTATTGAGGTACTTATAGGCAATCTGAGGCTTCATTTAATATGACTCCTTCTAATGAAGATTTCGAGCATACCCCTTCCAATTCCGTTGAAATGCTGCCTCGTCATGTTTTTATGGGCGCTTATTTCTATGGCTCATGCTGAAGATCTTCTTGTTCCGATTTCAAAATTTAACAACGATTCGCAAAAGCTCTCTCCCGATTCCGTCTTGGAGTTCTGGGGATACCATGAATACGATGGAAGTGACAATTACCAAAATACTCTCAAGCTGCGTTTTTATACCCCGCTTGAAGTTGGAGACTGGCGAGGAAGATTTCGCTTGGATACATCAGTCGCATCGGACTACAACTCAACTACCTCACCGAATAATGCAACGCAATTTACAACTGGACCCACTCTTATTACAGTTTGGGGCCAAAACCAAACTTTTTTAAATCCCCTGAATGCCCTGGTTGGTGCGCGCGTGGTCTTTCCTTTTGGGAATAACAACCAGTGGGCTGCCGGCCCTCAATTGAGTTGGTCATTCACGCCCCAGATTGATACCCTTCTTCACGTTGCCGATTTTTCTCCTTTGATTCGTTACATGTATGGCTTTTGCGCAAAAAATAATAATTGCACTGGTACTTCAAATCAGACACCCTTAAAGAGAAATCTCGAGCTCTATCCCACTGTGGGATTTCGATTGGGCCCAGCGACGATGCTACGCTTATTAGATGAGAACGGGATCATTTACAACTCCGCTGGAGGTGGCTGGTTTGTGCCTATCGACGCCATGATTACCCATCGCTTGAGCAGTAATCTTGAAGTAGCTATTGGAGCGAGTAAGCAAGTAATCCAAACTTTTCAGCAATACGACTGGATGGCTTACGGCAAGATTTCTTGGAATTTTTAGTCCCTGCAGGTTAATTGCGGGATAGATAGCCACAATCCAGGCCTTTTTCTCCTGATTTTGCATATAAAAAGTATCGCTAAAAGCTATACTAACGGCCTTGCCCATGTGTTGAGTTGGCATATTTTTTGACATCAGGTCAAAAGCTTTTTTCCGGATATATCTATTTAAAACCAAGAATGATGAATAAGAAAATTTTTGCTCCAATTCTTACGGTCTGCGCAATTCTCCTGTCTATAGGGATCGCTCATGCCGATGAAAATTTGAGCCCAATCCCAAATATTTCTGATCAATGGCGTTTTGAGGTCACCCCTTATGCGTGGTTGCCTACCATTGGTTCTACCTTAAGTTATAACGATCGTTATGTAACAACTGCAAGCCTTGATGCCAATAAGGTGCTAAGTAGCTTGAAATCTGGTGCAATGATTGCTGGAGAAGCGCACTACGGAAATTGGGGGGTAATGGGGGATTTCATTACTGCAACCCTGCAAAAATCAGGCACCATTCCCATTACCATTCCGCCAGGTTCGCCGGCAACTCTTGCCGATAAAGGCACAGTACAGTCAACGATTTTGACTGGTGCAGCCACTTACACGCTCTTTAGAAATCAAAACGCATATGTTGATGGTTTGGTTGGTGCTCGCTGGGTCGGTATGACCGCTACTTTAAATCTAGCCCTTAATGGAACGGCTGACAAGCTCAGCGATTCCAGTGCTATGTCAACAGTGGATCCTATAGTCGGCTTTAAAGGGCGGTACCGTATAGCTGACTCTACCTGGTATATCCCAATTTATGGTGATATTGGTGGTGGAGGGGGTACAACCAATATGACCTGGCAGGGAATTCTTGGTGTGGGGAAAACTTTTGAGAAATGGTTGGATGTTTCTCTCGTCTATCGCGGCCTGTATTACGACATGAGGGGTGGCAGCAACAATGGCCTGTTGCAGAAAACGACCTTTCAAGGCCCCCAATTGTCTGCAACATTTAACTTCTAATGTTTCAGGACATATTCTTTCTATTTAATAACCAATCGAGTTCAAATGAAATTTAAATCTATTCTTAGCTACGCTATTGCAGCATTGTCTGCGGCATTCATTCTCTCTGGATGCCAATCTACTGGCGCGGATGGTAAGCCGCTCACTCCAGCCGAAATCATTCAGAAGCGTGATGCCACTATGCAGATGTCAACAACTGGCTTAGATGCTTTGCTGAAGCAGAAGCCGGATGTGAAGAAAGAAATTGATGCAGCTGCAGGCTATGCAGTGTTCGATACTTCTAACTACAACATCGTTTTATTGGTACTCGCTCGTGGCGAAGGTGTTCTATTTGATAAGCGCCGTAAAAATCCAATCTTTATGCAAGCTGTTAAGACGGGTGAGGGTGTTGGCGCTGGATATCAAAAACAATATCAAATTATCATCTTTAAAAATACAACCGCTATTGATCAATTCTTATTGGCTTCTGTTGCAGGACAGCAGGGCGGTGTAGATGTAGAGGCAAATTTCTCTGCCGGTTCTGGTGGCACCATTCGCTCATTTAATCCTGAGATTACCTTCTACACAGTAGGTCTTTCTGGATATGATTTGCAAGCCAACTACGGTGGCGCGCTATTTTTGGTTGATCAGCAATTAAATGATGCGGCAACATTAGCAAGCCTTCCCAAGAAAAAGCCAGCAACTAAGTAATTTCATTAGACGGCAAGCCTTTTTGCCATAAAACCCCAGTTAGCAATGACTGGGGTTTTCTTTTTGGGGCTTTGACGGATTTCTACTGGTATTCCTCTATGGCAACCCCTCATAACGAGAGTAGATTGAGGACGTAAGTAGCGTATCTATCACCCTGAAAGGTCTTATATGAGCAAAAAATCCATGGATATTCCGATGATGGCGAGTCAACAAAAAGTAGTCGATGCCGGTCAAGCGGTAGGGCGTGTGGCTATGGAAAGCGCCCAAGCAATTGCGAAAATTAATCAACAGGCCGCTCAAGAATTTGCTGCACAAATTCAAGCAAGAATGTCAGAGCTAATGAAGACACAAGATCCGAAAGCTGCTTTTGACTATGTACATGCAGAAGTATTGCAAGAGGCTGCTAAAGAGGTGACGCAATATCACCAACAATTATTAGATGCTCTAAAAAGCGGTAATCAAGAATTGGTTGATATTGCTGAAGAGCTGATTCAGTCTTCTAAGGCGGATCTGATTCATTTTGTAAATGATGCGACTAACAATGCACCCATGGGTAGTGAAGCTTATGTTTCAGTATTTAAAACATCATTTAATAATGCCTTACAAAACTTTGAAATGATCCGCGCAGCAATGGCGGATTCATTTACGAACTTTGAGCAGAGCGTTGAAAACGTCTCCAATCTTGCTTCACCCAAGACTTCTAAAAAGAAATCTTAGTAAAGCCCCTGAAATGCCACAGCGGTTTGAATGGTTTGGAAATGAATATCCACAGTAGAGTCTATTTCCTTGCCATAACCGCCTGCCATCGAGAAAGCAACGGATAGTTTGCGGTCTAGTGCAAACTGAAAGACAGTTTCATCTCGTTGGCGCATGCCCTCCTTGCTTAAATTAAGTCTTCCCAGTCGATCCCCCTCGTGAGGATCTGCGCCTGCTAAGTAAATAATGCAATCTGCCTTAAAGCGGGACTCAAGCTCCTCAAGAGCTTTGCATAAAGCATTTAAATACAGCTTGTCCTCACAGCCATCCGGCAGCCCTAGATCTAAATCACTTTGCTCTTTTTTAAAAGGAAAGTTGTTTTCCCCATGAATAGATAAGGTAAAGATAGAGGGGTCGTTTTGTAAGATGGCGGCAGTGCCATTGCCTTGATGAACATCTAAGTCAATTACAGCAATTTTTAAATGGGGGCTGATCTCTTTTTGGAGTGTCCGCGCAGCGATTGCTGAGTCATTAAATACACAAAATCCACTTCCTATTGCCCGATAGGCGTGATGGGTTCCGCCTGCCAGGTTGGCGGCAATGCCTTCCTCTAAAGCAGTCTTGGCAGCGGCTACCGTAGCTCCAGCCGAGCGTCGTGAGCGCTCAACCATTTTTACGCTCCAAGGAAAGCCAATTTCTTTTTGTTCTTGTGGGCTGAGTTTTCCCTCAATCACTTTAATGAGGTATTGGGGATCATGGCAGTACAGAATTTGAGTATCGCTAGCGGCGGGCGCCTCGATTGTCTCTACTGAAGACAGGGTGCCCACTAAATCTCGCAGGCGTGAATATTTCTCCATTGGAAATCGATGTCCTGTTGGCAGGGGTAATACAAAGTGATCTGAGTAATAGGCCTTCAAGATTCACTCGAATATTGTTCCAGCAAACTTAAAGATACCTTTTCCAATGCTTTGATATTAGTGCTCTCTAACTTCACTAGAGGGGCGCAATTCGCTTCAAGCGCTTCGAGCCAACGATTGATACACAGGCACCATTGATCGCCGGCAATGAGACCTGGAAATTGGTATTGAGCCACTGGGGTGATCAGGTTGTTCCCTCTAGCAAGGCTAAATTGCAAAAAATCATTCGTCACAATGGCGCAAATGAGATGACTTCCTGCATCTTCTGCATTGGTTTTGCAGCAGCCATCCCTAAAAAATCCAGTTAAGGGATCAAAAGAGCAGGGCACTAATGGTTGCCCTAAAACGTTGAGCGTCACTTCTCTATTCATGTAATCTTTCTGTAATGGCGCTTTCTGATTGTGCAGTGTATTGATAAGCGGGTGTTCGGCAAAAGTTTCCCTTTTGTGTCACACTTTCTTCACCTAAACAGCTTGCTAAATCTAATTTTGCAATAAAACCAGAGTTCACGGGCAATCCATGAGAATCGAAGATACCGACCCAGCAAGACACGCGGGAATTGAATACCCAATGGAGGTTGGCGCCCCTGTATTTGCTCCAATCAAAGTAGTCGAAGAAAAAGATAAGGCTGTTAATGTTGCGCGCCAAAATGCGAAGCAAGAATACGAGCGCATTATGGAGCAGGCTGAAGTATTGATGAAACAGGCAAGAGCATTACAAGCAAGGTTAGATGCGACGGAAATGGTGCATGGCGCTAAATTTGGCTTTAATCCTATTCATGGAAAAATTTACCACTTGTATTACGACAGCAGAAACGCTACGAATGTCCTGATTCAAAATGGGCCTAAGGAGTGGAGTTGCGGTATTCCTGATGGCTGGACTTATTCCATGGCAGTAAAGAAGTTAGGTGACAGTACTTGGGCGGTGATAGAGGAAGAAAACGCCCTTGTTGTATGATATTTTTCTTAATCTAAATATAAATAGGTGATATGTGACAAAAGCCAGGGTAGTGAGTCTAGATAAGCTAGGCAGTGCAGATGTAATTCAATTAATCGACAAAGAGTTACCAGCGCCATCAAAAGGTGAAGTGCAGATTCGTCAAACCGCAATCGGCTTTAACTTCATCGACGTTTATCAGCGCTCAGGCGTTTACCCACTAGAACTGCCAACTGGTCTTGGGCATGAGGCTGTAGGGGTAGTAGAGACATTGGGTGACGGTGTTACTGGATTGAAGGTTGGTGATCGCGTCATGTATATGAATGCCGGCATTGGTGCTTATGCAAGTGCACGTAATGTACCTGCGGATAAATTGGTTCCAGTCCCAGATCATGTTTCGGATGAAGTTGCTGCAGCAGTTTTCTTCAAAGCGATGACAGCTCAGTATCTCGTTCAAAAAACCTACAAAGTAAAAGCTGGCGATGTTGTTCTGGTTCATGCGGCTGCTGGTGGTGTTGGCCAGATTTTGGCTGGCTGGGCAAAAGCACTAGGCGCCTTTGTAGTGGGCACTGTTGGATCTCCCGCAAAATTTGATGCAGCGAAAGCTGCTGGTTGCGATGCGGTAGTGGATTACTCCAATCCAAATTGGGTTGAGGAGGTTCTCAAAGCAACTGGTGGACGCAAAGCTAATGTGGTCTATGACTCAGTGGCTAAAGATACCTTCTTAGGCTCTTTAGATTGCACTGCTCCATTTGGTACGGTCGCTCTTTTTGGCGCTGCATCAGGACCTGCTCCTGAAATTCAGCCAGAAATTTTGAACAAGAAGGGCTGTCTGTTTTTAACAAGACCTTCTGTATTCCCGCATAACGCGACTGCTGCTTTGTTGCAAGAAAATGCGCGTGCAGTATTTGATGCGATTGCTCAAGGTTACGTCAAGGTGCAAATCGGCGCTAAGTTTCCTTTGGAACAAGCTGCAGATGCTCACCGTGCAGCTGAAGGTAGAAAAGTATCGGGCGCAATTGTATTAATTCCTTAATACTTACCAAGAGCTTAGTATTACCTGGCCCCGCCAATGCGGGGCTTTTTTATTGTCGTTTCTGGCTGTAATATGGAAGAGAACCTGCATCTACCTTTATGAAGAAATAGTTAATATGAAAACCTTAATGAAGTACGCCCTTCAAGTGGCCCTCTACGCTTTTCTGATTTCAAGTGGATTTGTTTCCGCACAAATTCCGGATACGGAATATTCGGAGGGTATTTCTTACATTAGTGGTGGGGTAGGTGAAGGCGAGACGACAGCTATTTTGGCTGAGGCTAAGCAATGGCCCCTGACATTAGAACTTTCTCAACTTGAAAATGGTCGGGGTGTGTGGATATTTGGGGTCAAGATCAAAGTAATGAATACCAAAGGGAAGGCTGTTTTTGATGCCATAGCTGATGGTCCTTACATGCTGATTAATCTCGAGCCAGGAGACTATGCCATCGAGGGAAGTTATCAAGAGGTGACTCAAAAGAGGGTGGTGAGCATCAAAGCAAATTCTTCCCAAAAGATTTCTATATTTTGGAAGTAAAGCTGAGAACCTTGCCTTGTTGGGTAACGAAATTGTTGCAACGCCGCACAAGATGGGATTTCTAATTTCAGATATAGTTTTCCCATCGACATAAATACAAAAATATAGGAGGCAGTGAGATGGTAAATATTCTTAAGAAGCGTGCATTTGGCGGCGCTATCTTGGCAGCCCTGCTGTTGGCTTCAAGCGCGTACGTAGGGGCGCAAAGTGCTCCAGCTGCTGGCGCACAGGGAAAGACAGAATTGCTATGGTTTGGTCAGGCCGGTTTCCGTATCAAAACCCCTCAAGGCAAGATGATCCTGATTGACCCATGGATTACCGGTGGACCTAAAACACCTCCAATGTATAAAAACGATTTAGCAGCGATTGGTCCGATTGATCTTTTGCTGGTAACTCATGCCCACGTTGATCATCTTGGTGATGCGCCTACTATTGCCAAAACTAATAATACGAAGTTGTATGGCCCTGCCGATATGGTGACCCCCCTTACAACCTTAGGCGTCTTACCAGCGGAGTTGGGTTATCGTTTTAATAAGACTGGTCAAGTAACACCTTTACCGGGTATTAAAGTTACTGCAGTTCAAGCAGAGCATTCTTCTCTATTAGTTTGGAAAAATCCCGCTACTGATAAGTTGGAGTCACATCCTGCTGGTGAGCCAATGGGTTACATCATCGAACTTGAGAATGGTTTCAAGATTTGGCATATGGGCGATACCGGATTATTTAGTGACATGAAATTTATTAGCGAACACTACAAGCCGGATTTAGTGCTGATTCCTATTGGCGGTAATTTCACTATGGCGCCTGATGATGCAGCTTATGCACTTCGCACTTGGGTGAAGCCAAAAATGGTGATACCAATGCATTACAACTCCAACCCAATGACCAAGGGGACATTGGCAGAGTTTCAGGCGGCTATGAAAGGCAGCAACATTAAAGTCATCCCCATGACCGAAGGCGAAACGGTTCAGTTCTAAGGTTTACTTGGATTGAAGCTAAAACCCCACATTTATTGTGGGATTTTTTTTGACCCGCTTGATATTAGTTCGTACTAGTACTAAACTAGTTCTAACTAGTACTTTTAATCTACCCAATGAACTTTTTACCAACCCTGCGCAGCCTGGTGTCGACCTATCAAGCGTTTGAGCATTACTCTGCGCCCAATGTAAAGGCATTGGGGCTGACGATGACCCAATTTGATGTGATAGCCACCTTGGGTAATCAGCCACCTATGACTTGCAAAGAGTTGGGCGAGAAAACCCTAGTTACTAAGGGAACTTTGACCGGTGTGTTGGAGCGCCTACAGACAAAAGGCATTTTGGAGAGGAAGATTAATCCAGAAGATGGTCGTAGTCAGATGATCGGATTGACAGAAAAAGGGCAGAAGTTGTTTGAAAAAGTATTTCCAGAACACCTAAGGCATCTTGATAGAGCATTTAAAAATTTATCAGCAGAGCAACTAAAGCAAGTTGAAGATTCATTAAGTCTATTGAAAAACATTTTTTAATTAAGTTTTTATTAAACATTACTCAAGGAGAAACGCATGACTAAAGTAGCGGTCGTATTTCATAGTGGCTATGGTCACACAGTAAAACAAGCAGAGGCTATTGCCAAAGGCGCTAATGGTACTCTGGTGGCAATTGATGCTGAGGGCAATATTACTGATGCTCAATGGGTAACGCTAAATGAGGCCGACGCGATTGTTTTCGGCTCTCCAACCTATATGGGGACTGTGAGTTGGCAATTTAAGAAGTTCGCTGATGCGAGCTCTAAACAATGGTTTTCACAGCAGTGGAAAGATAAGGTATTCGGCGGCTTTACCAATTCCGCAACTATGAATGGTGACAAACATTCCACCTTGCATTATTTCTTTACCTTAGCAATGCAGCACTCTGGATTATGGGTCGGAACAGGCTTAATGCCATCCAATGCAAAATCAGCCAAGCGCGATGATGTGAACTATGTTGGCTCATCTGCTGGCGCAATGATGACAACACCGTCCGATGCAAGTGCTGATGAAGTAAATCCTGGGGATTTGGAAACGGCGCGTTTGTATGGTGAACGTATAGCCAAGATTACTAAGCAGTTGCGTGGCTAATGACTAATACACGATATTCGACTATCGCCATCCTGTTGCATTGGGTCATGGCAATCCTTGTTTTAGTTACATGGTCTATTGCGATCGTGGTAAGCGATTTGCCATTAAGCCCTACTCGAATCACTGGGCTGAGTTGGCATAAATGGCTGGGCACCACCATCTTTTTCTTGGTGCTTGTGCGTATCCTTTGGCGCCTGACCCATCCAGCCCCCGCTCTCAAGACAAGCATGCCCGCTTGGCAAGAAAAAGTCATGCAATTAACCCATTTAGCCCTGTACCTCCTGATGCTGGCTATTCCAGTGGTTGGCTGGTTAATGAGTTCTGCTAAAGGCTATACCGTTAATTATTTCGGCCTTTTTGAATTGCCTGATCTGGTTTCTCAAGATAAAGCACTGGGCCATCAATTAAAGGAAGTACATGAATTTTTGGCAAATGGTTTAATGGCTTTGGTTGGCTTACATGTTTTGGCTGCATTAAAGCACCAATTTGTTGATAAAGACCATTTACTCAGTCGGATGTCTTTTAAAAAGTCGCATGATGAAAAATAAACTTATTAGTACATTCTTTATTGCAACACTTTCTGTCTTAACCATTTTTTCAAGCAGTCTTTGTGCTGCTGAATATACGGCTATTGACCTGGGTAAAAGCAAAATTACTTTTACTAGTAAATTGATGGGCTCAAAACTCTCGGGTAGCTTTGGAAAGTTTTCTGGAAAAGTAGTTTTTAATTCGGATGAACCAGAAAAAGCCAAAGCCAACTTGGTGATTGACCTTTCTAGTTTTAATGCTGGTGGCGAAGAGTTGCAAGACGAAGCAAAAGGTAAGGATTGGTTCAATACTAAGCTTTATCCAAGCGCCAATTTCGTTTCAGAATCTGTGAAGGTGGTTAGCAGCGGTAACCTTGAAATACACGGCTCGCTTACCATGAAAGGTAAGTCTGTCCCAGTACTTGTGGCTGCTAAGTATCAAGCTCAAGGCAAACAAATGGTATTCGATGCCACTTTTCAGCTATTGCGCCTGGACTATGCCTTAGGTACAGGAACGTGGTCTGATACAGCAGCCGTGGCAAACGAGGTGCCGGTTAAGGTCATTCTCGTGCTCAATCAAAAATAACTTTATTAAGCAACCTATTTTTTTATTACATTTTTTATATCGGAGAAATACATGAAATCTAAATTACTTATCGCCTTATTTGCTGCAGTAGGCATTGCTACTTCTGTTTACGCAGCACCAACTACTTACACTGCTGATGCAAATCACACATTTGCGCAATTTGAATATAACCATTTAGGTTTTTCAAATCAGACTAGCCGCTTTAATAACGTAACCGGCACCGTAACAATTGATCAGGCTGCAAAAAAGGGAAGTGCGGATATCACTATTGACACCAAGTCAGTCGATACTGGATCAACTGTTTTTAATAGTCATATTCAGAGCGAAGATTTTTTATCTACGACACAATTTCCAACGGCAACCTTTCAATCGAATGACATAATTTTTAAAGGTGATAAACCCGTTGAATTGAAAGGTGTTTTGACGCTCAAGGGTGTAAGCAAGCCAGTGACCTTAAAAGTAAGTAATTTTGAGTGCAAAAAGCACCCAATGACTGGCGCTGACTATTGCGGCGCTAATGCAGTGACTAAGGTAAAACGTACTGAGTTCAATATGGGTAAATATGCTCCGAATGTAGGCGACGATGTCACTATTACGATTGCTATCGAGGCAGCCAAAAAAGAGTAATTCAAGGAGAAGGCTGGATATCTCAGCCCAATCTCAGGAAAAACCACCTTCGGGTGGTTTTTATTTACCTTCGTACTCGTTTATAATGCTGTAAGCAATTGAATTAAAAGAGAATATTCTTAAAAAATCGATTTCAGCGGGTTTGACAGTCCTTGGGGGCTCTTGGACAATGCTTGAGGCGGTTTGATTCAAGCCTAAACCACTCATGACAGCCAATATTTCTCCAACTATCAGCAAAACCAGTGCAGCGCTAGAGGCGCTTGCTTTGACCTGTGTCCGTGGCGAAAAACAGCTATTTGCTGACTTAAGTTTTCAGGTTAGCTCTGGAGAATGCCTGCATGTCCGCGGGGAGAATGGTGTAGGTAAGACGAGTTTATTGCGTTTGCTGACAGGTTTATCCAAACCGGAGTCTGGAGATGTGCTCTGGAATCAGCAATCGATTTCCTCAGAGTCTCAGACTTATCATCGCGACTTACTATTTTTGGGACATCGAGATGCACTCAAGGAAGACCTCACCGCTTTAGAGAATTTAAAAATGTGTGCCGCTATCGATGACGTAGTGCTTTCGGATGAAAATGCCATGGCAGCTTTACGCCGTTTTGGCTTACGCGGTCGCGAGCATTTACCTGTTCATTGTTTATCAGCGGGTCAAAAGCGTAGGGTGCTGATGGCTCGCTTGGTAACACGTCAAGCGCGCTTATGGATTTTAGATGAGCCATTTAATGCGCTCGACATCCATGCAGTAGCAGAGCTAGAGACTCTCATTACAGCTCATTTGATGCTGGACGGAATAGTGATCTTGACTAGCCATCAGCCTATAAATCTATTGAACTTAAAGGTGCTCGATTTATGAGCGGCTTGTTAGCGATGATTCATCGTGATCTTCTCTTGGTTATGCGCCGCAAGAGCGAAGTATTGACGGCCTTGTTTTTCTTTGTGGTGGTTACGAGTTTGTTTCCTTTGGGTATCGGAGCTGACGCAGCTTTATTACGCAAGGTTGCCCCAGGGGTAATCTGGGTTGCCGCACTGCTATCGACTTTATTAGGCTTGCAGAGAATGTTTGCGGCTGACTACGCCGACGGCGCCTTGGAGCAAATCGCTTTATCTCCTCAGCCTATGGTCTTGCTCGTGACTGGAAAAATCATTGCACACTGGATGGTGTGTGGGCTACCGTTGGTAATATTGGCCCCTATTATTGGCATACAGTTTGATTTAGGGACTAACTCCTTATATGTATTAATGGCGACCTTGTTATTAGGTACCCCAGTATTGTCCTTATTAGGCTCTATCGGCGCTGCTCTGACTCTCGGGGTAAGGGGTGGCAGCGTACTGATGAGCTTGTTGATTCTCCCTCTATATATCCCTGTATTGATTTTTGGCGCTGGTGCCGTCTATGCGCAAAGTGTTGGGTTAGAAACCTCCGGTCATTTTTCCTTGCTCGGCGCGTTATTAATTTTGGCTTTAGCATTTGTACCTTGGGTCAGCACTGCTGCTGTAAAGATCGCAATTGAATGAGTAATGTGAATAATTTTTCGAATAGCCGTTTGATTAACTGGTTTAAGTTATCCAGTCCTAGCACCTTTTATCCAGTTGCTGGAAAGCTGATCCCCATTTTTTGGATCTTAACTGCGCTCTTCGGTATTGCTGGTCTTTGGGTCAGTTTTTTTGTTGCACCAGTAGATGCGGTGCAAGGACAGGGTTACCGCATTATCTTTATTCATGTCCCCGCATCTTGGATGTCCATGTTTATTTATTTGGTGATGGCAATGTGGGCTGGACTAGGCCTTGTATTTAATACGCGTCTATCAGCGATGATGGCGCAAGCATTAGCACCGATTGGTGCTTGGATGACATTCATATCCTTATGGACCGGGGCCTTTTGGGGTAAACCAATGTGGGGTGCTTGGTGGGTGTGGGACGCGCGCCTCACATCTGAATTAATTTTGCTGTTTCTATATTTGGGCTTTATTGCCCTGCAAGCTTCTATTGATAACCCAAGAAGAGCTGATAAGGCGGGTGCTATTCTTGCTTTAGTTGGCGTGGTCAATATCCCCGTTATTTATTTTTCAGTGAAGTGGTGGAATACCTTGCACCAAGGCGCCTCTGTTTCTTTGACAAAATCCCCTGCGATGGCTCAAACCATGCTCTTAGGAATGTTATTGATGGCGCTGTGTTTCTGGATGTATTCGATTGCAGTTGGATTAATGCGAGTACGTACCATTATTTTGGAGCGTGAATCCCATACCGATTGGGTGAGACAATTGGATGAGGTAAAAAATTAATGTGGAATAGTCCTGAAGAGTTTTTGGCAATGGGTGGCTACGCACTGTATGTGTGGAGCAGCTTCGGCGTTTGCGCGGCTGTATTATTAATAGAGCCCTTATCTATCCGTGCTCGCAATAGGGTCATTATTCGTAGACTTCAACAAGAGCGTTTAGCTGATCAGTTTGATAAAGAGGGTGGCAATTGAAGCCTAGACATAAGCGTGCCCTGATGATTGTTGCAGCCCTCGCGGTGATTGGTATTGCAGCACTCCTGATTCTGAATGCACTCAATAGCAATATCGCTCTTTATGTCACTCCAAGCGATGTGGTTGCTGGTAAAGCGCCACAAGGCCAAGCTTTTCGAATTGGCGGCTTGGTGAAGGAAGGCTCTTTGAAGCGCGACGGATTAACGGTGCACTTTGTGATTACCGATTTAGTAAAAGACATCCCTGTTTCTTATACCGGTATTCTTCCAGATTTATTTAAAGAGGGTAAGGGCGCAGTAATACAAGGAAACCTCAATCCCCAAGGTGAATTTATTGCTAGCGAAGTATTGGCTAAGCATGATGAAAATTACATGCCACCTGAAGCAAAGCATGCTCTTGAGCAGGCGCAAAAAAATGGAAGCGCTAAATGATTCCTGAGTTTGGACATTACGCACTCATTCTGGCTCTATGCATCTCCTTAATTCAGGGGGTATTACCTTTGCTCGGAGCGCATTATGGTCGCCGTGAATGGTTGGTATTGGCTAGACCTGCTGCCCAAGCCTTATTTTTATTATTAGCGATTGCCTTTGGAATCTTGGCATGGAGTTTTTACGTTAATGATTTTTCTGTGCTTTATGTAGCCGAGCACTCTAACTCCCAATTGCCGGTAATTTATCGCTTAGGGGCGGTCTGGGGCGGACATGAAGGCTCGCTACTTCTGTGGATCTTTTTATTAAGTACCTGGACTATCTTAGTGGCGCAACTCTCTAAAGCTTTAGACGAGTTCATGGTGGCACGAGTGATTGGTGTCTTAGGTTTGGTTGCTAGTGGTTTATTGCTATTTGTTTTAACTACTTCCAATCCTTTTGAGCGTTTACTGCCTGCAGCGCAAGATGGCCGTTCACTAAATCCTTTATTGCAAGATCCCGGATTAGTGTTTCATCCGCCAATGCTCTATATGGGATACGTCGGTTTTTCAGTGGCCTTTGCTTTTGCTATTGCGTCATTGTTATCTGGCCGATTGGATGCCGCTTGGGCTCGCTGGTCTAGACCTTGGACCACTGCAGCGTGGGTATTTTTAACTCTCGGTATAGCACTGGGTTCTTGGTGGGCTTATTACGAATTGGGTTGGGGTGGTTGGTGGTTTTGGGATCCTGTAGAAAACGCTTCATTTATACCTTGGCTGGTCGGCACCGCTTTATTGCATTCATTGGCGGTTACTGAAAAGCGTGGTGGCTTCAAAAGCTGGACAGTGTTACTGGCGATCACTGCGTTCTCACTCTCTTTATTGGGAACATTTTTAGTGCGCTCTGGGGTACTCACTTCAGTGCATGCCTTTGCAACTGATCCACGACGCGGTATTTTTATTCTGATTTTTCTTTCCTTGGTGGTGGGTTCTTCATTAACCCTCTATGCATGGCGAGCACCTAAAAGTTCCTTGGGCGGCAAATTTAATTTGAGCTCAAGAGAGACTTTTATCTTGCTAGGAAATGTATTTTTAGTAGTGTCCGCAGGCTCAGTACTGCTAGGAACGCTCTATCCATTATTAATTGATGCATTACACCTTGGGAAGATTTCAGTAGGCCCCCCGTATTTCAATAGCGTATTTGTGCCGATCATGGTTCCCTTGTTGGTTCTCATGGGAATAGGCCCTTGGACTAATTGGAAAAATACTAATCTAATCCTTGTGATTAAGCGCCTTTGGTTAGCAGGATTAGTTGCAGTAATTGCTGGAGTGCTGATACCACTAATCATGGGCCAATTTACTTGGCTTGCCGGGCTTGGTTTTCTACTAGCATTTTGGGTCATTGCTTCCGGATGTATGCAGATTGTTCGTCAGGCCAAAGCAGGCAAGCCAACGCGTTCATTTATCGGTATGCAAATAGCTCATCTCGGGATTGCCATCTTTGTGATTGGCGTCACGATGGTAGGTGCTTATCAAGAGGAAAAAGATGTTCGCATGTTGGCTGGTGAATCGGTGACTGTTGGTGGATATCAAATTCAGCTCCAAGGCGTTAATCCTGTAGCCGGACCGAATTACAAAGCGATACGAGGTAGCTTTTTATTGAGCAAGGATGGCGTTGCCCAAGCAACCCTAAACCCTGAGAAGCGTAGCTATTTTTCTTCTACGATGCCCATGACTGAAGCGGCAATCAATGCAGGCTTAACCAGAGATATTTATGTTTCTTTGGGTGAAGAACTCGACGATAAATCTTGGGCTGTTAGGGTTTATTACAAGCCGTTTGTTGATTGGATTTGGGGCGGATGTTTATTGATGGCCTTGGGTGGTGTTTTGGCGATATCCGATAAGCGCTATCGCATCAAATTAAAAAGAGTGGGTTCATGAAACTGAAATTTCTGATCCCTTTATTACTATTTGTGATCTTGGTAGGTTTCTTGGCGATTGGTTTGAACCGCGATCCCCATGAACTGCCTTCTCCATTAATTGGTAAGCCTGCACCCGCTTTTCAAGTTCCGCAGTTAGAGCAAGCTAACAAAACCTTCTCACCAGAAAGCCTCAAGGGCCAAGTTTGGATCCTCAACGTTTGGGCATCTTGGTGTGTTGCATGTCGTGAAGAACACCCTATGTTGCTTCAGTTGTCTAAGGCACAAATTGCGCCGTTGATTGGCTTGGATTACAAAGATCAGCGTGATGATGCGCTAGCGATGTTGGCTAGACAAGGTAACCCGTACACACTCTCCGCATTTGATGGTAATGGGCGCGTAGGCATTAATTATGGGGTTTATGGTGTGCCAGAGACTTATGTGATTGATAAGGCTGGAATTATTCGCTTCAAGCAGATCGGCCCTATTACTACTGAGATCTTGCACCAGAAAATCTACCCATTAATCAATGAGCTTAAAAAATCATGAAGCAATTTTTTTTCATGCTCATTCTTGCGGTTGGTATGCAGTTCGCTAGCGCTAAAGATGCTGTTCCATTGGCAGAAGATCCGGTAACGGAGCAACGGTTGATCAGCATTTCCGAGGAAATGCGCTGCTTAGTTTGTCAGAACGAATCCTTGGCTGGATCTCGTTCAGATCTGGCAAATGATCTTCGTGCCGAGATTCGCACCCTGATTCGTGAGGGTAAGACAGATGATCAAATTAGGTCATTTATGGTTGAGCGTTATGGTGATTTTGTTTTGTATCGTCCTCCTGTAAAGCCTATAACTTGGCTGCTCTGGATAGGACCATTTGTCATTTTGGCATTTGGGATCGCCGGTTTACTGATTTACTTGCGCCGTCGCAATGCTCTGGTAGCACCCAAAACACTGACTACTGATGACAATAAAAAAATTGATGACTTACTCAATGCTATTGCACCAGATGATGGGGATAAAAAAGCATGACTAGTTTCTTGATCGCCGCTTTCTTATTGCTGGTCTTAGTATTCGTATTGCTGCTCAGGCCATTTATTTATGCTGGCAAAGATGAGGGAACCTCACGTCGCCAAATGAATGCTGCAATTTATCGTGACGAACTTGAGAAGCTTGAGACTGAATGCATCGCAGGTGCTATTAATGTCCAAGAGTATGAGATGAGTCATGCGGAAATGCGCCAACGTCTTTTTCAGGATACGACCGAGGAGGATGACCGGGCCACCATGGGGTCTCCAGCCAAGACGGTGATTGGCATCTGCATCTTCATTACATTGATTTCAGTTGGACTGTATATTTTCTTAGGGGATGGCGTGCGGGTTGCGCAACAGGCATCTCAAAAGCCGGTGTCTCAAGAAGCGGTACAAAAAATGGTGGCTGAATTTGCTGCCAAGATGGAACAAGATCCAGATAATTTAAAAGGGTGGGCTATGTTGGCGCGCTCTTATCGGATCTTAGGCCGCACAGAAGATGCTGCAAAAGCCTATGGGCGTGCTGGAACCTATCTGGATTCAGATCCAGAGCTATTGGCTGAGTATGCCGATACCTTGGCAACCATTGCCAATGGCAATTTTTCTGGCAAGCCCTTGCAACTAATTAATCAAGCACTAAAGATCGACCCGAATAATTTCTTAGCGCTTTGGTTATCCGGAACGGCATCGTATACCTCTGGTAATTACAAGGCAGCAGTACAAACTTGGGAAAAACTATCTAAACAATTACCCCCTAATACTGACGAAGCTCGTGCTATTGAGGGCTCAATTGCCGAAGCGCGAACCAAAGGCGGACTATCCGCTCCAGCAGTAGCATCAACTGGAAAAGGGATTAGTGGCGTAGTGGAGTTATCAGCTGAACTTAAGTCTAAAGTGAAACCAGGTGATGTTCTGATGGTGATTGCGCGTCAACCGGGTGAGCGGATGCCGGTAGCCGTTCTACGTGAATCTGCTGCCGAGTTTCCAATGCGCTTTGCTTTAAATGATGCTTTGGCCATGAATCCCAATCAGCCGCTTTCAAAGCTGCCTGAGGTTACGCTTGAAGTGAGAATATCTAAAACTGGAATGGCTAAGCCTGAGGCTGGAGATTTGCTGTCTTCTCCGCAGACTGTTAAGGTTGGCGCTAATCAAGTGCATTTGATTGTTAATCAAGTTCGGCAGTAGTTTGTGCGCGAGCTTGTTGCTTAATTCATATTTGAACAAGAGAAGTACTATGACATCATTAAAAAAATATCTCTACAACCCTTTTGCATTGGTCATTGGATTCTGCGTTCTATTAATTTCTATTTTTGCAGTGCTTTGGATCTTAGTTCCGCCTCCACCAAAAGTCATTGAGGTGGCTACTGGTTTTCCAACGGGACTGTACTACCAGTTTGGTGAGCGTTTAAAGGCCGAGGTGGCTAGCGAGGGTGTGACCTTAAATGTCAAAGCAACCGGTGGCACTATTGATAATTTGGCCTTATTAGCTGATCCCAACTCAGGCGTTAACTTTGCAATGGTGCAAGGAGGAGTCGCTGATGTTTCTAAATATCCGCATTTGGTCTCTATAGCGGGTATGTTTTATGAGCCGGTTTGGGTTTGGTATCGAGAGTCTGCATTCAAAGCTGATGGCGGCCGCTTACAAGTTCTCGGTCAGCTCAAAGGAAAGCGCGTGGCCATAGGCAATGAGGGAAGCGGCACTCTAGCCCTATCTACTGCATTGCTTAAGGCTAGCGGAATTTCCGAAGACCAATTACACACTCAAAGACTCAAACCTGATCAGGCTCTAGAGAAGCTATCTAAGGGCGACTTGGACGCTGTATTTATTGTGGCTGCTGCCGAGGCACCAGTGCTTGATAAGTTTTACCAAATTCCCGGCATTCATGTGATGAGCTTTGATCAAGCAGACGCTTATACGAGAAACATGCCTTACTTATCTAAGGTAACCGTTCCACGTGGATTATTAAGTATTGAATATGATCTACCACGCCAAGATATACAAGTAATCGCACCAACTGCAACATTAGTCACTCGTGACAATGTCAGTCCTGCCATGATTTCCTTAATGTTAAGTGCCTCTTACGATATTTTGAAATCGTATTCGCGTTTACAAAAGGTGGGGGAGTTTCCATCTAGTTCGGGAATGGATTTTCCGCTTCACGTTGATGCTGAAATTTATCTCAAGGATGGACCATCATTCTTGCATCGCCACTTACCATTTTGGACTGCGGTCTGGGTAGGGCGTTTTGCGAAGATTGTCATTCCTTTGCTCGTGATTTTTATCCCCCTCTTTACTTATGTCCCAACGGCGAAGAACTTTTTATTACGCTTAAAGCTTGCTCGCGTTTACGCAGAACTGCGAGAAATTGAAAAAAATGCCCATAACCCAGCTATGCGGGATAAGAACTTTAAGGATTTGGAAGCGATTGAAAATCGAGTTGGCAATATCAAAGTTTCGATGATGGATTCAAAAGAACTTTATGACCTTAAGGGGCATGTAGGAGATGTACGTGCGCGCTTAAATCTTCATGCTTAATGGGGATAGCTATGAATAAGAAAAAGATTAGAGGGGTAGCTTTCTTTTTCGGGATCAGTCTTGCGGGTTTGGTATTTGCCCAGGCTTATCCAAGTAAGCCCATCTCTTTAGTCGTTCCCCAAACAGCAGGCGGTACCAATGACATTGTTGCCCGTTTGATGGCACCCGCTTTTGGCGAGGCTATTGGCTCTTCTGTGATCGTAGAGAACAAGCCAGGTGCTGGCGGCAATATTGGAACCCAAGGCGTAGCGCGTGCTCCCAAAGACGGATACACCCTGTTGCTCACGATTAACAGTGCACAAGCTATTAATCCCGCTCTCTATAAGAACCCTGGATTTGATCCAATTAATGATTTCATTCCGGTGTATTACATTGGCGCCACCCCTTACGTTTTGGTTTCTCCACCAGGATCTCCATATAAAACACTTGCTGAAGTCGTTGCGGCAGCTAAAAGGAAGCCTGGTGAACTGTCTTATGCTTCAGCGGGAAATGGAACGATCAGTCATTTGCTGGGTGCGATGTTAAATACGAGCGCGGGTATTGATATGCAGCACATTCCCTACAAAGGGGTTGCTCCGGCAATTAATGATGTATTGGGTGGTCAAGTGCCACTGGCTTTCGCAAGCCTACCTTCTGCCTTAAATTACATTAAGGCAGGTAAGTTACAAGCTATTGCCATTAGCTCTGCTAAACGCTCTAGCGCTGCCCCAGAAATTCCAACGATTGCAGAAACTTATCCCGACTGTGTGGGTGAAGTCTGGGTTGCATTGTTCGCGCCTATAGGTACCCCAGCTGCAGTAGTCAAGAAAATACAGTCTGCGATGGATAAAGTAATGGCAAGTCCTGAGGTTCGAGAAAAACTGGCTGCGCAAGGATTGGATTTGAGTCCAGTTACCCCATCCAGGCTCGTTACCTTGCTTAAAGATGAGTTAGCTAAGTGGGTCAAAATTGTGAAGGCCTCTGGGGCGCAGCTCGATTAAATGATGACGTAGACTGCCATACAATAAGCACATGACTGTTGCGCAAATCAGGCGTGCCAGTGATGTCCGGGTTATTGGTCTCATTAGCCTGGCGCACGGTAGCTCACATTTCTTTCATTTAGTTCTTCCACCCATGTTTCCATGGTTGAAGAATGAGTTTGCTCTTAGCTATGCAGAGCTCGGTTTACTCATGTCGATTTTCTTTGTGGTGTCTTGCATAGTGCAAGCCGCATCTGGATTTTTAGTCGATCGGATTGGGGCAAGACCAGTCTTATTTGCCGGTGTGGCTCTCTTATCGCTTGCTGGCCTCACGTATTCTCAAAGCACTGGCTATTCGATGCTTATCTTGGGTGCTGTGATTGCGGGTTTAGGTAATGGTGTTTTTCACCCAGTGGATTACACTTTAATTAACCATAAAATTTCACCTCCCAATTTACCTTATGCCTATTCCATGCATGGAGTAACGGGGTATTTGGGGTGGGCTGCTGCTCCAGCCTTTATGGTCGGGATCGCACAGTTGTCTGATTGGCGGATGGCCTTTCTCTCAGCAGCTGCTCTAGAAGCCCTGATACTTTTGATTCTTTGGTTAAATAAGTCTCAACTCATTGATGATGTAAAAGAGCGGCATGCACAGTCTCATGCTGATGAACAAGCTATTAACCCTGGTGGTGCCCCAGCTAGTGCTTTTGCATTTCTAAAGCTGCCAGCAGTGTGGTTATGTTGGATATTCTTTTTCTTTAGCATGGCTTCTACTTCTAGTCTGCAATCATTTGCACCTAGCGGACTCTTTAAAGTCTATCAAATTCCAATCGACGTAGGAAGTTATTTCATTACGTTGTTGGCGCTAGGAAGTGCTGGTGGCGTCTTATTCGGTGGATATTTAGCAGCTAAGTTAAAGGCGCCTGAACGTATCGTGAGTTCTTGTTTGTCGGTGACAGTGGTGATGTGTTTGCTGCTTGCAACAGGAATGGTTTCTGCGGAAATAATTCCATTCATCTTTTTCGCGCTTGGCTTTGGTTACGGTGTCGTTGCACCTTCGCGTGATCTATTGGTAAAACTAGCTACCCCTAAGGGGGTATCGGGTCGTGTTTATGGAATTGTTTATTCCGGTATTGATTTGGGCGCAGCGGTCGGCCCATTTATCTTTGGTTTCTTTATGGACGCCGGACTTCCAAAGGCCTTATTTATTGGTATTGCCATCTTCCAGATAATGATTATTCCGACGGTCTTTAAGGTGTCCTCAAACACTGTATCCAAAGCGGTCTAAATTACGGGTAATTAATTTCATCATATGAAATGTCATTACGCTGCGTAAAATGCGGTGCAATATCAGCCCAATTGGTTTATTCCAAGTGATGAATATTCATTCCGCATTATAAAAATGTAATTCTAAGTAATTGAATTTTATGAACTAAATAATTTAGAAAATTTTCTGATTTGCTCTTGCTAGGTTTTATTTAGCATCTAAACTCTTATATAAGACATAAGACTTAAATGTCTCAATATTTCGAAGTACTTGTTTAACTTAGGGAGAAAAACATGGCAGATCGCAAAGCAGAAATCGCAGCGTTACAAAAAGATTGGGACACCAATCCACGCTGGAAAGGTATTACTCGTGGTTATACGGCTGAGGACGTTGTACGTCTTCGCGGCTCATTGAAGATTGAGCACACTTTAGCCAAGCATGGCGCAGAGCGTCTATGGGAATTGGTTAATAACGAAGCTTACGTTAACTGTTTAGGTGCTTTGACTGGTGGTCAAGCAATGCAACAAGTTAAAGCTGGCGTACAAGCAATTTATTTATCTGGTTGGCAAGTGGCTGCTGACGGTAACTCATACGCAGCGATGTATCCAGACCAATCTTTATATCCAGTAGATTCAGTTCCTAAAATGGTTGAGCGTATTAATAACTCATTCCAACGTGCTGACGAAATTCAAACTGCAAAAGGTATTCAGCGTGGCGATGCTGGCTTTATCGAATATTTCGCGCCAATCGTTGCTGATGCTGAAGCAGGTTTCGGTGGCGTATTGAATGCATTTGAGTTAAGCAAGGCATTGATCAAGCAAGGTGCTGCTGGCGTTCACTTTGAAGACCAATTGTCTTCAGTGAAGAAGTGCGGTCACTTGGGTGGTAAGGTCTTGTTGCCTACATCTGAATCAGTTCAAAAATTGATCTCTGCACGTTTGGCTGCAGACGTAATGGGTACTCCGACGATCATCTTGGCCCGTACCGATGCTGAAGCTGCCGACTTGTTGACCTCAGACTACGATGAGAATGACAAGCCATTCTTGACAGGCGAGCGTACTCCAGAAGGCTTCTACAAAACACGTAAGGGCTTAGATCAGGCGATCTCCCGTGGTCTCGCATACGCTGCTTACGCAGATATGGTTTGGTGTGAAACAGGTACTCCTGATCTGGATTTTGCTCGTCAGTTTGCTGAAGCAATTCGTGCGAAGTTCCCAGGAAAGATGTTGGCATACAACTGCTCACCTTCTTTCAACTGGAAGAAAAACCTGGATGACGCAACAATTGCTAAATTCCAACGTGAGTTGGGCGCGATGGGTTACAAGTATCAATTTATTACTCTCGCTGGTATCCACTCTATGTGGTACAACATGTTCGACTTGGCGCAAGACTACATGCAACGCGGTATGACTGCCTACATCGAGAAAGTACAAGAGCCAGAATTTGCAGCACGTGATCGTGGATACACCTTCGTTTCACATCAGCAAGAAGTTGGTACTGGTTATTTCGATGATGTAACAACAGTTATTCAAGGTGGTAAGTCTTCCGTAACGGCCTTAACTGGTTCTACTGAAGAAGAGCAGTTCCACTAATTAGAATCCCTAAGTAGTCTGTAGTAGCAGTAGTACCCATACTGCCGCGGCATCTAAATTACCCCACAAGGGTGACTTAGATGCCGTTTTCGTTTACATTCTTCCCATGACTAATTGCGTACTGTGTAAAGAAGATCTCACACCTTCCGAAGGTGAGCTTATTTGGCGTGGAGATTACTGTCGTGTCATCTTGGTAAATGATCCGGATCTGCCTGGTTTTTGCAGGGTCATTTGGAATCATCATGTCGCTGATATGTCTGATCTCACCTATGGAGAGCGGGATCACATCATGTCTTTGGTGTTTGCTGTCGAAGAGGCTATTCGAGATGTGATGGATCCAGACAAGATTAATTTGGCTGCCTTGGGTAATATGGTGCCTCATATTCATTGGCACGTGATTCCACGCTATCAAGATGATGCCTACTTCCCTGGTTCTGTGTGGTCCGTAAGAACCCAAGAGACCGCTAAGGCGACCTTAGAGTCTAGAAAGGCTCTGGCAGCAAAGCTCCCCAATGCAATTCGCTCAGCAATTTCTCAAATGCATTAAATTAGTGGTAAATCAGCAAAAAGCTGAATAGTAGTACCCATAATAAAAAAATAGATGGAGACTTGTAGTGATACAAAAAATTATTCCCGGCGTGGCTGATGCTGTGCGGGATATTGCCAGTGGTTCAACCATTTTGGTTTCAGGTTTTGGGGGTGCTGGCTCACCGATGTTCTTATTGGACGCTCTTGCGGAGCAGGGTGCTAAAGATCTCACCATCATCAGCAATAATGCGGGCAACTCCGGCATTGGCATCTCTAAATTAATTGCTAGAGGTCAGGTTAAAAAGATGGTTTGCTCCTTTCCGCGTCAGCCAGAATCAGGCGCCTTTGATGACTTGTATCGCGCAGGAAAAATTGAGTTGGAGCTAGTGCCACAAGGAACGCTTGCTGAGCGTATTCGGGCGGGTGGTGCCGGTATCGGTGGTTTTTATACTCCTACCGGATTTGGTACGGAGCTTGCCATAGGAAAAGACACTCGAGTGATTGATGGCGTGAATCATATTTTTGAATTTGCCATTAAAGCCGACTACGCCCTTATTAAGGCGGATAAAGGTGATCGTTGGGGCAATCTCACTTATCACCGTACAGGTCGTAACTTTGGTCCTATTATGGCCACCGCTGCGAGTTGCACTATTGCACAAGTTAATCAAGTGGTTGAGTTGGGAGAATTGGATCCCGAGGTCATTGTGACTCCAGGCATTTTTGTTAAACGTATTGTGCTTGCTGGAGCAAAGTCATGATTGATCTTTCTAAGGTGCAAAAGCGAACAACAGCAGATATTGCCAAGCGCATTGTTCAAGATATTCCAGATGGTGCTCATGTCAATTTGGGGATTGGTCAGCCTATGACGATCTCTAACTACCTACCATCCGATAAAGAAATTTTGCTGCATTCGGAAAATGGCCTCCTTGGTATGGGCCCTTTGGCTCAGGGTGATGAGATTGATGAAGAACTGGTCAATGCGGGCAAGCAACCTGTCACCATGCTTCCAGGCGCATCACTATGCCATCACGCGGATTCTTTTGTGATGATTCGAGGCGGGCATATTGATATCTGTGTCTTAGGTGCTTTTCAGGTCTCTGTAAAAGGGGATATCGCCAATTGGCGCACTGGCGACCCTAAGGCGATTCCAGCAGTTGGTGGTGCAATGGATCTAGCCCTTGGCGCTAAAAAATTATTCGTGATGATGGAGCATTTAACAAAGTCAGGCGAATCTAAGTTGGTATCTGAGTGCACTTATCCATTAACAGCCTTAGCTGCGGTCGATTGCATCTATACAGATCTCGCAACCATTGAAGTCACCCCAAAAGGTTTGCTCGCTGTTGACTGGATAGATGGTTTAAGTTTTGAGGAATTACAAGAGTTAAGCGGTGTGCCGATGCTTCAAAAGTCTGCATAAAGCAATTCAATAAAGGAAGAGTTATGTCTGTTGCCTCAAATGCTTGTATCGCAGGAATATATGAGCACCCCTTACGAGTCGCCCCTAACCATACCGTAGCCCAACTTCATGCCGAGGTAGCACGCGGTGCTTTATTGGATGCTGGCTTAACCTTAGATGATGTCGATGGTTATTTTTGTGCGGGCGATGCGCCTGGTATGGGTCCCGTATCGATGGCGGATTACTTAGGGTTAAAAAAACTCAAGTATCTCGACTCAACCGATACTGGAGGCTCCTCCTACTTAACCCATGTGAACCATGCTGCTCGTGCAATTGCAGCTGGTCAATGCAAGGTGGCATTAATCACCTTAGCAGGACGTCCTAAGTCTGAAGGTTCTAGCGGTACACAAGTCCGTAGCCAATATGCGAGTGCGCCCGACTTTGCTTTTGAGAAACCGTACTCCCCAGCACCTTTAAATACGTATGCAATGTGCGCGATGCGTCATATGTATGAGTTTGGTACTACCAGTGAACAATTGGCTTGGATCAAAGTCGCTGCGTCTCATCATGCGCAACATAATCCCAATGCTGCATTAAAAGACGTTCTCACTGTTGAGGATGTGCTGAACTCGCCGATGATTGCTGATCCATTGCATCGTGCAGATTGTTGTGTCGTGACCGATAGCGGTGGGGCATTGGTTGTGGTTCATCCCGACATTGCTAAAACCTTGAAAAAGCCAGTAGTGACAATGATGGGCGCCGGTGAAACCACCAAAGGCCAAATGGGAGGTAAGGTTGACCTGACTTACTCAGGTTTAGCATGGGCAGCTCCATTAGCCTTCAAAGAAGCAAAGCTCACTCCAGAGCAAATTCGTTACGCCTCTATTTACGATAGCTTCACTATTACTGTATTGATTCAGCTTGAGGACCTTGGCTTTTGTAAAAAAGGTGAGGGCGGAAAGTTTGTGGAAGGTGGCCAGCTCATTTCTGGGCAAGGAAGGCTTGCTTTTAATACCGATGGCGGGGGCTTATGCAACAACCACCCCGCTAATCGTGGTGGAATGACTAAAGTCATTGAGGCAGTAAGACAATTGCGTGGTGAAGCGCATCCAGCAGTGCAAGTTCCGAATTTAGAGTTTGCTTTAGCTTCTGGAATTGGTGGTGCACTCGGAACCCGTCATGGCGCAGCAGTATTAATTATGGGGAGAACACAATGAGTCAAGAAAAACAGGAACATCGTTTACCAAGCCCCATTAGCAACCCTGAAAATACAGTATTTTTAGAGGCCGCTCAAAATAATCAGTTAGTGCTGAAGCATTGCAACGCTTGCAAAGAGGTGCATTACTATCCTCGCACTATTTGCCCCCATTGCGGAAGCGATGACACAACTTGGGTTAATTCTGATGGAGTGGGTGAGATCTATTCTTATACGGTGATGCGACGCGGAGTGGAAGTTCCATTTGCAATGGCCTATGTACGTCTTACAGAGGGAATCTCTTTGCTAACGCATTTGACCAACTGCGATTTTGATTCGATTCGAGTAGGGCAAAAAGTAAAAGTCATTTTTCAAGAAACTCAAGATGGGCAAAAGACCCATCTCTTTGAACCTCTTTGAGACTTAAACCAGCCGCTTTAATGCTTCGAGATAATTCTCGGGATTGAGTGGCTGGCCTTCTCTTTGCGCTTCCCACATCACTTGCCCCAAGCATTCCATCATCAAGTGCTGTGCTTCATGCTCAGAACCCAATTTCTTAGATAATTTTTCCGCTATTTCTTTAATGCCCGGCGGTTGATTGATAGAGATTTGTTCGCTAATGGAGAGATGCATCGAGAGATGTAAAAACGGATTGGTTTCGCCACGTTCAGGTGTGTAATCTTGTCCTAGCGCCCCTTCAGGATCCCCTAGCAAGGCATGATATTCAGGATGCTCCGTCATCCAATCACCCGCCAAGGTTTCCATAGGATCCAGAATATGATTTTCTGTTTTCTTTTTCCAGGTATCACAGAAAAAACGCCGTACTTCTTCACGAGTTGGGTTAAATATCGCCACGAACTTTTCCTTTACCAGTTTTTTGTTTAAATCCACAGAGTGGTTCAACAATGCATTGTGCACACTCAGGGCTGCGAGCCTTGCAGGTATATCTTCCATGCAGAATAAGCCAATGATGTGCATCTTGTAGATACTCTTTTGGTACCCGCTTGAGCAATTGCTCTTCTACTTTTAAAACATCTTTGCCAGGGGCTAGCCCAGTTCGATTAGAAACGCGAAAGATATGGGTATCAACAGCCATTGTGGGTTGACCAAACGCCGTATTCAAAATGACGTTGGCTGTTTTACGGCCTACGCCTGGTAGTGCCTCTAGTTCTTCCCGTGTTTCGGGTACTTGGCCAGCATGTTTTTCTAGCAGAAGACGGCAAGTTTCTTGAATATGCTTACCCTTGGAATTAAATAGGCCAATGTGCTGAATATAAGGACGGACACCTTCTTCGCCAAGATCTAAAAGGGCTTGCGGGGTGTTGGCAATCTTAAATAGTTTGCGGGTACCTTTGTTTACCGAGACATCCGTTGCTTGGGCAGATAGTAGTACGGCAATTAGCAATTCAAAAGGTGAACTGTATTCCAATTCTGTTTCTGGATTTGGGTTATTCGCCTTTAACTGCTCAAAAAATGCGCGGCGCTTTTCTAAGTTCATCATTTTTTCAGTTGTGCTCTGGCAATCGCTGCAGCAATAATGGCGCGCTTACGCTCTTTTTCATTTTCTTCATCAATCGAGGACGGTTGTTCTGCATTAACTGCCGCTAATTTGGCCTGAGCCTTTTTCGCAAGTCGTTCATCATTATCTTTTTGTTCGCGATCTAGCCTTAATTCTCGTTCGTTGTAACGTTCGCGAGAGAGATGGGCTAACTCAGGAGACCAGGCATCCCAGCCAGTGGAGCTACCAGTGACATTGATCATGCTGATGCAATCAACCGGACACGGTGGAATACAGAGATCACAGCCTGTACAACAAGCATCTAAAACGACATGCATTTGCTTAGAGGCGCCAATGATGGCATCAACTGGACAGGCTTGAATGCATAAGGTGCATCCAATGCATTTTTGGGGGTCAATGAATGCAACTGCTCTAGGGCGCTCTTCGCCACACTCAGGGTTGACGTAGGGATGAAGATCAAATGCATCCTGGGGATAAATGGGGCTGAGAATGGCGCTCAAGCGTTTGACGCCTTCAACCCCTCCTGGAGGACAGCGATTTGGAAGTACATCTCCTTGTGCCATGGCTTCGGCGTAAGACCGACAGTCTGGGTAACCGCATTTAGTGCATTGGGTTTGCGGAAGAACATCATCTAGGCGATTGCTTAATTCTTGCGCCTGGATAGTCTTCATCAATCAGTGGGTCTTAAGTAAATGAGAGACGCTGAGGTCTCTCATTATCTTGATTTACTTCGCGTCTAACTTTGGTAGGCGCGCTTTGGTTTTTCTTTGGGCCGGATGATGTTCACGAATAAAGGATTTAATTTTTGGATAAACCTTTTCACGCCAACGACGACCAGCAAAGATGCCGTAGTGACCAGCACCAGCAACTTCATAATGATCTTTATGCTCTTTTGGAATACCTGCACATAAAGCATGTGCTGAGCGGGTCTGACCACTGCCAGAAATATCATCCAACTCACCCTCAACTGTGAGAAGTGCAGTCTTCTTAATATCTTGAGGCTTCACTAATTTTCCAGAAACTTCCCATGTACCATTTGGTAATGAATAGTCTTGGAATACTGTTTTGATGGTGTCTAGATAGAATTTGGCATCAAGATCTAATACCGCGTTGTACTCATCGTAGAAGCGAATATGTGATTCAGCATCTTGCTCATCACCACGCACCAAGTTCTGGAAATAATCCCAGTGAGACTGCAAGTGGTTTTGTGGGTTCATGGCAATAAAGCCAGTGTGTTGCAAGAAGCCTGGATACACGCGACGGCCTGCTGCTGGGTAATTTGGTGGCACGTTATAAATCACATGACTCTCAAACCACTCATGTGATTTTTGTTCGGCTAAGTTGTTCACCGCAGTAGGTGATTTACGAGCATCAATCGGACCGCCCATCATGATCATGGATGCAGGCGTTTTCTCACCAGCAGAAGCCATCAAAGAAATTGCGCCTAATGTGGGTACTGTTGGTTGGCATACGGAAATGACGTGCAGATCTTCTGCGCCAATCGTGCGAATAAATTCTTGAACATAGTGCACATAGTCATCTAAACCAAATTCACCATCTTCAAGTGGAACTAGGCGTGCATCAATCCAGTCGGTAATGTAAACCTTGTGATCTTGCAAAAGGGTGCGAACGGTATCACGCAATAATGTGGAGTGATGTCCAGACATGGGCGCGACCACTAAAACAACCGGATCTTCTTTAAGCTTTTTGATGACTTCAACATCATCGGAGAAACGCTTGAAGCGAACTAAGTTGCAAAACGGTTTTGCAACAGCCGTTCTTTCATGAATAGCTACTTCACGGCCATGCGCCATCACTGAGCGAATTCCAAACTCTGGCTTTTTGTAGTTTTTACCTAAGCGATAGAGTAATTCATAGCTGGCCGCTAAACGCTCTGAACCGGGAACCTTGGAGGCTGGGTTTGAAGCATTAATAAAAGCTTCTGAGGCTGCGCGCGCCCATGAGCTTACTGGTTGAAGTAAGGCTTTTTGAAATTCATGTAACTGATATAGCATGGTGCCTCCGGTAAATCGATATAACCGCTTGTTACGCTAAGACGCGGGCGATTGCTTTAGCCACTTTATCAATATTTTTAGTATTGAGGGCTGCCACACAAATGCGTCCAGTAGAGAGGGCATAAATGCCATCTTCTTTCTGTAAGCGCTCTACTTGCTCAGCTGTTAAACCTGAGTAAGAAAACATTCCGCGTTGCTTTTCAATGAAAGCAAAGTCTTGCTTGACGCCTGCTTCAGCTAGCTTTTTAACTAGACCTTGGCGCATCGCTTTAATACGGTCACGCATCTCTGCCAACTCATCTTCCCAAAGCTTACGTAGCTCAGGTGAGTTCAACACAGCAGCTGCAATAGCAGCACCATGGGTTGGCGGATTGGAATAGTTGGTACGAATCACGCGCTTTAATTGTGAAAGCACGCGAGTTGACTCATCTTTGCTTTGGGTCACGATAGACAGTGCGCCTACGCGCTCGCCGTAGAGTGAGAAAGACTTAGAGAATGAGCTTGAAACAAAGAATGACATTCCAGACTCGGCGAAGAGGCGAACAGCAATACCATCTTGCTCAATACCAGCTGCAAAGCCTTGGTATGCCATATCTAAGAATGGAATCAAACTTTTGTTCTTGCAAATATCGATCACTTGACGCCATTGCGCTTCTGTAATGTCAGCACCAGTAGGGTTGTGACAGCAAGCATGCAAGAGCACGGTCGTGTTTTTAGGAAATGACTCCAATGACTTCACCATGCCATCAAAATCTACACCGCGAGTTTTGCCATCAAAGTAGGTGTACTCCACCACTTCAAAACCAGCAGATTCAAAAATGCCGCGATGGTTTTCCCAAGTAGGATTGCTGATTGCGCAAGGTGCATTTAAATTCAAACGTTTAATAAAGTCAGCACCAACGCGCAATGCACCTGTACCACCTAAACATTCAGCAGTAACAACGCGACCATCTTTAATCAGGGCAGACTCTGCGCCGAATAATAAGTTTTGCACCGCGCTGTTGTATGGGTTTGGACCTTCAATAGGAATGTAGCTGCGTGGGGAATGCTTCGCGACGATCGCTTCTTCAGCCTGAATGACTGCTTTTAAAAGCGGTACCTTGCCTTCATCGGTGTAATACACGCCCACACCTAGATTTACTTTGTCTGCACGTTGATCGGCAACGTAGGCTTCTGTGAGGCCGAATATCGGATCTTTAGGGGCTAATTGGACTGAGGCAAACAGGGTCATTTGAGGTCTGAAAAGGTGGTTAAGAGGTATTTTTACTATTAATTGACGTTAAATTGAGCTTAATTGTCGGTTTTTGAGGCCAGATTCAACTATTTCCAAATAAAAACGGCAAAATCATTGTTTGTACAAAATTCGCTGTGATGAAATCTCACAGGTGAAATGATAGCCGAGATGCCCCCTAAGTCGCCGAAAACTGCTTCAAATTCATTGCCTAAAGAAGAGGCAAAAAAGCCGGTCGCCGATCCATTGGGCGAGGCAGGTCATGACCTAGATCCTGCTAAATTCGTCACCTTTCCGGACTCTCCTTACCATCTTTACCAGCCTTTCCCGCCTGCAGGGGACCAGCCCCAGGCGATTGATGCCTTAGTTGAGGGCATTGAGGATGGGTTGACCTTTCAGACGCTGTTGGGGGTTACGGGCTCGGGAAAGACCTTCACGATGGCTAATGTGATCGCTAGGACGGGGCGTCCAGCCATCATTTTTGCCCCAAATAAGACCTTGGCGGCCCAGCTTTATAGCGAATTTCGGGAATTTTTCCCTAGAAATGCGGTTGAGTACTTCGTGAGTTACTACGATTACTACCAACCAGAGGCCTACGTTCCCCAGCGTGACCTCTTTATTGAAAAAGACTCTTCTATTAATGAGCATATTGAGCAGATGCGTTTGTCTGCTACTAAGAGTCTTTTAGAGCGTCGCGACGTCATCATTGTTGCTACGGTTTCTGCAATCTACGGCATTGGTAATCCGGGCGACTATCACAGCATGGTGATGACGCTGCGTCCCGGTGACAAAATGAGTCAACGTGATATTTTGATGCGTCTGATTGCGATGCAGTATGACCGCAATGAAACGGATTTCAAGCGCGGCGTATTTCGAGTACGTGGCGATACGATTGATATTTTTCCTGCTGAACATAATGAGTTGGCAGTGCGAGTTGAATTGTTTGATGATGTAGTGGAGAGCCTGCAATTTTTTGATCCACTCACTGGAAAAATTCGCCAGAAGATTCCACGCTTTACTGTTTACCCAAGTTCACATTACGTCACCCCTCGTGAAACAGTTCTCAAGGCAATTGAAACTATCAAAGTAGAGTTACGCACTCGCTTGGATGAATTTGTTAAAGATGGAAAGTTGGTGGAAGCACAGCGCCTAGAGCAGCGTACGCGTTTTGATTTAGAAATGCTCAATGAGCTTGGATTCTGTAAGGGGATTGAGAACTACTCTCGCCACCTATCTGGGGCCGCCCCAGGCGAAGCACCGCCTACCTTGGTGGACTACCTTCCCAATGACGCCTTGATGTTTTTGGATGAAAGTCACGTCTTAATTGGCCAGCTCAATGCGATGTATAACGGCGATAAATCTCGCAAACATACCTTGGTTGAATTTGGATTTCGCTTGCCTTCAGCAATGGATAACCGCCCATTGAAATTCACTGAATTTGAAACCAAGATGCGTCAAACCATTTTTGTTTCTGCAACACCAGCTGATTATGAAAAGGCGCACCAAGGACAAGTGGTTGAGCAAGTAGCAAGACCAACCGGATTGGTTGATCCTGAAATTGAAGTCTTGCCTGCAAGTACACAGGTAGATGATTTACTCAGTCAAATTCATGAACGCGTTAAAGTTCATGAGCGGGTGTTAGTGACCGTGTTGACTAAGCGCATGGCTGAACAATTAACGGACTACCTTTCCGACAATGGTGTGAAGGTGCGCTATGTGCATTCGGATATCGATACGGTAGAGCGCGTTGAAATTTTGCGTGACTTACGTTTAGGTGTGTTCGATGTGCTGGTGGGTATTAATTTATTGCGTGAAGGTTTGGATATTCCAGAGGTTTCTTTAGTGGCCATTTTGGATGCTGATAAAGAGGGCTTCTTACGATCTGAGCGCTCATTAATTCAGACCATTGGCCGGGCAGCCCGAAATGTACGCGGCAAAGCCATCTTGTATGCAGATCGGATTACCGACTCCATGAAACGTGCGATGGGAGAGACCGAAAGGCGCCGCACTAAGCAAATTGCCTTTAATAAGCTGCATGGAATTGAGCCAAAAGGGGTGAAAAAGCGGATTAAAGACATTATTGACGGTGTTTATGACGTCAAGGAGAAGCGCCATGAGATGCAAACTGAGCAGGAGCGGGCTCGGTACGAGGATATGGGCGAGAAGGACTTAGCCGCTGAAATCAAGCGTTTAGAGAAGCAAATGAACTCTGAGGCCAAGAATCTCGAGTTTGAAAAGGCTGCCAGCACCCGTGATCGCCTAACCAAGGTCAAAGAAATGGCCTTTGGCGCTAGATCAAGAGATTCCATCTCTTAATTCCTGGCTGGCTTTGGGGATTTTTGGGATAATTCCCGAGCAGATTACTGGGGCATATGGTAAAGTTGAGTGGAATGGTCGGGTATTACCCGCCTGACTGTTAGCTGTCCATAACAATCCATTACCAAGGTGACATATGAGACTTACAACCAAAGGTCGTTTTGCAGTAACCGCAATGATAGATTTAGCCCTGCGTGAAACGCATGGCCCTGTAACTTTGGCTGGAATTAGCCAAAGACAAAAGATTTCCCTTTCTTACCTCGAGCAGTTGTTCGGCAAATTGCGCCGCTTCAACATCGTAGAGAGTACTCGTGGACCTGGGGGTGGATATACCTTAGCGCGGCCATCTAATGAGGTGAGTGTTGCAGACATCATCGTGGCTGTTGATGAGCCCTTAGATGCTACCCAATGTGGTGGCAAAGGAAATTGTCATAGCGAAGAAGACACTCATGGTCGTTGTATGACACATGATCTGTGGAGCAACCTCAACTCCAAGATGGTGGAGTACTTAAGTTCAGTGAGCTTAAAAGATTTAGTGCAGCAGCAAGAAGGGCGCGGTATTGTGATTCAAGATATGCGCCAAAAGAAAATGAAAGTTGACGGTGTAAAAGCGGAAAAGCCAGCTCCTGCATTGGCAGCAAAAAAAGAGATTGCACCAAAAGCGCATTTAGTTAATTCTGTTTTTAATTTGGTGCGACAAACCTAGTAGTTCTTTAACATACCTATAAGCAAACCATGAACGCACCACAAGACATTCCACAACAACCGGTTCCTATGTTTAGCCCTAAACACTTTCCTGTGTATATGGACTATTCCGCTACAACGCCGATTGATCCTCGCGTGGTCGATAAAATGCTGCCTTACTTGCGCGAGCAATTTGGTAATGCGGCTTCTCGTAGCCATGCCTATGGCTGGGCTGCTGAGGAAGCTGTTGAGTGGGCGCGTTCAGAGGTTGCCCAGTTAGTTCATGCTGATCCAAGAGAGATTGTCTTTACTAGCGGTGCTACTGAAAGTATTAACTTGGCCCTCAAAGGCGCTGCGCACTTTTATAAAGAGCGTGGCAATCACATCATCACCGTTAAAACAGAGCACAAGGCAACCTTAGATACTTGTCGTGAGCTCGAGCGCGAAGGTTTTGAAGTGACTTATTTGGATGTATTGCCAAATGGATTAATTGATTACGCTCAGCTTGAGGCTGCCATGAAGCCAGGAACTATTTTGGCTTCGGTAATGTATGTCAATAATGAAATTGGTGTAGTGCAAGATATTCCTCGCATTGGCGATCTCTGCCGTTCGCGTGGTGTCATTTTTCATGTGGATGCAGCGCAAGCAACCGGTAAGGTTGAGATTGATTTAGAAAAAATCAAAGTTGACCTCATGAGCTTTTCTGCTCATAAGACTTATGGGCCTAAAGGCATTGGCGCTTTGTTTGTGCGTCGCAAGCCACGTATCCGTATTGAGGCGCAGATCCATGGTGGTGGTCATGAGCGCGGTATGCGTTCTGGCACCTTGGCAGTTCACCAGATCGTTGGTATGGGTGAAGCATTCCGCATTGCCCGGATTGAGATGGCCGAAGAAAACAAACGTATCCGTGCCTTACGTGACCGTTTGTTAAATGGCTTGAAAGATATTGAAGAGGTCTATGTCAATGGCGATATGGACAACCGTGTTCCCCATAACCTGAATATTAGCTTTAACTATGTTGAAGGTGAATCCATGTTGATGGCCCTGAAGGATTTAGCAATCTCTTCTGGTTCAGCCTGCACTTCTGCCTCTTTAGAGCCCTCATATGTGTTGCGCGCCTTGGGCCGAAATGATGAGTTGGCACACAGCTCTATTCGTTTTACCTTGGGTCGTTTTACGACTGAAGAAGAGGTGGATTTCACAATCAAGTTGGTAAAAGAAAAGATTGCCAAGTTGCGCGAGTTATCTCCTTTGTGGGAAATGTACAAAGATGGAATCGACATCAGCACGATTCAATGGGCAGCACATTAAAAGCAATATAGAAAAGTTAAAGAGGAAATACCATGGCATATAGCGAAAAGGTCATTGACCACTATGAAAACCCCCGTAACGTTGGCTCATTCGAAAAGGGTGACGATAGCGTAGGTACAGGAATGGTCGGCGCGCCAGCATGCGGCGACGTCATGAAGTTGCAAATTCGTGTGAACGATCAAGGCGTGATCGAAGATGCGAAATTCAAAACCTATGGCTGCGGCTCTGCGATTGCTTCTTCGTCATTAGTTACTGAATGGGTTAAAGGAAAGACCTTGGATCAAGCGCTCGAGATTAAGAACTCCTTGATTGCTGAAGAGTTGGCTTTACCTCCAGTAAAAATTCACTGCTCTATCTTGGCTGAAGATGCTATCAAAGCTGCAGTGGCTGATTACAAAGAAAAGCATCCAGCTCAATAAAGCGGAGCAGAAAAAATCATGGCAATTACCTTAACTGACAAAGCTGCAAAGCACGTTAACCGTAATCTAGAGAAGCGCGGCAAGGGTTGTGGACTCCGATTAGGTGTTCGCACCACCGGCTGCTCTGGTTTGGCCTATCAATTGGAATACGTAGATGAGCCTGCTCCTGAGGATCAGGTTTTTGAGTCCAATGGCGTTAAGGTATTTATCGATCCAAAGAGCTTGGCTTACTTGGATGGAACGGAATTAGATTTTGTACGCGAGGGTTTGAACGAGGGATTTAAGTTTCAAAATCCAAACGTAAAAGATGAGTGTGGTTGTGGCGAATCATTCCGCGTCTGACGATTACTTTCGTTTCTTTGGATTAAATCAGCAATTCACCATTGATTTGCCTGCCTTAGATCAGGCATATCTTGCAATACAGAAAGAAGTTCATCCAGATCGTCATGCTCGTGGCAGTGAAACGGATCAACGCCTCGCCATGCAAATGGCCACTCTAGCCAATACCGCTTTTCAAACTCTAAAAAATCCCATACAGCGTGGCTTATATCTATGCCAACTTCATGGTGTAGACGCAAAGCTAGAAACTAATACTGCAATGCCAGCAGCTTTCCTTATGAAGCAAATGGAATGGCGCGAGAATCTGGATGAGCAAGCAGAAGATTTGCCAGCTCTAGAGTCCTTGATGGCTGAGGTTGAGCAATCTAAGACTGATACCCTTGCTGAGATTACTCAAGCCATCGATGGGGCTAAAAATTATCAGCGCGGAGCAGAGCTTTTGCGCGGCTTGTTGTTTATCGATAAGTTTGCCGTTGAGCTTGATGACACTATTGCGGCCCTGATTTAGGCCATACACCAGCTAAACTCTATCTCCTATGGCTTTATTACAAATTTCAGAACCCGGTAAGTCACTAGCGCCTCACCAGCGCCGTATTGCTGTTGGCATTGATTTGGGCACGACCAATTCATTAGTGGCCATTGTTCAAGATGCTTTACCAAAAGTGTTGCCTGACGAACAGGGGCGTGAACTACTTCCTTCGGTTGTTCGTTATTTACCCAATGGGCGAACCCAGGCGGGTTTTGAAGCGCTTGAGAGTGTAGTGATTGATCCCAAGAATACGATTCTTTCAGTAAAGCGTTTTATGGGGCGCGGCATAAGCGATGTTGAGAATATTGAAAGTGCTCCCTATGACTTTGTTGATCAGCCTGGCATGCTTAAGCTGAGAACAGTTGCTGGTGACAAAAGCCCTATTGAAGTTTCCGCTGAAATCTTAGCGCGTTTACGCCAGCTAGCCGAAGATTCTGTTAATGATGACATCGTTGGCGCTGTGATTACAGTTCCAGCCTATTTTGATGATGCGCAGAGACAAGCAACCAAAGATGCTGCTAAGTTGGCTGGTATTGAAGTGTTGCGATTGCTTAATGAGCCTACTGCCGCAGCGATTGCATATGGCTTAGATAACGCTACAGAAGGTGTGTACGCAGTTTATGACTTAGGTGGCGGTACTTTTGACATCTCCATATTGCGCATGAGCAAGGGTGTCTTTGAAGTACTCTCTACTGGTGGCGACTCTGCCTTAGGTGGAGATGACTTTGATCATCGCTTGTATTGCTGGGTAATCGAGCAAGCCAAGTTGCCCCCATTGTCGATACATGATCATCGCACCTTATTGCAGGCATGTAAGCATGCCAAAGAGTTGCTGAGCCATAACCCACTGGCACGAGTTCATGAGACGCTAGCAGACGGTACAGTAGTCAATGTCGGTATAAGCCAAGCTCAGTTATTTGAGATTACACAGAACTTAGTGAGTAAGACCTTGGTAGCCTGCAAAAAAGCATTACGCGATGCTGGTTTAAAAGCAGAAGATATTAAAGGCGTTGTGATGGTGGGTGGCTCCACGCGGATGCCTAATGTGCAGCGCGCTGTAGGCGAGTTGTTTGGTACAAAGCCCTTAAATAATCTCAATCCAGATCAAGTGGTTGCCTTAGGTGCTGCGATGCAAGCAGACTTATTGGCTGGTAATCAAAGTAAGGATGACGAGTGGTTGTTGTTAGATGTCATTCCGCTTTCACTTGGCATTGAAACCATGGGTGGCTTGGTAGAAAAAATTATTCCTCGCAATACTCCTATCCCAGTTGCTAGAGCGCAAGATTTCACCACCTTTAAAGATGGTCAAACTGCATTAGCAATTCAGGTGGTGCAGGGTGAACGCGAATTAGCGCAAGATTGCCGCTCCTTAGGGCGCTTTGAGTTGCGCGGTATTCCACCGATGGCAGCCGGCGCAGCCCGTATTCGGGTGACTTTCCAGGTCGATGCTGATGGCCTTTTATCGGTAAGCGCTACGGAAATAGGTTCCGGCGTGAAAGCCTCTATCGATATTAAGCCTTCCTATGGTTTAACTGATGGCGAGATTACTCGTATGCTTCAAGAAGGTTTCTCATCAGCAAAAGAAGATTTATTGGCAAGATCGTTGCGTGAAGAACAAGTGAGTGCACAGCGCTTATTAGATGCAGTGCAAACAGCTTTAAGTACGGATCGCGCATTACTTAATGAGCAAGAGCAAGCAGCCATTGATCAAGAGATGGCTCAGTTGCAAAAGATTTTGAATGAAGAAACTGATAGTTCAGTTGTTCGCAAAGCAGTTGATCACGCCGCTAAAGCAACCGATGAATTTGCCCAAAAGCGTATGAACGCTAGTATTCAAAAAGCACTATCTGGCAAGAATGTTGCTGAGATTTAAATCAATCCATAAAAATACGTAAAAATAATCATGACTCAAATTGTTGTTCTTCCCCATAGTGAGTACTGCCCTGAAGGTGCAGTTGTTGAAGTGGCGCCGGGTACTTCGATTTGTGAGGCACTATTAGAGAATGACATTCCCATTGAGCATGCATGCGATATGGTCTGCGCATGCACTACCTGCCATGTGATCGTAAAAGAGGGCTATCAGAGCCTCAATCCACCCGATGAAAACGAGGAAGACTTGCTTGATCGTGCTTGGGGCCTGAACCCACAATCGCGTCTTTCATGCCAAGCGATAGTTGCCAGGGATGATTTGGTGATCGAAATCCCGAAATATTCAATTAATCACGCTAAAGAGAACCATTAACGCACCAATATGATGCATTGCGCCCCTGGGGGATGCAATAGACAAATAGTCATAGAGTTCCGGGGATTAATATGAACTTGTATTTCATTCTTTAGGTAGTACCTCCAAAAAATCTTTTAAGCCACCCTCCGGGGTGGTTTTTCTTTTGGACATTTCAATTGTCAATGTGTGCATCATCATTCAAGTATGGCGAGGGTTTTTCCTCATATAGACATAGTTAATAGAAGATATGCTGATAGAAGAAAAATATGGTGGAGGAGATATCCATGAATTCAGAAAACTTTACAAATAGACGTAAGGTCATAACGGCTGCTCTTGCAGGTGGCGTAAGTTCTTTATTGCCATCTTGGGCAAGTAGCGCAGAGATGATTAATATGCCAATGGCTTACGGGGAAAGAGAATTAGTAGCATTCCCAGGAAAAAAGCCAATGATTGTTTTAACATCTCGGCCGCCTCAACTGGAGACACCATTTAAGTATTACGATCAACATGTGATCACGCCAAATGATGAATTTTTTGTGCGATATCACATGGCTGGCATCCCCACTTCAATTGATCCAAACACATACAAATTAAAGGTAGGTGGAAATGTAGAGAAGCCTTTAGAAATTTCCCTCTCTGAGCTTAAGAAGAATTTTCCTTCACAGCGAATTGTTGCGGTAAATCAATGCTCTGGTAATAGTCGTGGTTTATTTGAGCCAAGAGTAAATGGCGGACAACTTGGTAATGGCGCGATGGGTAATGCTGCTTGGGTTGGCATCTCATTAAAAGATATCTTGAATGCTGCAAATCCAGGAAAGGGATCAAAGCAAGTGACCTTTAATGGCCTGGATCAGCCAGTGCTGCCTAGTGATTCTGATTTTGTAAAAGGCTTGGATATCGACCATGCAATGGATGGCAATGTCATGGTTGCGTATCAAATGAATGGAACAGATATTCCATTTCTCAATGGATACCCAATTAAGTTAATTGTTCCTGGCTATTATGGAACTTACTGGGTAAAGCACCTGAGTGAAATTCAGGTGGTCAATGACGTCTACAACGGTTATTGGATGAATCCAGCGTACCGAATTCCAGATAACGACTGTAATTGCGTGGAGCCAGGAACAGCGCCATCAAAGACGATCCCCATCAACCAATTCACCATTCGCTCTTTCATTACTAACTTTACTAACAGCAGTATCGTCACTGTTGGTAAACCAGTCCAAGCCAGGGGGGTTGCTTTTGATGCTGGTTATGGCATTAAAAAGGTATTGTTCTCACAAGATAATGGGCAGAATTGGGTTGAGGCTAGATTGGGGCAAGATTTAGGACGCTTTTCATTTAGAGAATGGCGCGTTGAATTTACTCCAAAACAACAAGGTGTTCTGGACTTAAGGGTTCGCGCATTTAATCACGCAGGACAAGTGCAGCCGATGACGGCTACATGGATGCCAGCGGGCTATATGCGTAATGTGGTTGAGACAGTTCAGATCAATGCGGTGTGAGGAGCTGAAAATGAAAAAATTAATTCTTGTTTCAGCTGCAATAACTATTTCAGCCTTTTCTCAGGCAAAAACCATTGAAATGCCTGCTGACTCAGTAGTTTGGCGCAAATCTGATTTGCCGGGATATCAGCTAGTGATACAAAAGTGCACTACATGTCACTCTGCTCACTATGCTGAATACCAACCGCCCAATACTGGCGTTGGTTATTGGAACACTCAAGTCTTGAGAATGAAAAATGTTTTCAAGGCTCCCATTACAGATGAAGAAGTACCAATCATCGTTCAATATTTAAATCAAACCTATGGGGCCAACAGAAAATAGGAGATTGATCAAACAAAAAAGCCGCTCTTAATAGAGCGGCTTTTTTTAAAGATATTTACTTCTTATTACAAGGAAAGCGTCCGGCTAAAAAGCGCAGGATCGTATCAGCTGCAGGATCATTGGCGTACTTAGGGTTAGCATCTGACCACTGCACGTACTCTTGAATCACTTCTTTACGGGTTGGTGCAGGTTGTTGAACGCAAATAAAGTCTGGAGCTGTTTTTGGATTACGGGTTACTAGATAAGTGTCATACACCGCTTGTCCGTAGATTTCGCAGGTGATGAAAGTGCCATCTTTACCTTTGCAATCTTTAATGAGTTCTTGAGTGCTGATGGCAGTTGCAGCCTGAGCAGTAGATGTAATACCTAAGGCCAATACTGCAAAAGAGATCAATGCTAAAAATTTCTTCATGATTATTCTTTCTGATAGTTCTAAGTAAGTTTGATTTTTAAAAGATTAACGACGACCGCGAAAGCCACCACCGCCACCACCAAAGTGTTCGCCACCGCCACCAATGTGCGCGCCACCCCCGCCAAAACGATCATCACCACCATTAAATTTAGCGCCACGAGCATCGCCAAAGCCGCTAGAGTCATTTCGGAAATTACTTTGTCCGCCATTACGATCGCCTAAATTACGATCTCCATCACGGCTTGCATCTGGGCGATCTACATCGCTACGGTTGTTGCCAGCGCGGTCACTACCATTGTTGCCGCCGCGATCACCGCCATTGAGACCATCTTTTTGGAGGTTTTGACGTAATTGATCGCGTTCTGCATTTTGGTTTCCGCCGCTAATATTGGCATTGCGACGTTGCTGATCGGGTTTCCAGTCACTGGTGCCACGACTGTTTCCAGACCAATTGCGATTGGTGTTTCTATTGAAGTTGTTGTAGGTGTTGTTGTTCACGGTAAGTGAATTGCCGCCACCATATCCGCCACCCCAATGACAGCCACCCCAGAGTGCAGCACCTACTGCCATACCGACACCAAAGGACAGTAAGGCTGTGCCAGCTACATATCCTGGTGGATAGTAAGTGTATGGAGGGTAGCTTGGGTAAGGCCATGCGCCATAAACTACAGTCGGGTTGTAGGCCGGCACATAAACAATCTGTGGGTCAGCAGGCTGAATCACGATTGCTTGGCTGCTGCCACTACCCTGTGTTGAAACTGTTTGCTGTTGAGTGGACTGCAGTGCACCTGATTGTTTTGCCTTAGCGCGCAATGCCTGAATCGCAGCCATTGTGTCTGATTGTTGGGCTAATACGGCGTTGCCTAATTTTTGGGTCCAGCTAAGTTGGGAGCCCATCATTTGTAAAGCTGATGGAAATGACACCAAGGATTTAACGCTGGCATCCCAGGTTTGCTGCTGCAATGCGTTATTCAGTGGATTGCCTTTCAGATTCTTGTTCGCGTTTTGCCAGTTAGCAGCTTCAGCGACCTCAAGAGGGTAGGTGGATGCCATCAATACTTGGGATAACAGTGAGTCTGGATAAAGCGCTATAGGTGCTACCAATGACTCTAGTTGGGCTTGTGAAAGCTTGGCGGCTTGCTCCTGACTGCTATTTTGAGCATAAGCTACTGGCACTATCGCTGGAATGCTGAGTGCGGCAGTTAAAAGCCCTGCTAATAAGCGCGATGGAAGCCCCGCTTTTTTAGATACCTGCATGGCATCTCCTATAAATGAACGATGTAATGATTCTACCTAAACTGGCTTAGTTCAATAAAAAAGCCCCATCAAGATGGGGCTCGTTCAGTTCCGTTACCTATTGTTACTGGGCAATGGCCTCACGAATCATGCCAGCAGCAACCGTGTGATTGGTGGCTTCATCGATCAAAATAAAAGCACCCGTTTTTTGGGATTGATCAAACGAATCTGCAGCAATCGGCTTTTGTAAGATGAAATCCACTCTTCCAATTTCATTGGTGGAGAGAGCATGCACATCACTAGCTTGTGAAAGGGTTTGAACATCCAATACTTGCTGAATATTTTTTACCTTTGCACCAACGGTATTGGTAGTGTGACGCAATGCATATTTGCGAGCCAAAGAAAGTGGCTCGCTATCAAGCCAGCATAAGTCAGCAGAAATTTGCTTACTTAACACTGGTGGCTTGGCATCATCAGCACTAACAAATAAACAACCACGTGAGACGTCAATGTCTTCTGCCAGTTGAATAGCAACAGCTTGACCAGTTTCTGCAGACTCAACCGCATTGCTACCGTTAGTCTGTTCGCGATTAGAGCGATTACCGAGATAGATTTCTGTCACAGTTGCTTCAGAGCCACCGGGAAGTACTTTAATTTTCTGGCCTTTACGAATGCTGCCAGACTCAATCTCACCTAGGTAGCCACGGAAGTCATCAGAAGCGCTACCGTCTTGACGGGCTACGTATTGGACTGGGAAACGCAATGCCAGCTTCTCGGATTCAGGGCTGGTATCTAAACTTTCCAACCACTCCAACAAGGTTGGCCCTTGGTACCAAGGGGTGTTCTTGCTAGCGGTCACCACATTAGCTCCCAACAATGCAGAGATCGGAATTAATGTTCGCTTAGGTAAACCAATTTTTTGGGTCAAGTCTTCAATCGAAGCTTTAATGGTGTTGTAGACCTTCTCATCAAAGTCAAATAAATCCATCTTGTTGATGGCAAAGACAACGTGACGCAGGCCTAATAAATGCACGATTGCCGCATGACGCTTAGTTTGAGCCAAGAGAGTAGCGGGCGTAGTGCTCAGATCAACGCGAGTGGCATCTACCAAGATGACGGCAACATCAGACTGGGAGGCGCCAGTAACGAGATTGCGCGTGTATTGCTCGTGCCCTGGGGCATCTGCAACAATGAACTTTCGTTTTGGTGTGGAGAAGTAGCGATAAGCTACGTCAATAGTGATGCCTTGCTCACGCTCTGCCTCTAGGCCGTCAGTCAATAAGGCTAAATCTACGCCAGCATCCGATGAAGTTACGCGAGCATGTTTGGTTTTAGAGAGTGACTCCAATTGATCTACCAAAATAGACTTGGTGTCATAAAGCAGGCGACCAATTAAAGTGCTCTTACCATCATCTACGCTACCAGCAGTAATGAAGCGCACCACGTTTTGATGTTGATTAGTAGTCATCAGAAGTAACCTTCTTTCTTGCGGCGCTCCATTGAGGCCTCGTTAGTTTGGTCATCCATGCGGGTTGCGCCACGCTCAGTAATTTCAGTAATGGCGGTTTCTGCAATGATGTCAATTGGATTGGCGGCTGTGCTCAATACGGGGCAGGTGCAGCTAATGTCGCCAACGGTACGAAAGCGTACGCTCAGGATCTCGCTGATATCACCAGGCGCCTTCGGCGTAACGTCAGTTACTGGCACTAACAGATTATTTTTCTTAACTACTTCACGCTTGTGGGTGTAGTAGATGCTAGGAAGCGCTAGATTCTCACGGGCAATGTATTGCCAGATATCGAGCTCGGTCCAATTGGAGATTGGGAACACGCGCATATTCTCACCCTTGGAGATACGGGCGTTATATAGGTTCCAGAGTTCTGGGCGCTGTGCCTTTGGATCCCATTGGCCGAATTCATCGCGGAACGAGAAGATGCGCTCTTTAGCACGAGCTTTTTCTTCATCACGACGTGCGCCACCCATGAGGGCATCAAATTCATATTCAGCAATAGTCTCTAAAAGCGTTACTGCTTGAGCAGCATTGCGAGAATCTGTTTCTTTGCGTAAACGTACCGTGCCTTTTTTGATGGAGTCTTCAACATGACCCACAATCAATTTCACGCCAGTATTTTTAACAACATCATCACGATATTGAATGACTTCAGGATAGTTATGGCCTGTATCGATATGCAAAATAGGGAAGGGCAACTTGACTGGGCGATCGCCAAACTGGAAAGCCTTGCGTGCTAAATGAAACATCACGATAGAGTCTTTACCGCCCGAGAAAAGCATGGCTGGATTAGAGCATTGCGCTACTACTTCACGAATGATGTAGATAGATTCTGCTTCAAGCCAATCTAGATGGTCATCTAGTAATTTTTGTTCTTGCATTCTGTAAGTCGTTCTTAGTTAATTATTTATTGACGTGTAAACCACATTCTTTGCTGTCGCTTTGTAGCCACCACCAGCGACCAGCACGAATGTCTTCACCTTTTTTGACTTGACGTGTACAAGGCTCACAGCCAATGCTGGGGTAGCCTTTGAGGTGTAGCGGATGAATTGGTACGTTTTCTTGCTTGATGTAAGCCCAGATATCAGATTCAGTCCAATCAAATAATGGATTGAACTTGGCAATACCTCTTGCGTCATCTAATTCTTCAAAATTGAGTTCGGTGCGCGTAGTAGATTGCTCACGTCTTTGACCGGTAATCCATGCATCCGCTCCTATTAGCGCAGCGTTCAAAGGTTTAATTTTGCGTGCTCCACAACACGCTTTTTTAGGCTGTTCCCCATCGTAAAAGCCATTCATGCCATATTGATCAATAAAGGCTTGAACATCGCTTTCTTGTGGATATACTTTTTCAATGGCTACACCGTAATGATCTTCGGTAGTCTTCACCATATCTACGGTTTCTTGATGAAGGCGTCCAGTAGCAAGGGTGAATAATTTAATTGGTGCTTGTGCTTTGGAGATAGCATCTGTCACCACCATATCTTCAGCAGCCAAACTGGTCGCAAAGCGCACATCAGAAAAGCGCTTAGAAATATCTTGAAGGCGTTGCTTGAGGGTGGCGGATTTCTCGGCAAGCTCAGCTGGTGTCAGATTGCTTGCTGGTATTGACCAAAATTCTGGAGTAATCATGAGCAAACTAATTTAATCCCAACCAAAAATAATGTTGCGGCAAGAGTGGTCCTGGTTGTTCGTTCGGATAAGGTGCTTGAAAGTTTAGCTCCCAACCAGATCGCTGGAACGGATCCGAGTAATAAGCCAAATAACAAATCAAAATGCACGTTACCAAGCCACCAATGACCTATACCAGCTAATGCTGTCAAAGGAACTGCGTATGCGATGTCAGTTCCGGCAACTTGTGCAGGTTTAAGATGAGGATAAAGAACCAAAATTAAGGTTGCACCTATAGCACCTGCACCAATGGATGAAATGGTTACTAATACGCCAATTACAGCACCCACAGTAATAGTTGCTACCTTTAGCCTCGATCCACTCGGTAGTAAAGTTGGATTCTGTTGAACCCAATGTAATATCTTTCCTCTAAACAGCAAAGAGAACGCTGTGAGCAGGACAGATACACCAATAGACAGGCTAATTAAATGATTAAAGCTTTTAGAAACGGGGCCGACAAATTTGAGGACCAGAATAGATAGCACTGCTGTAGTTAGGCTTCCTATGCAGAGTAAGCGCACGATATCCCAACGTACATTTCCATGAAGTCGATGAGCGACAGTGCCAAAGCCTTTGGTAATTGCTGCAAATGCAAGGTCGGTTCCAACTGCCGTAGTTGGAGCAACGCCGAAAATAATCGTCAGCAAGGGAGTCATGAGTGAGCCACCACCTACACCAGTCATGCCAACTAATAGGCCTACCAATGCTCCAGAAATAATAAATTGCGATGACTCTTGAAAAAATTCCAACATTACATAACTCCGGTGTTTTTAGGCAAAAGACTGCTCAAACTCTTCAAGCTTGATTGTGTTCATGAGAAAGAGGATTTGACGTTGGAAGCTTTTGCGTTCTTGAACCATGTCATGAGGCAGGCGATCATGTTCACGAAGTAACTTCGTAATGACAGGGTTGTAATGCTCGCGTACCGGTGACATACCTGATTTTCCTTGATAAATGCCTTGTTAAGAACAATTTACCAAGATAGCTATATATCCACAAGGAATATATAGCGATACTTAAATTACTTTTGGTTATAAAGAACTGGCGAGACCTTATTTTTCTACGAATGCACGTTCGAATACATAGTCACCCATCTGGCCCAGGCTTAGAGAGACCTTGAAGCCTTTAGCATCCAGCATTTCAGAGGTTTCTTTGAGCATAGAAGGGCTGCCGCAAATCATGGCGCGATCTACTGCTGGATCAAGTGGTGGCAAACCAATATCTTTAAATAGTTGACCAGATTCAATTGCGGTTGTGAGGCGTCCGGTATGTTTGAATGCTTCGCGGGTCACTGTTGGATAGTAGATCAGTTTTTCACGAATGAGTTCGCCTAGGTATTCATCTTGAGTGAGTTCATCTCTGATGTAGTCAGCGTAAGCCAATTCGCTTACTAAACGTACGCCATGAATCAAAACCACTTTTTCAAACTTCTCGTAAGTTTCAGGATCACGAATGATGCTCATGAATGGCGCTAAGCCAGTGCCGGTGCTAAATAGGTAGAGATGTTTTCCAGGGTTCAAGTCATCTAACACTAAGGTGCCAACAGACTTTTCGCTCACCAAAATGGGATCACCCACTTGAATTTTTTGTAAACGGGAGGTGAGGGGGCCGTCTTGCACCTTAATGCTCAAGAACTCTAAATGCTCTTCGTAATTTGGGCTGGCAACGCTATAAGCCCTAACCAAAGGTTTGCCTTCAACTTCAAGGCCAATCATCAAGAAGTGCCCACTACGAAAACGTAGACCTTTGTTTCGGGTAGTGGTGAAACTAAATAGAGTGTCGTTCCAGTGGTGAACGGTGAGTACGGTTTCGGTGTTGTAAGCGGCCATAAAAGCTTTATAAATTTTGCAAAAGTATGATTATCCTCATAATTTGCCTGTTTTCAGGCTCCTTATTGGATTAACTTTTTATATCTAATGGACTTTTAGTAATAAAGCTTGGTTTTATAGGGTTTAGGCCGCATCAGGCTATTATTTCGTTATGAGCAAATCCCAATACCTATACCTTTCTTTATTGAGTCTCGCCTTAGTGGCATTTGCGGTAATACTGCAGCAGGTCGGTTACCAGGGCGTAAGTTTTTTGCCCTGCCCCTTATGCATTTTGCAAAGAGTAGGCTATTTAGGTATCGCCATCTGCTGTATTTTGGCAGTCGGCGTTCAGCCATTAAGAAAGTTTTTTCATGGGCTAGCCATTATTGCTGCAGGATATGGGTTGTCTGTGGCCGCACACCAAGTATGGCTGCTTTCGCATCCAGAAAGCTCCTGCGGCATCGATCCTTTAGAAACTTGGATTAATCAATTTCAGTTGGCTCAAGGACTGCCATGGCTATTTAAAGCAGATGGATTGTGTTCTGCGCAGTTGCCATCAATTTTGGGCTTACAAGTACCAGAATGGTCTTTGCTTTGGTTTGGTATTTTCTTGGCGGTGTTGCTAGTTACTTTTTTTCGCAAGCAAAAATAAGAAACGATTTTTTTCTTATTCAGCAGGCGGAGCATCACGTAATTCTGGAAAGAGAACATCGGTGAAGCCAAAGTTTGTGAAATCCTTCACCCGCATTGGAAATAGTTTCCCGATTAAATGATCACATTCATGCCGCACTACCCGAGCATGAAAATCTTCCACCGTTCTGTCGATAGATTGGCCGTAACGATCAAAGCCTTGATAGCGTATTTTGGTGTAGCGCGGTACTTTGGCACGCAAACCTGGTACTGAAAGACATCCTTCCCAATCTTCCATACTGATATCACTTAGCGGTGTGATGATGGGATTAATCAAAATGGTCTCGGGAACTTGCTCAGCATCTGGGTAGCGAGGATTTTGATCAAAGCCAAAAACCACTACTTGCTGGTTGACTCCAATTTGAGGCGCAGCAAGTCCGGCGCCATTCACGGCGTACATAGTTTCCAGTAAATCGTCGATCAAGGTTTGGATTTGTTGAGACGAGATTAATTTCGGATCTACTGGCTTTGCTATTTCCAGTAAGCGTGGATCGCCCATACGTAAGATTGATTGAATTGCCATGGTTCATATTAATGGAAAGAGTGTATGGGCCCTCATTTAGGTCTTATTTACAGCGTAAAGTGCTATATCGCTTTTAGTAATTAGATTATTCCTAGAGCTTGTTTTACAAAAAGATACTCTTGCCATAAGATGTAATGCGTTTGCTATCGCTCACCCCTTTCTTTTTGTAGGAATAAAAATGACTTACTTTACTGATAACTCTCAAACTATTGGACGCACTCCTTTGGTACGCTTAAATCGCGTTACTGATGGTGCGAAGGCGACTGTACTTGCCAAAATTGAGGGCCGTAATCCAGCATTTTCCGTGAAATGCCGTATTGGCGTAGCGATGATTAATGATGCACAAGAAAAAGGTCTCTTAGGCCCAGGCAAAGAACTGGTAGAGCCGACTAGTGGCAATACTGGTATTGCCTTGGCCTTCGTTGCCGCTGCTCGTGGTATTCCATTGACTTTGACTATGCCTGAAACGATGAGTATTGAGCGTCGCAAGTTATTAACCGCGCTCGGTGCCAAGATTGTGTTGACTGAAGGGCCTAAGGGAATGAATGGCGCAATAGCTAAGGCGAAAGAGATTGCAGAATCAGATTCTAATAAATATGTATTGCTACAACAATTTAGTAATCCAGCGAACCCAGCCATTCATGAGAAAACGACTGGTCCAGAAATTTGGGAAGACACTGATGGCAATATTGATGTGTTTGTAGCTGGTGTGGGAACTGGCGGGACAATTTCTGGAGTGGGTCGTTATCTTAAAAATACCAAGAAGAAAGCAGTTGAAATTGTTGCTGTAGAGCCAACTGGTAGCCCAGTGATTACTCAAAAGCTGAACGGTGAAGAAATTAAACCTGCCCCACATAAGATTCAAGGTATTGGTGCTGGCTTTATTCCAGATAATTTGGATTTATCAATAGTAGATAAGGTAGAGCAAGTGAGCAATGAGGAGGCGATTGAGTTTGCGCGCCGCATTGCTAAAGAGGAAGGTATTTTGGTGGGGATTTCATGTGGTGCCGCAGCGGCAGTAGCGGTGCGCTTGGCCAAAAAGCCTGAGTACGCCGGCAAGACTATCGTAGTGGTGCTTCCAGATGCTGCTGAGCGTTACTTAAGCTCAGCCTTGTTTGAAGGTGTGTTTGATGAAAAAGGTTTGCCGGTATAAGTCCAGATAATTCAAAAATTCTTGTGCTAATTGTTTTATCTCGACCCAGATAGTCAAAATTTAAAAGAGGGCCTTTGGCTCTTTTTTAGCTTTAGCGGCAGAGGTGATGAGTCTATTTGATCTGTAGGTTGGCATTAATGGGAGTAATTTATTGAGGTGGAAGCCTATAAAAAGACAAATCAAGCAATAGGGTATAGAATCTGAGCCATGTTGCCTCGTAGCAAAACACTCGTTCTAGTAGCCTGCCTTTTCTTGCTTGCATTTAAGGTGGCTGCATCAAGCATTTTTGTTCAGGCTGCCATTGAACGGGCAGAGCTTGCTGGCTCTTATGCCAATCAATCAATATCTCAGCAAGCGCATGACAGTAGTGAATCGGCAGATGACAAGCAGCAGGTTCACACAATGTATCTCCTGAGTCATGTAACTGCAAATATCAGCGAAGTTAGCGTTGCGTTATTTCTTCCACCTATTACAGCCACCAAGTTTTCTATTCCAAATGAAGTTTTGTTTACGCAAAACTTTCCCGACACAGCATTTAAGCCCCCTAAAGTCAAAGCCTAATCTTCTTAGGTGGAACATGCTCATGCATGTATGTTCCTTTGTAATTTGGTTGCTAACCTGTAGCCATGCTTGGGAAATAACATCATGTTTAAATTTGTAAAAGTATTGCCTTTGGCAATATTGGTTTTATTTATGTCTGCGTGTAGTAGCGTTAAGTTAGACGACACCAATGGAGTCGCCTCTGTAAATGGTGGAAGTTCTATGACTTACGATCCAATAAGTGACCCTAGGTCTAGTGTTTACAATAAGCGTTCAATCTATTTTGATTTTGATAGCTATACCATCGACCCAAAATATGCTTCAACGGTCTCAGCACATGCCTCTTACTTAAAATCATTTCAAAAGCAAAAGGCGTCGATCATTATTCAAGGCAACACCGATGATCGCGGAACTGCTGAGTACAACTTGGCTCTCGGTCAAAAGCGATCTGAGGCGGTTAAGAAAGCTTTGCTTGTACAGGGCGTTAGCGAGTCTCAATTGGAGTCGGTGAGCTTTGGAAAAGAAAAACCAGCTAATCCAGCCCAGACAGATGCGGCATTCCAAGAAAATCGCCGCGCTGATTTTGTCTACCAATAGTTTAAAGAGGTTATTTAATGAAAAATATTTATAAATTTAGCTTGATGGGGATCACCCTTCTAAGTGGGTGTGCGGGAAACGTGGCGTCTCCTAATGCAATCCAAAAACCAATGGCGGCAACCACTCCAGTTCATTCGGTGGCTGTAGCAAAGCGGCTCAATGAATGTATTGTGAGAACAAATCAAAGTTCAGATGCATTGTTGGTGGACGCTCAAATCCTTGCCATTACAAGAAATAATCCTCATGCTAAAGCACTTTTTAGTTCGTCCGATAAATTAACGAATCAGCAGGCGGTTGCTCTAACCAATTACTTGGCTGAAGCAAATACGTGCCGTCCAATTGCTGTAGAAGGTCTCAGCCCTGAACTACTCTCCGTCTATCAGGATTTCTTTAAAAAAATTGATGGTGTTTATGCAGATCTGATCGCTAGAAAAATCACAATTGGAGTGGCTAATCAAGAAAGGCAATTGCTCATACAGGATGCTCATATAAAACGGTTGGCTATTCAAACTAAAAAGAGTTAGCGGGACAGAGCTATGGCTAGATATAAATTTGTATGTCGATCCTGTCAGTTTGAGTGTATTAGCGGGATAGGGAGAGAAGTTGGTCTTCACTCATCTAGAGTGACGATGGTTTGTAAATCATGCTCAACGATTGAAGCTTATACGGTAGCTCATCCCGGGAGTAGAAATACTGAAATCAGTGTGCTGCCAGTATGTACTAGCTGCCATGTTAGTGCCCATCTTTTGGAATGGGATGGCCTTACTTGTCCTCATTGCAAGATGAGTATGAGGGCCTTGGGAGGGGATGTAGATGCAGAGAAACGATTTAAGTATTGGTAGCCATTGGTAAGCGAGGCCTACACTCATGCGGATACTTGCTAAAGGCGTTATTAAAACCACCTACGGGTGGTTTTTCTTTATGCTCAATACTATCTAATACGGCGTTTTCCGCTGTTTATAAAAAATTACTAAGGTATGCCATGAGCAAGAGTTATTCTTCTTCGCGACGCAAATGTGGGAAGAGAATGACGTCACGAATATTTGGTGCATCAGTGAGAAGCATGACCAAGCGGTCGATACCAATACCGCAACCACCCGTCGGAGGCATACCGTATTCTAGGGCGCGAATGAAGTCATGATCAAAATACATAGCCTCCTCATCACCCGCTTCTTTTTGCTCTACTTGCTTGCGGAAACGATTGGCTTGATCTTCTGCATCATTTAACTCGGAGAAACCATTAGCAATTTCGCGACCAGTAATAAATAGCTCAAAACGCTCTGTAATACCTGGGCGTGTATCAGATTCACGAGCCAGCGGGCTTACTTCAATTGGGTAATCAATGATGTAGGTTGGTTCCCATAGATGCGATTCTGCGACCAGCTCAAACAAGGCCAATTGCAAAGCGCCAATACCCGCATTCTTGAGGGTGGGGGAATCTGGATTCTCACCACCTTTTTTCAATTCTGCGCGAATGAAGTCTGCATCATCTAACTGGATAGCTTCATAGCTCTTACCAGATTGAGCGCAGTACTTGAGGATGGCTTCATTAATCGTCAAGCGTTGGAATGGTTTACTGAGATCCAATTCACGACCTTGGTGAGTTAGAACTGCAGTGCCTTGGGCATCGACTGCGGCTGCACGAATGAGGCCTTCAGTGAAATCCATGAGCCAACGGTAATCGGTATAGGCTGCGTAGAATTCCATCATCGTAAATTCTGGATTGTGGCGCGGGCTCACACCTTCGTTACGGAAGTTGCGGTTAATTTCAAAGACACGTTCAAAGCCACCAACTACCAAGCGCTTTAAGTAGAGCTCAGGAGCGATACGCAAGAACATTTGCATGTCGAGCGCATTGTGGTGCGTGATAAATGGTTTTGCAGTGGCGCCACCAGGAATAGGGTGGAGCATTGGCGTTTCGACTTCCATGAAGTCAGCATCAAGCATATGGCGACGCAATGAAGCGATCGCATTACTACGTGCTTTAAAAGTATTGCGACTTTCTGGATTCACAATTAAATCCACATAGCGCTGGCGATACTTAGTCTCTAGGTCTGAGAGGCCGTGGAACTTATCTGGCAATGGGCGCAAGGACTTGCTGAGCAGGCGTAAATTGCTGCACTCTACTGATAATTCACCTTTATTGGTCTTAAAGAGATTGCCTTCAGCCGAAATAAAATCACCCATATCCCAGTGCTTAAAAGCCCCGTGGGTATCAGCGCCGCTAATTTCATCATTAATATAAAACTGGATTTGTCCGCTGCGATCTTGAATCGTTGCAAAGCTGGCTTTACCCATGACGCGCTTAAGCACCATGCGGCCGGCTACTTTGACGTGAATTTTCTTGGCAGCAAGCTCTTCTTTAGTGAGGCTGTCATAGTGCGCGTGTAAATCAACGGCCAAATGGGTTGGTACAAAATCATTTGGAAAGGCGATGCCATTCTCACGAAGCTTAGCGAGTTTTTCACGACGCTCTGCAATGATGTGATTTTCATCAACTACTTCGGTAGCTGGGGCTGGATTCGTTTTATCGTTCATATTTTTTAACTAGTAGTGCTATTGCGGTAATGAGGTAATCAAACGCCTTGTTTCAGGCTGGCTTCAATAAAGGCGTCAAGATCACCATCCAATACTTTCTGGGTATTTGAAATCTCAACGTTAGTACGTAAATCTTTAATACGGCTTTGATCTAAGACGTAAGAGCGAATCTGATGACCCCAGCCTACATCGGTCTTACTGGCCTCTAACTTATCTTGCTCAGCGCGACGCTTTTGCATCTCATGTTCATAGAGGCGTGACTTAAGCATAGTCATCGCTTCTGCGCGGTTGCGGTGTTGACTACGGTCGTTTTGACACTGCACCACGATTCCGGTTGGAAGGTGGGTTAAACGAACGGCTGAGTCGGTTTTATTAATATGCTGTCCACCGGCACCAGACGCACGGTACGTATCAGTGCGGATATCAGCTGGATTAACGTCAATCTCAATAGAGTCATCAATCTCTGGATAAACATAGATAGATGCAAATGAAGTGTGGCGACCATTTGAGGAATCAAATGGAGATTTACGTACCAAGCGATGTACTCCAGTTTCTGAGCGCAGATGACCGTATGCATATTCACCATCGACTTTAATCGTGGCACTCTTAATGCCAGCAACGTCACCATCAGACTCTTCAAGGATTTCAGTTTTGTAACCTTTGCGCTCGCAATACTTTAAGTATTGGCGATACAGCATGCTTGCCCAGTCACAGGCTTCGGTCCCGCCAGCACCTGCTTGAATGTCGATAAAGCAATTACAGGAGTCCATCTCATTGTGGAACATCCGGCGGAACTCTAAGTCACCAATCAGCTTGCTATAACTTTGGACATCCTGCTCAATGGCAGCAATCGTTTCAAAATCACTTTCTTCTTTTGCCATATCGAAGAGTTCGATGGCGCCAGTGATATTGGTATTGAGATCAGTCAGAGTGGCAACAACGCCATCGAGCAATTTCTTTTCCTTGCCCAGGGCTTGCGCTTTTTTTTGATCGTCCCAGATTGTGGGATCTTCCAGAATTGAATTAACTTCGGTAAGGCGACGTGACTTTACGTCGAAGTCAAAGATACCCCCGAAGTGCTTGCTCACGGGTGAGCAGATCGGACAAGGTATTCGAAATAATGTTTAGTTGTTCAGCTTCCATCCCCTGATTATAAGGGGGTTATTACCCTGGACCCTTAGGCGCTGGCTGCCTCATCATGGGCTTCAATCATCAGTTGTATGTGGGCTTGGCCTTGGTAGCGGTCGGTCACGAGGCGATAAGCCAATTTAGCTTTGGCTGGCAGGCTCTGAGTACGGTTAAACCAAACAGCAGTAATTGGTTTGGCGTTTGCAGCAAGTTCGGACGCCCCAATCGGGCGAAGCATGAGGCGAAGATGCTTTTCTTTCATAAGACTTTGTTGGGTAACCTCAAATTCCCCATAAAAAACTGGCTGAGGGAAGCCTTGGCCCCAGATTTCTTCAGCAAGCAGGTCGCCAATTTCTGGGGTGAATTCTGACGGGGCTAACGCTCCATCATGAATATGTTTGCGCTCTAGTAATTCATCGGTCAGCAAATCATTTGCCACATTCTGAAACAGGGCGTCAAACTTTTCAAAATCACTTTTGCGGATCGTTAATCCGGCGGCCATCGCATGGCCACCAAATTTAAGAATGAGTCCTGGCTCACGTTTAGAGACAATATCAAGGGCATCCCGGAGATGCAAGCCAGTTAGTGAGCGACCAGAGCCACGTAACTCTTCACCGGTAGCGCCCGCAGCAGGAGCGAAGACAATTGCTGGACGGTTAAAACGTTCTTTTAAGCGTGAGGCAACAATTCCAACAACCCCTTGGTGCCACTCGGGATGCCACATGCAGATGCTGGATCTTTGGTCCATGCTTCCCGCTAGTTGATCTTCTGCTAGGTGCGCGAGGGCAGTTTCTTGCATTCCACCTTCAATCACACGACGCTCACGATTAATGCGGTCAAGTTCTTGTGCTAACGCCATTGCCTCATCGGTGCTATCTGTCAGCAGTAAGCGAATTCCTAAAGTCATATCAGCTAAGCGCCCAGCAGCATTGAGTCTGGGGCCGATAGCAAAGCCCAAATCAAAGGTATTGGCTTTGCGCGTATCGCGTGTGGCTGCTTGAAACAATGCCTGTATACCGGGCTGCGATATTCCCGCACGAATCCGTTTTAATCCATTGGAAACTAATACGCGATTGTTGCGATCTAATTGCGCAACATCGGCAACCGTACCTAGTGCCACTAAATCTAGAAGGTTTTCTACTTTAGGCTGAGTCTCATTAGTAAATTTTCCACGCTGACGTAATTCTGCTCTGAGCGCCACTAATAAATAAAACATCACGCCGACGCCAGCGAGCGCTTTACTGGGAAAGCTACAACCTGGTTGATTAGGGTTGACGATAGCCGTTGCTTTTGGAAGACGATCACCAGGTAAATGGTGATCGGTAACAATGACCTCCATGCCAAGTTCGCGAGCTCTATCGACACCTGCTTCACTGGCAATACCGTTATCGACAGTAATGAGATATTTCGGCTTAGGGATTTGCTGCGCTGCTAACTCAACTACTTCTGGAGTTAATCCGTAGCCCATGGTGAAGCGATTGGGAACTAAAAATTGAATGGGTGTGTCTGGACCACCTAACATCCGCAACCCTCGCAGACCTACAGCGCAAGCGGTAGCGCCGTCACAGTCATAGTCTGCGACGATTAGCATCGGTTCTTTTTTCTCGAGAATATCCGCCAGTAAAGAAGCAGTGCTCAAGCAGTTTTTTAGCTCTTTAGGGGAGATTAAATTTCTCAACTCCAAAGAGAGATCTTCTGGAGACTCTAGGCCGCGTGCTGCGTAGAGTCTTGCAAGCAGAGGATGTAAGCCGCTTTGCTGTAGCCATGTGGCTGTGCGCTCAGAAAAGGGGCGATGAGAAAACTGACTCATGAGGCGATGATGTCTTTCCAGCTCAAGGGTGTTGCTTTTTTCCAGAAGGCCCAAGATTTTTGATGGAGATCTTTAGTAGTGAAGATGCGCTCACGTTTTTTCCCATTCGGAAAATCAATCAGCAACAGCTCGTCGATGTGTTTATTGTTTAACGCTTCTTTGATAATGGGCCATATTGCCTCTGGGGCCGGGAGCCAAGCAAATGAGCCTGCAAAGCTCTCAGACCTAAGGTCTTGTGAATATGGAATATGAAGAAGCTTAGCAATTCCAGCCAGTAATGGGTGTTGCCCATAAATATGATTCGATTGTTTTACAAGCTGCGGTACATGTGCGTCGCTTAACTTACCGATGCCACTAATCCATACAGAGTTAATGCTTGGTAAACCACGTTGTTCACGCTCTTCATTTACGGGACCAATATGCCAAAGCATTTGAATTTCATTTTGAAGTTTGCGCCAGCGTTTAGCGATTCCTTCTTCATGGGTATCGCGCGGCATCCACCAATCAATATTGCGTCCTTGTGCTTGATCAACGCTGTAACTGGCCAGACTGGCAAAAGGGCCTGCTGGAATAAACCAGTAATGCTGATCATGAAACAGAATGGGATTTTGAAAGTCTTCCTCAATAAAAGGTAGGGCGGCTTTTAGAAGCTGATCTGATTCAGAATCAGTCAGATCTACTTGATTTTGGCCAAGGAGAACCAGATGGTCTCGGGTGGCATGAAAATGAACGGGCTGTAAGCAAGCGATGACTTGCTGGGGATCAATCGCTTGGGAGGATTCCCCCAATAGTAAAACGGGAGCAAGTGGCGCCGCATCACCCAATAAGAAGCGCTCATGCGGAAGTCCTTTGAGCGGGCGGTCTTCGCTGAGGTTGTCATCCAGGGCGTCATCCCCTGAAATCATCAGGGTAAAGCGCTTTAAAGCACTTGGGACTGTTTGAGAATTCTGTGTCATTCCCCTGATTTTAGGTGGCATTTAGATATTCCATCAGATTGCGCTCGCAATTGTCTAAACTGTGACTATGTTGAGACTACCTATCGAGCTAGAAATTGGCTTACGCTATACCCGCTCCAAGCGCCGTAAGACGGTTGGAAAGCATGATGGCTTCCTTTCCTTTATTTCTGGGATTTCTACGGCGGGCATTGCTTTGGGTGTCGCTTCCCTGATTGTTGTTCTTTCGGTCATGAATGGATTCCAAAAGGATGTACGCGATCGGATGCTATCCGTTCTTTCGCATGTGGAAATTACTGCTCCTGATGGATTGGCTAATTGGGAGCCCTTGGCCTTAAAAGTGGCTGCACAACCTCACGTAGTGGGCGTAGCTCCTATGGTTGCCTCACAAGGTTTATTGAGCCGCGACAATGTTATGCGGGGTGTTGCTATTCGAGGAGTCTCTCCAAGTGAAGAAGGTAAAGTTTCTGACTTACCTAAGCAATTTGTGGCTGGCTCTATTAATGATTTAACGCCAGGTGGTTTTGGTGTAGCGCTAGGCGCGCAGTTAGCCGCATTAGTTGGTGCACACGTTGGCGATCGCATTAATTTAATTGTTCCTGAGAGTGATTTAACTCCGGCCGGTGCAATGCCGCGGATGCGTACATTACAAGTTGTAGGCATTGTAGATAGCGGTCATTACGAGTTCGATAGTTCTTTGGCGATCATGCATTGGAAAGATGCAGCGGCTTTATTACGTCTGCATGACCCCTCAGGCTTACGCGTTAAGGTGGACGATATGCAGCGGGCGCCAGAGGTGGCTAATGAGTTGGCAGCAGTAGTGCCCCAGGCCTTATGGGTGACAGACTGGTCACGCTCAAATCGCAATTGGTTTGCAGCCGTCCAGACTGAGAAAAAAATGATGTTCATTATTCTTACCTTAATTATTGCTGTTGCTGCATTTAACTTGGTTTCAACGCTGGTGATGACGGTTAATGAAAAACAAGCGGATATTGCTATTCTTAGAACGATGGGCGCGAGCCCTGGATTAATTCAAAGAATATTTTTAGTACAAGGTTTAGCTATTGGCCTCTTAGGATCTTTAGCGGGCGTTGGTTTAGGTTTATTAATCGCACTCAATATTGATGTCATTGTTCCAACAATAGAAGCGATCTTCCGCGTGCGTTTCTTGCCACGTGATGTGTATTTCATCAGCGAGCTTCCATCCGACGTGAGGTTGAATGATGTTGTTACCGTTGGCTTGATGGCCTTTGGATTATCTGTGCTCGCAACGCTGTACCCAAGTCGTCGCGCAGCCAAAGTACAACCTGCGGAGGCCCTACGCTATGAGTAAGGATATGAATTCATTTGTTTTGGTGGCCAAGGGTTTGGTGAAGACTTATGGCCAAGGACCTACTGCTGTGGATGTTCTCAAGTCGGTTGACTTAGAGGTATCCCTATCTGAGAAGGTGGCCATTGTTGGATCATCTGGCTCTGGAAAAAGTACGCTTTTGCACCTCTTGGGCGGTCTTGATACCCCAAGCGCCGGTTCCGTGATGTTGGCGGGCTCCAACCTCAGTACATTATCCGTTGCAAAGTTGGACCGCCTGCGCAATCACAGTTTGGGCTTTATCTATCAGTTCCATCATCTTTTGGATGAATTTAGTGCAGCAGAAAACGTTGCTTTACCGTTGCGTATTCGTGGGCTAAGCAATGAAGAGTCCATGGATCGTGCTAGCAAAATACTTAAGGCCGTTGGTTTAGCCTCACGAGAGTTGCATACGCCTGGTGAGTTATCTGGTGGCGAGCGTCAACGGGTTGCGGTTGCTAGAGCGCTCGTAGGTAATCCTGCTTGTGTGCTGGCTGATGAGCCTACCGGGAACTTAGATACCGAAACTGCCGATGGGGTCTTTGATTTGATGTTGGATATTGCGCGTGAACAAGGTACTGCTTTTGTCATCGTGACCCATGACCCAGTCCGCGCTAAACGTTGTGACCGTATTTTGCATTTAGAGCGTGGAGTATTAAAGACCTTTTCTCAATAGGCAACGGCTCTATGTGGATAGATACTCATTGCCATTTAGATGCACCTGAGTTTGCGCCGAATTTACCTGCAGTGATTGCTGCTGCCAAAGAACGGAATGTCAAAGCCATCCTGCTGCCTACCGTAAGAGCTGCTGACTGTCAGCACGTTAAGGCGCTTGCCGCTTTGTATGGGAATGAGATCCCAGGCTTGGTATATACCTTGGGCATTCATCCTTTATATAGCGCTCAAGCTAATGAAAGTGATCTCGAGATTATTGAACAACAAGTTCAACAGTCATTATCTGACTCTCGATTTGTTGGAATTGGTGAGATAGGCTTAGATTATTTTGTTGAAGGCTTAGATCCACATCATCAGGAGTGGTTGTTTCATGCCCAGCTAGATTTGGCTGAAAAATATCAGCTTCCAGTCATCTTGCATGTTCGTCGCTCACAAGATGCCACACTAAAAGCCTTACGTCGTCGAAAAATGAATGGGGGCATTGCCCATGCATTTAATGGCAGCTTTCAGCAAGCCGAGCAATTTATAGAACTTGGATTTAAGTTGGGATTTGGTGGGGCAGCCACTTATCAGCGCGCTTTACAGATTCGCAGATTGCTATCTGATTTGCCTCTTGAATCCATTGTTACTGAAACAGATTCTCCGGATATACCTCCTGCATGGTCAAAAGAAGAAGGGTTGTCGTTCAATGAGCCAGCCTTCTTGCCGCGTATTGCACATGAGTTAGCTGCAATTCGGGGGATTAGTCCTGAAGATTTTTCTGAAGCTGTTTGGCGCAATGCCATGAAAGTATTGCCGCGTTGGTTAGCGCTGTGTTCTGCTAACCCAGAACTACCCCTAGCTTCTTAATTTCTTGCGTTTTTCTATTGCGGCGTTTATCGCCGGGGGCTCGCTCCTTTTCTTTTTGCCACAAGTCCCCAATGATTGGATGATTGGCTGCATAGTGGTAGGCGCTTTTTCAGTCGGCGCTTTATATACAAAACCTCAATCTTCTCTACTTCGATATGCAGCGTTTGGGGCGTTATTTTTTGCTCTTGGATTTGCTTGGAATGCACGCTATGCAGAAATTCGTTTAAAAAATATCTTAGTACCTGAATTAGAGGGAAGAGAATTTACCGTCGAGGGAAGGGTGAGCGCACTTCCGCAGAGCAATCCCTCAGGCGCTAAATTTGCATTTGAAATCGATCAAGCATGGTCAGGTAGTGAGCTGCTTGAAAATTATCCCAAGCGGATTTATTTAAGTTGGCAGCCGGCATGGAGAAATGCTCAGGAGATACCTGAGATTATTCCAGGACAGCGCTGGAAGCTAAAAGCCAAACTAAAGCGCCCTTATGGAGCGCTGAATCCGCATACTTTTGACTTTGAGCGTTGGGCATTCCATCAAGATTTTGGCGCCACTGGATCCGTGAGGTCTGGAGAGCTGCTGCTAGCTAAGGAGATTGGTTGGCTAGAGTTTGAATTACAAATGGAATTGGCACGATGGAAGTTGCGCCAGAAAATTGAAACACTGCTACCAACTGATGCGCGCTATGCAGGAGTGATGATTGCGCTAGTGATGGGGGACCAAAATGCGATACCTCAGGATGATTGGTATGTATTTAATGCGACTGGTATTGGGCATTTGATTTCCATATCTGGATTGCATGTCACGATGTTAGCTGGTGTAGGGGCTGCGTTTGCTGCTTTTTTCTGGCGACGAGGTAGTTGGCCACTTCGTATTCCTGTGGGTAAGTTCGCTGCCGCTGCTGGTTTTTTGACAGCATTTATTTATGCCTGGTTGGCAGGCTTTCAAATACCAGCGCAAAGAACAATGTACATGGTTGGTGTGGTGGCTTTTGCACTTTGGTCTGGTAGAAATCCAAGAGCATTTGATATTTGGTGGTGGGCGTTAGCCTTTGTATTGGTGATAGACCCAATGGCGCCTTATACACCCGGCTTTTGGCTGTCATTTGGTGCGGTTGCTGCAATTTTATTTGCTATGGGTGATTCTGCAGGCTTGATCGGCATTCCCACTGGTAAAGAATTGGAAGTTCACTGGGTAGCCAGACTATCGCAGGCTTTTCGTGAAGCTTGTCGTGTACAAGCAGTGGTCACAATTGCACTCTTACCCTTCACCTTGTATTGGTTCTATCAGGTATCCGTTGTATCGCCAGTTGCTAATGCGATTGCTATTCCCTTGGTGAGCTATATCGTGACACCGCTAGCTATTTCAGGGGCATTACTTCCAGATTTTATTGGCCGATGGCTATTGCTCCTTGCACATATATCGATGGAGTATTTAGCAATTTTTCTAGAGTGGTTGGCATCCTGGAAATGGGCGGTAGTTTGGTCTCAACAACCAGAATGGTGGTTATTGTTGCTATCAGGCACTGGCATTATTTATGCCATAAGACCCGGAAATTTAGCGAATGATTGGCAGCTAAGGTCTGTTTGCTTACTAATACCTCTACCACTACTACTCGTAGCATTTAATCCATTTATGAAGTCTCTAGATCCGGGGGAATTTAAAGCAACCGTTTTAGATATTGGACAAGGCACTTCGGTATTAATCGAAACAGCGAATAAAAAATTACTTTATGACACCGGTCCTATGCAAGGTAAAAAAGATGATGCCGGCAAGCGAGTCATTCTTCCGTATTTGCGAGGAAGAGGGATTAATAGAATCAATCGAATGGTTATTAGTCATAGCGATAGTGATCACGTTGGCGGGGCAACTTCACTTCTAAAGCAAATTCAATTTGATTCAATGCTGGGATCCTTGCCCAGTAATAATGCTTTGCTGAATAATTTACAAACTCGAAAAATTCCTAGCATTCCTTGTCGATTCAGGCAGCGTTGGATTTGGGATGGCGTAGAGTTTTTGATTTGGCATCCCCATGAGGAGACTCTTTTTCAGGAGCAGTACACGGGCAAGCCCAATGAGATGAGCTGTGTTCTTGAGGTGCGAAACAGTACTACCTCCTTCTGGCTTACTGGCGATGTGGAGAAGCAAGGAGAAGCTGAGATGGTAAGTCGATTAGATGAATCGGCATTGAATCAAATTGGTGATCGCGAGATCATTTTTATGGCACCACATCACGGAAGTAAAACCTCCTCATCTTTAGAGCTACTTCAAGTGTTGAGCCCTAGTATTGCATTTGCCCAAAATGGATATCGGAATCGATATGGGCATCCTCATCCGACCGTTACAGCTCGTTATGAAGCCTTGCAAATCCCGTTTTATCAAACACCGACAACGGGCGCTCAAGTATGGGTATTTGAAAGAGGAAAAAAACATTCCCCTCTCTTTTGGAGGCATGATATAAAACGTTTATGGCATCGAGAGGGTAATTAGTGGGGCGCATTCTCGATTAGCCAGTTATGAAATAAAGGGGTTATTCAAATGAAGAAGTTACTCTCACTATGTTCCTTTGTTGTCGTTGTATCTGTTGGTTGTGCCGGAGCAAATGTTCGTCCATTAGTAGACATGAAGGGTGTAAATGAGTCTGCTTATGAAACAGATTTGCAGGAATGTCAGGCTTATGCGCAACAGCAATCTGGTATGGGTGGTACTGCCGCAAAAGGAGCCGGTGCTGGCGCTGTGGTGGGTGGACTCCTTGGTTTGGTAACGGGTGGCAATAAGTCGGGGATTGCACAGGCTGCAGGTGCTGGCGCAGTCATTGGTGCCGCAGGTGGTGCTTATTCCGGAAATCAGGGTCAGGAAGCGGTTGTGAAGCGGTGTTTAAGCGGCCGGGGCTACAAGGTTTTGAACTAATTAACCCTAATAAGTTTGAAAAGCCCGTCTTTACGGGCTTTTTTATTGCCCAGAAAAGCAAAAAGCCCTTAATAATTAAGGGCTTAGTACGTAATTCTTGGTTGCGGGGGCAGGATTTGAACCTACGACCTTCGGGTTATGAGCCCGACGAGCTGCCAGACTGCTCCACCCCGCGTCTGAAGCTGAAATTCTACCATTTTTTGAGGCTCTCTGTCGAGGTATTCCTGCAAAAGACGCATAAATAAGGGGTTTTTCACTAAAAATTCCAAATTTAATGAGCGCTTTTAAGGAGTAACATATCGCCACGCAACATCACGCTAGGAATAGTTATGTCAGTGAGCAATCCAGAGTTTTCAGAGTCATCCATATTAAGACCTGTTGAGATCTCGAGGCAAACACACCCCCACAAAAAGGGAGCCTCAATTGCACTCATGTTCGCAGCTATCGGCATTGTGTTCGGCGACATTGGTACCAGCCCTCTCTACGCTCTTAAAGAATGCTTTAGCCCAGATCATGGCATTCCATTTTCGGCTGATGCAGTCTATGGGGTAATCTCCATGGTGTTCTGGGCATTTGCGATTGTGGTGTCGCTCAAATATGTACTGTTCGTAATGCGCGCCAATAACCATGGTGAAGGTGGAATTTTGGCGTTGATGGCGCTTGCCTTAAGAACAGCTCCAAATGGTTCGAAGCGTTCCTTGTTGATCATCATGGCCGGTGTTTTTGGTGCCTGTATGTTTTATGGTGATGCCATTATTACTCCGGCAATCTCGGTCCTTTCGGCTGTTGAGGGGTTGGAGGTGATCTCTAGCGATCTCACCCGATTTGTGTTGCCAATCACCGTACTGATCTTGGTGATTCTATTTTTCATTCAGAAGACCGGTACTGAGGTAGTTGGCAAGCTCTTTGGCCCCATCATGATGGTGTGGTTTATTACGATTGGATTGATGGGCCTACATCAAGTCATTCAGAACCCTGCCATATTCGCCGCTGTTAATCCAATGTTTGCTATTCGTTTTCTGATTGAGCATTCGTTGCAAGGATTTATTGTTCTCGGAGCTGTGTTTCTGGTGCTGACTGGGGCAGAGGCTTTATATGCTGATATGGGTCACTTTGGCATCAGGCCGATTCGTATGGGCTGGTTTTTCATTGTGATGCCTTGTCTATTACTCAATTACTTTGGCCAGGGTGCAATGTTTTTAGCTAACCCAGAGACTATTAGTAATCCATTTTTCTTAATGGTTCCCGAGGTATTTGTATTTCCATTGGTAATACTAGCTACAGCTGCAACAGTGATTGCATCCCAAGCGGTGATCTCCGGTGCTTTTTCAATGACCAGCCAAGCAATTTTGCTTGGCTTTGTACCACGCATGAAAGTACGCCACACATCTGATCGAGAGATTGGGCAAATTTATATGCCCTTTGTGAATTGGACTTTGTTATTCCTAGTGATTGTTGTGGTGTTGGCATTTAAGAAGTCAGAAAACTTAGCCGCTGCCTATGGCATCGCCGTGACTACGACCATGATTGTCACTACATTATTAGCGGCTATCGTGATGAGGGTGGTCTGGCGCTGGAATACGATATTAGTGACATTGGTCATCGGCGCTTTCTTGACCGTTGATTTAGCTTTTTTAACAGCTAACCTCCTAAAGATTATGGAGGGTGGTTGGTTTCCACTTTTGCTTGGAGCAATCTGTTTTTTATTTTTGATGACTTGGTATCAAGGGCGTAAGTTGCTGCGTCAAAATGCAGTGAATAATGGTATTGAGCTCAAGGGCTTTATCGATGCATTGATGCAGCACCCCCCACATCGTGTCGAAGGAACTGCATTATTTCTGACGGCTCATGTGGATTACGTGCCAGTTTCTTTCTTGCATAACTTAAAACACAACCATGTACTGCATGAAAGGGTATTTTTCCTAAAAGTGAGTATCTGGGATGTTCCTTATGTAAAAGACGAGGAGCGAATTACTCTACGTGATATGGGAAATGGCATCTATGTAGTGCGCGCAGTGTATGGATTTAATGAGACGCCAGATATGGGGCAGATTATTGAATTGATTGAAAAATCAGCTGATTTGAAATTTGACATGATGAACACCTCATTCTTCCTATCTCGCGATACGATTGTCTCTACTGAGATTCCAGGAATGGCTATGTGGCGTGAGCGTCTGTTCTGCTGGATGTATCAAAACGCAGGCCGTCAGTCTGACTTCTTCAAAATCCCAGCAAACCGCTTGGTTGAGTTGGGCGCTAAGGTGGAAATTTGAGGAAGAGTCTTTCTCTTCGCTTCAAGATATTTCTTGGAGTTTTTCTGATAGCCACTTCCTTGAGTGGGGTAGCCTTGGCTACCCCTGCCGAAGAGGCTCAATTGGATCAGCTTGATAAGATAGAGCAAGAATTGGAGTTACAGCGCGATTGGGCTAAATACCGTTGGGGTAAAGCTTCTGCAGAGTGCTATCAAAATTACTGGGTAGATTATTGCTTGCGTAGCGCAAGAGCGGATTATCGTAAAGAGATTGATCCAATTGATGATCAAGAGCGCGCTTTGCATGAAGTGCAAAGAAATGTCCGTAAAAGCGTTAAAGATCAGGACGACAAAAAACGAGCTGCAGAACGCGCCTCTCCTGAAAAAGCCGCTGAACGTGCTGATAATCAACGCGAATTCGATGAAAAGCAAAAAGCGGCTGCAGCTAGAGCTGCTGATTTAGAGCAGCGTCGTAAAGATGCGCCAAAACGCGCTCAAGAAAATAAAGCGGGTACTCAGCTAGACTAAAGCCGCTTGTTATTCTCTTATAACCATCCATCAATTTAATTCATTAGGTTTCTCTTGGCTAAAGTCAAAACGATTTATATCTGCCAGTCCTGTGGTGGCACCTCTGCTAAATGGCAAGGTCAGTGTCCCTCATGCCAAGCTTGGAACACTCTAGAAGAGGGTTTGCCAGAGACCACTTCGAATGCGCGTTTTCAGTGTTTGGCACAATCACTGCCAAGGCAAAAATTGTCGGCCATTACTGCGGAAGATTTGCCGAGATTTAGTACTGGAGTAGAAGAGTTTGACCGCGTCTTAGGTGGCGGATTGGTGCCCGGTGGAGTAGTTCTTTTGGGTGGTGATCCCGGCATTGGTAAATCTACTTTACTGTTGCAGGCTTTAGCTGAGATGAGTTCTGCTGGTATGAATGTTCTCTACAGCAGCGGTGAAGAATCTGCGGCTCAAATTGCACTTCGTGCAAAACGGATTGCCTTGGATGCACCTCAATTAGAAGTGTTGGCGGAAATTCAGTTAGAAAAACTCATTTCGATTATGGATACCGTCAAGCCACAAGTGTTAGTGGTCGACTCTATTCAAACCTTGTATTCAGAAGTATTAAGTTCTGCACCGGGATCCGTTGCTCAGGTCAGAGAGTGCGCAGCGCAATTAACTCGAGCAGCTAAATCGAGTGGAATTTGTGTATTGATGGTTGGACATGTCACTAAAGATGGACATTTGGCGGGCCCTCGTGTCTTAGAGCACATTGTTGATACCGTCCTTTATTTTGAGGGCGATACTCACTCTTCTTTCCGCCTAGTTCGCTCTATCAAGAATCGTTTTGGCGCAGTAAATGAGTTGGGCGTTTTCGCGATGACCGAAAAAGGTTTGCGCGGAGTCACCAATCCTTCGGCTATATTCCTGTCACAGCACGAACAGATGGTGCCGGGCGCTTGTGTGTTGGTTACGCAAGAGGGTAGTAGACCGCTTTTAGTCGAAATTCAGGCTTTAGTAGATACAGCACACGTTCCAAACCCGCGGCGTTTAGCGGTTGGTCTAGAGCAAGCGCGTTTGGCAATGTTGTTAGCAGTTTTACATCGCCATGCTGGCATCGCCTGTTTTGATCAAGATGTTTTCTTAAATGCGGTAGGTGGAGTCAAAATTTCTGAGCCCGCCGCTGACTTAGCGGTGCTGCTTGCTATTCAGTCATCTATTCGTAATCGTGCTTTACCTAAAGAGTTGATTGTTTTTGGTGAGGTAGGTTTGGCTGGAGAGATCCGTCCTTGCCCGCGCGGGCAAGAGCGCTTAAAAGAGGCTGCTAAGTTGGGTTTTACCGTTGCCATTATTCCAAAAGCAAACATGCCCAAGACCAAAATACCTGGATTGAAAGTGATTCCGGTAGAGCGAATTGATCAGGCTATCGCAGCAGCTGCCGAACTTAATTAACAGCTTTACTCATTAACGCAAATCTTCTGCTTGAATTAGTAACACTTGCTCTTCCCCAGCAGATACCTCCATCCAGATAGCAGGTATTTGTGGAAAAGCTTTTTTGAAGTTCTCATACTCGTTTCCAATCTCAATCAGAATAGCGCCGCGCTCTGACAGATAGTCGGGGGCTTGAGTAATGATGCGTCGAATTAAATCCATTCCATCTTCACCGCCAGCTAATGCAAGTGCTGGCTCGGCGTGATATTCCGCTGGAAGCGCATTCATGGATGTGGCGTTCACATACGGCGGGTTGCAAATGATGAGATCAAATACATTGTCTTCATTCGGCTCTGGTATGGCATCCCATAGGTCGCCGTCAAAAAGTTCTATTTGCGATTTCAAGCCATGACGGTCTACATTGCGGGCTGCCACGGAGAGGGCGGGCATGCTAATGTCGCAAGCGCTTACATGAATATCGGGGCAAGACAGAGCCAATAAAATTGCGAGAGAGCCATTGCCGGTGCAAAGATCCAGTGCATTGCCATCCGCTGGTAACCAAGGTTCTAATGAGCCATCAATAATGAGTTCAGCTATCCAAGAGCGTGGAACAATACTTTGCTCGCTGCAGAAAAATGGCACACCCATGAGCCAAGCTTCGCCCAAGATGTAGGCAAGCGGCTTGCGGGTAGAAATTCTGGTGTCAGCAACAGCGGATGCTTTTAGCTGCTGATCGGCAGATATTTGATCTTCTAAGTGATTCAATGCTTCTGTGGGGCTCAGATCGAGTTGTTTGCTAACAATCCACAGCGCTTCGCTTTGCGCATCGATTGCGCCATGCCCGTAATGCAAATTTGCCGCCGCTAGTTTTTGTGCAATCTGGTTAATGCACTGGTCTACTGTAAAAGCTTGTTGAGGCTCAGGGTCCATGATGGAGGGGCTTTAGGAAAAAAAGAGGACGCGCAAATTAAGCAATCAATTGCTCAAGTGTCTTGCGATAGATATTTTTAAGTGGAACTACGTCATCCACAATGACGCACTCATCAATTTTGTGACTGGTTACATTGAGGGGGCCAAATTCCACAACTTCTTTGCAAATCTTGGCGATAAAGCGACCATCGCTGGTGCCGCCAGTAGTAGAAAGCTCGGTATCGATCTGGGTTTCGGTCTTAATAGCCTTGCGCAATGCGCCAGCCAAATCACCATCACCTGTGATGAATGGGCTGCCACCTAATACCCAGTTAATTTCAAAATCGAGACCGGCATTCTTGAGAATAGATTCAAGACGTTCGCGTAATTGCTCTGGCTTACTTTCAGTAGAGAAGCGGAAGTTGAAATCAATCGTCAATTCACCAGGAATCACGTTATTCGCACCTGTACCAGCGTGAATATTTGACATCTGAAAACTGGTAGGCTGAAAATATTCATTGCCTTTGTCCCACTCAGTTTCTACTAAGGCAGTAATTGCCGGTGCGGAGAGATGAATGGGGTTCTTGCCTAAGTGCGGGTAAGCGATATGCGCTTGAATACCCTTAATTTTTAACTTGCCCGAGAGTGATCCGCGACGACCATTTTTTATCATGTCGCCCAGTTGATCAACTGATGTCGGCTCGCCGATTACGCAGTAGTCCAAGCGTTGCTGGTGCTTTTGTAAGCGCTCACACATGATGACTGTGCCATCGTTCGCAGGACCTTCTTCATCACTAGTAATCAAGAAAGCAATTGCACCTTGATGATCTGGATGCATAGTTACAAATTCTTCAGTAGCCACCACAAACGCCGCTAAAGAAGTTTTCATATCAGCCGCGCCGCGACCATAAAGCATGCCATCGCGAATAGTTGGCGTAAAGGGATCGCTGGTCCACTTTTCTAAAGGGCCAGTAGGCACCACGTCAGTATGACCGGCAAACATCAAGACTTTGCCTTGATCGCCGGCTTTGCCTTTTTTGATTGCCCATAAGTTGGTGACTTGAAAATTTTCTGGTCCACTCACAACGCTCTCTGTATGAAAGCCAATCGCTTGTAGTCTTTTGGCAATTAAATCTTGGCAGCCACCATCGGCTGGCGTTACAGAATGGCAAGCAATGAGAGCTTCAGTTAGCTCGAGAGTGGCGCTCATAGATTTTTATTTAATCGCGTAGGAGTTCATTGATGGCTGTTTTAGCTCTGGTTTGCGCATCGACTTTCTTGACGATGATTGCAGCATAGAGACTGTACTTTCCGCATGCTGAAGGCAGGGATCCAGGAACAACCACTGAGCCAGCTGGAACACGTCCGTAATGAACTTCGCCAGTTTCGCGATCGTAAATTTTGGTGCTTTGACCAATATAAACGCCCATAGAGAGAACGGCATTTTCTTCAATGACAACGCCTTCAACTACTTCAGAGCGTGCGCCAATAAAGCAGTTATCTTCAATAATGACTGGTCCAGCCTGGATTGGCTCCAAAACTCCGCCAATACCAACGCCACCAGAAAGGTGAACGTTTTTACCGATTTGAGCGCAAGAACCAACCGTTGCCCAAGTGTCCACCATGGTGCCTTCGCCTACATAGGCACCAATATTGACGTAGGAAGGCATCAAAACAGCGTTTTTGCCGATAAATGAGCCTCGACGAGCTACGGCGGGGGGTACTACCCGAAAGCCGCCAGCAGCAAAGTCAGCTGCTGTGTAGTTTTCAAACTTACTAGGAACCTTGTCATAAAACTGGGTATAGCCACCAGCGCCCATAGGTTTGTTGTCTTCTAGGCGGAAAGAAAGCAAAACGGCTTTCTTAACCCATTGATTTACCTCCCACTTTCCGACATCGCGGCGCTCAGCAACGCGAATAGTGCCTGCATTGAGGCCCTCCAGAACTGCATTTACGGCGCTACGGATGTCCGCGGGAGCGCTTTCTGGCGAGAGGTTTGCGCGGTTTTCCCAGGCTTGTTCAATGATGCTTTGTGGTGATTGGCTCATGCTTTTCAGTTAACTATCAGATTGTTAAGGGATTTTGTCCCTGGAGGTAGATTTATCATTATATCGATGGGGCAAAAACGCGTCCAAGTAAGCTCAAGCTTGCTATCATCTTCCCACTTTAGCTTTATATTTTTACCCCTTTTTTGAACCCCTTTTTTCCCTGCAAAGTACGCCGTGCAACTGAAATCCATCAAACTTTCCGGCTTTAAGTCTTTCGTAGACCCAACCCATTTTGAAATGCCTGGCCAATTAATTGGTGTTGTAGGTCCAAACGGTTGCGGAAAGTCGAACATTATTGACGCAGTACGTTGGGTTTTGGGTGAATCCCGCGCTAGTGAATTACGCGGTGAGTCAATGCAGGACGTTATTTTTAATGGTTCTGGATTGCGTAAGCCTTCTGGCCGTGCCAGTGTCGAACTCATTTTTGATAACACTGAGGGGCGCGCTCAAGGTCAATGGGGAGCTTTTACAGAATTAGGTATTAAACGTGTTTTGACGCGTGATGGAAATTCTAGCTATTACGTAAATAACCAAGTAGTACGCCGTAAAGATATCCAAGATATTTTCTTGGGTACCGGTATGGGTCCACGAGGTTACGCCATTATTGGCCAGGGAACAATTAATCGCATTCTGGAATCTAAGCCAGAAGAGTTGCGTGTTTTCTTGGAAGAGGCAGCAGGTGTTTCTAAATATAAAGAGCGCCGCAAAGAAACTGCTTCACGCCTAGAAGATACTGCTGAAAATTTAACTCGTGTTGAAGATATCTTACGAGAGCTTGATCAGCAATTAACTCGCTTAGAAAAACAAGCGACAGTAGCCGAGCGTCACGCAGAGCTTTCTACGCAAATGAAATCGCAGCAACAACTGCTTTGGTTTGTTCGACAGACTGAAGCTGGCAAAGAGCAAGAGCGTCATGCTAATGGCATCCGCGATACTCAAGTGAATTTGGAAGAACAGACCGCAAAGCTACGTCACGCCGAAGCCGAGCTCGAAACCATGCGTACCCAACAGTACGCATTGCAGGATAAGGTTTCTGAAGCGCAAGGTGAGCTCTATCAGACCAATGCCGATGTGAGTCAAGTTGAATCACAAATCCATTATGTGCAAGAAGCGCGTCAACGTTTGCAACAACAAACGCAAGACTTACAAGCGCAATTACAGCGCTGGACAGTTCAAGAAACTGATGCAGCACAAGCGCAGCGGACTGCTGAACATGAATTGAGTTTAGCTTCCGAAAAGGAACAAACTTTATTAGCTGATTTAGGTAGCCAGCAAGAACAGATGCCAGGTCGTGAAGAAGCGTATCAAGCTTCTGCGCGCGAACTCAATCATGCGCGTGAAAGTTTAGCCTCTATCGAACAACGTTTAGCCAGTTTGGGTGAACGTATTCGTGCAATGTCAGCACAAGCCGATGAATTAAAAGGGCGCGAAGCACGTCTCACTGGTGAGTTGGATGGTATGCGTCGCCCAGATGCGGATGCTTTACAAATGGCGATTGACCGTCATGCTATGGCGCAACGCAAAGTAGAAGAGGCTAAGCAGCGTGCTGGCGAGACACAACAGCGCGTTCCAGCTGCTGATGAAGCCCGCAATGCCGCGCAGCAAAAAATTCAAAGTGCAAATCAAGATTTGGCTCAGACCGAAGCAAAACTTACCGCGTTAACTGCTTTGCAGGCTAGTGTCCAAGCCCAAGGAAAGATTGGCCCGTGGCTAGAAAGCAAAGGGCTCAAAGAAAGTAAGCGCCTATGGCAAGAGCTGAAGGTTGAAAGCGGCTGGGAAGCCGCGCTGGAATCCGTTTTACGTGAGCGTTTAGCTGCAGTAACAGCTAAAAGCGTCCAAGAAACTTTGGCTTTGGCCAACGATGCTCCACCAAGCCGCTTAGCTATTTTGCTTGCAGAAGACATTACACCTGCACACACTTCAGCACCTGCGGACTTCACTCCTCTATTAAGTCGAGTGCAAAGCGCCGGTGGCGCACGATTAACATCTGTATTGCAAGAGTGGTTAGATAATATTTATATCGCAAGCAGTCTTGAGGATGCCTTGCATCGTCGCGAGAAGTTGCCAGCAGGCGGTGCATTTGTTACTCAACAGGGCCATTTAGTCAGTCGCGTTAGCGTGCAGTTATACGCGGCCGATTCAGAGCAGGCTGGTATGTTGGCGCGGGCTCAAGAGATGGAAAGTCTCGAGAAGCAATTGCGTGCGCAACAATTAATGCAAAGCGAATTGAAGGGCGATCTTGATCAATGTGTCGCTAATTATCAAGCTGCACATCAGGCTGCTGAGCAAGCGCGTATCAATGCCGAGCATGCAGTTCAAGAGGCGCATGGTTTTGAAGTAGAGAGAATGCAGTTGACTCAAGCTGAAGAGCAATACAGTCAACGCGCCGCACAAATACAGGGTGAGCTAAGTGAATTGCGCCAGCAAATGGAACAACTAGCGCTTAACCAAGAGCAGTCTGCTGCTGAATTGCTTGAGTCTGAAGAATCTAAACAAGGCCTCCAAGAGGCGTTGTCTTTCGCTCAAGAGAAATTAGAGATGGCAACGCAAGAGCGCGATCGTTTGCGCGAGTCCTTACGCATTGCTGAGATGGCTGCCCAAGAAGCTGCATTTGCTTCACGTTCATTGCAGCAACGTATTGCGGATTTACAGCGCGACCAAAGCACCGCACGCAATCAGATCATGGAGATTCAGGACAAGCATGATCAAGCAACACAAGAGTTGCAGGCTTTAAGTGATGAAGAAGCGCAAGATAAATTGCAAGGCTTGTTGTTGGCTCGCAGCGCACGCGAAGCTGCTTTGGCAAATGCCCGCACAGAACAAGACGCTTTATTGCATCAATTACGTGAGGCTGATGAGGCGCGTTTGCAGGTAGAGCGAAGCTTACAGCCGATGCGTGACAAAGTAGTTGATTTGCAATTACGTGAGCAGGCTGCCCGTTTGAATTTTGAACAGTTTGCTACCTTGTTGTCCGACGCTGAAGCCGACCTCATCGCTCTTGAAGCAAATTTCAGCTCTGATCTTAAAGTAGGCGCCTTACAAAGCGAAGTAACCCGTCTAAATACTGAAATTCAGTCTTTAGGCCCAGTCAATATGGCTGCTTTGGATGAGTTGTCTAGTTCCCGTGAGCGTAAGCAGTTCTTAGATGCGCAATCTGCCGACTTGAATGAAGCGATGCAAACCTTGACTGATGCGATTGCCAAGATTGATGCAGAGACACGCGATTTATTGCAGGGTACCTTCGATCAAGTAAATACCCATTTCGGAAAATTATTCCCAGAACTATTTGGCGGTGGCCACGCTGAGTTGGTCATGACAGGTGAAGAAATCCTAGATTCTGGCGTTCAAGTGATGGCTCAACCTCCAGGCAAGAAAAACAGCAGTATTTACTTGCTCTCAGGTGGCGAAAAAGCCTTGACTGCTATTGCACTAGTGTTCTCGCTCTTCCTTTTGAACCCAGCGCCGTTCTGCTTGCTTGATGAGGTGGATGCTCCATTGGATGATGCAAATACCTTGCGCTATGCGCAGCTAGTTGCCAAAATGTCAGACAAGACGCAGTTTTTGTTCATTTCTCATAACAAGATCACTATGGAAATTGCCCACCAGTTAATTGGTGTCACGATGCAAGAGCAGGGTGTTTCCCGCATTGTTGCGGTGGACATCTCTTCAGCTGTCTCTATGGTGGAGGCTGCTTAAGTGTACGTTGAACAAATCATGACGATGTTGGGTTTGTCTGATTTGCAATTCGCGTTGGCAGCGATTGGTTTATTGATTTTGGTTTTAGTGGGCATTATTAATTTTAAATACGCTCATGCTCGTCGAAAAGCTCGAGAGCAAGGTGAGTATTCTGTTGATGGTCGATTTGCTCGTGAGCCTAGCTTCGGCTCAGGATTTGCTGATGGAAATTCTTCCGAAAGAGCGGAACCCAACTTTGGGGATCCACTTTCTTCAGTCCCGGCTATTCCAGAGAAATTTATTATTGATCCACGTATTGATTGTGTGATCACCCTCCGATTTGATGAAAGTATTTCCGGCTCTGAAATTTTGCAAGAGATTAATGCTTGGGGTGATTTAAAAGCACAGGCATTTGCACGTTGGATTTGTGAAGGCCTTAATGCTGATCAGGATGCGGTCGAGGAATGGGAAGAATTAAAGCCTGAATCTACTTATTCAGAAGTGCAATTGGCAATTCAGTTGGCTAGTCGCCATGGCCCGATTGGGGTGCTGGAGTTATCTGACTTTTGCTCACGTGCCCAAGCGCTCGCTGATATCTTAGGATGTCAAATTGATATGCCGAGCGTCAGCACTATGCTGGAAGGCGCTAGAGAGTTGGATGCAATTGCCGCAGAAAGCGATATTCAACTCAGCATCAATGTATTGTTTGATGAGCCTTGTCCATGGGGAAATTTTGATGCTTTGATGCGTCAACGTGGTTTCAAGTTAGCGCGCAATGGCAGGCATTATGAGTATTACAGCAATGGCACACTCATTTTTAATAGTGCTGATTTAGATCCGAATAAGCCGGTCACTCAGATGACCTTGCTATTGGAAGTTCCTTTGGTAGCACATGAAGAGCGTGCTTTTGAAAGAATGCTGGGAGAGGGCGTTGAAGTTGCCCAAGCTGCGCACGGACGTTTAGTAGATGACAATGGTATTAACTTAAGTGAAGCTGCAGTCATCAGTATCCGTCAGCACCTCGATGTCCTTTATGCCAATCTTGAGAGGTCAGGCATAAGCGCTGGCTCTTCTACCGCTAGCAGACTCTTTAGTTAAGGAATCACCTTGTCGTCTAATAGTCCGACAAATTTAGCGGATCGCTATGCATTTTTGCAAGCCGAGCTCGCTCGCTTAGAGCATGCCTACTATGTTCTTGATAATCCCTTATTGCCGGATATCGAATACGACCGTCTTTATCGCGAATTATTGGATATTGAGGCTGCACACCCACAATGGGTTACCTCAGAATCTTTGTCTCAGAGGGTTGGTGGGACAGCTCTAAAAGAATTCGATTCGGTGACTCATGCGGTCCCTATGCTGTCTTTAAATAACGCATTTGAGGATTCAGAGTTGATTGCGTTTGATAGACGCTGCCGCGAAGCCTTGCATGTTGAGCATGTTGCTTATGCTGGTGAATTAAAGTTTGATGGGTTGGCTATTTCTCTTCGTTATGAGAACGGCACACTAGTCACAGCGGCCACTCGCGGCGATGGAGCAAGCGGAGAAGATGTCACTGCTAATATCAAAACCATCCGCGCCATTCCCTTGAAATTGACGGGTAAGAACATTCCCGAGATATTGGAGGTTCGCGGCGAAGTTTTTATGTACCTTAAAGATTTTGAGAAAATGAATCGACAGGCTGCAGAGCTAGGCGAGAAAGAATTTGCTAATCCCCGCAATGCGGCAGCAGGTAGTTTGCGTCAATTAGACTCTAAAATTACTGCTAAGCGGCCGCTGTCATTTTTTGCTTATGGCTTAGGTGCTTTAGAGCCTCAGTCTTGGTTGCCCAAAACTCACGAAGAGTTGCTCAATGCTTATGTGGAATTAGGCTTGCCAGTATGTTCTGAGCGCAGAGTGCTGCACTCAGTGGAAGAGATTCTTGCCTTCTATAACGAGATTGGTGCCAAACGCGATTCTTTGCCCTATGACATTGATGGGGTTGTATACAAGGTCAACTCATTTGCCGAGCAAGCTAAGCTCGGTTTTGTATCCAGGGCCCCACGTTTTGCATTAGCGCATAAATACCCAGCTCAAGAGGCATTAACGACTGTGCTGGGGATAGACGTTCAGGTTGGACGAACTGGTGCAATTACTCCAGTCGCTAGACTTGCTCCAGTCGAGGTTGGTGGGGTAACGGTAACTAATGCAACGCTTCACAACGAAGATGAGGTGAAGCGTAAGGATGTTCGTATTGGAGATACAGTATCAGTGCGTCGTGCTGGCGATGTAATTCCTGAGGTGGTGTCTGTAATAAAAGAGCGTCGTCCATCTGATGCTAAAGAATTTGTTATGCCAAGCCGTTGCCCTGTATGCGATTCTCATATTGAGCGATTAGCTGATGAGGCTGTCGCGCGTTGTAGTGGCGGCTTATTCTGTGGTGCGCAACGTAAACAAGCACTCATTCATTTTGCACATAGAAGGGCTTTAGACATTGAGGGTCTTGGTGAAAAGATTGTTGATCAGCTGGTAGATCAGAATCTGGTGAGAACGCCTGCCGATCTATATAGACTAGGCTTTACTGCCTTGGCTAATTTAGAGCGAATGGGCGAGAAGTCTGCTGATAATCTGATTCAGGCTATTAACCAATCTAGAAACACTACCTTAGCGAGATTTATTTTTGCCCTGGGCATTCGTCATGTGGGTGAGACAACCGCCAAAGATCTAGCCAATCATTACCAATCCATGCATGCCTTAATGGATGCAAGTGTGGAAGAGTTATTGACAGTTAAAGATGTTGGCCCAGTCGTTGCAGATTCCATTACAAGCTTTATGCAAGAAGCTCATAATCGAGAGGTAATTGAACAACTCCTAGCTTCCGGAATGCAGCTTTCTGTAGAAGAAAAAATCATCAGCGCAGCAGTTTTTGGTAAAACATTTGTTCTGACTGGCACCTTCCCAACGATGACGCGTGATGAAGCTAAGGATCTTTTGGAAAAAGCAGGAGCCAAAGTGGCCGGCTCGGTTTCTAAGAAAACCGACTATGTTGTTGCTGGAACAGATGCCGGTAGCAAACTTGCTAAAGCAGAAGAGTTAGGTGTCCCAGTAATTGACGAAGAGGAAATGCTAAATTTATTAAAGTAACATCTAGCGTTGTAGTTATTTTCAAAAATTTATAAAGGATCATATGAATAAGTTTCAAAGCACAATCAATTTAGTTGGCCGCATCGCTATTGCGACCTTATTTTTACCTGCTGGCATTCAAAAATTGATTGGGATCGAAGGTACTATTGCCTATTTTGGATCTTTGGGGCTTCCAGCTCTCGCCATTTTGGTTTGGGTAGTTATTGCTATCGAAATTTTAGGAGGCCTTGCTTTAATTCTTGGCTATCACACACGTGTTGTTGCCCTTGGGTTGGCAATCTTTACATTGGGTGCAAGTATTGTTGGCCATCCATTTTGGGCAGCGCCACAAGATGCAGCGTTTATTGCACAACTTTTATTCATTAAAAATATGGCCATTTTGGGCGGCTTATTGGTCTTGTCTTCATCTGGTGCAGGTTCCTTTAGCTTAGATGCCCGCAAAAGTAAGGCATAAATAACGATTTACCTTTTACATGAAGCAGTAAAAAACCACCCTAGGGTGGTTTTTTTATTTAGCTAAATAAAAAACTCTTACGCGCCTAATGCCTCAAGTAGCTCTGTCTCCAATTGAATCTGTAACTTAGGATTCTTACCTAAGTTGGCGGCATCCAATAAGAGAATATCTTCGACTCTTTCGCCTAAGGTATTAATCCTGGCGGTATGAATGGATACTTGGTGTTTTGCAAGCACCCTAGATATTGTGTAGAGTAATCCAGTGCGATCGCTTGCTGACAGGGCGAGCGTGTAATATCTGCCGCGATCATCGGGAACCATGTGCACCCGTGGCTGAATTGGGAATGTACGTGATTGTCTAGAGAGTCGGCCCATACTTGGATTAGGTAGCGACTCACTATTGGTTAGTGCTGCGGTTAATTCAAATTCGACTAGCTGAATAATATCGCGATAACTTCCGCCTTCATCAACTAGATTGCTGCCAGAGATCTGGAAGGTATCTAAAGCGTAACCATGGCGTGTTGTATGAATACGGGCATCCCAAATAGAAAAGCCATGCCTCTCAAAGTAAGCGCAGATGCGTGCAAACAGATCTTCTTGATCTTTTACATACACTGCAACTTGTAAGCCCTCGCCAATGGGGGATAGCCGTGCTCGCACAATAGGCTGGTCGCTATGTACTTTGTTGTAAAGATGGCGAGTAAGCCATGCGATATCAGAGGAATCTTGTCTTAAGTAGAAAGCAACGTCTAGTTGTTTCCATAGGTCTTCATAGAGCTCGTCATTGATGCCATAGAGGCGCAATTTAGCGCGAGACTCTTCTTGGTGCTGCGCTAATTCCGAAGAGGCATCAGGCTTCGCTCCACCCAATACTCTCAGTGTTGCGCGATAAAGATCCTCTAGCAATTTACCCTTCCAGGCATTCCAGACCTTGGGGCTTGTGCCACGCACATCTGCAACTGTTAGTAAGTAGAGTGCCGTGAGATGGCGCTCATCGCCCACCTTTTTAGCAAATGCTCTAATGACTTCTGGGTCAGTAATATCTTGTTTTTGAGCAACTTGACTCATCTTGAGATGCTCTGCCACAAGCCATACTAAAAGTTCGGTATCTTTCTTATCTAAGCCATGATCTTTGGCAAACTTACGTGTGTCCGCTTTGCCAAGTTGTGAGTGATCCCCACCACGTCCTTTAGCGATATCGTGGAATAGTGCGGCAATCACCAATAACCAAGGTTTTTCAAAGTGGGCAATCAAGCTACTGCAGAATGGAAATTCATGAGTGTGCTCAACTACCATGAAGCGGCGGACATTGCGTAACACCATCAAAATATGTTGGTCGACTGTATACACATGAAATAAGTCATGCTGCATCTGGCCAACAATTTTTCTGAAGGCGGGCAGGTAGCGACCTAAAACGCTACTGCGGTTCATGAGCTGGAATGCGCGACTGACGCCTTCTGGCTGTTTCAGAATCTCTATAAAGAGCGCCCGATTGATAGGGTTAGATCGCCACTTGCTGTCCATTTTTTGGCGGGCGTTATAAAGCGCCCTAAAAATGGTGGCAGATAAGCTTTTTACATTGGGAGTTTGAGCAAATACCAAGAAGGTGCGCAATATCTGCTCAGGATGTTTTTGATAAAGCTGCGGATCAGTAATATCTAATACACCTTGTCTTTCAATGAAAAACTCATTTCCCTCACCAGGAATGGGAAGAATCGTTTTTGACTCTTGTGGGAAAAGTAGGGCTTCTATATTTTGCAAAAGCACATCATTTAACTGAGTGACCGCTTTGGCCGCCCAGTAATAACGGCGCATGATCGCCTCACTAGCCTGGCGCGAGGACTCTTCTTGGATGCCCATAGCCCCCGCCAGAGCAGCTTGCAGGTCGAATGCGAGTACGTCTTGGCGGCGACCGGCTAGTAGATGAAGATTCGCGCGTAGGGTTTCTAAAAAACGCTGATTACGGTTTAACTCAGTTAATTCTCTCTGTGTTACTAGCCCAGCTTGATTTAAATCTTTAAAGGTATCCCCTAGCAATGCCGCTTTACTTACCCATGTAATGACCTGAAGATCTCGCAAGCCCCCCGGACTTTCCTTGCAATTAGGCTCTAATGAGTAGGGCGTATTTTGATATTTGTAATGGCGCTGTATTTGTTCTGCTAGCTTTGCTTGAAAAAAAGCTTTCGGATCCATAGCTGATTCAAAAGCGCCAGCAAATTCTTTGAAGAGCTGCTTCTTACCGCAAACGAGTCGAGCTTCTAAAAGTGAGGTACGGACAGTGATATCTTGCTCGGATTCGGAGATGCATTCTGAAACGGTTCTAACGGAAGAGCCGATCTCCAAACCGGTATCCCAACAGCTAGCAACAAATTGTTCAACTTGCTTAGACAAAGCTTGAGCCAATTTTTCATCCGCAGGGAGCAGTATCAGAATATCAATATCAGAGTAAGGAAATAAAGCCCCTCTACCAAAGCCCCCAACCGCTACTAAAGTAGCTTCATTATTTAAGCCGCAACTACTCCATAGGTGACTCAAGAGTTGATCGCCTAACTTAGAAAGTTGTTTTGTTAGCTTTCTAACTACTTGGGTTTGGCGAAACTCAGCATAAGCAAGTTCACGAGCAGCGCGTAAGCTAGCTGCATCAGTGATATTGCTTACTGCCTGAGGTTTACTCATATTTTAGGTATTAATTGATGCGGGTCTAAAAGAAAGATTTTTGACGCAATCTGGCGGTGGATTACTACCCTCAGACCAGGTTAATACCTCTACACCGGTAGGAGTGACTAAGAGCGTATGTTCCCACTGTGCAGACAAGCTGCGATCTTTAGTTTTGACAGTCCACTGATCAGGCATTGTGCGAATTTCACGTCGACCTGCATTGATCATAGGCTCGATGGTGAAAGTCATACCAACTTCAAGCTTCTCACCAGTACCAGGTTTTCCGTAGTGAAGAATTTGTGGATCTTGATGAAACACTTTTCCAATTCCATGACCGCAGTACTCACGCACAATGGAGTAACCCGCTTTTTCTGCATGTGTTTGAATCACGTGACCAATGTCACCTAAAGTGGCGCCTGGTTTCACTTGAGCAATGCCAAGCCACATACATTCAAAAGTGATTTGAGTAAGACGTTTCGCCATTACAGAAACATCTCCCACCATAAACATGCGACTGGTATCACCGTAATAGCCATCAGGTGTGATGACAGTGATATCTAAATTAACAACATCGCCGCTTTTGAGAATTTTGTCTCCAGGAATGCCGTGGCAAATAACATCATTTACCGAAGTGCAGATAGATGCTGGAAAAGGAGGGTAGCCTGGTGGTTGGTAGTTCAATGGAGCGGGGATGGTCTTTTGGACGTCACGCATATATTCATGGCAAATGCGATCCAGTTCACCTGTGGTGATGCCTGCTTTTACATGGGGTGCCACATGATCCAATACTTCGCTAGCCAAACGGCCGGCCTCACGCATCCCTAGGATGTCTTTTTCTGCTGTAAATACACTATTCATGCCTTGATTATCAACGACTTGGAGATTTTTATCTGGCCTGTTTTGCCTAAAATTTAGGCAATTACCCCATTTTTGAGGTCTTGAAGGCTGATTTAGCCCTTTTCCCTCTTAAAGTGGTTAAGTATAGGGGTGGCTAGGTCATTGATATTTAAGCTATAATTTTGGTCTCAGGTCTATTTTGGACTTGAAATCGCAAGTTGAGCCTTCCAGGGTGGCGTTTTTTAGCGCAGCTAGGACTCAACTTTAGAACCAACCCTTAGGAGAAGTTATGTCAGTAACAATGCGTCAGATGCTGGAAGCCGGTTGCCATTTTGGTCACCAAACACGCTTCTGGTCCCCAAAGATGGCCCCTTTTATTTTCGGTCATCGCAATAAGATCCACATTATCAACTTGGAAAAAACATTGCCAATGTTTCAGGATGCCCTGAAATTTGCAAAACAAGTTGCTTCTAATCGTGGCACGATTTTGTTTGTTGGTACTAAGCGTCAATCACGCGAGATCATTGCTGAAGAAGCTGCTCGTGCCGGTATGCCTTATATCGATAGCCGTTGGTTGGGCGGTACGCTCACTAACTTTAAAACTGTTAAAGGTTCACTCAAGCGTTTGAAAGATATGGCAGTTGCTAAAGAAGCAGGTGATTGGGAGAAGCTTTCCAAAAAAGAAGCTTTGACCAATGACCGCGATCTCGATAAGTTACAAAAAGCACTTGGCGGAATTCAGGATTTGAATGGCGTTCCTGATGCAATTTTCGTTGTGGACGTTGGCTATCACAAGATTGCTATTACTGAAGCTAACAAGTTAGGTATTCCAGTAATCGCTGTTGTGGATACCAACCACTCACCAGAAGGTGTTGATTACATTATCCCTGGTAACGATGACTCTAGCAAAGCTGTTCTTCTCTATGCGCGTGGCATTGCTGATGCAATCCTCGAAGGCAAAGCAAATTCTGTTCAAGAAATTTTGACAGCCGTTAAAGAGGGTGAAGAAGAGTTTGTTGAAGAAGGGAAAGCTGAATAATGGCCGCTATTACCGCTGCAATGGTTGGCGAGTTACGCGCCAAAACTGATGCTCCGATGATGGAGTGCAAAAAAGCTTTGACCGAGGCTGATGGTGATATGGCTCGTGCAGAAGAAATTCTGCGTGTAAAGCTTGGTAGCAAAGCGGGTAAAGCTGCTTCTCGCGTTACTGCTGAAGGTATCGTTGCTACTGCAATCAATGGCAGCACTGGTGCATTGCTAGAAGTGAACTGCGAAACTGACTTCGTTTCTAAGAACGATGACTTCTTGGCATTTGTAAATGACTGCGTGAAGTTGGTTGCTGAAAAGAACCCAGCTGACGTTGCTGCATTGCTCGCATTGCCTTTGAATGGCCAAACTGTTGATGAAGTTCGTAGTGCCTTGATCGGTAAGATCGGCGAGAACATCATGCCACGTCGCTTCAAGCGTTTTACTGGTAGTAATAAGTTGGTTTCTTACCTCCATGGCACACGTATTGGTGTGATGGTTGAGTTTGAAGGTGACGATACTGCTGCTAAAGACGTTGCTATGCATATTGCTGCAATGAAGCCGGTAGCCTTGTCTATGGCTGACGTTCCTGCTGAATCAATTGCGATTGAGCGTAGCGTTGCTGTTCAAAAGGCTGCTGAATCTGGCAAACCACCAGAAATCGTCGAAAAGATGGTTGAAGGTTCTATTCAGAAATACCTCAAAGAGGTTTCTTTGTTGAACCAAACTTTCGTTAAAAACGATAAGCAAACTGTTGAGCAAATGCTCAAGGCCGCAAATACAACTATCAAGGGTTTCACAATGTATGTTGTAGGCGAGGGCATTGAGAAGCGTCAAGATGACTTTGCTGCTGAAGTAGCTGCTCAAGTAGCTGCTGCATCTAAGGCAACTGCGTAATTCAGTAGTAATTCGGCTGGTTTAGGGCTTGCCCCAGCTAGCTGGCAGTATCCCAAGGGCATAGAAACCTTAGTTTCTGTGCCCTTTTCTTTGATCTTTACCAAGACCTTTATAATTTGGCTGAGATATTAAAAAGTGCTTAAAGATCAATAAGCTAAGTAAGTTAATTGCTTAGCAAATTACGGAAAATAAAAATATGCCAGGTTACAAACGCGTCCTCCTCAAACTTTCTGGTGAAGCCCTGATGGGCGATGATGCTTTTGGCATCAATCCGATCACTATTGATGCCATGGTTGCTGAAATTGCCCAAGTTGTGAATAGCGGTGTAGAGCTCGCTATAGTGATTGGTGGCGGCAATATTTTCCGCGGGGTAGCAGGAGGAGCGGCGGGCATGGATCGTGCAACTGCTGACTACATGGGTATGTTGGCCACCATGATGAATTCGCTCGCTTTACAAGATGCACTTCGTCAAAAAGGTGTTGAAGCGAGAGTTCAATCTGCTCTTCGAATGGACCAAGTAGTTGAGCCGTACATTCGTCCGCGCGCAATTCGCGCGATGGGTGAAGGCAAAGTAGTGATCTTTGCAGCGGGTACGGGTAATCCATTCTTTACTACCGATACAGCTGCTGCTTTGCGTGGTGCTGAGATGGGTGTAGAGATCATGCTCAAAGCCACTAAGGTAGATGGCATCTATAGCGCTGATCCAGTAAAGGATCCAGCAGCGACTTTATACAAGACCATTACATTTGATGAAGCTTTAATTAAAAACCTACAAGTCATGGACGCAACTGCTTTTGCGTTGTGCCGTGATCGTAAATTACCAATCAAAGTCTTTTCGATTCTCAAGCCAGGCGCATTAATGCGTGTAGTGCAAGGTGAGTCTGAAGGTACTTTGGTACACGTTTAATAGGAGGCCTGATGTCTGCAGCAGAAATTAAAACCAATACCGATCAAAAGATGCAAAAGTCTCTTGAGTCATTGAAATCCAGTTTGGCAAAGATCCGCTCTGGCCGCGCCAATCCAGGAATACTGGAGCACATTCATGTTGATTACTATGGCAATCCAACACCGTTAAGCCAAGTAGCCAGTTTGGGCTTAGCTGATGCCCGAACTATTAATGTTCAACCATTTGAAAAGACCATGGTTGCCGCAGTAGAGAAGGCGATCCGTGATTCTGATTTAGGCTTAAATCCGGCTTCTCAAGGCACTGTTATTCGTGTTCCTATGCCAGCTTTGACTGAAGAGCGTCGCCGTGAGCTCACTAAAGTAGTAAAGAGTGAAGGTGAAGATACCAAGATTGCCGTGCGCAATTTACGCCGTGATGCCAATGAGCACCTCAAGCGTTTAACAAAAGATAAAGAAATTTCTGAAGATGAAGAGCGTCGTGCTACTGATGAAATTCAGAAGATGACTGACAAAGCGGTAGTAGACATCGACAAGATTATTGTTGAAAAAGAAAAAGAGATCATGACGGTTTAGGCCAGTCTGAATCGATTGATTTTGATGAGCAAACACCTTAGTTCAACCCAGGCAATCCCAGAGGTTAATGCTATTCCACGCCACGTGGCGATCATCATGGATGGCAATGGACGCTGGGCAAGTAAGCGATTGATGCCACGGGTTGCCGGGCATTCTGAGGGCTTGGGCGCAGTCAGAAAAATTGTTCAAGAATGTCGTAAGGTGGGCGTTGAATATCTTACTGTCTTTGCATTCAGCTCTGAAAATTGGCGTCGTCCACCCGAAGAGGTGGGCTTTCTGATGAAGTTATTTTTGAAATCCCTCAAAGGCGAGGTTTCACGTCTAGCTGAAAATGACATCTCCTTGCGTTTAATTGGTGACTTAAGTCGCTTCGATTCTGCTATTCAAGAGATGGTGCAGTTTTCAGAACAAAAAACAGCAGAATGTAAGGCGCTGACTTTTACTATCGCTGCAAACTATGGCGGTCGTTGGGATATTTTGCAGGCGATGCGTCGTTGCTTAGCTGCAAATCCTGATATGAAGCCTGAAGATATATCGGAAGAATTGCTACAACCCCATCTTTCTATGGCATATGCTCCAGAGCCTGATTTGTTTATCCGCACGGGCGGTGAGCAGCGAGTGAGCAATTTTTTACTATGGCAACTCGCGTATACCGAGCTGTACTTTACTGATGTACTTTGGCCAGACTTTAATGAGGCTGAATTACACAAGGCATTTGATTGGTTCAGTCAACGCGAACGCCGATTCGGGCGGACTAGTGCTCAGCTTGCATCGCAAGCGATGAGTGACGCAGTTTGATGTTGCTTGTTCACTAAAGTCATCTCACCATGTTAAAAACCCGCATAATTACTGCCCTTGTTTTACTGGCGGTACTTCTGCCCATTCTATTTTTACTGCCAGCCGTTTATATCGGCGCATTCTTCCTAGTGGCGCTGTTGGCAGCCGCCTGGGAGTGGAGTTGTTTGCTTGCTCCCGAGGCTAGGCGCGCTGCATGGCTTTACGCATTCTTTTGCTTGACCATCATTCTCTTCTTATTGGGCATGCAAAATACGGCATGGCAGTTTTCATTGCTGATATCCGCAGTGCTGTTTTGGTTCTTTATCGCCCCTTTTCTGCTTGCTAAAGGAATGAATCTTTCGCTCCAAAAATTGCGACCATTCTATGCTGTGCTTGGGCTGATTGTGTTGCCGGCAACTTGGTTTGCATTGGCGTTTTTGCGCGAACTGGGATTGGTTTTTCTTTTGAGCAGTATGGCATTGGTATGGGTTGCTGATATTGGCGCGTACTTTGTTGGCAAGGCTTTTGGTAAACGAAAATTGGCTATTCAGATTAGCCCGGGGAAATCAGTTGAGGGAGCCATCGGCGGATTAGTGCTTTGTTATGTCTACGCCTTGCTCTGCGTTATGTATTTACCCTTTGAATCAACCTTGTTTGGCGCTTGGGCGATTCGCTTTGGTTGGGTGCCCATGTTCCTGATGGTTACCTTATTATGCGCATTCAGTATTTTTGGCGATCTTTTTGAGTCCCAATTAAAACGTTTGGCTGGAGTTAAAGACAGCAGCAATTTATTGCCTGGGCATGGTGGGGTTTTAGATCGTGTAGATGCATTAATTCCAACAATGCCTATTGCCGCCTTACTTGCTGGGTTGGTGTGATGGCGATGCGGCAGGTTGCCATACTCGGCTCAACGGGCTCTATTGGGGTCAACACCTTGGATGTCATTCGTGCTCATCCTGCTCGTTTTAATGTAGTTGCCCTTACGGCTGGAAAGCAAATCGAGCTCTTGGCTCAGCAATGTGTTGAATTTAAACCCATGATTGCGGTTGTTAGCGAAGCGGGGGATGCTGCTCGCCTGGAGAAGATGCTGCTTGAGCAGGGGGTTTCTACGCAAGTGATGTATGGTCCAGATGCCTTAGTGAGCGCTGTTACTGAGTCGTCTTGCGATACGGTAATGGCAGCTATAGTCGGGGCAGCTGGGTTGGTGCCAGCATTGGCTGCAGCAAAAGCAGGTAAGCGAGTTTTGCTGGCCAATAAAGAAGCTTTGGTGATGTCGGGCAATTTATTTATGCAAGCCATGAAAAGTGGCGGTGGTGAGTTACTTCCGATTGATAGCGAACATAATGCGATCTTTCAATGCCTGCCAAATGAATTTACTAAGTCAACGCACAATGGTCTTGGCGTTGAGGAGCTGTGGTTAACTGCTTCAGGTGGACCATTTCGCAGTACGCCTATTGAACAGCTGGCGGCCATTACTCCAGAGCAGGCTTGCGCTCATCCCAATTGGGTAATGGGCAGAAAAATTTCCGTTGATTCAGCAACCATGATGAACAAAGGCCTTGAAGTGATTGAAGCTTTTTGGTTGTTTGGTTTGCCACTTGAAAAAATTAAAGTATTAATTCATCCACAAAGCGTGGTGCATTCAATGGTGCGTTATCGTGACGGCTCAGTATTGGCGCAATTAGGACAACCTGATATGCGCACTCCTATTGCCTATGGGCTAGCTTGGCCAGAGCGTATTGAGGCCGGGGTTGCCCCATTAGATTTAGCGCAGTTGGCGGCCCTGAATTTTTCAGAGCCTGAATTAGCGCGCTTCCCATGCCTCTCTCTTGCGTTTGCGGCAGCCAAAGCTGGCGGTACTGCTCCGGCAGTACTTAATGCCGCGAATGAAGTGGCAGTAGCCGCTTTCTTGGATGCTGGTTTACCGTATTTGCAAATACCTCAAGTGGTTGAGAAAACCCTAGATGCAATTGCTGTCACCAATGCGGATTCGTTAGAAACCATCTTGGCTATTGATGCTCAAGCCAGATCAGTGGCTCATGACTTGATGCGTCAGTATTAAAAAATAATCTTAGGCTTATCTTTGCAAGCACTTATCACTCTTGGCGCTTTTCTAGTTACTCTCGGGGTACTAGTGAGCTTTCATGAGTTTGGCCATTTTTTAGCAGCGCGTGCTTGTGGAGTGCGGGTCCTGAGATTTTCGATTGGCTTTGGTAAACCCTTTTTTACCTATCAAGCAAACAATAAAACTGAGTGGACATTGGCCCCGATTCCTCTTGGGGGTTATGTGAAATTATTGGATGGGCGCGATCGTACTCAGTCTATTAGCTTGGTTGAACAATCAGAAGCCTATGATTACAAACCCTTGTGGAAAAGATCGCTGATTGTTGCAGCGGGGCCTTTTGCTAATTTTTTCCTGGCTATCCTCCTTTTTGCCGGCTTATACCTCTCAGGGGTCCCTCAATTGCCGGCTGTTTTACAAGCTCCCCCTGAGAATTCAATAGCGGCTCAATTGGACCTTAGGGCGGGGGATCAGGTGCTGGGATGGCAGCAGCTGGATTCTGGGGTTAAATCTGTGCCCCTTTCTGGTGAATTTAAGTCCATCCCCAGCTGGAATGCTCTGCGTTGGAGGCTAATGGATGCTCTAGCCGGCGAGTATGGCTTTGAGCTTGAGATGCTTGGGCCTGATGGCCAGCGCTTCACCAAAGTTTTTTTGGCTGAAGATTTACCCCGCCTGAGTCCTGATGCAGACCCCGTAGCTAAATTGGGCATTTTGCCGGTAGCCACCCCTTTGGCGGGCTGGAAGGAGCTGAAGTTGGGGCCTATCGACGCAGTGTGTTTTGCGGCAGAAAGGGTTTATCTGATTAGCAAGCTTTCCGTAAGGGTAATGGCTGGCATCGTTACAGGAAAGACATCTTTTAAACAGCTCGGGGGGCCACTGAGTATTGCGGACATGGCCGGTAAGACTGCACAGGTTGGCTGGCAGCCTTTTTTGGCATTTTTAGCACTAATGAGTATCAGTATTGGAATATTAAATTTGCTACCTTTTCCCATGCTTGATGGGGGTCAGCTCCTGTATGATGCATGGGAGTTGGTCGCTGGTAAGCGGATTTCAATTTCAAGGCAGGAACAGCTCCAAAAAGCGGGCTTTTTCTTATTGATTTTTATTTCCCTGCTGGCCTTGTTTAACGATTTACAACGCTATTTGTCGCCTTGAATTTTCTGATCTTATCTTCCTCGATTTTTGCTCGTTTATTTGCTCAATTACTGCTGATTTTGGCTGTGATGTTCAGCGTCAATGCGCATGCAGCAGACTCCTTTGTGGTGAAGGATATTCGGGTTGAAGGTTTACAGCGCGTAGAGCCAGGAACGGTATTTAGTTATTTGCCGGTTCAAGTGGGTGACACCTTTAACGAAGAAAAAAGTACCGAAGCTATTAAGGCTTTATATAGCACTGGCTTTTTTAGGGACGTTCAAATTCAGGCGCAAGGTAATGTATTGATCGTCATTGTCGAAGAGCGCCCAACTATTTCACGTATCGAGTTCACCGGGATGAAGGAATTTGACCCGGACTTAGTGAGAAAGTCTTTGAAGGCTGTTGGTGTAGCAGAAGCTCGTTTTTACGACAAGGCGCTTATTGATAAAGCTGAGCAAGAATTAAAGCGTCAGTATGTTGGTAAAGGGATGTTTGCGGCAGAGGTGGTGGCTACTGTTACCCCGCTTGAGCGCAATCAGGTGGCCGTTTATTTCAATATTGATGAAGGCCCGGTTGCCAAAATTCAAGAAATTAACTTTATTGGCAATGAAGAGTTTAGTGAGAGCACACTCAATAGCCAAATGCAGTTAAAGACGGGTGGATGGTTATCTTGGTATAGCAAGGACAACCAGTATTCCAAGCAAAAGCTGACAGCCGATTTAGAAAGTATTCGCTCTTATTATTTAAATCGAGGCTATCTCGAATTTGTGATTGAATCCACTCAGGTTTCTATTACCCCTGATAAAAAAGGCATCTTCCTCACCATCAGCATTCGTGAAGGAAAAAAATTCACGGTGAAGGATGTTCGTCTGGCTGGTGATTTATTGGGTAAAGAATCTGAGTTTATGAAGCTGATCACCCTTAAACAGGGCGATACTTACTCATCGGCTAAACTCACAGAAAGCACTAAGGCAATTGCCGAAGTATTAGGAACGTATGGCTATGCTTTTGCAACAGTAAATCCTCAGCCAGATGTGCGTCGTGACTTAGCAGAAGTTGATCTCACCTTGGTGATTGATCCGGGGCGCCGTATTTATGTTCGCCAAGTGGCCATTAGTGGAAATGCAAAAACACGTGACGTAGTCATACGACGTGAAATGCGTCAATTTGAAAGTTCTTGGTTTGACAGCGATAAGATTGAGCTATCAAAGAAGCGTTTAGGTAGGTTGGGCTACTTTACCGAGACTGATATTGCCACAGAAGATGTTCCGGGCTCTCCAGACCAGGTTGACGTGAACGTAAAGGTCACAGAAAAGCCAACAGGAGCCATCACTCTGGGCGCAGGCTTTTCCTCAACTGAGAAATTAATTTTATCTGCTGGTATCAATCAAGATAATGCGTTCGGCACCGGAACAGCCATCGGCTTGAATATGTCATTAGGAAAAATTAATCAGAATTTAACGCTGTCAAACTATGACCCGTATTTCACTGAAGAGGGTATCAGTCGTTACACTGATTTGTACTATAGATCTTCAAAGCCGCTTTATTACATTGGCGATCCAGATTACCAAATTAAAAACGTGGGCTCAAATATTAAATTTGGTGTTCCGTATACAGAGGTCGATCGCGTATTTTTTGGTACTGGTTTTGAAGCCTTCCAAATTAATACAACTTCTAATACCCCTATTCCGTATTTAAATTATGCGCAAAGTTATGGCGTCGCTGCTCCTGGCTATCCAGCCACCTTAAACACTTATAACGTTCCAGTAACTGTAGGTTGGTCGCGCGATGGGCGAGATAGTGCTCTAATTCCCTCGGAGGGTTCTTTAGAGCAGCTGTCTGGTGAGGTTGGTACTCCGGTTGCCAATATGAATTTCTATCGTGTGTACGGGCAATATCAAAAGTATCACTCTTTTTCCAAGGGAAATATCTTGTCCTTTAATGGCGAGGTTGGATATGGTCAGGCTTACGGTAGCAATCCCTTCCCAATTACTAAAAATTACTATGTTGGTGGTATTGGATCGGTACGCGGTTATTCCCCCGGTTCCTTGGGTCCGCAGTATTACAACACGAATACTGGGTCTTATCAGCCTACCGGTGGTCAGTCAAAGATCGTGACGAATATTGAGTACACGGTGCCTGTGCCTGGGTCCGGAACTGACAAAACGTTAAGAGCCTTTACCTTTATCGACGGCGGTAATGCTTTTGGTCAAAACCTGAACCTAGTCTTAAGATACTCCTATGGTTTGGGTATATCATGGATATCACCGTTAGGACCACTGAAGTTTAGTTATGGTATTCCGTACAAATCTCAGCCAACGGATAACATTCAACGTTTGCAGTTCCAGGTTGGAACAGCGTTTTAATTGTTCAAGGAAAGTTTTATGAAGTTTTCAAACTCTTCAAAATGGATTCAGGTTGGCTTGGTTGCCATGGCAAGTGCTTTTATCGCGCCGCTAGCATTTGCTCAAGATGCGGGAACGCGCGTCGCTGTTGTGAACTCAGAAAAAGTATTTAATGAGTCTAACTTGGCCAAAGCAATGCAAACTCGTTTGCAAAATGAATTTACAAAACGTCAGGACGAGTTACGCAAAAGCGCTGAAAAGATTAAAGCCGCAGCCGAAAAGCTTGACCGTGATGGTGCTGTAATGAGTGAAGCAGAGCGTTCACGTCGTCAGCGCGAATTGGCTGATCAAGACCGCGAATTGCAACGTAAGCAACGTGAATTTACAGAAGATTTAAACCAGCGTACATTTGAAGAGCGCGCCAAGATTGCTGAGAAAGCAAACTTAGTCCTCAAGCAAATTGCTGAACAAAGAAAGCTTGACATCATCGTTCAAGAGGCTGCTTATGTTAATCCTAAGGCCGATGTAACTGATGATGTTATCAAGGCCTTAAATAGCCAAAAATAAGTCTTATGCTTACCGCCATTGAGCTGGCCAATCAGTTTCAAGCAAGCTTGGTGGGGGAAGCCTCCACAGTTTTTAATGGTTTAGCACCCCTTGAGCGGGCGCAATCAAGCCAAATCTCCTTTTTATCGAATCCTCTCTACCGTAAGCAAGCCGCCGACAGTAGCGCTGGCGCTTTAATTGTTAGCAAAGCAGATTTAGAATTTTTACAAGCCAATCCAGGAACTCATTCCTCTGGACGAGTCTATTTTGTTGCTAAAAATCCCTATGCTACTTTTGCAAGAGTTGCGCAATATTTTGCTCGGCAAAGCGCCCCCATATATGAACCGGGTATTCACTCTGCTGCAGTGGTTGACCCAAGCGCTAGCATTCCAGCCTCCTGTCATATTGGTCCGTTTGTACGTATAGGTGCTGGCGTTAAGCTTGGAGAGCGCGTTGCAATTTTAGGCAATACTTTTGTTGCAGAAAATTGTGACATCGCTAGCGACACTTTAATTTATCCGGCGGTATCACTTTATTTTGGCACGCAAATTGGTGAGCGTTGCATTATTCATAGTGGAGCCGTCATTGGTGCTGATGGCTTTGGGTTCGCCCCTGATTTTTCTGCGACTGGTGGAGAGTGGGTAAAAATTCCTCAGACTGGTAATGTAGTTATCGGAAGCGATGTAGAGATTGGAGCATCAACGACAATTGATCGTGGGGCTATGAGTGACACCATCATCGGCTCAGGTAGCAAAATTGACAATCAAGTGCAGATCGCACATAACGTAGTAGTGGGCAATTGCTGCGTGATTGCGGGCTGCGCTGCAATTTCAGGGAGCACCAAAATTGGCAATTTCTGCATCATTGGTGGCGCCGCTAATTTTGCTGGCCATCTAACGATTGCTGATAGAACAACGGTTTCTGGCAATACTTCTATTATTCGCTCGATTACAGAGCCTGGTCAGCATTACACCGGCGTCTACCCATCAATGCTTCATGGGGCCTGGGAAAAAAATGCGGCGATCTTGCGTGGACTCGATAAAATACGCCAACGCCTGCGTTTATTGGATAAAAACAAAAGTACGGAGTCTTAAGGCTCTTTTGGCATTTAATGAATTAATAACTTTGAGCAGGTAATGTATGAGTAACCCTATCGCGATTGATATCCACAAAATTTTGCAGTTATTGCCACATCGCTATCCATTTTTACTGGTAGATCGCGTTCTGGAAATAACGCCTCGCGAAACCATTACCGCCTTAAAAAATGTCACGATGAATGAGCCATTCTTTCAGGGGCACTTTCCTGATTTCCCGGTGATGCCTGGAGTATTAATTATTGAGGCGTTAGCTCAAACAGCTGCATTGCTAACATTTTCCGAAGAGCGTGCTGAAGATGCAATTTATTACTTTGCTGGTATTGATGGTGCCCGTTTTAAAAAACCAGTACTTCCCGGTGATCAATTGATTATGACTGCGAGGCTAGAGCGTGGTCGCGCAGGTATTTATAAGTTCGCAGTTCAGGCAACTGTGGATGGTGAAATCGCTGCAGAAGCCAATATTACTTGTGCGGTACGTTCGAAAGGCGCGTAATGACTCGGATTCATGCATCTGCTGTAGTTGATAGCAAAGCTGAACTCGCAAGTGATGTTGAGGTTGGCCCGTTTTCCGTCATTGGACCCAACGTCAAAATTGGTTCTGGCACCAAAGTGGGATCCCATACTGTCATAGAGGGTCATACCACTATTGGCAAAGAAAATACATTTGCACACTTTGCGGCAATTGGTGGACCACCACAAGATATGAAATATCGTGGTGAGCCAACTCAGCTTATTATTGGTGATCGCAACACGATTCGTGAGTTCACCACTATTCATACTGGAACCTCACAAGACCTAGGTATTACTCGTATTGGTAACGATAACTGGATCATGGCATATGTGCACATTGCACATGATTGTCAGGTGGGTAATCACACCATTTTTTCGAGTAATGCCCAAATTGCTGGACACGTTCAAGTAGAAGACTGGGCCATTATGGGTGGTATGTCTGGGGTGCATCAATTTGTGCGTATTGGCCAGCATGCAATGTTGGGTGGTGCTTCAGCATTGGTTCAAGATATTCCGCCATTTGTGATTGCTGCTGGAGATAAGGCATCTCCACATGGCATCAACGTAGAAGGTTTAAAGCGCCGCGGGTTTTCAAGTGAAACAGTTACAGCTTTGCGTCAAGCTTACAAAGTTCTTTATAAAGATGGGCTCAGTTTTGAGGACGCTAAAGTAGAAATTCAGAAGATGGTTGCCGCCAGCTCAGGCGACCAAGCGACTGCCGATAAGCTCGCGCAGTTCCATGATTTTATTGCTGCCTCTACGCGCGGCATTATTCGCTAACGATCGGATTACTTTGCCAAAGTTAGCTTGTGTAGCTGGCGAGCCTTCTGGTGATTTATTAGCCGCGCCAGTTCTGAGCGCCTTAAATCAAATTCCAGATATGGCGGGCCTAGAGGTCTACGGCATTGGAGGCCCAAGGATGCAAGCCCAGGGCATGCACTCCGATTGGCCTATGGAAACACTGAGTGTTCGTGGGTATGTAGAGGCCATTAAGCAGCTTCCCGCCATCTTGAAACTTCGTAAAGAGCTGATTGCCAATCTTCTAGGTGAGGGTCGTCCTGATGTCTATTTAGGTATTGATGCCCCCGACTTTAATTTAGGGGTAGAGCTGCAATTACGAAAGGCCGGAATCCCTACCTTGCATTTGGTGTCTCCATCTATTTGGGCATGGAGAGCGGGGCGTATCAAAAAGATTTCTCAAGCAGTGGAGAGAATGCTGTGTATTTTTCCATTTGAAACCGAGATTTATGATCGTGCTGGAGTAGCCTCTACTTATGTGGGCCATCCTTTGGCAAGTGATATTCCACTTGAACCCAACACACCAGCAGCAAGAATAAAACTGACGCACACTTTAAATCTTTCTGAGGGCGCATTAGAGGGAATTGCAGTTGCAGTTTTACCGGGTAGTCGTGGATCTGAAATTGAACACATTGCGCCGATATTTTTCCAGACAATGGAATTATTAGCGGATCGCCTTCAAGGACAAACGTTGAATTTCTTAATCCCTATTGCGACACCTCGCTTGCGTGAGCCGCTTGAGCAGTTGTTAGAGAAAACTAGAAAGCAGTATCCCGATATTCGAATTCATTTGATTGATGGCATGGCAGATGAAGTATTGGAAGCTTCTGATGTTGTGTTGATTGCCAGTGGAACCGCGACATTACAGGCGGCATTGTGGAAAAAACCCATGGTGATTTCTTATAAAGTGCCTTGGTTAACGGCGCAAATTATGAAGCGACAGGGTTATATGCCTTATGTCGGCCTACCTAATATTTTGTGTGGAGAATTTGTGGTGCCTGAATTGCTACAAGATGATGCTACTCCCGAGAAATTGGCAGCCGCTGTCCTCAATTGGTTAGACCATCCTAGTAAGGTTGCTGAGTTGAAGGCACGTTTTGCAAAAATGCATGAAACCTTACGCCGACCAACGGGATTATTGGTTGCACAAGCTGTTGCCCAAACGATTGCTAATGGCCGCAAGAATAGAGTGAGTGCATGAACATGATTTGGGTCTGTGGCGTAGATGAGGCGGGTCGTGGCCCATTGGTTGGCGCAGTAGTCGCTGGCGCTGTTGTATTAGATCCAGAGAACCCTATTGAAGGTTTAAAAGACTCAAAAAAGTTAAGCGCCGTACGCCGTGAATTTCTATATGAACAAATCATGGAAAAGGCCAAGGCTTGGGGTGTTGGCGAGGCGAGCCCAACAGAAATTGATAGCATTAATATTCTTCAGGCAACGATGTTAGCGATGCGCCGGGCCGTTGAAGACCTTGCCGCTCGCCTTGGTGAGTGGCCAAGCAAAGCCCTAATTGATGGAAATCGCTGCCCTGAATTGTCAATTGCTGCCGAAGCCATTGTGAAGGGCGACACAAAAGAACCAGCGATTTCTGCTGCATCTATTGTGGCGAAGGTCACGCGTGATCGCCAGATGATTGCTTTGCATGAACAGCATCCTCAATATGGTTTTTCCCAACATATGGGCTATCCTACAGAAGCCCATTTTGCTGCGTTAAAACAATATGGGGTATGCACTGAGCACCGAAAAAGTTTTGCGCCCGTACGAAGAGTGCTTGAAGGTAGTTTTTAATTCATATGAACTTCGATCTCATTACATCTAAAGACAATGCTTTATTTAAAGAGGTTCGGCTGTTGCAAGCTACTGGCTCAAAAGGTCAAAAAGCAAGGTTAGCTTGTGGACAAGCCCTACTTGAAGGTATTCATCTGGTACAAACATGGCTAGGGGATCCAGGTCTGAAGATCTTATTTACCTCTGAGGTGGGTTTAAAGAATTCTGAAATTGCACAAGCAGTGTATTCACATCTCGAGATTTGCCCAGATACCAAGGTTTATCAATTAGATAGCGCCCTATGGGATTTATTAAGTGAACTAGTGAATGCGCCGCATCTTGCTGGTTTGCTTGATCTTCCAAAATCCAGCTTGGCTCCATCCCAATCCATTGCTACATTGGCGGGTGATGTTGTGATATTGGATCGCGTGCAAGATGCTGGCAATGTAGGCTCTATTTTGCGAACCGCAGCAGCTGCTGGCTTTACTCAAGTGTTGGCTTTGTCTGGCTGCGCACATCTATGGTCTAACAAAGTCTTGCGCGCCGGTATGGGTGCACACCGTTTATTGGATCTCTATGAAGGTTGGTCTAACCAACAAGTGTTGAGTGCTGTAACGGCACCTCTATTGGCCGCCACTGCAGATGCAAAATGTGATCTATTTTCTTTAAAGAATGATTTACTGCACCCAGTTGCATGGGTCATGGGGAGCGAAGGCCAGGGCGTGTCTGAAGATCTCCTGGCTCAAGCTAAAGGCATCTCCATTCCTATAGATCCTCGAGTGGAGTCATTAAACGTATCGACTGCCGCAGCTATTTGTCTATTTGAGACGGTGCGAGTCAGAAGAGGGTAGGCTAACCTTTCTATTTAAATTTTAATTCCTAAGGGAGTAGTCATGAAACGTTTTGGATGTGCTTTAGTTCAGACTCTTGTCTGCAGCCTATTCATATCGATGAGTGCTATGGCCACCCCCTCGATACCACCCTTTTATGTTGCCTCATCTCAAATTAGGCCCGAAGGAAAGCTCGGTCAAGTTGTCAAAAAAGAAAAAATAGCTACAGAAATTGCTGGTGCACAGGCTTGGCGGATTGCTTATATTTCTTCTGATGTGAATAATCTCAAAACCATTTCCACTGGCTTATTGATCGCACCCATTGGTCAGGCACCTAAGGGCGGACGACCGATTGTTTCTTGGTCACATGGCACAACAGGCAGCGCACAGAATTGCGGCCCCTCTCAACAAATTAATCCAGCAGTACCTCTAAATGAATACTATCTAATGAATGGTAATTCTTGGGAGGATTATGGAGTTCTTTCTTTGGCTGAATTAATCAAAGAAGGATATGTTGTTGTAGCAACTGACTATCAAGGTCTTGGTGGTGGCGGTAAGCATCAATATGCAGTTGGGCAAACTCAGGGTCGTGATGCGATTAATGCTATTCGGGCTGCTGGCTCCGTTAAGGAGGCTGGTGCCGGTAAAAAAGCTTTGTTATACGGCTGGTCTGAGGGCGGTTACTCCGTTCTTTCTGCTGGTGGATCTAAGGAATACTTAGCGCAAACTGGTACTGCTTTTGATGGCATTGAACTAGTGGGTGTTGTCGCTTTATCTCCAGTTAACCTCTCGGGTGTTGCTCAATACGCCATGATGAGTAGTAGTGATAATGTAGATCAGGCCATGGAGAAAATTACTGCACCGCTTTCACAAAACATTTTTTTATGGGGTCATCTAGCAGGGATGATGTATGGCATGCAGGCGGCCTATCCGGAAAAGTTACAGCTTACTGATTGGTTTACGCCTGAAGGTGCTGCGGTGTTTGATCAACTTTCCAACAATAAATGCTTCCATGTATTGAGTGATGCATTGACCTATAGTTACGGAGATAATTACAAATCCCTAGTGAAGTCAGTGCCGATCAATACTCAAGCTTGGATTGAGGTAATGATTACCGGCGGTATACCCAATAACGCTCCTGCGGTGCCAGTGCTAGTGTTTCGTGGAACTAAAGACGCGGTTCCCAAGCCGATGGTCGATATCTATGAAGCTCAGATGTGCAAAATGGGTGGCAATATACAGCATATAGAGTTGGATGGGGCAACTCACTTCACTAGCCCATTAGAGGCGCAGCAAACTTTCTTACCCTGGATCAATGATCGGTTCGCTAATAAACCTCTGGCTAATCGATGTCCGCAAAACTAAATGCGCCAATCTTCCTATCCTAGGATGGTTCTGTCTGACTTGATCGCTTGAAGCACGGTGGTGGCAATTTCTTCAATGGATTTGCTAGTAGTGAGCACCCATGGAATAGATTGCTTTTTCATCATCGCAGTGGCTTCATTAATTTCATAGCGACAGTTTTCTAATTTAGCGTAATTACTGCCCGGTCTGCGCTCATTGCGAATCTCCGAGAGACGTTCTGCATCAATCATCAGGCCAAAGATTTTCTGGCGATAAGGGATTAAATCTTTTGGTAGCTGCCCGCGTTCAAAGTCCTCGGGAATGAGGGGGTAATTGGCGGCTTTTAATCCATATTGCATTGCCAAATAAAGGCTAGTTGGGGTTTTGCCAACCCGTGAAATACCAACCAAAATGACATCTGCCTCAGCCAGGTTTTGATTGGATTGACCGTCATCATGGGCTAGTGAATAGTTAATAGCCTCGATACGGTTTTTATAGGCCTCAGTGTCGGCATTATGGTGAAGGCGGTTCATGGCATGGGTGGATTTCATACCCAGGGCGGCCTCTAAAGGCGCTACAAAGGTCTGGAACATATCCAAAATGAGCCCGTTGGCCTTAGCGACTATGGCATTGAGCTCAGAATTCACCAAAGTTGTGAAAACAATAGGTTGCCCCCCATAGTTACCGGCCGCTTGGTTGATGCTTTTGACTGCGTCATGCGCCTTATCAACGCTATCCACAAAAGGTACACGAATGTGCTTAAAAGTGGCCTCAAATTGAGCCAAAATCGACTGACTGAAGTTCTCGGCCGTGATGCCGGTGCCATCAGAGACGATAAAAACAATGCGGGTTTCAGTAGACATCGATTTGGCCTAAAAGTTGGGGTCAGCACTACAATAGAATCATATTAAAGTATGCCCCATTTTATGTGGCCGCTAGACCAGTTTCCTTATCTTTTGAGAGTATTTTATGTCCAACCAACAGCAACAAAATAGTAGCGTGGCAGATGCCTATGTTTTGCCTTTTGAACAACTCCGAATGACTGATGTTGAATCAGTTGGCGGTAAGAATGCTTCTTTAGGCGAAATGATTTCTCAGTTGGCTTCCACTGGTGTTCGTGTACCAACTGGTTTTGCAACCACTTCCTTAGCATTCCGTGATTTCTTAAAACACAATAATCTGACTGAGCGCATTCAACAGCGTTTAGAAGGTCTCAATATTGATGATGTTCGCGCTTTGGCTCAGGCTGGAGCTGAGATCCGAAATTGGATTGAAACTGCCCCCTTTCAGCCTAAGCTTGATGAAGAAATTCGTAAAGCATTTGCTGTACTAGATGATTCAGGCAAAGGCTCATTCGCAGTGCGCTCTTCAGCAACTGCCGAAGATTTGCCGGACGCTTCTTTTGCTGGCCAACAAGAAACATTCTTGAATGTTGAGGGCATTGATGATGTTCTCAAGAAAATTCGCGAAGTGTTTGCCTCACTTTATAACGACCGTGCAATTTCTTATCGCGTCCATAAAGGTTTTGCCCACGCTGAAGTAGCCTTATCTGCTGGTATTCAGCGGATGGTGCGCTCCGATCTGGGGGCAGCGGGCGTGATGTTTACTTTGGATACTGAGTCTGGCTTTGAAGATGTTGTCTTTATTACCTCTAGCTATGGTTTAGGTGAGACAGTGGTGCAGGGCGCAGTGAATCCTGATGAATTCTATGTCTTTAAAACGACATTAGCTCAAGGTAAAAAGGCAATTATTCGCCGTGCTTTAGGCTCTAAATTAATTCAGATGCAATTTGCGCCAAAGGGTTCCGCTGAAAAAGTGCAAACAGTAGATGTCACACCAGAAAAACGCAATCGCTTCTCATTGGAAGATGACGACATTACTGAGTTAGCTAAATACGCTGTCATTATCGAAAAGCACTACGGTCGTCCAATGGATATCGAATGGGGTAAGGATGGCCAGGATGGCCGTATTTATATTCTTCAAGCACGTCCAGAGACTGTTAAGAGTCAAGCAGCTGGCCAAGTAGAAATGCGTTACAAGCTCAAAGGTAGCTCTAAAGTGTTGGCCAAGGGTCGTGCGATTGGTCAAAAAATTGGCGCCGGCCCTGTTCGCATCATTCGCGACCCAAGTGAAATGGATCGTGTACAGCCTGGCGATGTGTTGGTGGCTGATATGACTGATCCTAACTGGGAGCCAGTGATGAAGCGCGCTTCCGCAATCGTAACCAATCGCGGTGGTCGTACTTGCCACGCGGCGATCATTGCCCGTGAATTAGGTGTACCAGCAGTAGTTGGTTGTGGCGATGCAACTGAACATTTACAAGATGGCATGGTGGTAACTGTTTCTTGCGCGGAAGGTGATGAAGGCCATATCTATGATGGTTTGATCGAAACTGAAGTCACTGAAGTATCTCGTGGCGTATTGCCAGAGATTCCAGTCAAGATCACCATGAATATTGGTAATCCTCAGCTGGCTTTTGATTTCTGCCAAATTCCAAATGCAGGTGTTGGATTGGCGCGTCTAGAGTTCATTATCAATAACTATATTGGCGTGCATCCACGTGCAGTGCTTGAGTATCCTAATATTGATCCCGATCTCAAGCGTGCGGTTGAAAGCGTTGCTCGTGGTTATGCAAGTCCACGTCAGTTTTATGAAGATAAATTGGTTGAGGGTGTAGCAACCATTGCCGCTGCTTTTTATCCAAAACCGGTGATCGTCCGTTTATCTGACTTTAAGTCAAATGAGTACAAGAAGCTGATTGGCGGATCACGCTACGAGCCAGATGAAGAGAATCCAATGCTGGGTTTCCGTGGCGCGTCTCGTTATGTGTCTGAAGAGTTCGGTGAAGCCTTTGCCCTAGAGTGCGCAGCAATGAAGCGTGTACGTGAAGATATGGGCTTGGACAACGTTGAAATCATGGTTCCTTTTGTACGGACCACTAAGCAGGCTGAGCGCGTCATTAATATGATGGAAAAGTTCGGCTTAAAGCGTGGCGTGAATGGTTTGCGCCTGATCATGATGTGCGAAATCCCATCCAATGCAATTTTGGCTGATCAGTTCCTTGAGTATTTTGATGGATTCTCTATTGGTTCGAACGACATGACTCAATTAACATTAGGTCTTGATCGTGACTCCGGTATGGAGCTGCTCGCAATTGATTTTGATGAACGTGATCCAGCGGTTGAATTCATGATTGCCCGCTCAATCGATGCTTGCCGTAAGCAAAACAAATATGTCGGTATCTGCGGCCAAGGCCCTTCCGACCATCCTGACTTTGCACGCTGGTTGGTAGAGAAAGGTATTACTTCTATCTCACTCAACCCAGATAGCGTTGTTGCTACATGGGAAATGTTAGGTAAGAGCTTAAAAGCTTAAAGTAGTACGCGCTATAAGTATTGCCAGTAGTAAATAAAAAGGCCTAGATTATTGAACTGACCCCCAAAAGTTGGACGGTTTAGCTAGGTTAGCACGAGGGATTGAGTTCGGTATTGCACCGGACTCAATCCTTTTAGTTTTTGTTTGATCCGATCATGGTTGTAGTAGTGGATATATTCATGCAGCCCTTGTTTAAATGATTCAATAGTCTCAAACCTCTTCGGATAGAAGAACTCGGTTTTCATAATCCCAAACCAGTTCTCCATCACGGCGTTATCTAAGCAATTACCTTTTCTAGACATGCTTTGAGTAACACCTTGTTTCTTTAAGGCTTGTTGATAAAACCCCATCTGATATTGCCAGCCCTGGTCTGAGTGCAGCATCGGCTTATCAGCCTGCTTGAGATGTTTAAAAGCGCTGCTAAGCATGGTAGTCACCATACTCAGTTGAGGCCGATCACCAATCTCATACGAGATGATCTCTTGGTTATAAAGGTCTAGGATGGGTGAGAGATAGACCTTTTGCCCCCTGATGCTGAACTCCGTTACATCAGTGACCCATTTTTGATTCGGTTTACTTGCTCTAAAGTTGCGCTCTAGCAAATTGGGGGCCGCCTTACCAACCCCTCCTTTGTAGGACTGATAGCGCTTAGGCCTAACCATAGACCTGAGTCCAAGTTGCCCCATGAGCTTTTGTACTGTCTTGTGATTGAGGTATTGCCCCCGATTGCGAAGCTCTAAATGGACTCGCCGGTAGCCATAGCGACCCTGATGGGTATTGAAGATGGCCTTGATCTCGATCTTGGCATTGGCATGGGGGTCAGTATTACTACTGGCTTTTTGCCAGTAGTAATACACGCTTTTAGGCATTTGGGCTGCCAGCAAAATAACTTGCAATGGATGGTGTTGCCTTAACTCAGTGATGACTTGGGCTTGTTCTTGCTTGCCAAGTGCTTTTGCTGGGCTAAGGCTTCGAGCTTTTTTAGGTAAGCGTTCTCCACTTCCAAATACTGCGCTTTGCGCAGTAACTCTTCATGCGTAAGTGAGGTTAAGGGCTTGGCAAGCAAGGCCTTAATATCGCTAGGTTTTGACATGGGTGGCCGTCCCTTGGGTTTTGGTTCTAGGGCTGTAATACCACCTTCATTGTAGAGGCGTTGCCATGCTAGTACTGAGCTTGGTGCTGGGATATTGAAGTGGGTTGCCGCTTGGTTCACCGAGAGCTGATGTTGTTCCATGTGCTGCAAGACGGATAACTTAAAAATACTGGAGTACTGGATGGCACTTTTATTCAAACTCTTTTGACCGTGAGCCTTAAAAGCATGAACCCATTTGCGCACATAAGCGTATTTAACGCCAAATTGATCCCCAATGTTTTTAAAGCCACCCTTACCGGAGAGATAATGCTGTATGACTGTTAACTTGAACTCTTTGCTATATTTGGACATGAAAACTGCACCTGATTAGGTTGGACGGATGTCCAACTTTTGGGGTGCAGTTCATATCTCTAGGCCTTTTGCTTTTGATGAAGCTTCTATTGAGTGACTTATTTAGATCTGGTTTTTGAGGCCGGCTTCTTTTTTGTTTTAACAGCAGTAGTGGTACGTTTCTTGGCCACTACTTTACCTGCAATAGGCTTATTCACTGGCACCACACCCATTTTTTTGGCAGGCATCGAGATTGCCGTAGATTTATTGGCGCCACTCCAGCTTGGCTCCGCAATGGAATTAAAGGCTTCACGGAGTTTCTCGCCCCATAGGCGGTGAATCATGGCGAAGTAGGGGTTGGCATCGTCTAGCGTCACCAATTTGGTGGCTTTGAGGGAATCCTTCTCATAAACCAGCATATCCAATGGCAGACCCACCGAAATATTACTTTTTAAAGTGGAGTCCATAGAGATTAATGCGCATTTAGTGGCCAAATTAAGCGGGGTATCAAAGTTCAGTACGCGATCCAAAATTGGCTTGCCGTACTTGGACTCACCAATCTGAAAATAGCAAGTCTCTGGGGTAGATTCAATGAAGTTCCCAGCTGAGTAGATATTGAATAAGCGTGGCTTCTCACCCTTTACTTGGCCACCAAAAATCATATTGCAGTTGAAATCAAGACCTGCTTTTTCAAGCGCTTCATGATCGCGTTCATGCACTTGCTTGATTGCGTCCCCAACGATGACAGCAGCTTCATAAGAATTTTTGGCCGTCCAAAGGTTCTTGCCATGAATTAGCTGACCTTGAAGAAGAATTTCTTTGACCGATTGGGTAATGGCTAAATTGCCAGCGCTCATCAGAGCAAAGAAGCGATCTTTGTCCTTTTGGAACAAAGTCATTTTTCTAAAAGTGCCAATTTGATCTACCCCGGCATTAGTGCGGGTGTCTGATAAAAAAACCAGACCGTCTTTTAGGCATAGCCCAACACAGTACGTCATACCCTTACCCTCTCCAATAATTTCTTGGAATTATCGCTTAATTGCCCAAGAGGGTCTTACACAATTTGCTGAATCGAGATGGTAGCGCTGAGCTCTTCACCGCCACCGCCTGAGCGCACTCCTTTAACTGGAGCGGCTGAGTAATAGTCTCGACCAATAGCAAGGCGGATATGGCGAGAGTCACTCAAACATGCGTGTGTGACGTCTACGCTAGTCCAGATACCCTTTTCTAGATCACTGCAAAAATCAATCCAAGCATGACTTGCTAAATTGGGAGAATCTTCTGCAAAGAAATAACCGCTGACATAGCGTGCTGGAATATTAGAGGCTCTACATAAGCCCAACATAATATGAGCATGATCTTGGCAGACACCCGATTTCATAACAAAAGACTGGGCTGCTGTGGTGGCAAAATTGGTTTGGCCAGGAGAGTATGCGATTAAGCCTTGAACTGCCTCAGCAAGTTTAAGTACTTGGTCAACTGAATTTTTCTTTGGAATGCTATAGGAGAAATATTCCAACATTTCATCTGTAGGTTCAGTGAGATTAGTTTGCTGCAAAAGGTAGTATGGTGAAACTGCTTTTGCATCATCGATGAATTCATGAGCATCTTGCGTATGCACTTCACCTTCAGCCTCAATCATCATCGATGTGTAAGGGGTTTCTTGGGCAAAGACACTGCAGGCATTGCCAAACGTATCAATTGAATTTGATGCTTTAATCGGCGTACCAATTTTCCATTTGTCGATTTGTTGGCCAGCTGTTGTAGGAGGCGTTAGACGCAACTCTTGGATGGAGTAGCGCACTGGTGTTTCATAGCGATATTCAGTGCGATGGCGAATTTTTAGGTGCATATATTCTTTTAAAGGCGCTTAGGCCACTGCTAATGGGATGAGATAAGCATTACTGAACTCATCGGCGATGTGGTTAATGCGCTCTAAGAAAGCCTCTATGAACTCTTCCAAGCCTTGTTCGAATACCTCGTCAATATCAGAGTAATCCAAACTAGCCTTTAGCTTGCCTAGTAAACGCTCGATTTCTTTGGATTGTTGATTCTTTACTTCTGACATCAAGGTGATCAATTCGTTCACACAACATACCAATGAGCGAGGCATTTGCTTATTAAAAATGAGCAATTGAGCAACCTGCTTAGGGGTTACTTGATCAGAATAAATTTGACGATAAATTTCAAAGGCGGAAACAGAGCGAAGTAAAGCTGCCCAATGGTAAAAATCAAAGAATTCACCATCGGTGCCATCTTCAGTGGTTTTATTTGAGCTCAAGACTTTGAGGGAGGCTTGATCCTCATACTTAGTTTCTAGAATACGTGCGGTATTGTCGGCACGCTCTAACAGGGTGCCAATATTAATAAAGTAGAAAGCTTCGTTTTTCAGCATCGTGCCATGCATAACGCCTCTAAAGAGGTGGCAACGATGCTTCACCCATTCAAGTAATCTACTTGGGTCGGCTTGATGTCTAGCTTCAAGGATTCGTTGTAGCTCTAGCCAGGTTGTATTTTGGGTTTCCCAAACTTCTGAAGTAATTTTTCCGCGAATGACGCGCGCATTTTCACGGGCAGCATATAAGCAAGAAACGATGCTTGAGGGATTGCTAGTTTCATAAATCATGAAATCCAATACATTCTCACGATTGACTACATCATATTGGCTGAGAAAAGCATCTTCTAGTTTAGAAATAGTCAGAAGCTTCTTCCAGCTTTGCTCTAAGAACTCGGTGGGTTGTGGCAATAGGGACGTTTGATGGTTCACATCCAGCATGCGAGCAGTATTTTCTGCGCGCTCGGTGTAACGGGCCATCCAGTAAAGACAATCAGCGGTACGACTTAACATGTTTACTCTTTCCTTATTCCTCTAATACCCAGGTATCTTTAGTACCACCACCTTGAGAGGAGTTCACTACTAAAGAACCTTCTTTGAGGGCAACCCTAGTCAATCCGCCGGGAACCATTTTGATGGTCTTTCCAGAGAGAACAAAAGGCCGCAAATCAATATGCCTTGGTGCTACTCCAGACTCCACAAATGTTGGGCAGGTAGAGAGCGCTAAGGTTGGCTGCGCAATGTACTTGTCTGGATTGGCAAGCAAGTGCACTCTAAATTCTTCTATCTCGGCTTTGGTTGAGGCTGGGCCGACCAACATGCCATAACCACCTGCGCCATGGGTTAGTTTGACAACGAGCTTATCGAGATTGGCTAATGTATACGCCAAATCATCTGGCTTACGGCATTGGAACGTGGGGACGTTATTGAGAATGGGTTTCTCACCAAGGTAAAACTCAATCATCTCGGGAACGTATGGATAAATCGATTTATCGTCGGCGATACCGGTGCCGATAGCATTAGCCAAAGTCACGTTACCAGCGCGATGAGCCGAGAGTAGGCCTGCAACACCTAAGGTTGAATCTGAGCGGAATGCTAGGGGATCCAAAAAGTCATCATCTACCCGGCGATAAATAACATCAACGCGCTCTGGGCCTTGCGTAGTGCGCATAAAGACTTGTTCGTTTTTAACAAAGAGATCTTTACCTTCTACCAATTCAACGCCCATTTGCTGAGCAAGGTAGCTGTGTTCGAAGTAAGCCGAGTTATACATACCCGGCGTAAGCACAACAACGTTCGGTTTTTTAACATCATCTGGTTTAACCGACTTCAGACACTCCAATAATAAGTCTGGATAGTGTTCCACTGGAGCAATGCGATATTTTTGGAAGAGGTCCGGGAAAAGACGCATCATCATTTTGCGATCTTCAACCATGTATGAAACACCAGAAGGTACACGTAAGTTATCTTCTAAAACGTAGAACTCACCTTCACCCGCGCGCACAATATCAATACCTGCAATTTGTGCATAGATGTCGCGTGGCACGCTCACATTGCGCATCTCTGGACGATATTGCGCATTGTTATAAATTTGTTCAGCAGGAACGATACCTGCTTTAATAATTTCTTCTTCGTGATACACGTCATAGATAAAGCGATTGAGCGCTTTGACGCGCTGACGTAATCCCGCCTCAAGTTGTTCCCACTCTTTGGCAGTGAAGATGCGGGGTACTTGATCAAATGGAATAGTTCTTTCTGAACCCAGGTCGTCGCCATAAACCGCAAAAGTGATACCAACACGCCTAAAGATCAGGTCGGCCTCAGCGCGTTTGAGACCCATGAGGGTGTCACTTTGCTCTTTCAGCCAGTTGTGAAAAATTTGGTAGTGTGGACGCGATTTACCTGCTGCGTCGAGCATTTCGTCATAAGGCAATTTCATAGATATAAAACTAATGCCTTTTGTGAGACTAAATTTAGTGAATTGAAGCAGCTTGGTGCTATATTGCACCAATTTAGTGCATTAATGCTCTGATGAGGCTTTATTAGCCCTTGAGCAAGTCTACGCTACTTTGTTTTACCTCAGGCGTTGAGGTCGCCCCGAGCAATTCGACCTTTTTGGACTTCCCATTCCCGCTCTTTCGTAGCTGCGCGCTTGTCATGCTGCTTTTTACCGCGCGCCAGACCAATTTCACACTTCACATTACCTTTGGTGAAGTGCAAGTTGAGTGGGACCAGGGTATAGCCTTTTTGCTCCACTTTGCCGATCAGTTTGCGTATTTCAATGGCATTTAATAGGAGCTTCCGAGTGCGGGTACTGTCTGGAACAATATGAGTAGAGGCCGATAGTAGTGGGGTGATATGGCAGCCAATCAGGAATAGCTCCGCCTTGCGAATCACCACATAGGCTTCCTTGACGTGCACACGACCTGCGCGGATGGCTTTTACTTCCCAGCCTTCTAGCACAAGCCCAGCCTCAAACCGCTCCTCGATAAAATAATCAAAGAAGGCTTTTTTGTTATCGACGATACTCATATTTATTTAGCTTCCAAGATCGATTATGGCAGACGTCTACAAGACCGTTTTAATTGGCCAGTCAGCCGACCGTATGTACGGTTTAGTGACCGATGTGGCCCGTTATCCCGAATTCCTGCCCTGGTGCGGTGGGGTGGAAATCTTTGAGCAAACTGAAACCATCCTGGATGCCAAAATCAACATCCATTTCAAGGGCATTAACCAGTACTTTCATACCCGGAACGTGAACCATCGTCCAGAAACTATCGATATGGTTTTTGTAGACGGGCCCTTTAAGCACTTTTCAGGTCAATGGAACTTTATTCCACTAAAAGAAGATGCCTGTAAGGTGGAGTTCAAGCTGCACTGGGAGTTTAAGAACGTCATCCTGGATAAAATCATTGGCCCCGTATTTGGTCATATCGCCGGCACTTTTGTGGATTGCTTTGTAAAGCGTGCTGAAGATCTCTATGGATAAACGCGCGCTCAATATCTGGATTTGTGATGCTAGGCAGGGCGCCCCAGTACTAAAGCAATTTCAACTCATGATCCCTCAAGAAGAGCTTGCCACTATCGGTTTGGCCCTAGTCAAGGCCGGTTTAGCTCAGAGTCAGGATGACCCGGTTTTGGCTAGAAAAGGCTGTTTTGGTGTCTTTGGCAAGCGTAAAGATTGGGATAGCCCCATTTATGAGGGTGATCGTCTAGAGCTCTACTCACCTCTGTTAATCGATCCTAAGACAGTAAGGCGTAAAAAGGCAAACCAGAATCAGGATGCCAAATTCCAGGCTGCCGCAGCCAAAAGAAGGGCCAGGAGGCTATAATCGATTTTTGTGACTAGGGGTTTTGCATGCGACTCATTCAAAAAGCACTCACTTTTGACGATGTGCTCCTCGTACCGGCTTATTCTTCGGTACTCCCTCGAGATGCCAGCTTGGCAAGTAAGTTAACTCGAGATATTTCACTCAATACACCGCTCGTATCTGCTGCTATGGATACTGTTACAGAAGGTCGATTGGCAATTGCCATGGCCAGCGAAGGCGGTATTGGCATCATTCATAAAAACTTAACGCCAGCAGAGCAAGCACGAGAAGTAGCTAAAGTAAAACGCTATGAATCTGGTGTTTTGCGCGATCCGATTACCATCGGCCCAGATGTGACTTTGCGTCAAGTGATTCAACTTTCTCGCGAACATGGTTTCTCAGGATTTCCAGTACTCACTGGTAAAGAAGTGGTTGGGATTATTACCAACCGCGACTTGCGTTTTGAAGAGGATTTAGACGCACCAGTAAAAACGAAGATGACTCCGCGCGAGCGCTTGGTAACAGTAAAAGAAGGCTGCTCACTCGAAGAGGCAAAGCGCTTAATGAGTCAGCATCGCCTTGAGCGAGTGCTAGTTGTTAATGATCGTTTTGAATTACGCGGCTTGATTACTGTAAAAGATATCTTGAAGGCAACTGAACATCCAAACGCTTGTAAGGATGGCGAAGGTAAGTTGCGTGTAGGAGCTGCTGTTGGCGTAGGTCCAGATAATGATGAGCGTATTGAACTTTTAGTACGCGCTGGTGTCGATGTGGTTGTAGTTGATACGGCGCATGGCCATAGCCAAGGCGTATTAGATCGCGTGAAATGGGTCAAGAAAAACTACCCACATGTACAAGTTATTGGTGGAAACATTGCTACAGGTGATGCTGCTAAAGCATTGGCCGATCATGGTGCTGATGGCGTGAAAGTAGGTATTGGCCCAGGCTCTATTTGTACCACCCGTATTGTTGCCGGTGTTGGTGTTCCACAAATCACTGCGATTGTGAATGTAGCTACCGCCTTAAAAGGCACTGGAATTCCATTGATCGCCGATGGTGGAGTGCGTTACTCTGGTGACGTTGCGAAGGCGTTGGCAGCGGGTGCAAGTTCAGTCATGATGGGCGGTATGTTCGCCGGCACAGAAGAAGCTCCTGGTGAAGTTTTCTTGTACCAAGGCCGCTCTTATAAAAGTTATCGCGGTATGGGTTCTTTGGGCGCGATGGCTGATGGATCTGCTGATCGTTATTTTCAGAGCGATATTGTTGCTAATGCAGAGAAGCTTGTTCCTGAGGGTATCGAAGGTCAAGTGCCATACAAGGGAAGTGTGCTGGCAATCTTGCATCAACTGACTGGTGGTATTCGTTCCTCCATGGGTTATCTCGGATGCAAAACGATTGCTGAGTTGCATGACAAAGCCAATTTTGTGGAAATCACTTCGGCAGGCGTACGCGAGTCGCACGTTCATGATGTGAAAATCACGAAGGAAGCACCGAATTACCACATTGATTAAGAAATAAAAGCAGGCTGAATTTAAGGTAATCCTTCCGTGCACGACAAAATACTGATTCTCGACTTTGGTTCGCAAGTTACTCAATTAATTGCAAGACGTGTGCGAGATGCACGCGTGTATTCAGAGATCCATCCCTACGATTGTGATCCAGAGTTCATCCGCAAATTTATTCAGGAACAGGGCGGTAAAGGCATCATCCTCTCTGGCGGACCTAATTCAGTTACTGAAGATGGCAGTCCTCGTGCCCCTCAAATCGTATTTGAGCTAGGCGTACCCGTTCTCGGCATTTGTTACGGTATGCAAACCATGGCAACCCAGCTAGGTGGCGCTGTCGCTTCGGCGGAGTCTCTTGGTAAAGCTCGCGAATTTGGATATTCGGAAGTTCGTGCTCATGGGCACACTAATTTACTTAAAGGCATCCAGGATTTTTCTACCAGCGAAGGCCATGGCATTCTGAAGGTATGGATGAGTCATGGAGATTCAGTAACCGCATTGCCTCCAGCATTTAAGTTGATGGCTTCAACCGAGTCTTGCCCAATAGCGGGTATGGCCGATGAAGATCGCCGCTTTTATGCATTTCAGTTTCATCCAGAAGTTACGCACACTATTCAAGGCACGGCGATCATTGAACGCTTTGTCCATGAAATTTGCCATTGCAAGCCTGACTGGGTCATGGGTGACTACATTGCTGAAGCGGTAGAGCATATTCGTAAACAAGTCGGAGATGAAGAAGTCATACTCGGTTTATCTGGTGGCGTTGACTCGAGTGTTGCTGCAGCGTTGATCCATCGGGCAATTGGCGATCAACTCACTTGCGTGTTTGTGGATCACGGTTTGCTTCGTCTCAATGAAGGCGACATGGTCATGGAGATGTTTGCACGTAACCTGGGTGTGAAAGTGATACGCGTTGACGCTGCATCTACCTTTATGGGTAAGTTAACTGGTGTTGCTGACCCAGAAGCAAAGCGCAAAATTATTGGTAAAGAATTTGTAGAGATCTTCCAAAGCGAATCTGGCAAGATTGAGAATGCCAAGTGGCTTGCGCAAGGCACTATTTATCCGGACGTGATTGAGTCTGCTGGTAAGGGTAAGAAGGGCGCACATACTATTAAGAGTCATCACAACGTTGGCGGCTTACCTGAAGATATGCATCTAAAATTGCTTGAGCCATTGCGTGAGCTATTTAAAGATGAGGTGCGTGAATTAGGTGTTGCTTTAGGTCTTCCACGTGAGATGGTTTATCGCCATCCCTTCCCAGGCCCTGGTTTGGGAGTGCGCATCTTGGGTGAAGTGAAAGCAGAATTTGCTAGCCTGCTCCAGCGCGCAGATGCTATCTTTATTGAAGAGCTACGCAATACGATTGATGAAGTGAGCCAAAAATCTTGGTATGACTTAACAAGTCAAGCATTCGCGGTCTTCTTGCCGGTTAAATCTGTTGGCGTGATGGGTGATGGCAGAACATATGAATATGTCGTTGCACTCAGAGCTGTACAAACGCAAGACTTCATGACAGCGCATTGGGCCCATTTGCCGCATGAGTTGTTGGGCAAAGTTTCTAATCGCATCATCAACGAAGTGCGTGGTATCAATCGAGTTGTTTACGATATCAGCGGAAAACCGCCAGCAACAATCGAGTGGGAATAGGCGTTTAAGCCTTCCAATACCAATGCTTGAGTTACGAGAAGCTTCACTCGCAATCCTGGCGAGCGCTGATGCACAGACTAAGATAAGTCAGTTACTTCATTTGTTTGATGAATATCAGCAACAAAAAATTGCCTTAGATATTTCTCGTAAGCTTGATTCGCAAGCACTGACACTCCCTGGGCGACCATTAAAACCAGAGTTAGTCTTACCCAAGTTAGTTCCCAAGAGAAGAATGGATACGCCAGAAGGTAGGGCTGGCTTATTGCACTCACTCGCTCATATTGAATTCAATGCAATGAACCTGGCGTTGGATGCTATCTGGCGCTTTCCAGATATGCCCAAGAATTACTACGAGGATTGGGTTAAGGTTGCCAAAGAAGAGGCCTACCACTTTAGCTTGGTGAATGAACATTTGCGCTCGCTTGGATTTGCCTACGGCGATTTTCCGGCTCACAATAGCTTGTGGGAGATGGTTGAGCGAACCACGGATTCCGTAATGGCCAGAATGGCGCTTGTTCCAAGAACCATGGAGGCTAGAGGTTTGGATGCTGTGCCCATGATTCGTGATCGCTTCAAACAAATCAAAGAGACTAGAGCGGTTGAGATTCTGGAGGTCATTCTCCATGATGAAATTGGGCATGTGCTTATCGGCAATCGCTGGTTTAATTTCTTATGTGACAGGGAAGGCGTTTCTGCAATTTCTACTTATAGAGAATTGGCAAGCAAATATCGTGCGCCTGTTTTAAAGGGGCCATTTAATCTAGAGGCTCGCAAGCAGGCTGGTTTCACGGCCGAAGAATTGAGCCTCCTTGGAGCTTAGTCAATCAGCATGAAGGTCCTAAGCCTCATCCCGCCAATGACACAGCTGAATACGCCGTATCCATCTACGGCTTATCTCACTGGATTTTTGAGATCACGCGGCGTTGATGCTGTGCAAGAAGATTTGGCTCTGGCATTGGTATTGAGCTTTTTTACTCCCGAGGGTTTGGCTCAGGTGCGCGCAAAAGCGAAAAGTCTGCCTGAGGAAGTGCGTACCGCTAGTGTCAATTTCTTTCTAGATTATTTTGCTGAATATCAGTCAACCATTGCTTCGGTAATTGCATTCTTGCAGGGACGAGATAGCACCTTAAGTCACCGCATCAATAGCCGGGAATTTTTACCAGAAGGGCCGCGCTTTCAATCTCTTGAAGCCTATGACGATGAAGAGACGGGAGATCCACTGGCTTGGGCGTTTGGTGCTTTAGGCTCACACGATAGGGCACGTCATTTGGCGACCTTATATCTAAATGATCTCTCTGATGTTTTGCGAGATGCAGTAGATGATCGCTTTGAGTTTGTACGCTATGCGGAATCTCTTGCAAGTAATCAGCCTACTTTCACGCCCTTGGCAAATGCATTAAAGGAAAAACCGAGTCTATTAGATTTGTGCTTACAGGAATTAAGTCTGGCGTCAATCAGAAAGCACAACCCCGACTTGGTATTGTTATCAGTACCGTTTCCTGGTGCGATGTATGCGGCCTTACGCATAGCGCAATGCATTAAAAAATCAGACCCTAAAATCAACATTGTCTTGGGTGGTGGGTATGTGAATACCGAGCTGCGTGAGTTAAAGGATGCCCGGATTTTTGATTACGTAGACTTCATCACCTTAGATTCTGGCGAAAGACCTTTGCTTGCCTTACTGGAACATCTTGAAGGTAAGCGCTCAGCTGATCGCTTGGTCCGCACCTTTATTCGCGATGAAGATCGTAACGTGCGTTACATCGCCTGGCCAGAGCCAGATGTGCCGTTTGAGGAAGTTGGGACTGCAACTTGGGATGGTTTGCCACTCAACTCCTATCTATCCTTACTAGATATGCTTAACCCAATGCATCGCCTGTGGAGTGATGGCCGTTGGAATAAATTAACAGTTGCACACGGTTGTTATTGGAAAAAGTGTAGCTTTTGCGATGTGTCGCTTGATTACATTTCTCGCTATGAAACTGCTTCGGCCTCTTTGTTGGTGGATCGCATCGAGCACATCATTACAGAAACAGGTCAAACTGGATTCCATTTTGTAGATGAGGCAGCACCGCCAAAAATCCTTAAAGCACTGGCTGAAGAACTCATTCGTCGTAAGGTAGTTATTTCTTGGTGGGGCAATATCCGCTTTGAAAAAACATTTACACCAAAGCTGGCTCAATTATTAGCAAGGAGTGGATGTATAGCAATGTCTGGGGGACTAGAGGTTGCTTCCGATAGATTGCTGGCGTTAATGAAGAAGGGCGTTTCAGTGGATCAGGTAGCCCAAGTCACCAAAGGCTTTTCTGACGCCGGTATATTGGTGCATGCTTATTTAATGTATGGATTTCCAACGCAAACTGTGCAAGAAACCGTGGACTCATTAGAGTATGTGAAGCAGTTATTTGAGAATGGCTGCATTCAAAGCGGGTTCTTTCATCGCTTTACTTGTACCGTTCACTCTCCTGTGGGTCAAAATCCAGAGGAATACGGAATTGAGCTGCAACCTTTGCCTGAGATTACATTTGCTAAGAATGATGTAGGCTTTATCGATCCTACTGGCGTTGATCACGACATATTAGGCTTAGGTCTAAAAAAAGCGATTTATAACTATATGCATGGTCTTGGTTTTGAGGTGAAGGCAGACGTTTGGTTCGCAGATTTAGGTATGCGCATTCCAAGAACTTCCATTGCTTCAGATCATATAGCTAGAGCCCTCTATAGCTAGGCTTATGGTAATTGATGAACTTCAGATAAATGATTGAGATGACAATGAAATTTTTACAAATAAATATCTTGCGAAAATTATGGCTACTAGTATTAGCCATCCCATTGGTTGGTTGCATCTCTTCTCAACCCTTTCCTCAGGGTGTTGTGCTAACTCCACCAACTCCAACCCCAGTAATGCGAGCGCCAAAAGTAGGGCAAGAATGGGTTTATCAGGTCCGCAATATATTTAATCAAGAGATTCTTGACGTAGTTACTGAGAAAGTAGTTTCAGTTGGTAAAGAAATTCGGATTGCACGCACTGGATTAAAGGCAGGCCCACTAGATGATGAAATTCAGTCTCCTTGGGGGCATGTCATTCAAGATCCGCATTGGAAACCTACGCAAAAATTTGAACAGGCAATTCCATTGTGGCCAGAGCAGTTAGTGCCGGGATGGAGCGGTTTTTATCGAACCCGTTACCAAGTGCCTGGTTATCCAGACTCCAGTTACTACTGGGGTTTGAATATCAAGGCAATTGAATGGGAGAGGATTACTGTCCCGGCAGGAAGCTTTGCGGTCTTACATTATCAAAGTGAAGCCCCATATTTTGAGTCTAATGATCTCTTTAGGCTTGCCAACTACCGCTTAGATGATTATTGGCTTTCACCAGAAATTGGCCGTTGGGTGATACGTAGGGATTATGGGCGCTATATAACCGCTGGCGTTTATTGGTCGAATGCCTACTGGGAAGACTATTTACAGTGGGAGCTAATCTCCTGGAAGTAAACAAAGCGCTTAAAATAGCTCCATTGCTATGTATACCGTAAAAGAAATCTTCCCAACCCTTCAGGGTGAAGGCGCTCACGCTGGCCGAGCCGCTGTATTTTGTCGTTTTGCTGGCTGTAACTTATGGAGTGGGCGAGAAGAGGATCGGGCAACTGCTATTTGCCAGTTTTGCGATACCGATTTTGTAGGCAGTGATGGTTTAGGCGGTGGCAAGTTTGAAACTGCAAATGATTTAGCGAATGCCATTGAGCTTGCATGGAAAAGTACTTCTGCTGGTCCTCAACAGCGTTACGTTGTCTTTACTGGTGGTGAGCCACTTTTGCAATTGGATGAAGTGCTCATAGAAGTGCTCCACAAAAAAGGCTTTGAAGTGGCAATCGAGACCAATGGAACACTGAAGGTACCTAAGGGAGTCGATTGGGTATGTGTGAGCCCTAAAGCTGGAGCGGAATTGATCGTATTACAGGCAAACGAAATGAAATTGGTTGTTCCTCAGAACGGGCATGAGTCTCTGGAACAATTAATGGGCCGCTTTGAAAAAATGGACTATCGCAATCGCTTTTTGCAACCCATGGATGGTCCGAACCTCAAAAGCAATACAGAGTTAGCGGTGGGGCTGTGCCAAAAGCGCCCATTGTGGAGATTAAGTATTCAATCCCATAAACTGATTGGAATTCGATAACTGGGTATATCCCACTATTTAAATGAAGTGCTGAATGACAAGTAAACAACCAATCCTTTCCATTACCCGTCGCCTTGAGTTTGATTCGGGTCACCGCATCCCCAATCACGACGGGCAATGCAAGCATTTGCACGGGCATCGTTATGCGATCGAAATCACATTGACTGGAGAAGTCGCCGATCATCCTGGTAAAGCTGACGATGGCATGGTCTTGGATTTTGGCGACATCAAGCGTTTAGCAAATCAATATATTGTAGAGCCTTGGGATCATGCTTTTTTAGTAGCCAAAGAGGATGCGGGTCTTGTCGCTTTCTTGGGAACTTTGCCTAATCACAAGACAGTGATCATGGAACACGTACCCACTGTTGAAAATTTAGCGCATGCTGCCTTTACTATCTTGAAGCCTGTTTTTAGTAAAGCTTTTAGTGGTCGTCTTGAGTTATCCATGATTCGTCTCTATGAAACTCCCAATTGCTGGGCTGATGTTAATCACGCTTAAATGAGCCAAGCAGAACTTGATCAACAGTTTATGCAGCAAGCGATTGAGCAGGCAAAACTAGCTGCTCTTGCTGGTGAGGTTCCGGTGGGAGCAGTGGTAGTGCGAGATGGCAAAGTCATCTCTAGCGCATTTAATAAACCAATATCCACTCACGATCCGAGCGCACATGCGGAAATGCTGGCTTTACGGGCAGCTGCTCAGAGTGAAGAAAACTACCGTTTGCCTGGCACTACTTTATATGTCACTCTTGAGCCGTGCGTTATGTGCTCCGGTGCAATGCTCCATGCTCGCCTGGATCGGGTGGTTTATGGCGCGGCTGACCCAAAAACAGGGGCCGCTGGAAGTGTTTTCGATGTATTCTCTTCTAAGCAAATCAATCATCAAACGAGTGTCGAAGGTGGGGTGATGGGCGAAGAGTGTGGGCAGTTGCTGCGTAACTTCTTTAAGGAGCGTCGTTGAAATCGATTCACCTTGTGGCCCCTTCGGGAGCAAGCTTGGATGAAAAAAGTCCCTTAGCAGGGATTGCTTGGCTTGAGGGCCAGGGATTTTCTATTCATAATCCCCAGTGTGTTCATCGTGTGCATGAGCGTTTCGCTGGAAGTGATGAAGAGCGTTTGCGCGAGCTGAACGAGATATCTTCTTTAGACCCTCAATCTGTCGTAATGGCGATGCGTGGTGGATATGGAATTCATCGGCTCCTCCAGAACATTGATTGGTCATCCATCAGTAAGGCTGTAGATCACGGTTTACAGATCTGCGGTCACAGTGACTTCACTGCATTTGAGTTGGGATTGCTAGCCAAAACTGGTGCAATGAGCTTATCTGGTCCTATGCTCAATTTCGATTTCGGAAGAATGGATGAGGGCGGCGTTGCTGTTACTCCGGATACCTTTATGTGGAAGCATTTCTTGTACGCTATTCAAGAGCACAAGTTAGACTGCACAATATCTGCAGCGCAATCCTTTTTGGGTGAAAACACTTCCCAGTCCATTACCGGCATACTTTGGGGTGGCAATTTAACTGTCTTGGCCTCATTAATAGGAACGTCTTACTTACCATCATCAAAGCAAACACAGGGTGGAATATTATTCTTGGAGGATGTCAATGAACATCCTTATCGCCTGGAAAGAACCTTGATGCAGTTGCTTGATGCCGGTGTACTAGCTGGACAAGCCGCGGTTCTATTGGGTGGTTTCTCGGCTTATCGTCTATACGATAACGATAAAGGCTATACCTTAGAGCGCGCAGTGGAAGCCATTCGTCAGCGCTTGCCACAATCCATTCCGATCATCACGGATTTACCCTTTGGTCATCAATCTAATAAGCTAACATTACCGGTTGGTGCTGAGGCGACCTTAGATTACAACTCCACCAGCTTTACCTTAAAATCCAACTGGTAGGCATGCAGCTTAAACAATTTCTACCAAGAAGCATTCTTCTTATATCGCTTTTATTTTCAGGAACTGCAATGGCAATCGAAGAGCCAAAATATACTGTTCTAGAAAAAACAATCCCATTTGAATTGAGATCATATGCGCCAATGATTTTGGCTGAGGTTCAGGTGGATGGTGATTTGGATGAGGCCTCGAGCCAAGGATTTCGATTAATAGCGGCTTATATCTTTGGCCAGAATCGGGTCAGTGAAAAAATTGCGATGACCGCTCCTGTTGCCATTGAAGAACAATCCGTAAGTTCAAAAATTGCAATGACAGCCCCAGTCAATATTGAGGGTAATAGCGGTCAATGGACAGTTTCTTTTGTGATGCCTAGCGAATACACCATGGAAAGCATTCCTAAGCCACTCAATTCAAAAGTAGTCTTGAGGCAGATACCGACTGTTAAAAGGGCGGTAGTCCAATTTTCTGGGTTTTATAACAACGCAAAAATAGCAGAGAGAACCGTGGAGCTTGAAGAGTGGATGAAGACTAAAGATCTTCAAGCTATAGGGGTACCTAAGTTTGCACGCTATAACCCGCCTTGGACGCTTCCTTTTTTACGTCGCAACGAGATCATGATCGATGTTCGTGACTAAATGGCTCTTAGGCCTCAAAGCTTTTCAGTACATATTTCGCCCCAGCATCAACTCCTAATGCTTTGACAAGTACTGGCAATGCTTCGTCTAGATGTTTTTCTAGTGTCCACGGAGGGTTGATGATAAACATTCCACTGGCTTGCAATCTTCTTTCGCCGGGTGCATTTTCAACCCGTAATTCTGTATGAAGCCATGAGCGTTTATGGGTAGCAGCAATCTTTTTCAGATGATCTGGAAGTGAAGCAGATTCTCTTCTGGAGAGAATGGGATACCAGATGGCATAACAGCCTGTGGCAAATCGCTGTAAGGCCTCTTCCATAGCATTTTCTAGGTATCGATAGTCTTGCTTATCCTCATAGGAAGGGTCTATCAGCACCAGGCCACGTCTGCTCGGCGGCGGCAACAAACCCTTGAGCCTACTAAAGCTGTCTGCAGCATAGACATCGATTTGCTTGGCCTCTTTGAGCTCGCCAATATTGTGGCGAAGAATATCAATCTCTTTAGGGTGGAGCTCAAATAATTTCAGGCGATCTTGAGGTCTCAGCAGTCGTGCGATGATGAACGGAGATCCAGGGTAAGTATTGAGTTCTTCCCCAGTATTTTCTGCTTGAATCATTTCTAAATATTTTCTAATACTCTCTGGCGTCTCAGAATTCTTCCCAAAAAATTGACTGAGGCGAAAGATGCCGCCTTCGGCCTCTTTGCTAACGGTTGCAAATCCGTCTACTAGACTATAAATTCCTGCGCCTGCATGAGTATCAACAATTGTTAGAGCCCCTGGCTTTTCTTGTAAATACTCTACCAAATGAATCAGGGTCAGATGCTTCAATATATCGGCATGGCTGCCTGCATGAAAAGCGTGTCGATAGCTAAACATAAAGCCTTAATCTAATGGGTTGAGAGTTTTGGCGAACTGTGCCCTAACAAACAAAATTAAGGTAATGAAAATAATAGCAATGGAAGCGTACTGCAAAGGCAGGTTTAATTCCAAATCCATGATTTGAGTGTAATGCGCATAGATGGCAACTATTCCACCTACTGCAATCAGTCTTGGCCAGGGGCAGTATGGCGTGAGCTTTTCAGCGGGGACTCTATGCGCTAAAAGGGCTCCAATCATTCCACACCACAAACCAAATCCCGCACCACCCAATACATCGGTAGGCCAATGAGCACCTACTGCATTGCGAGAGAGGCCCACTAAGGCGGCTAATATAAACATGAGAGATACATAAGTACGTTTATTTTTCTTGCATGCAAAATAGATTGCACTTGCCACTGCGAAGGCGGTCAATGTATGTCCAGATGGAAAAGCATTATGGAGTAAGGGCCCTCCAACACGGTGAAAGCTATCCATCTCGAGAAGGCCTGCGGGTCTTGGGAGGCTAAAAATATTTTTAAGAACAGTGCTAGCTACCGCTGCCAATGCACCAGCAAAGATAGCTGAAGTCAGTAAACGTGGTGCCAATAAGAGAAGTGGAAAAGCAAATGCAAATGCACCCCAGCCATTGCCTAGAAAAGTTAACCAAGCCCAGAGCGTATCTGGGAATGATTGGGTAAAGTGATTAATAAATAAAAATGTACTACTTTGAAGCTCGCCAAAATAGATGGCGCCTGCCAGTGATAATGGAATTAGGGGAATGAACCAAGCGGTAGACGGGATGACCTTATTGCTCATTCAGTTCAGCGACCCTTTACCTTATCAGCATCGTTTAACTGAACTATGACTTTTTCTAAAACTTGATCGACGGTAATGGCCTGCATGCAAACGTTATCCTGACACGGTGTTTTGCGATGATTGGCTGCGCTAACACAAGGAGAGCAAGCAAGATTGGCAGTAATTGCAATGGAGTTCCCAACAGAGCCATAGAGTGCTGGAGTTTCGGGTCCAAATAGTACAACGGTACGTAGTGGAGTAACAGCTGAGAAATGTCCGGGGCCTGAATCATTCGTCACCATCACATCAGAGAGGGTATACAACGGAGGTAATTCTGCAAAGCTGACTTGCCCAGCAAAATTTAAGGCATTTTTGACATTTGCTACTGCTCTTACTTTGTCTACATAGACAAACTCAGCAGGAGAGCCGGTGATCAATATTAAATCTTCTGGATACCGCTGATGGACTGCTTGGATGAGCTCAGAGAATCGCTGTTGTGCCCAGCGACGTTGCGGCAAGAGATCGCTTGCATTCGGGTTAATCAAAATCAGGCGATTTTTTCCATGCTCGTAAGGAATATTGGCTTCTTTCGCCTTTTTCTCAATACGTACCCGCACCTTTTCTAATACTTCGGGATGAATCACTGCTTGCTCTAATCGCACTTCTGAATCTGCAATATGAATTTTGCTAAATGGAACTTCAATCTCTCGAGCAAAAGCGGCATGTATTAAAGAGAGAAAGTTTTTGGTGATATGAATATGGGGGTTGTAATGCACCTTGCGGGTGAGCATAAAACCCCGCCACAATCCCTCACCATGAAAGATGTGATAGCCCACGCGACGTCTTGCTCCGCATAGGCCAGTGAGAAGGGCGGTAAAGCGTGAAAACAATTCCAAATCAATTACGGTATCAATACGCTTCCAACGGGCGATCCAAAGAAAACGGACGGTATCCTTAATAAGGCTACCCAAGCTTGAAGAATCAATCGTAAAAATATTCTCAGGCTTGACAGTATTTAACAGGGTCAAACTAGCGCGATTACTTTTAAAGATCAGAAAAAATAATTCAGCGCCACGTGCTTGTGCGTTGCGCATAGCTGGGTCAACCAAAATGGCGCTACCCATTTCAGAGAGTTCAATAAAAAGTAATCTCTTAGGTGTTTGTGGCCCGCGATTGAAGATATTTTTAATGCTATCAATCAACGCGACTACTGGGCTGGCGATGGCGCAAAGTGGCACACCAACCCAATGATCGATAGCACGCATAGTGTTGACGCTAATAGTCATAATGAGATTCCGAAAGAATTATTTTCGTTTTAATAAGTAGTATGCACCCGGCAATACTGAAATCACCGTAATAGCGCCGTAACTAATAGAAGCTAACACGGTGAGCGAAGGATTAACCCCCCACAGTGCTAGTACGGAAGATAGGGTTGCTTCACGTAAGCCCCAACCAGAAATACTAATGGGCAACATCAGCAGCAGACTCAGCGCGGGTAAGCCAATCATTAGGCCTTCAATAGGCGCATCCACGCCGTACGCTTTTAAGCAGAACATCAATGTGAGGATGGTCAAAAGGTGAATGCCAATGGCCAAGAGAGCTTGCGCGATATTGTTAGGCCATGCAAATGCAAGTTTGATTCCTGGCATTGCATTGTCCATACGCAAACGGACAAGAAATTTTTGTAAAAGCGCTTGACTGGGTTGCCAAGCTAGAATGAAGGCAATCACTACGCCAGCAAAGAGCATTACTGCGGCTACTGCATAGCCTAAGTCTTGCCCCCATGCAGCCAACGTGGCACCGCCTAAGATCAGGCCGATACCACCCAGTAAATTATTACCAGCCAATCCTAATAATCGATCTACTACAACCATGGAAAAACTCAGGCGTAATTTTGGATTGGCATGCTCAAGGTCAACAGAGTGATGCAGCTCTTTATCCAACTCTGTTGTTTCGGTGAGATTGCCTTTAGTAGTCAAGTGAGTTGCTGTAATGGCGCGATAACTATCTCCCCCTAGAGTACTTGGTAGACCTTGATTGATGAGCCCCCCGGTAAAGTACAAGGCAATATAAGAGAAGATGCGACGAGGAAAGCCTACAGTCTGCATAAATAAACCCCAGCGATAGCCGCCGCAAATAAAAGCAAGCGTCATGGTCGCTAAAGCTGCTAAAAACCAAAGTGGCTGCATTTTGATATGGGAATCAAACAATGTGGTCCAGTCAATGCCGCTAGTCGCTTTCCAAAGCAGGGCAATTGATAGCAGGATGCGGATGTACGGCCAGGCGCGCTTGAGAATTGATTTCCACCCGGAAGGGGATTTTGGGGTGGAATGGGCTGGTGAACTCATAGGCGTAAGGATAATGCTTTAGACGCCTAAGGTCTTGAATTTGGGTGTATTACTCCCTTAAACCCTAGTCCTGCCAGTTACTACAAAGGCTAAAGTCAAACGTGGAAAGACTTTGACCCAATCGCTTGATTTCTAGTGACTCTAGTGGGGCGCAATGTTCGAAGCCATTTTTACTCCTAATGGGAGGGGAAAACGACATTCCAGACCAGTTCACTAGGAGGATATTTGCCCCTTTGGGTAGCTTGCCAAACCAGAGGTCAAATTGGTCTTGGCGATCATCCAGCACAAACACAGGAGTTGGTCTTGCGTACCAAGCAGCGCGACTACCTAAGGTCCAGTTTTGTACGGCTATGCCGCTTGCTTTATTTGCTTTCGATAATTGAGCTGCTTTTTCACCAGCCAATTTCCAGCCATAGAGATCTGCTATCGGGTTGGACTTCACTAGATCAGAGTTAATCCCTCCAGACAAAACAAATCCAAAGCCGATGAAACAGAGAGCAAGCTGAAAAATAAATAGAAAACGGATTAAGCGATGTTGTTGAGCTGTCCATGCTTTCGCCAATCCAATTCCCGCGAAGGGGGCAAGACAAAACCACGCAGGCGAAGTCCAATGAGGAAGGCCACCACCACCCGAGAGGCCAGTAAAAATTGCAAAGGGAATGACAAAAAATCCCAACAGACTTAGTAGCGCAAGCTTGGTGGTCTGAAGACAATTTTTCAGAAAGAGAAATGCACCTAGAACAAGAAGAGGTCCATATACCAAGATCTGCACCCCAATGTAAGCGGCTAATCTGCGCCACAGCCAGCTACTGCCAGCCCCGTGAGCGATTTGATATTTGAAGGAAATCCAGTCATTGACGTAATTCCAATACAACACTGGAGTGATGAAGGCGAGAGCAATGAGAGCGGCAAACCAGAACCCCGCTTGACTGATCCAAACCTTACGGGGAGCGCTTATAAATACAAATAAAAGTGCAATCGCAGTAAAGGCGGCGGTGTACTTGCTAAGACCAGCTAGGCCCAATAAAACTCCAGTGAGCACCCAATCGGCCAAAGTGAAATGATCTTTAATGAGCCAGCGCAAAGCCATCCACATCAATCCGAGGCTAAGAGGTATTAGTAAGGTGTCGGGTAATAGTCCGATTGCCAATACATGGGGTATAGGGGCAGCGATGACGGCAAGTACTGCCATCAGGCCACAGGTATTTGGCGAGGGAAGCGCGCTAGTTAGATAGCCTGCATTTCGGCCTTGTATCAGGTGATGCACCTCGAGCGTTACTTGATAAACCAAATAACAAGAAAGTATCCATAGTAATTCTGGAATCAGGCGAATTAGCCCTTCAGAAGATGTGAGCGTTACAAGAGGCCACTGAATCCAGCCTACTAAAGGCGGATGATCAAAATAACTCCAAGCTAAATGTTGCGCATACAAGGCGTAATGAGCTTCATCTACAGAAAACTCGATTGAAAATCCCAAGGCAAAATGAACAACAGCTGCTATGCAGACGCAGATTACTGCCCAGCTTGATGGGGATTGGTGGCGCATTATTCAATTTTAGACTCACTTAAAGAATTCTTTGGGACAATCGATACATGTTTAAGTCTATTTTTCTTTCTCTGCTTGTCTGCACGGCAATGATTTTGAGTGGTTGCGCAGGGTTTGGTGGTGGTACCGTTCAGGACGAGTCTGGAAAAGCATTCAATGCCGATCAAATACCCGCCCAAGATGAGCTTCCTAAATTTTCCGTAGAAACTGCACGGGAAGGCATGCCAAACGGCTGGAATTTTTACCGTATAGCACCTTATAAAAAGAATACCGTTTACCGCCTGGAAAATTACCAAGGCAGAACCGTGCTAAGTGCAAATTCTCAAACGTCAGCATCTGGATTAGCGGTCAAGTTACGTCCTCGTCAAGCAAATAACCTGTGGTTGAAATGGGAGTGGAAGGCAACTGGTGCAATGCCGGCTGCCGATAATGCAAACGGATATCAAGATGACGCGCCATTGCGAATTTTGGTTGCGTTTGATGGTAATAAATCAAAATTGCCATTAAAAGAAAAGATGAACTTTGAAATGGCCAACTTAATCAGTGGTCAGGAAATGCCTTATGCCACTCTGATGTATATCTGGTCAGGTAAGGGCCAAGTTGATTCGATTATTCCGAATGTGCATACATCACGCGTCAAAATGATTGTTGTGGATTCGGGTTGGGAAAATTTGGATGAATGGCGTCATCATCAACGCGACCTAGCTGCTGACTATAAGCGCGCTTATGGCGAAGCTCCAGGTGAGGTGATTGGAATTGCACTACTAACCGATACCGACAACACAAAATCTGAAACTCGAGCGTTTTACGGTGACATTGAGCTGGTGCGCAAAGGCCCTGATAAGAGCGCTAGCAAATAAGTTTAAGTTGCTTTTATCAGACCTGACCTGGGCGCCAGCGCTTTAATAAAAGGGCATTACTGAGTACGCAAAAGCTAGAAAGAGCCATTGCACTGCCAGCTAGCATGGGCGAGAGATAGCCAAGCGCTGCTAATGGGATCCCGGTGGCATTAAAAATAAATGCCCAGAAAAGATTTTGCTGAATTTTTTGCCAAGTCCGCTTAGAGATATCGATTGCATCAGCAACCAAACTGGGGTCACCTCGCATTAAAGTAATTCCTGCTGCCTGCATGGCGACATCCGTACCCGTAGACATCGCCATTCCAACATCAGCAGCAGCTAAGGCTGGGGCATCGTTGACGCCATCACCAACCATCGCAACCCATTGACGGGAATGATCTGCATCAGCAGATTGGAGTTTACGAATAATCTCTGCTTTATTGCTTGGCATGATTTGCCCAAATACCTCATCTATACCAATTGAATTTCCGACACGATTTGCTGCGGCCGAGTTGTCGCCCGATAGCATGACAGTGCGGATGCGCAATTGATGCAAGGCTTTAATGGCTTGCTGAGCGTTACTTTTTAATTCATCGCCAAACGCAATGATGGCAATTGGCGTCTCGGGTATGTCTTTGCTCATTAACACAGAGACAGTTTGCCCGGCCTCTAAACACGCTTGGGCTTTCTGAGCGATATTGCCAGTTTCTAAACCGGCATGTAAAGAGGCAACGCTTTGCAAACTCAGGTTTTGCTTAGACCATGGACCTGAGTTTGTCTTGCCTGTAATACCTACCCCTGGAATGGCTTTGCTCTCCGTGGGTGGGAAGGGAGATATCCCCGCTTCTTTTGCAGCATCTAATAGGGCTTTGGCCAAGGGGTGTTCGCTGCCCAACTGCAAACCTGCTGCCGTAGCCAGAATATCGCTCCGATTGAATTTTTCTGAAAGCGGAATTAACGATAGCAAGCGAGGCTTACCAATCGTGAGCGTTCCTGTTTTATCAAAAGCTACGATATTGAGTCGATGCGCTTGCTCGAGCACTTGAGGATCTTTAATTAAGATGCCAAAGCGTGCTGCCACTCCTGTTCCTGCCATGATCGCTGCAGGCGTTGCTAATCCAAGGGCGCAAGGACAGGCGATGACGAGAACAGATACTGCTCGGAGAATCGCAATTGCAGCAGAGTCTAAATAAAACCAATTCACCAATCCAGTAAGTAGTGCAATGATCAGAACGCTGGGCACAAAAATTGCGCTGACTTGATCCACTAATTTTTGAATCGGCGCCTTCTGCGTTTGAGCATCTTCCACTAAGGTAATTATTTTTGAAAGAACGCTCTCAATACCAACTGCTTGGGCGTCAACGACAATGACCCCCTCACCATTGAGCGATCCACCAATGACCTTATCCTCAAGTGTTTTTTTAACTGGCTCACTTTCACCGGTAAGAAGTGATTCGTCTATATGGCTTGAGCCAAAGAGGATTACGCCATCAACTGGTATACGTTCGCCAGGTAATACTAATATTCGATCCTTTGCGAAAACTTGGTCCAAAGCTAATTCTCGATATTGATCCAAGAAAGCATTTCCTTCAATCACTGCTTCGGGCAAGAGAACCTTAGCCTGTTCTGGCCAAAGTTTTTGCAAGGCACGAATTGCTTCGCTGGTTTGTTGTTTTGCTCTTGCTTCCAGCCACTTACCTAGAAGCACCATGCAGATGATGACTGAGGATCCCTCAAAATAGAGTTCGTGATTAGCATGGGGTGAAGCCACCATGAGATAGACGCTTAAGCCGTATGCCGCACTCGTGCCAAGAGCCACCAATAAATCCATATTGCCTGCGCCAGCTAATACGGATTTAAAACCCGCCTTATAGAAGCGCCACCCAAAAAAGAATTGCACTGGGCTTGCTAGCAATAGTTGCCATTTCGGCGAGAGCGACCAATGTATGCCGAATGGCATTAGCAGCATCGGTAAAAAAAGTGGGGCAGATAGAGTAAAGCTGAGTAAAACGCGACCTAGCCCGTCGGAGCCCCAAAGGGCCTGCTGGGGCTTGATCTCGCTTTTTCCATTGGGGGTACTTATTTTGGCGTCATATCCCGTTTTCTGAACTGAGGCGATGACTGAATTGATTGTTGTCTCAGCACCCGTTTGTAGGCGTATTTTTGCTTGTTCTGTTGCTAAATTGACGCTGGCAGCCTCAACACCCGGGGTCTGATTTAAGGCTTTTTCAACCCTGCCAACGCAGGAGGCGCAGGTCATCCCGCCAATATCTAGAGTAAAAAGGTGCGAATTTGTCTCTTTTGGGGGGCTCATATAGAAGATAATCTACTGCATACCAACAGAATTGAGTGCAAAAGGGTGGATATGTTGAATTTAAAAGTATCTGGGATGACCTGTGGAGGTTGTATTAATGCAGTAACCCGAGCAATTCAGGCTCAAGACCCAAGCGCCAAAGTGGCAGCAGACTTGGCTGCGCAAACCGTAGCACTGGAGACCACCTTAACCCTGGCTCAAGCAAGTCAGCTGATAACAGAGGCCGGCTTTCCAGTTCAGAATTAAAGCTTTGTTTAGAATGTCGGCAAATCTAACAAAACCCGTATTTTTTGTTCCCAAAGGATCGTGATTTATGTTCTTCAGCAAATTAATGCCTCACGATGGTAATTTCTTCGTATTATTCAATGAGCATGCTGGGCATATCGTTGCCGCTTCAGAATCTTTTTTAAAGTTCGTCGAGCATTACAACGATGAAGTGTTGCGTGCAAAATATACGCAGGAAGTTGATAAAGCTGAACATGCTTGTGACGATGTGGTGAAAGAAGTGCATCGCCGTTTACACAAGACTTTTATTACTCCAATCGATCGCGATCAAATTTTCTCACTCATCAATACGATGGATGATGTAGCCGACCTATTGCAAAACGGTACCGAGGCAATGCATTTGTATGATGTTAAGCAAATGACAGCAGAAATGATTCAAATGGCTGAGCTTTGTAATCAGTGCTGTATCAGTATGAAAAATGCAGTTGCTACCTTAAAAGATATTTCTGATCCTGAGGTTGCAAAAGCTGCATTAAAAACTTGTGATGAAATCGATCATTTAGAGTCTAATGCTGACCGCCTTTTATCTACTGCGATCACACGTTTATTCCGTGAGGACATCGAGGTGCGTGAGCTCATTAAATGCCAGCGCATTTACGAGCTGCTTGAAGAAGTTACTGATAAATGCGAGGATGTTGCCAATTTGGTTGAAGGCATCGTTCTTGAAAATTCTTAAGGCGAATTAAGTTGCCAACGATAGAGGTAGCCTTTTGGGTTGTAGCGTTACTGGTAGCGCTAGCTCTCGCATTCGACTTCATGAACGGATTTCATGATGCTGCGAACTCTATTGCAACCGTTGTATCTACGGGCGTTCTAAAGCCACAACAGGCAGTCGTATTCGCTGCCTTTTTCAATTTCCTGGCTATCTTTATTTTTCATTTGAGTGTTGCTGCTACAGTGGGTAAGGGAATCGTTAATCCAGCCGTCGTTGATTTACATGTCATATTTGGCGCTCTGGTGGGTGCGATCATTTGGAACATAGTGACTTGGTATTACGGGATTCCCTCCAGCTCTTCACATGCATTAATTGGCGGCTTAGTGGGGGCGGCGCTTCCTAAAGCTGGCTTAGATGGATTGGTTTGGTCCGGTATTTTGAAAACCGTTTCCTTCATCTTTATTTCACCTTTTGTGGGCTTCCTTCTAGGCTCATTGATGATGCTCCTCGTATCTTGGGTGTGTCGTAACGTTACCCTGTCGAAAACGGATCGTTGGTTCCGTCGCTTGCAATTAATTTCTGCTGGCGCATATAGTCTTGGGCATGGTGGTAATGACTCCCAAAAAACCATCGGTATTATTTGGTTGCTATTAATCATCACTGGTTACACCGATGCTAGTGCAAGCATGCCTCCCGCGTGGACCATTATTTGCTGCTACATCGCGATTGCAATGGGTACGATGTTTGGCGGTTGGCGGATTGTCAAAACAATGGGTCAAAAATTAACCAAACTCAAGCCAGTGGGTGGTTTTTGCGCAGAGACGGGTGGGGCAATTACTTTATTTGCTGCTACTGCACTGGGTGTTCCAGTATCGACTACCCATACAATCACCGGGGCTATTGTTGGTGTGGGCTCCACCCAAAGAGCCAGTGCTGTTCGTTGGGGCGTAGCTGGAAACATCGTTTGGGCTTGGATCTTCACGATCCCAGCCACCGCATTAATGTCTATGTTGGTTTACTACCTCAGCTTATTGATTTTCTAATTATGCAAGGCAAGATCAACCGATCTTGTCCCAAGCAATTTTTCGCTGGTACGGTTAACCTATCTGCTATTCAATTAAAAATAATTTGTAGCGCCCTAGGAATGCAATATTCGGGGCGCGATCCTAAAGGAGAAGGTAGTGTCGGTTACTGCAGAAGTTGTTCAAGGGGCATTAAAAAGCTTAATTGATCCCAATACAAAAATAGATTTTGTTACGGCAAAAAATGTCAAGAACCTTAAGGTAGAAGATGGCGATATCTCCTTGGATATTGTTTTAGGATATCCAGCAAAAAGCCAGTTTGATGGTATTCGCAAGGTGATCATTAACTCTTTGCGTGAATTGCCCGGAGTTAAAAATGTGAGCGTGACTATGACTAGTCAAATCGTGGCGCATGCGGTGCAACGTGGCGTGAAGCTATTGCCTGGAGTGAAAAATATTATTGCGGTTGCCAGCGGTAAAGGTGGAGTGGGTAAATCCACAACGGCCGTTAACTTAGCCTTGGCTCTTGCGGCTGAAGGCGCGCAAGTGGGAATCTTGGATGCAGACATCTATGGTCCTAGTCAGCCAATGATGCTTGGCATTACTGGCAGGCCAGAGTCTGTTGAAGAAAATACTATCGAACCGATGGAAGGTCATGGACTTCAAGCTAGCTCTATTGGATTTTTGATAGATGAAGATGCGCCGATGGTTTGGCGTGGTCCCATGGTGACCTCTGCGTTAGAGCAATTACTTCGTCAAACACGCTGGCGTGACTTGGATTACTTGATTGTCGATATGCCACCTGGAACTGGAGATATTCAGTTGACCTTATCTCAAAAAGTACCCGTCACAGGATCCATCATTGTGACCACTCCCCAAGACATTGCATTGCTTGATGCGCGCAAGGGATTAAAGATGTTTGAAAAGGTGGGGGTTCCTATTATTGGCATTATTGAAAATATGAGCACTTATGTTTGCCCAGGCTGTGGTCATGAAGAGCACATCTTTGGTGCTGGCGGCGGTGAAAAGATGTGTAAAGAGTATGGCGTAGAGTTTTTGGGTGCTTTACCTTTGAATCTTTCCATACGCGAGCAATCTGATGCTGGACGTCCTACCGTGGTGGCTGACCCTGATGGTGCTATCAGTGCAATTTATAAAAACATTGCTAGACAAATCGCCATTCGCGTTGCTACTCTATCTAAAGATATGAGCAGTAAGTTTCCTAATATCGTGGTTCAAAATACCTGAGGACTTATGCGCTTTGCAGTATTGATGCGTAAACAAAACATCGATAATCCATGGATATCTTATCGCTGGGTTCCGCAGGAGGTGTTGCCTGATTTTGGTCAATTTAATAGCACTGCTGATAATTCGATCTCGGGCAAATTCTTGGAGCGAGATGAAGATGGCGAATCTTGGCTATTTACTGGCTATGAGTTAAATCTTTTTCCTGATGAGGCAGAGGGCTACTATCTCAATATCTCTGCAACGACTCCCTGTTGGTTTGTGATGTGGCGACTAGAGGAAGATATGGAGCGCTATATAGACTCACAATCCCTCCCTCTAGCAAGGTCTGAAGTAACCATAGCTGTTCCTCATCGTATTTGTGTCAGTTATAACGAGGCAGGTCGACTTCTTGATGGGGGAGAGTCAGTAGATACTGTGACGATGTCTGCAGAACACGCCTCTTGGTTGGAAGAGTATGTCAGCGAGAATTATCGTCCTGAGCCTAAAAAGAGGCATCGACCTGCATCATTTAAGGGTGCTGAGCGCACAGCGGAGGACTGATGGCTGATGGTTTTTTAAGTCGCTGGTCTCGCCGCAAGTTGGTTCAACAAGATGAGTCAATTGATCGAGATAAAGAACTTGCCAAGCCTTCTGAGGATATAACACCTCAGGTTGAAGACGCCATTCCTCCTGCCTCGCTAGAGGACGTTGAAAGGATTGATTCATTAGCCCCCGACTTCTCCGCTTTTATGAAGCCCGATGTTGATCCTCAAGTTCAGCAGGCAGCACTTAAGAAGATGTTTACGGATCCGCACTTTAATGTGATGGACCGCCTCGATATTTATATTGATGACTATTCCCAACCCGACCCTTTGCCTATGGGCATGTTGGAGAGAATGGCGCAAAGTGAAATGCTGAATCTTTTCCGCAAGACGGACAAGGGTGCTGATGAGTCGGCTAATCCAGTCAACTCAAAAGCCGCCACAACAGAGTCTGAACCGACTGCTATAGAGGCTCCTATTCAAACTGATTTAACATCCACACCTGTAGCGTCGCAAGAAAACCCGGCGATGATGGATGTGGTGCCATTAGAGTCAGATAAGAAAAAAACCTAAGAAGGTTGTGAATGAGTCAAAAATTAGTATGTAACTGCAATGGAACGATGCCTTTGGATGCAAAGGCATTAGGAGTTCCAGTGCATCATTCCCTATGTAGACAAGAGGTTGGCTCTTTCTTAAAAGCGCTCGATGGCTCAGATTCTTTAGTGATCGCCTGCACTCAAGAAGCTGCTTTATTTGGTGAGTTAGCCGATCAGGCAGACAAGCCGTTGGTCGCGCCATTACGTTTCGTCAATATTCGCGAAGTAGCCGGTTGGACTCAAGAGGCAAAAGCATCCGGCCCCAAGATTGCAGCTTTACTCTCCTTGGCAGACATGCCGGAAGCTGAGCCGGTTCCCGTAGTCAGCTATGAAAGCGAGGGAAGGCTTTTAATCATAGGTTCTGGCTCTCAAGCAATTCCTTGGGCGGAGAAGTTGAGCGCCTCATTGGATGTTTCTGTGCTCTGTACGGAGCCTGGCGAATTACCGCTTGCACGTAATTACCCAATTTATAGCGGTAGTGTTAGCAAATTAGATGGCTACTTAGGTAATTTCTCAGTTGACTGGGATTTGCAAAATCCGATTGATCCTGAAATGTGCACCCGCTGTGGCGCTTGCGTAGAAGTTTGTCCTGAGGGCGCAATTGATCTTTCATTTCAAATTAATTTAGATAAGTGCAAGTCGCATCGTTCCTGTGTAACTGCCTGCGCTAGCATTGGCGCCATTTCTTTTGATCGAGCAGACCGTAAGCGCAATTCTGAATTCGATTTAATTTTGGATTTACGGCTAGATCCAAAAATGCGTATGAGTCAAACGCCACAAGGTTACTTTGCACCCGGTAAAGACCCTTTAGAGCAGGCTTTAGCAGTCAATCAATTACAAGAAATGGTCGGCGAGTTTGAGAAACCCAAATACTTTGTCTACAACGAAAAAGTATGCGCACATGGCCGAAATGGAAAAGTAGGTTGCAATGCATGTATAGACGTATGTTCCACTGGCGCCATTAGTTCTTTATTTAAAGGCGGTCAAGGCAGTGTTGAGGTTAATCCTAACCTCTGCATGGGTTGTGGTGCCTGTTCAACTGTATGTCCCTCTGGAGCGATGCGCTATAACTATCCAAGCGTGCCGCATCAAGGAAAAGAATTAAAAACGTTAGCTACGGTATTTAATGCTGAAGCTAAAAAAATCAATCAGACATTGGCCCCAAGCCTGCTTTTGCATAGCTTGAAGGTCGGCACTCAATTGATTGATGGTTTAGGGCGATCTGCTCATGTACTGCCAAAGCAGTTTGAGGGCCTACCTTCATTTGCCATTCCTTATGGTATCGAGCATATCGCCTCTACTGGCCTTGAGTTTTGGCTAGGCGCCTTATCTTATGGTTTTGGCGAAGTGATCTTATTGTTAAGTGGTGAGGAAGATCCTGCTTATCGTGCAGCGCTTGAAGAACAAATCCATCTAGCAAATGCCATTCTGAGTGCTTATGGATTTGATGCGCGCATTCAGTTGATGGCAGCTCAATCTGCGGATGATCTCTCGGTGATTTCAAAAGCGATGGGAGCTTTGCGTCAACGCGGTGCACTTCACTCTATTTGTACCCCTGCAAGTTTTAGCTTTTCAAATCAAAAGCGCGAAACGCTAGAGGCGGTACTCGAGCATTTGCAAAAGCAAGCAAAGACGCCTTTACCAGCCGCCGGTGTTGCCCTACCAAAATCGTCTTTAATAGGCAGTCTTGCCATCAATAAAGATGCCTGCACTTTATGTATGTCCTGCGTCAGCAGCTGTCCTGAAGGGGCTTTATTGGATAACCCCGACGAGCCCATACTGTCATTTATTGAAAAGCAGTGCGTCCAATGCGGCATCTGTGTGCAAACTTGCCCTGAGCATGCGTTGACCCTTGACCCGCGCTTGCAAACCATTGAAGAGCGCAAGAAAAAGACTGCACTCAATGAGGCCCAAGCCTTCCATTGCATTAGCTGTGGAAAGCCGATTGGCACAAGCAAGATGATCGATCTCATGCTGGCGAAGTTGGGAGCGCATGGCGCTTTTGCTGGTCCAGCATTAGATAGACTCAAAATGTGTGGTGATTGCCGTGTGGTAGATATGGTGAAAAAAGAAATATGACCGAATTAGAGAAAGAAAACGATACAGAGAGCTTGTCAACCGAAGTGGGGGATATTGGATTACCTGAGGATCTTGCAAGATCAGACCTATATGGTTTGATTGCCCGGTTTTTTCATCTTCCGCCTGATCAAGAATTATTAGATCAAATTGCTGCAACAGCTGAGCAGCAAGATACTGCTGATGAAGCGCCATTAGCCCAGTTTTGGATGGACGTAGTTGAGGTGGCAAAAAATAACCCAGCCAAGGCTTGGCACGACGAATTTGACTTGAACTTCATCAGTGTGGGGCGGCCAAACGTGGTGCTAAATGCTTCCTTTTATTTGGCTGGCCATCTGAATGAGCGGCCTTTAGTCAATATTCGCAAGGCATTAGAGGAATTTGGCCTAGAGTCTGCCCAAGAAGTTACCGAGACGGAAGACCATATTTCAGCTCTCTGTGAGGTGATGCGGTATTTGATTGCTGGGGACGATGTCGAGATATCAAACCTTACAAACCAAAGGGTTTTTTTCAATGAACACATCCGCCCTTGGTATGACGAATTGTGCTATGCAATCGAGGGCATTCCTGAGATGCATCTTTACCATCCGGTTGCCGCGCTAACCCGAGAATTTCTGGCCATTGAGGGGCAGAGTTTTGACATGATTTAATGCTGCGCTGCATCAAATGGAAATCCCCTATAACTGTTTGTTACACCGATATGTCAAAAGTGCAATAAGCGATTAAACTTGATCGCAATCAAGAATAATTAAACAGGAGCATGCCGTGAGTACTAAATCCAAGGTAGCTGTAAGCGAAGAAAATAAACCATCACGCCGTAAGTTCTTTATTGGTGCAGGAGCCACTGTAGGCGCTGTAGCTTTGGCATCTCAAACTCCAGTTGGTAAAGCGGTGATCCAAGAAATCGGCAGCACCGTTAAAGGTAAGGGCGACGATAAAACGATGACCGCCCACATGCGCAAATATTACGAAACCACCATGCTCTAAAAGAGTGCTTTCCATTATTACTTTACTGACATCAAATAAATAAAAAATACTTTCTCAGGGACAACATATGAGTCTGACTCGTAAATCCAACACCCCCCAAAGCAGTCGTTCTGCATCACGTCTTATCGGTAGTTTGTCACGTGGCCTTAAAGCCGCAGTACCAACCATGGATCGCAGAACATTTTTAAAGCGCTCCGGAGTAGGGGTTGGCGCTGGTATCGCTGCTAGTCAACTGAGCTTGGTACAAAAAGCAGTTGCCGAGCCAAGTAAAGCAATGCTAGATGGCAAAGGCAAAATAGAGGTTAAGAGAACGATCTGTACCCACTGTTCAGTAGGTTGCGCAGTTGATGCTACGGTTGAGAACGGTGTCTGGGTACGTCAAGACCCAGTGTTTGATTCGCCAATCAATATGGGCGCACATTGCGCTAAGGGTGCTGCCTTGCGTGAACATGGTCATGGTGACTATCGCTTACGTTATCCAATGAAGTTAGTTGATGGAAAGTACCAGCGTATTTCATGGGATCAAGCACTTACTGAAATCACTGCGCAAATGAAGAGTATTCGTGAGAAATATTCTCCCGATGCCATGTTCTTTGTAGGCTCTTCAAAGCACAATAACGAACAATCGTATTTATTGCGTAAATGGGTTTCGTTCTTTGGAACTAACAATACAGACCATCAGGCTCGTATTTGCCATTCCACTACCGTTGCAGGTGTAGCTAATACCTGGGGCTATGGTGCGATGACCAATAGTTATAACGACATGATGAATTCAAAGGCGGCTTTATATATTGGTTCAAATGCTGCTGAAGCTCATCCAGTCTCCATGTTGATGTTGCTGCATGCTAAAGAAAATGGCTGCAAAGTGATCGTTGTTGATCCTCGATACACTCGTACCGCCGCGAAGTCAGATCAATACGTTCGTATTCGTTCAGGAACAGATATTCCATTCTTGTTTGGTGTGCTGTATCACATCTTTAAAAACGGCTGGGAAGACAAGAAGTACATCAATGACCGCGTCTATGGAATGGACGAGATTCGCAAAGAAGTGATGGAGAAGTGGACCCCAGCCGCTGTTGAAGAGGCCTGTGGAGTTCCAGAAGCGCAGGTATATCAAGTTGCGAAAACCATGGCGACCAATAAACCAAGTACTGTAGTTTGGTGTATGGGTCAAACTCAGCACACCACTGGTAATGCCATCGTTCGCGCCTCTTGTATTTTGCAATTAGCACTTGGCAACATTGGAAAATCTGGTGGCGGTACAAATATTTTCCGCGGACACGATAACGTTCAGGGAGCAACTGACGTTGGTCCAAATCCAGATTCATTGCCAGGTTATTACGGTTTAGCCGCAGGAGCTTGGAAGCACTTTGCAACTGTGTGGGGTGTTGATTACGAGTGGATCAAAGGGCGTTATGCCCCAGACATGATGGAAAAGTCTGGAACAACGGTTTCTCGTTGGGTAGATGCTGTTCTAGAAAAGAACGACATGATTGACCAGCAAACCAATGTGAAGGGTCTGTTCTTCTGGGGTCATGCACCGAACTCGCAAACACGCGGTCTAGATATGAAGCGTGCGATGAATAAGTTAGATCTTTTGGTGGTGGTGGATCCATTCCCAAGTGCAACTGCGGCGATGGCAGCAATGCCTGGAGCAGAGAATGATCCGCTGAATAAAAATCGTAATGTGTATCTCTTGCCAGCCACAACTCAGTTTGAAACCAATGGTTCGGCTACTGCATCCAATCGTTCCCTCCAATGGCGCGAAAAAGTGATTGATCCATTGTTTGAGTCGGTACCTGATCACGTGATCATGCAAGCATTTGCAGATCGCTTGGGTTTTGGCCAAGAGCTCTCACAAAATTACAAGATGCTCAATTCAAAGTTTGCCGGTAAGCAATGGCGTGAACCGCAGATTGAAGATATCTTGCGTGAAATCAATCGCTCCTGCTGGACTATTGGTTACACCGGCCAAACTCCTGAGCGCTTAAAAGCGCACATGAGAATGGTTGCGACATTTGATCCTAAGACCTTGAAGTCTCGTGGCGGTGTTGACCCAGTAACTGGTTATGACACCACTGGTGACTACTATGGCTTGCCTTGGCCTTGCTACGGCACTGCCGCCATTAAGCATCCAGGCTCACCAAACCTCTATGACACTAGTAAAAGTGTGATGGAGGGTGGTGGTAACTTCCGTGCAAACTTCGGCGTTGAGCGTGATGGTAAGAGTCTCTTAGCTGCTGATGGCTCTTATTCTAAGGGTTCGGCCATTACAACTGGTTACCCAGAGTTCGATCACGTTCTTGTGAAAAAGCTTGGTTGGTGGGATCAATTGACTGACGATGAAAAGAAACTGGCTGAAGGTAAAAACTGGAAGACTGACTTGTCTGGTGGTATTCAGCGTGTTGTTATGAAGAATGGATGTCATCCGTTCGGAAATGCTAAAGCACGTGCAGTCGTATGGAACTTCCCGGATCCAATTCCAATTCACCGTGAAGCGCTTTATAGTACAAACGCTCCGATGATGCGCAAGTACCCAACGATTGACGACAAGAAAAACTTCTGGCGTCTACCAACCCTCTATAAGACTGTTCAAAATCAAAACTTGAACCAGAAGCTATATGAGAAGTTCCCAATTATTCTGACCTCTGGTCGTTTGGTTGAGTACGAGGGTGGTGGTGACGAAACTCGTTCTAATCCTTGGCTAGCAGAACTTCAGCAAGAAAACTTTGTGGAGATTAATCCTAAGGCAGCAGCAGATCGCGGAATTCAGAATTGGGATTATGTGTGGGTTAAATCACCGACTGGGGCCAAGATCAAAGTGCGTGCTTTAGTTACTGAGCGTGTAGATCAAGGAACTGCATTTGTGCCATTCCACTTCGCTGGCTGGTGGCAGGGTGAAAACATTCGTAAGTACTATCCAGAGGGTGCCGCGCCAGTAGTTCAAGGTGAGGCAGTCAATACGGCGACTACTTATGGTTACGACATGGTGACGATGATGCAAGAGACAAAAACCACTATGTGCCAAATCGAAAAATTTGCCTAAGTCAAAAAATAAGGTCAGGAGAACACAATGGCAAGAATGAAATTTATCTGTGACACTGAGCGTTGCATTGAGTGCAATGGCTGTGTAACTGCTTGTAAGAACGAAAACGAAGTACCTTGGGGTGTAAATCGCCGCCGTGTGGTTACAGTAAATGACGGAATCATTGGTCAAGAAAAATCAGTTTCAGTTGCTTGTATGCACTGTACTGATGCTCCTTGTATGGCTGTATGTCCAGTAGATTGTTTCTACCGCACTGATGAAGGCGTTGTGTTGCACGATAAGGATATCTGTATCGGTTGCGGTTATTGCTCCCTTGCTTGTCCGTTTGGAGCGCCACAGTTTGAAACTAAGGGCGCCTTCGGCACACGCAGCAAGATGGATAAATGTACCTTCTGTAGTGGTGGCCCAGAGGAGAATGGTAGCGTTGCAGAGTTTGAGAAATATGGTCGCAACCGTTTAGCAGAAGGTAAGTTACCCCTTTGTGCTGAAATGTGTTCTACCAAGGCCTTGATTGGTGGAGATAGTGAAGTGATCTCTAGTATCTTCAATCAGCGCGTAACCACTCGTGAGAAAAACGGCAAGTACCCTGGTGGGCAAGCATTTGGCTGGTCTACTGCATATGGCGGTCCAGGTACAGCAGAGCCAACTCCAACACCTGCAGACAAAATTCCAGGAGCTCAATAATGAAAGCCAATTTTAAGATTCTGCTTTTATGTCTCTCACTAGCCACTGTCTTGTCTGCTTGCTCAGAGCCTCCAGAAATTGCAGCCAAGGTTGCTAAGCGTCCAGACGTTGCTCCGTATATGGGGGCAAATGATGGCTTTATGACTAAGGGTTGGACTCCAGGCAATCAAGCAAGCTGGACTGAGGCGATTAACAACCGCAATCAAAATCAAAATGAATACAGTCGCGTTAAGTGATCATCTAAACAACAATAAATAAAACGAATACGTTTAAGGACCTCTGTATGAAACGATCATTTTCTAAAGTTCTTCGCACTTTGATAGTGGCTGCTGGTTTGTCTCTAGCTTTAGCGAGCGGCATGAGTCTGGCTGAACGTGCGCCGATGGCGCCATTGCCATCTGCTAGTGGGGTAGATATTTCACCATCATCGATTCCAGCAAATCCAAATGCCCTAGCTAACGGAACTCAAGCCCAATCTCAACCAGCTAATCCCTCTATCTTTATTGCGCCCAATAGTGATCCGCAGAACTACGTCAGCATTCCAGACAAGCAAGCGGGCGTATTAATTCAGCGTGCTGGCCAACAGTGGCGCGTGATTCGGAATGGCATCATCACTGTTTACGGTGGCTGGCTTTTGGCAATTGCATTCTTCGGTATCGCCGGCGTATATACGCTTAAGGGTTCGGTCAAGCTTCATGAGCCACTTTCAGGGGTCATGATTAAACGTTTCAGTGGTTTTGATCGCCTTGTTCACTGGGTAATGGCATTTAGCTTCTTGGCATTGGCCTTTACCGGTCTAATGATTTTGTTCGGTAAGTATTTTGCAATGCCGTTAATGGGCGGGGTAGCGTACGGCTCATTCTTGATGGTATGTAAAAACATCCATAACTTTACTGGCCCGTTATTTACATTAAGCATTGTGATTTTCTTCTTGCTGTTTGTAGGAAAAAATATTCCAGAAAAAGGTGACCTCCAGTGGATGCTCACATTTGGTGGCATGTTCAGTGGTAAGCATGTTCCAGCTGGCTTTTTCAATATGGGTGAAAAGTTCTGGTTCTGGTTTGGTATGACTTTTCTTGGCTTGCTAATTTCCGCTTCTGGTTTTGTGCTCGATATGATTGTCCCATTCATGCAGATTGAGTACCTCCGCGGAACAATGCAGATTGCCAATATGATTCATAGCAGCGCCGCTATCTTAATGACGGCAATGGCGATGGGACATATCTACATCGGTACTATCGGAATGCAAGGATCTATTGATGGCATGAAGACGGGCTACGTTGATGCTACTTGGGCTAAAGAGCACCATGAAATTTGGTACAACAAAGTGGATAAAAAGGGATAAAGCCATGAAAAAGATCATTGCTTTTGTATTTTGCGCATTTGCAGGCACATCAGTTTTTGCAACGCTGCCTCCGTTAAGCCCTGAAGCGCAAGAAGCGGCGAATTTAGTTAAAGCTAAAACCGCTTATGGCGATAAGGTTGCGGCATATCAACTATGCCAGGCGCAAAACCGCGTTGCCGATAAATTTAGAGTCTCTGGAACGCCTGCGCCTGCTGCATGTGTAGCACCTCCGCCATTTGTTCCGCCGGTAGCTGCCGCATCTGCACCAGCCGCGCCTGCTGCACCAGCAGCTGCTCCAGCGACTGCAGCTAAATAATTAATCTATGAGTAGTTCTTGAGCTAGATAACGTTTGGCAGCAGATGTTTGTGGATTGGAAAAGAAGGGGCCCACGGGCCCCTTTTCTTTTACCTCGCCTTGATCAATAAAGAGAACGTACTGAGCCAGTCTTTGAACTTGAGCAAGCAAATGAGAAGAGAAGACTACGTCTACATTGGAATTTTTAAAATCCCGAACTAATTGCTCTACTTGTTCCGTAGCCTGAGGATCCAAATTCGCAGTGGGCTCGTCCAGCAACATTAAGTTCGGCTTTAGCAAGAATGCTCGTGCAAGACAGATTTTTTGCCTCTCACCGGCAGAAAGCTTATGTGCTGGACTGGAAGCCAACGCACTCAAACCTACCTGATGAATAGCTTGATCAATTTGGCTGGAAGTAATTGATGGATCAGCATCGGTTGCCATGCTGATATTCGTCCTGGTAGATGCCTTAATCATTGGCGTGTGATGCAGTACCAGTGCAGTTTTGGGCAGGAAGGAGTAGTGAATACTGCCGGTATCTGGTTTGACCAGCCCATCCAACAGCTTGAGAAATGTGGTCTTACCAGCTCCATTGGGGCCAATGCATGCTGTGATGCGATCAGTGGGAATGATGGCATGTGGAATATTGAGAATGGTTCGATCATTACTCTTAACCGTAATGTCTTTGAGCTCAATAAATCGAGTAAATTGTTCGTTCGCATTAACCATAGCGACGCTCCGCAACTTGACGAAGGCTAAAGGTAAATAAGTTCGCAATCAGCACGGTGGACATCAGGACAATTCCTAGGGCAAGAGCTAGAGGAAGGTCGCCTTTGCTTGTTTCTAGAGCAATAGCAGTTGTCATAGTTCTTGTGGAGTGATCGATATTGCCACCGACAATCATGACAGCGCCAACCTCAGAAATTGCTCTCGCTAGTCCTGCTAAAAGAGCGATTGTTAGCGAGAACCGACAATCCCAAATAAGCCATTTATAACGAGCAAGCACTGGTAGCCTGAGGCTAAGAAAAGAATCGCGGTGAATCTTCCAGGAGTCTTCCAAGATTTGGCGGCTCAGGGCGGCTACTAATGGGGTTGTGAGGAGGATTTGCGCCAGAATCATACCCTTCACAGTGAACAGCCAGCCAAATGCTCCCAGTGGTCCTGTGCGCGATAGGAGTAGATAGACCAAAACTCCAATGATCACAGTCGGCACACCCATTAGGGTATTTAAGATCACCACAATCAGCTTTTTTCCGGAAAATTGCTCGGTAGCCAAAAGAGCACCTATCGGCAATCCAAGTAGAGTGGAAAAGAGGAGGGCGGTGGCGCTAACCTTTAAAGAGACCAAAACAATTCCCAAGACTCCATCGTCTAGATGGGTCAGGAGGGCAATCGCGTCTTGAAAGGCAGTCAACATGGGGTTGATTCTATCAAGGCAGTGGCAAAATAAGCCTAATGAGATCCATTTCCCTGATTTTTGACTTATGGCTGAAGTAGTTTGCCTCTGTAACGAGGTCTTAGATGACGACCTACGTGAATATCTAGATGCCCATCCCATCGATTCTATCGATGAACTGAGGGAGCAGGCCTCTATTTGCAATAAATGTATGCAATGCCAAGAATTGGTTGAGGCTGAAATTTATCTTGCTCGCGTTAGGCGCCAGCGGGCAGCAGGTCAGTTTTGATGGATCAAAACAAGGGTTCACGTTTCACAGTAATGAGCATGAATGTTCATAAGGGTTTATCACCTCTGCATCGCCATTCGACGATTTATCAATTGCGCCAAAGAATGCGTACTCATTATCCAGACTTATTGTTTTTGCAAGAATTACAACAGGAACATCGAGGTCGCTTGCAGCGTTTCGGGCAGTGGCCACTGACAGAGTTAACCCACTTCCTCTCTGAAGATTTCTGGCGTGACTGGCATTATGGAAAAAACTCGGAGTATCCCGATGGACATCATGGCAATGCCATTCTCTCTAGGCATCCCTTAAGCAAGGGAAATAATTACGATATCTCGGCTTATCGTTTTGAGAAACGCGGCCTGTTGCATAGCGTGACTCAGCTAGATGGTGTTAGTCAATCCATCCACTGTTTTTGTGTGCATCTAGCTCTCTTTGAACGCGGCAGGGAGCGTCAGCTCACTGAAATTATTCGCTATATAGAAGAGCTGACAGGTGATGCGCCTACGATTGTCGCTGGCGATTTTAATGACTGGCGCAACCGCATTAGCGCGCCAATGCGTGAGGCTGGGTTTAATGAAGTGTTTGAGGTCCTAACTGGCGCCCCGGCTAGAACCTTCCCTAGCATTAGACCAATGTTGGCTATGGATCGTATTTATGTCCGAGGCTTTAAGGTGCATTCTGTAGAGATATTGCACGAATGGCTGAAGTTATCGGATCACCTAGGAATTACTGCAGAATTGGAACTTAAATGAATAGCTTAACTACCTTTTTAATAAAGCATGCCTTTGATATAAATATCAGCTGGCTTGTATTAATCCACTTTTTATTAGTCACCATTTTCATTGGCGTCATTATTTCTGTTAGAAGACCAGTCGGTGTTGCGTTTGCTTGGATTTTTATTGTGATGACTTTTCCAATAGTCGGAATTAGTTTGTATATTCTGATTGGCGATCGACCAGTTGGTCGGAGTTTGACTCGAAAAATTAAACGCATGAATCAGGAGTACGCCCAAATCACGGAAGATATGCGAAGGGATTATGCGGGGGAGAGGCAGAAGATTCCCGTTGAAGCCCGTGCATTAAGTTTATTAGCAGAGACAAAAAATGGAACACCAGTAGTTTCTGGTAATAAGCTCGAACTGCATACAAATTCTTTAGAAATTCTTCAGCTCTTTATTGATGAGATTGATCGTGCTAAAGCAAGTCTTCATATGGAGTTCTATATTTGGGCTCTTGGAGGTGATGCTGATCGAGTCGGTGAAGCGGTTATTGCAGCAGCAAAGCGTGGTGTCAAATGCCGGGTTTTATTGGACTCTTTGGGGAGTAAAGATTGGTTTAAATCAAGTTGGCCAGGCCGCTTTCGTAATGCAGGGGTTCAAGTAACCGAAGCTTTGCCTATCCAGATCGGCCGTTTTCAATTTAGACGGGCAGATATCCGTCTGCATAGAAAAATATTTGTGGTTGATGGCGCAATTGTTTGGACTGGCAGTATGAATCTGGTCGATCCACGCACCTTTAAGCAAGATTCGGGAGTGGGCGAGTGGGTAGATGCGATGGTGCGCGTTGAAGGACCGGTCGCCGCTCAGTTTGAACTTACCTTTTCTTTTGACTGGAGTGTAGATAACCCAAAAATTACGCATTTCGATGATCGTGTGCCACCAATCGCGCCTTATGAAGGTGGGGCGATTGCCCAAGAATTGGCTTCAGGTCCCGTAAGTCGAGATGATATTTTGTATCAAGTCATGCTTTCTGCAATCATTGATGCGCGTGAAGAGCTAACCATTACCACTCCCTATTTTGGTCCTGATGATGGTTTATTGCAGGCCATGATGGCATCAGCCAGGCGGGGTGTTAATGTGACTTTGATTGTTCCTAAGTTAAATGATTCAACCTTAGTTGCTTGGAGTAGCAAAAGTTATTATGAAGATCTTCTGGATTCAGGAGTCAAGATTGCCGAGTTTCATGGGGGCTTACTTCATACCAAGAGCTTACTGGTTGATGGCCGAACTGCGATCTTTGGTTCAGTGAACTTTGATCAACGTAGCCTGCGCCTCAATTTTGAGATTAGCTTGATTGTTTATAACGAAGAATTCTGTACTCAATTAAAGCAGTTAATCGAGTCATATCTAAAGCAATCAGACTATTTAGATTCCAAAGCATGGGCCCAAAGACCAAGATGGCATCATTACTTGGAGAATGCCGCCCATCTTACTTCGCCGCTGCTTTAAATCGCCCCGCTTGCGCGCATCTCGGCAATATTAGAATCGTTTAAACCAATTTCTTGGAGGATTGACTCAGTATGCTGACCTACTGCCGGAATGGCATCCATTCGGTACTCATAACTATTGTTTAATCCGGGCGGCAGGAGCGCTGGAATGCTTCCTGCTGGCGTATCGACTTTAGCCCAGCGATTGCGGGCTTGCAATTGCTCATGCTTCCACAGGCCGTGCATATCATTTAATCGAGCATTGGCAATCTGCGCTTTTTCTAATCTGGCGATCAGCTGTTCAGTGCTTAATGTTTTGAAGCATTGATCAATGATGGCCAAGAGCTCAACCCGTTTTTCATTGCGCTTGAAGTTTTTATCAAAACGCTCATCTTGAGCAAGTGCTGATTTTTCAAGAACCACTTCACAAAATTGAGTCCATTCACGCTCATTCTGTAGGCCAAGCATTACAGTCCCACCATCCCCAGCTTTAAAGGGGCCATAAGGATAGATGGTGGCATGCGAGGCGCCATTGCGCGGAGGTGGTTCGGCACCTTCATATGCGTAGTACATCGGAAAACTCATCCACTCACCTAAAGATTCGAGCATGGATATATCAATGACTGAACCCTTACCCGTTTTGCCTCTTTGCAGGAGTGCCGCCAAGATATTGGTATAGGCATACATACCCGCAGCAATGTCAGCTATGGAGTTTCCCGCCTTGCTTGGGGTTTCTGGAGTACCCGTAACCGATAAGAAACCAGCCTCGCTTTGGATCAGTAAGTCATATGCCTTCTTATCACGATAAGGACCATTATTGCCATAGCCTGAGATATCACACAGAATCAATTTCGGATTCTCTTTTTGCAGTAAATCCGCAGTCAGGCCCATGCGGGCAGCTGCGCTAGGCGCTAAGTTTTGCACCAATACATCAGCCGTTTTCAGCAGGGTTTTTAATGCTGCTAATGCAGCTGGCTGTTTTAGATCTAGGGTTAAGCTTTCTTTAGAGCGATTCACCCAAACAAAATGAGATGACAGACCTTTCACTTGTTTATCGTAAGCCCTTGCAAAATCACCACTACCGGGCCGTTCTACTTTAATTACTCGAGCACCTAGGTCTGCCAGTTGACGGGTACAGAAGGGCGCTGCAATCGCGTGCTCAAGTGATACAACGGTAATGCCATCTAAAGGACGTATGCTCATATTAGGCACTTCTTAAAAAGACCTTGGTAGACCAAGAATGTGCTCGGCAACATAGGAATAAATTAAATTCGTTGAAATGGGAGCAACTTGGTAAAGACGGGTTTCTCTGAACTTTCTCTCTACGTCATATTCATTGGCAAATCCAAAACCACCATGCGTCTGAAGGCAGACGTTGGCAGCTTCCCAGGAGGCTTTGGCCGCGAGAAACTTGGCCATATTCGCTTCTGGCCCACATGGCTGATGGTTATCAAATAATTCACAGGCCTTAAAGCGCATGAGATTAGCAGCTTCAGTTTCAATATAGCTATCCGCAATCGGGAACTGAATCCCTTGGTTTTTTCCAATAGGGCGATCAAAGACAACTCGATCATTGGCATAACGTCTAGCGCGATCAATAAACCAATAGGCATCACCAATACATTCTGCAGCGATAAGAGTGCGCTCTGCATTGAGGCCATCAAGAATATATTTGAAGCCTTGACCTTCGGTGCCAATCAAATTCTCTACAGGGATTTCTAAGTTATCAAAGAAGACTTCATTAGTTTCGTGATTCACCATATTGGCAATTGGTCTGACTTCCATGCCTTTACCAATCGCATCTTTGAGATTGACAATAAAGATCGACATACCTTCTGATTTGCGTTGGACTTCACTGATAGGTGTGGTGCGGGCCAATAAGATCATCAAATCGGAATGCTGGATACGAGAGATCCAAACCTTTTGACCATTGACTACATAATTGTCACCTTTTTTTACCGCAGTAGTTTTGAGTTTGGTGGTATCAGTACCGGTTGAAGGTTCGGTTACCGCCATACTTTGAAGGCGTAATTCACCGGCGGCAATCTTAGGGAGGTACATTTTTTTCTGGGCTTCTGAACCATGGCGCAGCAGGGTACCCATGTTGTACATCTGACCATGGCATGAACCAGAATTACCGCCAGAGAAATTGATCTCTTCCATGATGACAGAGGCTTCTGCTAGACCAAGGCCAGAACCACCATACTCTTCCGGAATGAGAGCTGCTAACCAACCCGCTTTTGTCATGGCATCTACAAAAGCCTCGGGATAATCGCGCTCGTGATCGATTTTTTGCCAGTAAGCCGAATCAAAGCTACCGCAGAGGTCTCTGAGGGCCTCGCGCATGTCTTGAAATTGATCCGGCTTGGGAATGGGGTGATTCATAAAAGTCTCGTTTTATAGGAATAATGATATTTTTAGCTACTCAGCCTTTAGTTTAAGCAAGATTTGCAAAATGAGGGAGCTGGTAGAAAACGGGCAAAATAGACCGATCAACATGGATTAAAGCCCCATGAAAAGCGAAATAGAAATATAGGTCGAAAAATGCAAAAAAATATCAACCAATCATCATGAAAATACTCGCTTAATGGAGCATGCACTTCAGCATTTTTTTGCGTGGTTTGAAATGCCTTCGGTGGGATTGCCCGCTGTTTTTTTAAGCGCATTCATTTCGGCAACCTTATTGCCCGTCGGTTCAGAACCCATTCTTTTTGGGTACATTTCGCTTAATCCCCATCTCTACTGGGTTGCCATCATAGTGGCAACAGTGGGTAATACCCTTGGCGGTATGTTGGATTGGGGGCTTGGATTGCTCGCGCGCAAGGGAATGAAGTCTGTTGGTGAGCCCAAAGATCATCGTCTAAAGCGCTTGCTAAGCAGTTGGGGGCCAAAAATGCTCTTGCTCTCATGGCTCCCGGGGTTTGGAGACCCGCTTTGTTTGGCTGCTGGATGGTTAAAGCTAGCTTGGCAGCCATGCCTGGTTTATATGTTTATAGGCAAACTAATGCGTTATCTGACCTTAACCTGGCTATTAACATTGGTCCCGGACAGTTATTGGCACCAATTAGGTCATTGGTTGCATCTGATCTAAGAATGCTCGTTGTATCCTATGTTTTTTATTCCTTAATCCCCCTGAGAGTATTGATATGTCGACATTAAAAGGTAAAACAGCATTAGTAACTGGTTCTACTAGCGGTATTGGTCTAGGTATGGCGATTGCACTAGCTAAGCAGGGCGCCAACATCATGGTGAATGGCTTTGGTGAAAAAGATGATGCCCTTGCGCAAATTAAAGCCTGTGGCGTTGAGGTTGACTACCACGGCGCGGACATGAGCAAGCCAGCTGAAATTGAAGATTTAATTAAGCAAACAGAAAAACGTTTTGGCTCATTAGATATATTGGTGAATAACGCAGGTATTCAATACACCGCCAACATCGAAGATTTTCCTGCGGATAAATGGGATGCCATTATTGCCATCAATTTGAGTTCTGCGTTTCATACAACGCATCATGCTCTGCCTGGAATGCAAAAACGCAATTGGGGCCGTATTATTAATATTGCATCAGTGCATGGCTTAGTAGCGTCAACACAAAAGGCCGCGTATGTCGCGGCAAAACACGGCATCGTTGGACTCACCAAGGTAACCGCTTTGGAAAATGCGCGTACCGGTATTACTTGTAATGCAATTTGCCCAGGCTGGGTTCTCACTCCATTAGTTCAAAAACAAGTTGATGCCCGCGCAGAGCGAGATGGCGTTTCAAATGAAGCAGCAAAAATTGCGCTCGTTTCTGAAAAACAACCTTCTGGACAATTTGTGACCCCTGAGCAATTGGCTGCTTTGGCTGTATTTTTATGTGGCCCAGACGCCTCTGAAGTCCGTGGGGTAGCCTGGAATATGGATGGTGGCTGGACTGCCCAGTAAGAGTCTTTATTAGCAGGATTTGAGCGCCAGGTGGCAAGGTCACTTGGCGTTTTCATTTGTAAATAGGGCATAGGCTGTCTATTTCATTGGGCCCACATGGATTTATCCCGCCAAAAATCCCTTTATTCGCATGAATGATCGAAAAAGCCAGAATAGTCTATAGTTACATCAAATATATCTTATGTATTTGTTATTAAACGTATTTTTAAAAGGAATAAATAATGGAACATACATTACCTCCGTTGCCATATGCTCTAGACGCACTTGCGCCCCACATTTCAAAAGAAACACTTGAGTATCACTACGGCAAGCATCATCAAGCTTACGTTACCAACTTAAATAATTTGATTAAGGGTACAGAGTTCGAGGCTTTGAGTTTGGAAGACATTATTAAAAAATCTGCTGCTGGTGTTTTTAATAATGCTGCCCAGGTATGGAATCACACCTTCTATTGGAATAGCTTAAAGCCAAATGGTGGTGGAGCTCCTACAGGCCCTTTGGCTGATGCGATTAATGCTAAATGGGGTTCATTTGATAAATTCAAAGAAGAGTTTAATAAGTGCGCAGTAGGTACATTCGGTTCTGGTTGGGCATGGTTGGTTAAGAAGGCTGATGGTAGTTTGGATTTAGTATCTACCAGCAATGCAGCAACACCATTAACCACGGATGCAAAACCGCTACTCACTTGCGATGTTTGGGAGCATGCCTACTATATTGATACTCGCAATGCACGCCCAAAATACTTGGAAAACTTTTGGAATGTAGTGAATTGGGATTTTGCGAGCAGTAATTTTGCATAACCGAATCAATATCAAAAAATAGGAAATTTAATTATGGCTTCAATTTTGACTTCATTGGGACGTACAGTATTAGCTGGCTTTGTGCTCCTCATTTTGATTATCTTTGCCTTAGGCGGTAACTTTAGTTCTGCTGAATTACCATTTATTTTCCGTTGGTTGCACGTCATGTTTGGCGTGATGTGGATCGGTTTGCTCTGGTACTTCAACTTTGTGCAAATTCCTTCCATGCCTAAGATTCCTGATGAGCAAAAACCAGCTATTGGTAAAGTCATTGCGCCTGCAGCGTTATTTTGGTTCCGTTACGCAGCACTGTTCACTGTATTGACTGGTTTAATCCTGGCAACTTTGAATGGCTACGCACACCAAGCCTTCACATTACAGGCGCCATTCCGAGCAATTGGTTTAGGCATGTGGATTGCTCTTATTATGGCGATTAATGTTTGGTTCATCATTTGGCCTAATCAAAAACGTGCCCTTGGTATCGTTCCAGTTGAGGCTGATGTAAAGGCTAAATCTGCACGTATAGCAATGTTGACTTCACGCTTGAACACAATGCTTTCTATCCCAATGTTGTTCTTGATGGTTGCTCAATCCCATAACACGACTTGGTTTGTGATTGTTTCTTAATCCAGGCAGCATAAGCGTTACTAAAAAGGCCCGCTACTGCGGGCCTTTTTGTTTCTATCGTTCTGGGCCTCACCAATGCCTATGTAGATGCTATACACTTATTTCCATAACTCAGCGCCTATGCTTAAAAACACTTCCTTCTTTAAAAGCCGTATTGCATATTGTTATTTAATAGGCGTAATGGCTTGCTCCCCCCTGTTTGTATATGCGCAGGCAATCATTACTACTCTCGGTACGCCCATTCCTTTATTTAATGGCGCTGATCTGGGTGCGTTTGACCACAATAAAGATAGAAATGGAAATGCAAATTGGCTGATTATCAATAATGAGATCCAAGCAACGCAAGGTCACAGCTTATTGGTTTCACGTTTAAGTCTGCCGGATTTTCAACTTGATTTTGATTATTGGGCCTCTGACAGTACTCAGGCAACGGTATTCTTTCGTTGCGCAAATCCAGACGCCGTGAATGCTGACACTGCTTATGAAGTGACTTTAGTTAATCAATCGAAAGATGTGGGCGCCAGTTCAATTTTGCTGCTTAATAAAGTAAAGCAGTCAAAGGTGGCTAATCAATGGAACCATATACGTATCAGCGCCATTGGAACCGATCTATCAGTAACATTAAACGGAGTAACTCATCATGTTCGAGATACCCGATTTAGTAATGGCCCATTAGCAATTAACTATATAAGTGGCGAGCTTCGTGTAAAAAATATTTTTCTCACCATCCCCGGGAGATGGTGAGAAATTTAACTGGGCTTAATTAAAACTTATTTTTTGGCATTCAGAAGATTCTTTACTTCTTGCTTTAAAACATCCTCCGGAACTGCACCTGCGAGTACATTAAATGCGCCAGTTTTGTGATTAACGAGAATGACGCCTGGAGTCCCGCTAATGCCTGCATTCATGCCATCCTCCAAATCAGCGCTAACTTGCTTGGCGACTGCCTCAGATTGCATGCAGGTGCTAAATTTATCGGTATCCAAACCTTGCTCTTTAGCCAAGGCCAATAAAGGGTCTACGCCATTAACGCTTGGCATGCCTTGAGCATTTGAGCGTGTATTTTTGAATATGCCTTGAGCATATTTCCAGAAGGCATTGTTACCGCCTTGTTGAGCGGCGCAAGCTGCAGCAATTGCTTCTTTTGTTGCAACCGGGTCATGAAAGGAGAGTGGAAAATTTCGCCACACTAGATTGACTTGATCTGGCATCGAATCAACCACTTTATTTGGGATATCTCCAAACTGTTTGCAAAATGGGCACTCAAAATCGGAGTATTCAATAATGGAAATGACTGCATCTGGTTTTCCATAAATGAAGTCATTTTTGACATCCACTGCTCGGGCATTTTTTGCCATGGCTACTTTTTGGGCCTCTTCTTTTTGCTGTTTAGCTTGGGCGGCATTGATTTGTTTTTGGCGATAGCGCTCAATTCCTCTATCAATTGCGCGATCCAAGGCCCCTGATTTTTCAAGACTCTGAATAATCTGCTCCGTCGTTGGGGTGGAGCTAGGCGTCTGGGAGTAAGCAATATTGAGTTGCAGACTCAGGGTCAGCGCGCCAATCAAGAGCAGGGCTGATTTAAAGGTAGTTTTAGACATAATTACGCGAGTTTATTGAGAATTTTTGAGTATAAAGCGGTATTTATACTTGGACTGGCGGGGCTCAATATAAGTGTAATTTAGATTAGGGCCTTATTCCTGGGGGAAGTAGTTATGTCGCTTTAACCACATAAGTGGCTGCTTTTATTCAACTTTTTAGTTATAAGAAGTTAGAATATGCTAGGTCTGTCCCATTTTGTTTGAACTGAAACTACATTAATGCTTAATCCTCGATTTTTTCTGAAGTCTGCCATTTTGTTAGCTTGCTTCACCATTCTTGTTGGCTGCACGGGCATGGGCGGTAGGAGTTCACAAGCAAGTCTGATGGGCGGTATTGGATCGGGTCAAAAAATAGCTCCCCCAAAGCAAAATATCACCCATGAGTTGGTGAAGCAGGGCATTGAATACCTACGTGAGGGCGATTATGAAAGCGCACAAAAAGTATTCAGCGCCGCAGTAAAGATGAGCCCAAGTAATTCATCAGTACACCTCTTAAACGGCATCAGCTACCATTTGCAGTATTTGAATAATGCCGCCGATAACAAAGAGTTGGCAGAAACTGCTTATGGCCTTGCAGCCTCTTTGGACAATACAGATACTTTGCCGCTCATTCAATTGGGTCGACTTCATATTGATTCGAGAGAGTATTCAAAAGCCAGCAGAGATTTTATTAGCGCATATGCAATCAGCCCTTCGAGTCAGGATGCTCTATTCGGTCTCTTGCAATCATCCTTATGGCAAAAAGATTTTAAGACCGCACTTTGGGCTGGCGACAGTTTAAAAAAGCTCAATACTACGAATGTTGATCAATTGCGATTAATGACGTTGATGTATGCGGCTGTTGGAAAAACTACTGAATCTAATCTCAACTTAGATGCCTATGCAAAAGCAAACGCTGAAAACCCTAAAGAGATTGCCCAATTAAAGCAACAAGTTGCTTACATCGGTACGCAGTTAAGTTATCTCAAGTCCATGGATTTAGATGTTGCTCAAAATCCTGCAAGTCTCAATAGCCCAGCAAGTCCTGCGGCCCAAAAGGGCAAGATGATGAAGGTTGTAGGTGGGGCAGGAGTAGTTGTTGGTAGGGGCGGTAACAATAACAATGGCAATAACACGGGGACAACCGGTCGGAGTAGTACTTCGAGAGCAGGGGTAGTGGGTGCTTACGGTAGCAATCAAAATAGCGATGATTCCAGTGATGATGGTTCATCAGGCTCTTCAGGTTCATCCGGCTCTTCCGGTACCTCAGCCAGTCCAACTTCCCAGCCAAACGCTGCAGCCGCTCCAGTCACCAGCGGGGGTGGGGGTGGAACGTATTCAGCAGTATCGATGGCTAATCAGCAGCAGCGTTGGTTTGATTGCGATACCAAGCCTGGATTGGGTAAGGCGCCCGGGGAAAGTTATGGTGTTCCGGTTGGCGGAACCAGCGGGGATCAGACACTTTATTTGGAGCCTTTACCTAGCCCCTGTAATTCCGCTAAGCCTCCTAAGATGGCCTCTATTGATGCAGTATTAATTCGAACGATTGACAACCAAAGTAGTTCGTATGGAATTAACTTGTTGACTGGCTTAACCATGTTTGCGGGAAGCCAATCATTTCGAAGTACAGGTTCAGTGGGTGGAAGCAGTGTTAGTGGTGTCGTTCAAAACAGCGTCATCGGTATTGGTACCGCAACCAGCGCAACTATTAACAGCGTGAGTGGTTTGGTCAGTTACAGCTTGAATATCGCTAACTCAACCTCAAGTAATTCACAGGTTATCGCAAGACCTACATTAACAGCGCTTGATCGTATTCCTTCTACCTTCTACTCAGGCGCAGTGATTACTGCGGGCCTGAATGGGGGTGGTGTATCTGGCGCTCAAATTACCAATATTCCTACCGGCGTCAGTCTATCTGTGACTCCAACCTTTGTGGACGAAGAGTCCATGATGTTGGCTGTCAAAGTTTCCCGCTCTTACGTTACCTCCCAAAATGCGGGTTACGGTGGATTTAATGCGAGTGTTTCACAAGATCAACATGCTGTCACAGCAAACGTCAAGATTAAGTATGGAGAGACGTTGATTCTGGATGGGCTATCCTCTCGTGCGGTTTCTGGTCTACAGGACGGTGTTCCGGTGCTTCAGGATATTCCAATTATCCAGTACTTCTTCAATCAAAAACAACAACAACAATATTCCGAAAATGTGGTGGTGTTGGTCACCCCTAGAAAAGTTCAAACTGAAGAAGAGATGTCAAAAACTGCTAACAGTCCTGGCAAAGATCAGCCTCTCACTCCAAAAGAAAAGAGTGTTTACGGAGCCCTGAAGATTTATAAGCAAATTGCCTCAGATTCAGATAGCAATTTAGACGATACCTTGCTTGCCCTGGATCGGGACAGTAATTACTTTAGAAGTTTTGCGTCCTCGGCCTTAAATCAGAATCTTGACGGCTGGGTGAGTGAGCCCAAAATCAATAAATTTTTCGATGACGCTGCAACTACGCTTTACTTCACTAGGTAAATTCATCATTGTTTAGACCTCATTCTGACTGATCTTCAATTTGTTCAACCATTTAATAAGCAAAGGTTGCTTGGAATGTTAAAAAAATTCATATTCGCTATTTTTCTTGGGTCTTTAAGCCTGGCTTCCTTGGCCCAAAATGACCCAAACTTAAGAGATCGGGTAGAGCAACGCGTAGATAACCGTTCAAATGGTGGTGTGCGTCAAGATGGAGCAAGTGACCGCACTAAAAGCGTTGATGACACAAAGCGTGATGGCTCGGTTAGAGGTATTACAAGAGATGGTTTTGCTATATGTGCTGGCGAATTTGCGCTTTGTGCCTCATCTACCTGTAAGCCAACCGGCAAAACAATTACCGTTCAAGAAGACGGCGGCAAAACTTCTAAGCAATATCCAGAAGCGGTCTGTAAATGCCCAGTTATCACCCCTGAAATTGCCCAACAGAATGGTGAGCCTCTAGTTGGTATCGCGGGCCTCAATGAAGGAAATATGAAAGGCTCTTGCCGTTCACCAGGCGCTGGAAAAGTCTGGTCGTATTTCTCTCTAAATATCAAAACGTATCCTCAAGAGCAACCTGATGGCAAATTCATGATTCTCTCTGGCCCTATTAATACAAAAAATGGCGGACCCACCACTTCCAGTGGTCAGAATTGCTCGGCCAAAGGGCCTGCTCAAGGTTCTAACTGCTGGAGCTACATCTGCACAATTGATCCAAATAGGACGAATGGAGTTATGACGGCTACATGTCGTTGCCCATATGGAGAGGGTGTATTTGGGCAAAAAGCCAAAGGTGATCGTGGTTATATAACTTACGCTGGAAGTACTTGGAATGACCCGGCGGCGGCATGCAAAATGTTGCCAGTAGGATTCCCGGATCAACTGTTACAGTAACTCGCCCCCATTTATTGTTCAGTTCATTTTGACTTCAACCTAGATCTCCAGGTTGAAGTCAATTTTGCTTTTAAGACCACCAACCATAGCTATGTATTGTTTTTCGATATTTAAAAAATATTAAATTGAAGTATGTTTGTTTACCCTCTGGAGAAACCGATGAAAAAAGTCTTATCTGCAGCAGTAATCCTGCTGAGCATTGTCTGCACATCATTTTGGGGCTCTGCCAATGCAGCCTCTATCGACCTGGGTGCGACCCCTCTAGTGTTAGCCCAAGTCGATACGAGGGGCGATCTCCGAGATAGGGTTGATACGAGGTCTAACGATGGAGTGCGCCGTGATGATCGCAATTCAAATGACTATGCTTCCCGCGCCTCTAGAGGTGTTGGTAAACAAGGTTTAACGGAGTGTAGTGGTGATTTTGCTTATTGCGGAGCTTCTACTTGTAAGCCTACAGGTAAGAAAATCAAAGTGGATCAGGACGGCGGAAAAACAACCAAAGAATACGAAGAGGCTGTTTGTACATGCCCGATCATTACTAGAGAAATGGCTGTCCAACAAGGTGTTGCGTTGCATGGTTTAGCAGCCGTCAATGAGGGCAATATGAAGGGCTCATGTCAGCCTCCTTCAAAAGGTACGATCTGGTCTTATGCTGAGCTAAAGTTACCAGAATGGCCACAACAAAGTGCTGGTTGGAAAACTTTAGCCCCAATAGGTCAAGAATGCCCAGTCGGCAGCAAAACAGTTAATTGTTGGGATTACTTATGCACTATTGATCCTAAGCCAACTGCGAATGGCGTTAAAACGGCGACTTGTCGTTGCCCAATTAATGAAGGTGTTTTTGGTCATCCAGCTGGTGGCAATGAGGTCTATTTCACAGCTGCCGGGGGATACTTTGGTCAAAATGGTGGTGATAAATTAAAGCAATCAGATGCTTGCAAAATGTTCCCTGTTTCAGGACCGATTCCGCAACCAAACCAGTAGTAAGATATTGCTGTAACAGTTTGAAAAAAACCCGCTACTCTAATGGATAGCGGGTTTTTCTTTGGTTGGCTAAATGTATTTACCCCAATATCGCTGGCAACTCTTTCGTCAATGCACCTCGTTGTGCGGTAGCTGTGCCCATCAAAACAAACCCCAAAAGTTTTCCATCGCTAGATTCAAAACGGGCTTCAAGGCCACCCTCAGTGGAGATGGTTTTCCATTCTCCTGTGGCGCCCTTAGCCGGCGGAGAAACAATGGTTGCGAGCGCTGGTGTTTTGACCATGACAGGCATGGCGGGATACGTCAGCGCTGTAGGTTGTCCTGTAAGCGTTACCGCTAATGCTCTGGCAGCTTGCATGATAGGCATGACATAAGGAAGTACAAGGCCTTCAACCTCTGCACAATCGCCAATCGCATAGACATTGTCGATATTGGATTGCAGCTCTCGATTCACTTGTATACCAAGCCCAGTAGCAATACCGCAGGCTTTAGCTAGGGCTATCCTTGGCTTTAAGCCGACTGCAGAGAGCACAACTTCGCTAGAGATGCTCTCACCATTGGCTAAGGTGATTTTTAGTTCATCACCGTTACGCTCAATGGTTTGCACTGTGGTGCCAAAGTGCCAACAAACGCCTATAGCACTGAGCTTGGATTGTAAATCTTTGGCTGCAGTCTCGGGAATGAGGCGGCCCAATACTTGGGGCGCTAGATCAATGACATCAACCTCAAATCCGCCAAGTGCGAGGTCATTGGCAAATTCACAGCCAATCAAGCCAGCACCTAAAATCGCCACCCGCTTTTTGCCGTTAAGCGCCTCTCGAAACTTTGCATAGTCCTCGAGGTCATTCACCGTAAGGACTTCTTGAGCGGCATTGCCTTGAAGAGGGATGCGTATTTGGTCGGCACCTAAGGCCAAGACCAATTTTTCATAAGCAATCTCACCCTTGCTGGAAAGAATCACTTTTTTGGCAGTATCAATAGCGCTGACATCGGTCTCAGAGTGTATTGTCACTTCAAGTTGAGAGGCCATAGTTTCTGCTGTACTCGAAATGAGTTGAGTAGCTTCTTTTTTCCCAGCCAAGGCAGTGGATAGCATAGGCTTGGAGTAAAAATATCCAGGCTCGCGCGTGACTAAAGTAATGGGGGTGGCTTTGTCTAACTTTCGAATTTCACGAATGAGGGTGTACCCAGCCAACCCACTGCCAATAATGACAATTGCGGAAGAGGATTGATGTGAGGTTTGATCCAAAGCTAGGCTCCTTTTTTAAAGCAGTGGTGAGGAATGATTGGTTTAGCTTACCTGAACCATTTCAAAGTCAGATTTTGCTACTCCGCAGTCTGGGCACTCCCAGTCTTCTGGAATATCGGCCCAGGCTGTTCCTGCAGCAATTCCTTCATCCGGTAAGCCTTTTGCTTCGTCATATATGAAGCCACAAACGATACATTGCCAAGTTTTCATGATGATTCCTTCAATAATGGGTTTATTTTAAATTTAGTTGAGTTTTATTTCTTGCCGGCACTTATTGGGCTGCATGAACCTTTGCTTTTTCCAGAGCCTGTTTGTAATGGTTTGCATGCCGCTCTTCGACATTGGCTAAGGCTGCAAAACGTTTCGCTGCTTTTGCTAATACCGCCTGAAATTGCTCCGCATGCTCTTTGGATTCGGCAATTTGCTCATCAATTTCTTGAATAGCGGCCGTATTCCCTTCGTCCACTGCAGTTTTGCGGAAGGAGGGATACATTTCCGTATATTCATAGGTTTCACCTTCGATCGCAATTTCCAATGCACGTGTTGGTGTGATAGAGCTGGCTGGATAAAGCAGATCTAAGTGCCCAAAAGCATGCATAACCTCTTGATCGGCAGTGGCTTCAAAAATCTTTGCTGTTTCTTCATCCCCAGCAGCGCGCGCCAACTTGGCGAAATAGCGATACTTAATATGGGCCATAGATTCACCGGCAAAAGCAGATTCTAGATTTTGGATAGTTTTAATTTCTGGGCGTGCCATGATTTATTTCCTTTCATCAACATTAAAAAGTTTGCTGAGTTTGCAAAACTATTTATTAGCTCAACCATGTATCTGATTCTGTACTTGATTTATTAATCAGTCCAATAGATAGTTATGATATTATTAATCTAATTATTCGATAAGGAGTGGTGATGGCGTATCTACCGTCATTGAAGCAATTAACGTATTTAGTGGCTTTAGCTAAAGAGCTCAATTTCACTCGTGCTGCAGAGTCGTGTTTTGTAGGGCAATCAACTTTAAGTGCCGGCTTAAAAGAATTAGAAGATGGGCTTGGTATTCATTTAGTTGAACGGGATCGGCAAAATGTGTCGATCACTCCAGCGGGGCAAGAGGTGCTCGAGCGTGCGAAAACTATTTTGGCTGCCTCCCAGGATTTAGTCGAATATGCCGGCGCCTCCGGAAAGCCGATGACTGCAACTATTCGATTGGGCGTCATTCCGACAATTGCACCTTTTTTGTTACCGATTGTTTTACCGGAAGTGCGTAAACGGTTTCCTGATCTCAAAATTACTTTGAGAGAAGATTTAACGGCTAATTTGTTATCAAGAATGGCTGAGCATAAATTGGATTTTGCGTTGATTGCATTGCCTTATGACACCAGCGGCTTACTTGTGGAGGAGTTATTCGATGATGACTTCTGGTTGGTTGCTAGGGCTGGTGATCCAGCATTAAAAGGAAAGGAAGTAACCTTGCCGGCCAAGATGGCTGAGAGACTATTGCTCCTAGAAGAAGGACACTGCTTAAGAGAGCATAGTTTACAAGCGTGCAAGAAAGCCGATATACGCAAGGCTGAAGGCATGGAAGCAACCAGCTTGCTGACCTTATTGCAAATGGTGGAGTCAGGCTTAGGCATAGCATTGCTACCTGAGATGGCTGTGAAAAGTAGTCTCTTAAATAGCACTGAGTTAGTTGCTAAAGCCTTAGCATCACCAGCACCAAAAAGGGTTATTGCACTAGTTGCCCGTGCTTCAACTGCACACGCCCAAGAATTTATTGCGCTCTCAAAATGTATTCGAGAAAGGTTTAGCGCCCATCTAAAGAATGCGCCTGCACGCCAAGAGGTATAGCGGCTGGTAGCTTATGCAAGATGATGTAAAAATGGTTACAGTATGTTAGTAAGTTCACTTTTTTAAAGAAAAATATTCTATGTCCGGTAAAGAAATCATGTTCACTCCAGTTAACCTGGGATCGCTTCAACTAAAGAACCGCCTCGTAATGGCGCCTCTTACTCGAATGCGCGCTGTTGCTGGTGATGTGCCAAACCCATTAGCCAAAACGTACTATGGGCAACGAGCTAGTGCTGGACTCATTATTACCGAGGCAACTCAAATTTCTCCGCTCGGCATGGGCTATCCAGCGACGCCTGGAATTTATTCTCCAGAACAAACTGCTGCCTGGAAGGAAATCGTAGAGGCAGTCCACGCTAAGGGTGGAACGATTGTTGCGCAGCTGTGGCATGTAGGTCGTATTTCTCATTCATCATTGCACCCAGAAGATGGGGTACCTGAAGCGCCATCAGCGATAGCTGCAGCCGGCCAGACATATGGCGCCGATTGGAAGCTCCATGACTATGAAGTTCCTAAAGCGATGAGTTTGGATGATATTGTTCGTCTTTTAAAAGAGTTTGAGCTTGCTGCTCGCAATGCTAAAGCAGCTGGCTTTGATGGTATTGAAATTCACTCTGCTAATGGATATTTGCTGGATCAATTTTTGCAAGATAAAACCAATCAGCGCAATGATCAATATGGTGGATCCATCGAAAATCGCTTACGTTTACTAGGCGAAGTCATTGAGGCTGTCAGTAAGGTATTTACAAGCGATCGAGTAGGGGTGCGTTTATCGCCTTATGGTACCTTCAACGATATGTCTGATAGTGATCCAGTTGCCTTATTTACTGCAGCAATTAACAAGTTAAACGCTTATGGTTTGGCATATGTACATATGATTGAGCCTAGGGCAACCAGTGCTGGCGGTGGCGAGCAAGTGAACGAAGGTGCACCCATTACTTCAGAGTTATTTCGCAAAGCCTATCAAGGTAAATTTATTACTGCAGGTGGTTACGACCAGGCCATGGGCGAGAAAGTGCTGGAAGAGGGAATGGCCGATGCAGTAGCTTACGGACGCTTGTACATCTCTAACCCAGACCTACTCGAGCGCTTTGAGAAAAACGCCCCATTAAATCCTTATAACCGAGCTACTTTTTATGGTGGTGCTGAGGTGGGCTATACAGATTACCCAAGCCTATAAGCCATTCACTGTTTAGGGATAACTACTATCAGGCCTCACCTCTTTGGATGTGGGGCCTTATTTTTTGCTGTTGGGGTCATTGAATATGCCAAAGTGATTGGCTATCAATAGTAGAGCAATAGAAGCGCAGCCTAATGCAAAAAATTGCCACTGGTGCAATATCGCAGTACCTACCACCGTCATGAGTGCTGTCCAGCTGATTACTAGCTTTGCTTTTTTGGAGAGGGGCTTCATCTTTGAAATGCCTTTTTAATGTGAAGGTTTTATTTTATTCAACATACGACGCAAGGTGTCATCTTTTAATAGATAGTGGTGCCATAAGCCAGCAAGCGCATGCAAGCCAATCAAGAAGTAGAGTGCATTACCTAGCCACTCATGAGACTCTTTAAATATTTTTTTGATGTCTGGGTTTGGTGAAATCAGCTCTGGCCAAGCCCAGCTTAAGAAGTGGACTTCTTTACCACCAGCCTGCAGGAAAATAAATCCCATAATCGGCAAAGTAAGTAGTAGCAAATAGAAGGTCCAATGAAGACCTTTAGCCAAGACTAGCAAGGGCTTATTGAGGTTCAAGGGTTTGGGCGCACCGTATTTAAGGCGTACACATAATCGGATAGCCATTGCGATAAAGATCAGTTGACCTAAGAAGCTGTGAACAGTTTTGCAAAGCTCTCGTGGCTCGCTACCCCTAGGAAACTGCCCTTTAAGCTCAATTACACCCAGAGCTAGTATTACAAGCGTAAAAATGAGCCAGTGAAAAAAAATAGATGCAGGGTGATAGTACTTGCGCGACATACAGTAATTATTTGAACTTGATAATCACATCATAAAGATTTGATTATCAGTATTGCTATCAGGGCTAATTAATCAACCTGACTTTAGCGCTCAATTCATTTGCCGAACCTCTTTTATCCAGCTCAGAAAGTCGGAGGGCTTCGATTTCGAAATCCAGTTGACCCGGATGAAATTCCTCATCATTTCTAAGGTGAACAACATAAGTCCAAACTAACTCTTTACCCCGGTTTTTGAAAACATCTACTACACGTTTCATTTTTACCGCCTATAAAAAAGCGCTTAATTGGCTTTAGCAGATGGCGCTAAAGAAGGAGTCTTCTGGCTTAATGATTCTTGCAGAACCAATAGATTACGGGGTTTTATGCGAATAATGCCGCCTCTTGGACTATCAATATCCGCTATTAAGAAGAAAGATACGGAGATAACAAAGGGAAACATGAGAAAGAGCCCAATATTCTTCTTAAAATTTCTGGCCCCATAACCAACTAACAAATTGGCGCAGATAGCAATGGCCATCATCAGTGTCCATGCGGGCTGTGGGATACGATTCCACCAGGATGCCTGCGTGTATCCCTGAGAGTTAATGACATCATTCATGCCTGATACAACTAGAGCGATGATTGGGGTCTGTTGCTTTTGAGCCTCTGGAAGAATTCCATCCCATAACGCCTGTTGTAAGTCATTTGTATTTTGACGTATCTCTTGAACTTTTTCCGGGTCTTGTTTGCTGTAAAACAGAATGCGTTGCTCGAGATATTGTTCTAGCAGGTCTTTGGTTTGCTTGGCAGTTTTACTTGGGAGCAAATCGGCCCTGAGGTATTCCGTGCCAATAGCGTTAGCCTCAGCTTCTTCCAACACCTTTCTATCGTCATAGCGCTCAATGGCCATCGAGAAGGTGAATCCAATGATTAAGCCAAGTAGAGTCAGCGTAGCGGTTTGGATGATTCCCAAATCAGTGGACGTTTCAGCATCTTTTGGATGATATCGATTGAGAGCCCAATGACCGAGCCAAATCGATAAGACCAGAACTAGGAAACTGACGCCAAAAACGGCGCTAGGGTAGTTGGTGAAATGTGTAATTTAAAAAGTCCCTGGATACAAGATGTCTTTAGTCACATTTTGGATATCGCGGTGGCCCGTAAAGGCCATGGTGATATCGAGTTCGTTATGGATTAGTTCGAGGCACTTAGTGACGCCAGCCTCACCCATAGCACCCAAGCCATACAGAAAAGGGCGCCCAATCATTGTTCCGCGAGCGCCTAATGCCCAAGCTTTTAAAACATCTTGGCCAGAACGAATGCCACCATCCATCCATACTTCAATGTCATTGCCAACGGCATTCACGATGCCAGGAAGGGCTTGGATACTGGAAACGGCCCCATCTAATTGCCGGCCTCCATGGTTTGAAACGATTAAAGCGTCAGCACCTGAATTGGCAGCAAGACGTGCATCATCTTCATCCAAAATTCCCTTGATGATGAGTTTGCCACCCCACAATTTTTTAATCCATTCAACATCGCCCCAATTGAGGCCTGGATCAAATTGCTCAGCCGTCCAGGAGGAGAGTGATGACATATTGCCCACACCTGTAGCGTGACCCACAATATTGCGGAAAGTTCTGCGAGGTGTCATGGCCATACCTAAGCACCAGCGGGGCTTAGTTGCCATATTGATCATATTGGCAATAGTGAGCTTAGGCGGAGCAGATAAACCATTTTTTAAATCTTTATGACGTTGCCCCAAAATTTGCAGATCTAAAGTTAAGACTAAGGCCGAGCATTTCGCAGCTTTAGCGCGCTCAATGAGGCGTTCAATAAAGCCACGGTCTTTCATGACATAAAGCTGAAACCAAAATGGCTTAGTTGTTTGTTCTGCAACATCCTCGATTGAGCAAATACTCATTGTGGATAAACAGAAGGGCACTCCAAATTTTTCAGCAGCTTTCGCGGCAAGGATTTCTCCATCAGCGTGTTGCATTCCAGTAAGTCCGGTTGGAGCAAGTGCAACAGGCATCGCAACTTCTTGTCCCACCATGGTGGTTTTGGTGGTGCGATTGGTCATGTTGACAGCTACACGTTGACGTAGCTTAATTTTCTGAAAATCCGATTCATTGGCACGATAGGTTGATTCTGTCCATGAGCCTGAATCAGCGTAGTCATAAAACATCTTTGGGGTACGTTTTTTGTGGAGAACCCGCAAGTCTTCAATATTGGTAATGATTGGCACTATTTATCCTTCTTTTGATGCATTTTAAGTCCAGCACTTGCCTAATTAAGCTCTATCTTAGCAATACCAGGCAATTGTTTCTACAATGCTACGTTAACCCTAATATAGAAGCTTTTAACAGCCCCTTTCATACAGCGTCCGAATGACTAAGCTAAGTCTTGCAACCGTTGCCTATCTGCTCATTTCTACATCTTTGTGGGCAGGAAATGCAATTGCTGGCCGTTTGCTGGTGGGAAGCATCTCGCCTATTACTCTGAGTACTGTTCGTTGGGGTTTGGCTGCCTTATTGTTATTGCCCTTAGGCTGGCGTGTTTTTAAACCGGGCAGCGCCTTATGGCAGAACAAAAAGCGCTTTATATTGCTTGGATTGTTTGGGGTTGGTAGTTATAACGTTCTGTTGTATTTGGCTTTGCAAACTTCTACTGCTATTAATGTGACGCTCATAGGGGCAAGCATGCCAATTTGGATGCTCATCATTGGCGCTGCTTTTTATCAAGTAAAGCCCAAATTTCTGCAATTAGTTGGAGCCTCCATTTCCATCGTGGGTGTCGGCGTAGTGCTCACTAGAGGCGACCTTACCAGCCTTCTATCAATGCAGGTGGTTATTGGCGACCTATTGATTATGTTGGCGACCATTTTATGGGCGGTGTATAGCTGGATGATCAGTCGTCCAGGAACTAGTACAGAGCGCCAATGGCCGTGGGCTGAGTTCTTGATGGCTCAAGTTTTTATTGGCTTTTTGTGGACTAGTTTTTTTGATGGTTTCGAGATTGCTTCAGGTCATGCATTACTGAATCTCAACGTATGGACTGCAACTTTAATTTTGTTTGTCGCAATAGGACCCTCTTTGATTGCTTATCGTTGCTGGGGCCTTGGTGTAAGCAAGGCTGGCCCTACGGTGGCCGCTTTTTTTGCCAACTTTATCCCACTCTTTACGGCGCTTTTCTCAGCAGCCTTGTTGGGAGAACCACCGGCCTTATTTCATGGCCTTGCATTTGGTTTGATTGTGGCGGGAATTATTATTTCTTCTTAGAGCCTTAGTTGTAGTAAGGTATCTCCTCGACGAAATAAGAACATCGACTTTTACAAAAATATAGAAAATAAATTATGAGACTCATTACATTTACTCGTTTAGGATCCAGCATTGCTGAAATTGGCGCTCGCTTACCTCTGGATGCTGGCGATCGCATCCTCCCTTTTGTGGATGTTGCTAAAAAACTGGGAATGAAGCAGTTTCCATCGGATATGAAAACGTTTTTACGCTCTGGTGACGAGGTGATGAATCAAGCAAAATCTTGGGTTGCATCGAATGGTGATCATTCTGATTTATTGCTCGATGCAAATACTATTACTTATTTACCTCCAATCATGGATGCTGATAAGTTTTTATGCGTTGGCAAAAACTATCGCACGCATTTAGAAGAGTTAAAGCGCACGAATTTGATTAAAGAAATACCGCAAGAGCCAACCTCTTTTATTAAGCTCAATTCTTGCTTGTCAGGCCACAATGCCACAGTAGTTCGCCCCAAGGGAATTACGAAACTAGATTACGAGCCTGAGTTGGTATTTGTAATGGGTAAAAGAGCTTTGGGGGCTAAAAAATCTGAAGCAATGGATTACATAGGAGGTGTCACGATCCTCAATGACTTAACGTGTCGTGACCTTCAGTTACGCGAAGTGGCATCAGGTTCTCGTTTTTGGACGGGTAAAAATATTCCCGGTTTCGGACCCTTAGGGCCAGAAATTATCACTATCGATGAGATCCCGAATCCATATGACTTATGGATGACTTGTTCTGTAAACGGTGAAGAACGCATGCGCGTAAATACGCAGGATCAAATTTGGAAAATATCTGACATCCTAGAGCACTTCTCTCGTTTTATTCCCATTGAAGCGGGTGATATGTTTTCTACTGGTGCACCTGGTGGCGTGGCGGTCGGTAAAGAAAATGCAGAAGCGTTATATTTAAAGCCCGGCGATGTGGTGGAATGCGCTATTGACGGAATTTCAACATTACGCACTACTATTGCGGAATAGCAAATGAAGCGCTATCTATTTTGGATTTTTCCGCTTCTTGTTTTGCTGCCCCTTAACCCCTTGACCGCTATAGCGGCTGATGTCTTTCCGGCTAAGTCAGTCAAAGTAATTGTTCCTTTTC